>NZ_JPVQ01000088.1 GCF_000772965.1 Ureibacillus massiliensis 4400831 = CIP 108448 = CCUG 49529 | reverse complement strand
AATCAACATTTATTAGCGATTTATATAAATTATTTTTGACAATACGCTTAATTTCAAGGTGGTGAGAAAATGAAAAGACTTATACTAGCAATTGTTGTCGTGCTATTTAGTTTCCCAGTGGTAACTTCAGCTCAAGGTTTCGATGATTATGTTGTACAAAAGGGTGATAGTCTTTGGAAAATAGCAGTGAAATTCTAAATTGGATTCCAAAACATATTGGATGCAAACCCACTGCCGAATCCTAATTTAATTTATCCAGGACAAAAAATTAAAATCCCTAATATTGATAATATTAAAGCAATCGAAAATGAAGTAATTGCTTTAACAAATCAAGAACGTGCAAAACAAGGATTACCACCATTAAAACAAAATTGGGAGCTATCTCGTGTAGCACGTTATAAATCTGAGGATATGAGCGATAAAAACTATTTCTCGCATACATCCCCAACTTACGGGTCACCATTTGATATGATTAAAAACTTCGGAATTAGTCACAGTGCAGCTGCTGAAAACATTGCACAAGGACAAAGAACAGCTGCCGAGGTGGTAAAAGCATGGATGAATAGTAGCGGTCATCGAGCAAACATTTTAAATGGCACTTATACCGAAATCGGTGTAGGATATGATCCTGATGGAAACTACTGGACACAAATGTTTATAAAACGATAAAAAATGCCCTCGATTTTCACTCAACTGTTGAAATCGAGGGGTTTATTTTTGTACATAACTCTTATATTGCTCTAGCTTCACTTCACTTCTAAACTTTAGTAAGATTAAATTTATATGTAATTTGTGATTTCATTGCCTAGAGTGGAGGGGTTTTACGATGACAGAAGCAAAAGGAAATAACCAAGAAATAATCACTTCACATCCAGAATACCCGAAGGAAGTGGAACGATTAGCCTACACAATAAGATACATGGAAGATATCCTTAGAAAATCACAGGAAGATTTACAATCTGCTAATATTAAAATCCAAGAATCCATGGCAAATGTTGAATATTTAGACTCAAGTGATAGCTTTATCAACATTTTAACGAATTCCCGTTTTTTCGAACTGGCACGCACTCAAAAGGAAAGTCTAGAAGCTGTTAAGCAAAAGCCTTATTTTGCCCGCATTCACTTTCAACGTCCTAATGAGGCAGAGGAGTTTTTATATATTGGAAAAACTTCACTTATTCATAATGAAACCTTTGAACCGATTATTGTTGATTGGCGTTCACCTGTGGCAAATGTCTATTATGATGGGCGTCTTGGTGACGTTACTTATCGTGTTCGTGAAGAAGAATATTCAGGTCATTTATTTGCTAAACGGCAATACAAAATTGAAGACGGTAATTTAGTAAGCTTTCAGGATGTTGATTTAACAACAAACGATGACTTGCTGCAAGAAGCTCTTTCTGGAAAAGCAGATGTAAGGCTTACCGAAATCGTTGCAACAATTCAACAAGAACAAAATGAAATCATTAGAGCCCACTTACGCCAGCCTATTCTAGTTCAAGGAGCTGCTGGTAGTGGTAAAACAACGATTGCCTTGCACCGAATATCCTATTTTTTATATACAATGGGGGAGCATTTTAATCCTGAACAGCTTATGATTTTAGCGCCAAATAAGCTTTTTATAGATTACATTGGCGAGGTTCTTCCTGAACTTGGGGTAGAGCGAATTTGCCAAACAACTTTTGCAGAATATGTTCAAAATGCAACGGGTATCAAATTAAAATTACAAGACCCTAATGAACAGCTAGAACAGCTGATTGAAGGAAATGATCATACACTCCCCTCCTTTAACATTCCAAAAATAAAAGGTTCCTTGCAATACAAAGAGCTTTTAGATCGATTAATCAAAATGCATGAGATGAAGCTTGCTGCATTGTTTGATGAAGATGTATACATTGAAAAATATAAAATTATGCGTGGTAGTCACTTAAAAAAACTCTTTTTATTTGAGTTTAGCTATATGCCTATTGAAAAACGTCTTGAGCGGATTAAAAAGGTGATTCAAACTGAAGTGAAAAGAAAAGCAAAATCGGTTTTATCTTCATTAAATGCACGCTACGAAGAGATGATTGGCAAAGCGTTAAATGGATTTAGAGATCCTGATAAACGTCGAGAATACGTAACAAAATTCATTGATGAGCGAGACGCACGAATCCCACAAATTAAGACGGAAATTAAATCAACCGTTTCAACCTATATGCGACGCTTTGAAAAAGTAAAAATCAAAACAATGTATAGAACGTTTTTGACAGATCGTTTAGCACTACGAGAGCTAGCACCGGAATGGTCTTTTGAAGAGCAAGAACGCTTTATCCAGGCTCATACAAAGGAAAAATGGGCATTAGAGGATTTAGCGGCACTTTTTTACTTACATGCACAAATAAAAGGGATAAAAGAAGAGTGGAAAATGAGAGTCTTATTTATTGATGAAGTCCAAGACTACAGCTTGTTTCAACTAGCAGCGCTAAAATCGGGACTTGAAACTGATATGTTTACTCTTGTGGGGGACTTAGCTCAAGGAATTCACAGCTATCGCTCATTAACAGAGTGGGATTCTGTTTTGAAGCTCTTCCCAAGGGCAAACTTCTTTACATTGCAAAAAAGCTATCGAACTACCATTGAGATTATGGAAGTTGCTAATCAAATACTAGCGAAAATGAATGAAAACCTCCCATTAGTTGAACCGGTCGTACGCCATGGTAAAAGTCCATCCTTCGTTCAAAGTGAGACCTTTAATCCAAAACAAATAAAGGAGATTTATGAATCTTTAAAACAAAACGGGCATCATTCCGTTGCACTCATTTGTAAAACGTCTAATGAAGCAGCTTTCTTTACAGAAATGCTTCTGAATCATGATATTGATGCTGAAGTGTTAACAGAGACATCTGAGCTCGGCACCTCTAAACTTCTCGTCCTACCAAGCCACTTAGCGAAAGGGTTAGAATTTGATGCAGTGATTGTTGCAGCGTTTTCAATCCCCTATGCCGATACCGTTATAGACCGAAAACTTCTATATGTCGCTTTAACAAGAGCAATGCATGAGCTTTATATCGTGGGTCCTACGAAAAAAGCCTTTTTACTATAGAAAAAGAAAAGCTGTTCTACATTACTCATAGAACAGCTTTAATCTCTTGGAGGTAAACGAAAAAATTTATGTTTTCGACTTAACCTTTTTATGACGGCATTTTGAATATGTTTCCACACCGACTCTTTTTTCTTTTTTTCAACATCTTTTGGCTGCGGTAATGCAGGGATTCTCATAGTCACCCCTCCTCGTATATTAGTAGTAAGAGCTCTCTCCGATAGAATTTCCAGT
>NZ_JPVQ01000087.1 GCF_000772965.1 Ureibacillus massiliensis 4400831 = CIP 108448 = CCUG 49529 | reverse complement strand
AATCAACATTTATTAGCGATTTATATAAATTATTTTTGACAATACGCTTTAAAGGAAAGGGGTTAATTTATGAAAAAGTTTTTAATCTATTTAGCTACAGTAGCTCTATTTATGACACAGTTCAGTTTCAGTGTTCCAGTTTCAGCTAAGGAAGTTGTTAAGAAACCATTTGAATCCTTAAAAGTAAATTACGAAAAAGATCTTGGGCACGAAGGTAGAACAAAAGACGAAATAATCAATGAGCTTTTGAATGATGGATTATCTTATGAGGATGCAGAATACTATGCAAAGATGGACATCTTGGTACACCAAATAGAGGAACAAAATATTGATATATCTATAAATGAATCTGACAAACTTTCAAATGCATATATTAAGTCTAATGGTAAAAACTTACGTAATCAAGCATTGAATTTGGACAAAAGAGCATTTGTTGCTATGGTTGAGCAAAATGATGCATTTTTAAAAGGTCATAAGGATGTTCAAAAAGTGAAAAAATTTAACGAAGAGCATAGTATTAGTCTGAATTCCCCAGTTCAAGTTATTGAAATTAATTATCCTGATGGAAGTAAAGTTGTAATGGAAGGGTCAACAGTTGAAGAGCAAGTTACAGATAAAGTAGAAACTCAAACATGGTTGACAGGTCCTTGGACTGCTGAAACTAGAATAAATGATGGATCAGATGGTTTTAATGATGATGATGGTGGTACTTATACTACTAGAACAACTTGGCGTTTCGTAGCAGGTAGTTATGCATCAGTTCAAGATGTATTAAGATGGAAATTCGGAGGTAAATCGGATTTAACTATTGATTACATTTCAGATGAAGGTTCTGCATCCTACGCTGGTGTAGTAACAATTCGTAATATAGATAAGGAAAATTATAAAACAGGATACAGTTCAGAACGTGAACATATTCTGCAAGGTTATACAGATGCAGAATTTGCAGTTAGTGGAGCATTTTCTGCTACGTTTGGTGTTTTATCAGTAGATGTTGAGGCAGGTGCAGGTTGGTCTCAATTCGCGATTAGTGAAATAGTTCGTTTCAACACAACTAATAATGGCTCAATTATGATATTCTACACTGCTGGTACCTACTTTTAATATTGAAAACTATTAGAAAAAAGAGGTAATGTAACTTTAATGCATTACCTCTTAAGGTTATTGAAAGGGCTAATAATATGAGACGTGGTATAATTATTTCACCCTTAATTATTTATTTTATATTATTTTTTGTTTTGTTTAAGCATGACAGTGATGAAACTTTTAATACTGAATTAAATAAATTTATAAATATAGAACAAATAGATTATTCAATTTTTTTAATGAAAGATATTAAAGTTGGAATTATTGATATTGGATTTATAAATGATCACCCAAACTTGAATATTGTTCCTATCAATGATGTCGAAATGAAAGATGAACATAATATTCATGGTACCGTAGTTGCGGGAATAATTTCATCACAGAAAAGTAATGTTAATAATTTTTCTGGAATTATACCAGGAATTACGGTTTATACTTATAGTTTACCATATGAAAATGATATTAGTGTTAGTGCATTAACAGAGGGATTGAAAGTGATGAATGAGTACCAGATGGATGTAATTAATATTAGTCTTGCAACAGGAGAAGAAAGTATTGCATTAAAAAATGAAATTAAGAAAGCAGTGTCGCAAGGTACAGTAATTGTGGCTTCTGCTGGTAATTATCCTAATAATTTAAATTATTATCCTGCTGCATATAAAATACCAGGAGTAATTTCAGTAGGTGCAATAGATAGAGAGTTTAATTTATTAGAAAACACTACTTACAATAATTATATAGATGTATGGACGTTGGGTGAGGATGTATTATCACTTAGTATAAATCCAGAGTCGGTTAAGTATTATTCTGGGACTTCAGTTGCAACACCAATTGTTACTTCGCTAGTAGCAATGTTGAAAGCAAAATGTGGTAAAATTAGTTCATCACCCAGGGAAATTGAAAATATGCTATTAAAAGGAGCAACGCCTATTATCCAAAGTTGGAATGGTTTTAATGTAAATACTAGGATAGTTGATTTTAAAAATACATTATTAAATTGCGAGGGATTGCTTTGAGAAAAATAACTTCACAATTTGAAATTTTAAAAAAGGTAAGTTTAATTTTAATTTTGTCTATTATCTCAGTATTGTTAATAAGTTGTAGTTCGGATGAAAAACAGTTGAAAAATGAACAATTATTAATAGAAGAGGTAAGAACTTATTTCTTTGATAAAGTTATACCTATTTTTGATAAGAATTCAACTACAGAAATAACAGAAGCAGTAGATTTAGGGAATGCTCATGTAACAACTTTTGTTAACGGAACTAACGAGGACGAGACATTCGGGTTTTTATTAATTTCTAAAGAAAAAGATAATTATGAATTTAGTGATGTTGAATACACAAAATTGACAAAAGAAGATCCTTTTGAATTAGTAAATTATACTGGGAATATAGGAATAAAGCATGGTATTAATGTTACTTTGGGTTATATTAATAATCCAGATATCTCTAATGTTTATATTTATTATGATAATGGAAAAATGAGTGTAATATATTTAGAGGAAGGACAAAAGACTTTTACAGATATACTCTTTGGTGAAGTTGTAAAAATAGAGAGCATTATTGCACTTTCATCAAATGAAGAAATTATTCATGAAGTACACTATTAAAACTTTTTGGACACTAACATTTAAACTGAAAAATTGCATCCCCAAAAGTATCGCTGCTCTTAAGTATGTTTATTAATATCTGTTTCCTTCTCGCTTATCTCTTCCCTACACTCGATATAGAACATTAACTTTACTTGAGAAAAAGAGGTTGAAGCTTCTTTCTTCGAAGAAACAGAGAGAAGTATTTATGGTCCTTATTATATTCACACAGCTTTTAAATTTGATTAGATTGTTGTGCTAATGAAGCAGGATTGTGAAAGAAGATTTGAAGAAAAATATATTAAGTAATTAAAATCTAAAGAGTGATAGCGGAGTGTGTATAGGGTGGAAAATTTAAAAATGAAAGACATATTAATTAGGATTGTTGCAGTGCTGATTTTGGGTATCATCATTTGGAATTTTATAGCCTACCTTAGTGTTACGTTTATGGGGCTAGAATTTAGTCCTTTTAAGCGCTTCATAAGTGCTCTACTCACAACTGTTCTAACTGTAACTCTCTTACAAGTAGCACTAAAAATGGACAAATTAACATGGAACCAAATTGGTCAAACAACTGTTAGAACAAATATTTTTTCATTTCTCCTTGGTTTTTTTCTTTGGACAATACCTGCATCTATTGGTTTTTTCTGTGAAAATAAATCAAACCTTCGGTCTTTGAATAATACTATTT
>NZ_JPVQ01000085.1 GCF_000772965.1 Ureibacillus massiliensis 4400831 = CIP 108448 = CCUG 49529 | reverse complement strand
CAACTGGAAATTCTATCGGAGAGAGCTCTTACTACTAATATACGAGGAGAAATTTTATGAAAAAAATTTTTATTGGAGCACTTTTTTTATCCCTATTTTTAGTAGCTTGTAACGCTAATACTGGTCCCCAGGAATATAGCTATAGCTTTGGAGACGAGGTTGAATTTCAGACACATACGATAATAGGTGATAAAGTCAATGATACATATAAATTAAAAGTTTCAAACTACAGAGTGGAGCAAAATATAGCTGAATGGGATCAATTAAACGAAGAAAAAGAATATGTGGCACTTGATTTAGTGATTGAAAATATAGGTAATGAAGATTCAAATCCATATACTTTCGGTTCAGCAAATTTTAAATTTTACGATAATAATGGAATGGAAATAAACTCATTTGCTTTACAGGAAGCAGTCGTAGAACAATTTGAATATGCAGCTTTGCGTCCAGGTGGTAAAAATGAAGGAACAATTTTTTGGCAAATCGACAAAGGAGAAGCTGAAAAAATAACAGAAATCGTTATCTCTGAAGGTGGTAAAACGGGAGATACATTTGTTATTAAATTAAACTAATCTTTCACTTATATTAATTTTAGGATATGCTTCGAATAATTATCGAAACATATCCTTTTTTGTGGGATTTTTCATCTCCAATTACGCTAATATTTTCTACTAATACAATTGGATTATGGTATTAAGATTATGGAATCATTGCGTTGTTCTCTTTTTTATCACATTTGTAAATTTAGATAGAATAGTAAACAATAATTTTATAGTTTTATTGATAATATCCGTTACTGTATACTCTTAACTCGAAACCTCCACTACTTTTTTTCCCTGTCGAACCAGTAAAGGCTACTTTTGAAGTAACAGTTAACATTCTAGTACCATTTCCTTCAAGTGTAGTATTTGTTACTCTTAAGTCAGACGATGATGGTTTGTACATTACTCTAGAAAAATAACTAACAGCAGATACTCGCTGTCCATCATAAATACAATCTGCATAAATATATACGTTACCAAGTATTGCGTCATTTAATATATCACGTACTATAACTGTTCTATTAGCAGGTACAGTAGCTTTAGTTAATACTGGTAGTACTTTAAATTCAATCCCATCTATTTGGTAAATTTGCTCTGAGGTATCTGTAGCATCAATTACAATGTGAAAATCATCTTCATCTTCGGATTCTTCTATACTTTGTGCAAAAGTAACCAATGGCATTGAGATACATAAAATCATTACTAACATACTCATCATAAATCTTTTCATTGTTATATTCCCCCTTTTTTGAATTTTATATTATTCTCGATTTTAAATGACAGATCATAGGTATCATTGTAAAGACAACATATAACGTGGTGTCGACTGAAAACCAAAATCCATTCCTTCTGGTATCGAAAAATTTAAATTTGTTTTCATCCCGTTAAAGCGAAATGTGAAATCTACCCGTGAATCTGTATTTTGTTTATCAATGAAATTCTTATAATCTTGCATCCTATTAAATAGATTTTCTGCGTTGAAGTCTGTATAGCTTATCGATTTAAACATTTCTTCAGCGGTTAATAGATATGATGCAATAAGTGAATTTAATTCATCATATTTAATAGGCTTGAACAGTTCATAATCATACTCTATAAATAGCAATGTTGTATATTTATTCCCTTTATTTCTATGGATAATTTCAATTGGGTATCTATATCTAGCCTCATACGCAACGATACCTACAGGCAAATTATGATTAGACACTTCTTTGTTTTCATCTGGTTCAACGGGTACAGGTTTCATCTCCATAACCGTAGGATCGATAATAAATTTATCTGTAGAAAAATCTCCTGCTCTCTCACCTTTTAATATCGATTCTTTCATAAATGTTTCATCCAAATAACTAATAGGTTTATTTGAGATAGTAAATACAGAACTAGCTGAAAATCCGCACATAGTTAGAAGTAATAACAGTGCTATCACAATAATTCCAGATTTCTTTTTGTTCATCTCCATAATTGATTGAATTCTTTTTTTAATACTTTGTGAGCTTCCTATAAAATTTGTTGAAAAGACACTCTCGCTTCTTCTGAATTTTTCTGCATAAAGTATGGTCTGGCTGTATGATTTTCTAAGTTCAATATCGGCATTTTTCAACACCTCATCATCACAGGATCGTTCGCATAAATTATCAATTTCTTTAGCGAATAGATATAATATCGGGTTAAACCAATGAATACTATAAACCACCATTACAAAAGCCTTATACCATAAATCCTTTCTTTTTAAATGAACTAACTCATGTTTTAATATAATACTAAGCTCTTCTTCACCATAATTTTTAATAGGAAGCAAGATAGAATGGTTGATAAAGCCAACTAGTATGGGTGTGTGGATAAAGCTACATTGTTTAACCTTTATTTTCACATTAAGATTCAGTTCATTCTTAATCTTTTCAAGCATATGTATGGTACAAGGATCATCTACTTTTTTGCTCCACCTTTTTACCATCATCATAAAGAAATAATGTCTTACAAGATGATAACTCAAAAATATGAAAATCCCTAAAATCCATATAATCATCAATGTCTCCCATATCGAAAGCATTGAAATTGTCTCTATTGATACAGATATAAAATTATCTTTCGTTACTTGAATTGGAATATGTTCTTTAGGGGTTATTTCTGCTGACTCAGATAAATGAATAACCTTGGTCGTCGAATCAAATGAAAATGGCAAAATGAATCCTATTAGAATAATCAGCCACCCATAAAATAGCCATTTTGTACGATAACGCTTTAGAAGTAGTGGAGTTAGAACTATAAAGATCAGTCCTACAATTGTCATCGATACAGATTTGAACAGCAATCCGACAATTAGACTTTGCATGTCAATCTCCTTTCTCCTTCACCCACTTAATAAGAGAATCCAAATCTTCATCAGAAATACTATCAGATTTATAAAGTGTGTTTACTAAATTCATAAAGGATCTTTTATGATAAAGCTTCATAAAATACTCTGTTTCAAAACTTAGATAGTCGTCCATTTCTACGGTTGGATAATAATACCTCTCTTTACCTTTTTTCTCACTACTTAGAAATCCACGCTCAGTTAATCTATTCATTAGGGATACTACAGTTTGAATTTTCCAACCTTTTTCAATACCTATATCCTCCATTATTTTCCCTGTTGTAATTGGAGGATTACTTTCCCAAACAATCTTCATAATCTCAAACTCTGCTTCTGGTAATCTTTTCACATTTCCCCTCCTCATCCACATTTAAGTCAATTGTCTTAAATATATAATACAACTGTCTTAAATAGTTGTCAAAAGGTAATTTCGATTGTGATAGAACTATATCATCCAATAGATAATAGCATCTAAAAGTGTTGAAATACTAGAAATAATAATTGTTGAAATGCAGTATTAACTGGAAAAATTCTTCCGGAAATACTTCTTAAAAAATACTAAGAAAATCCACATAATCAATCTCAAACAAACCGTAGTACTCTTAAAATATAAGGCTATCCGAAAAATTAGTTAGAAGAATTAAAGCACCAATAAAATAGAATCACATAATATTTGTTGGCAATTATAAAAATACAAACATACTTATCTATTAGATTATAGTTTTATTGACAAATTAAAGAGCCTACTCAAATTTTGATTAATAGTGAGTAGGCTAATATATATGTTTAAAGGCCTGATACTTTTGAATAAAAAGAACTTAAGTAATTTCGACATGAATAAAGCCAATTTTTCCCAGGTTAATGAATCATCAATTTTATTTTATAGGATAGGATAGGAGACAAAGTGAATCTAAAATTGCAACTTTAGTGTACTTTTTATCAACTTAAGCTATTGTAGATTTTCTAATAAAACAGCAATTCCTTGTCCCCCGCCAATACATAAAGAAGCAATTCCGTACTTCTTATTTTGCAATTGGAGTTCTTTTGCAAGTGAATAAGTGATCCGTGCACCACTTGCACCAACAGGATGTCCTAAGGCAATTGCCCCACCATTAACGTTTACTTTTTCTTGAGCTAATTGAAGCTCCTTGATAACAGCTAAGCTTTGGGCAGCAAATGCTTCGTTCAATTCAAACAAATCAATATCTTCTACTGTAAGATTTGATTTACTTAAAACTTTCTGTATTGCTGGAACTGGACCTATCCCCATAATATTCGGATCAACTCCTGCAACTGCCCATGCAACAATTTTGGATAGCGGTTTTAAATTATATTGATTAACAGCTTTCTCAGAAGCGATGACAACTGCAGCTGCTCCATCATTAATTCCACTTGCATTTCCAGCAGTCACTGTTCCGTCTTTTAAAAAAGCAGGTTTTAAAGTACTCATTTTTTCAATATTAATATTTGAACGAACATGCTCATCCTTTTCAGCAACAATTTCCTGCCCTTTAGCATTTTTTGTCACAACAGGGACAATCTCTTTTGAAAAGCGCCCTGATTCTATCGCCTTCATTGCTTTTATATGAGAATGAACAGCAAATTCGTCTTGCTCTTCCCTAGTAATTTGATATTGTTTTGCAAGATTTTCTGCTGTAATCCCCATTCCACATCCGATATATTCATCGGTTAATGTTCCCCAAAGCATATCATCAATTTCCGGTGCTTTGTTTGGATTACTAAAACGAGTCCCTCTTAGTACGTGAGGCGCTCGTGACATATTCTCTGTGCCACCAGCGACGATTATATTAGCATCACCTAATAAAATTGATTGTGCCCCACTTAGAATCGCTTGTAATCCAGACCCACAAAGTCGATTGACAGTTAAAGCGGATGACTTTTGAGGTAAACCACTTTTTAACCCGATATGACGAGCTAAATAAGCGGAGTTTTTATGTGTATGAATGATATTTCCGAATATGATTTCATCGATTTGATCTGTATTGACTTCACTTCTTTTAATTGCTTCTTTTGTTACACTAACCCCTAAATCAACATCCTCCGTGTTTAAAAAAGAACCTCCGAAGCTTCCAAAGGCAGTTCTACTACCTTCAATAATATAAACCATAATATAACCCCTCCCTAAAATCCCCCTTTAGGTCATTATATTCTAATTTTACTAACTAAAGATATATTTACTCTCGAAACCGTTATTAATTCATAGTTTTTTAATTTCCTCTTGTTCAGATTTTAGTTTATAAACTATAGAAATCGAGTAGAGGGAAAATAAGTTAACTAATTTTCGCCCCTCTCACAAC
>NZ_JPVQ01000084.1 GCF_000772965.1 Ureibacillus massiliensis 4400831 = CIP 108448 = CCUG 49529 | reverse complement strand
CCCAGTCAAATTCAATCTCATGACCAGCAGTTGCCTTTTGACGAATAAAGACTTCTTTTTGACGTTTCTCCTCACTATTCACAAAGTTTCTAACAGTGGTATAACTAATTTCAAAACCTTCATCTAATAATTTTTCATGAATATCAATCATTTTCAGTTGTTGCTTATGCATTTGATGTTGCCGTTTATATTCATTATCTTTTAACATTTTCCGAATGCGTTTCATCACTGTAGGTGTTAAAGCTCGTTTATTTCCTTTGCGTTTTTTATACGACGGAGGCGTTACATAATTATCTGTAATAGGTAATTCACGAATATCTTTTCTTCTTTTTTCAAGATCCTCTTGTATATACTTTTTTACAGTATTACGAGAAATTCCAAGCTCCTTCGCAATTTGACGTTGACTCTTACTTTCTTGATGAAAGGCAAGTAGCACTTTTTGTTTCTTCTCCAATGAAATCACCTCTATACGCTCCTAACTCTATGAAGTTAG
Source organism: Ureibacillus massiliensis 4400831 = CIP 108448 = CCUG 49529 (assembly GCF_000772965.1). Lineage (GTDB taxonomy): Bacteria > Bacillota > Bacilli > Bacillales_A > Planococcaceae > Ureibacillus > Ureibacillus massiliensis. The sequence continues at coordinate 4,784 of NZ_JPVQ01000084.1, read as the reverse complement.
GATTATTTTCATATAAAAGTGGCTCACTTTTCAACTGCGATGGTGGCTCAGTTTTAGCTTATCAAATACACTCGTTGATAACATATATTTTTTAATAACTATTGAAAAATGATATACTTAATAGAGTAGTAAGTACAAGGTATCAAGGGTGATTGGTACATCTTTTCATTCCGTATTACTTCACGTTTTGTGAAGGGAAAGGAGATGTTGCCAATGACGACATATGAAGCCTTAACGCTCATGATAAGCTTTGGTACACTCATAGTGACCATCTTAGCTTTGTCATTTACTTTTTCACGAAAAAAGTAAATCACCCTCTTATACCTTGCCCGGTTTAGGGTGATTTACTTTGCCCATGCCAATCGCTTTTGATGCGATGACTTACTACAGACCGTGTAGTGTTCCAGCACTATGCGGTCTTTTTATTTTACTTACTCTTCTATAAATTATACTATAACACTTTAAAACGAATTTCAACTTTGTTTGCACTTATCCAATTTAATATAGTCCTTGTTTTAAGTAATTTATTTAGATATCCAGCATAAATAAACTGCATACCCCACTTTCATTCTCTCCGATCTCTGTAATCCTAAATCATATTGAGCAAATTAAGACTTCTATCCAGGATTTACCTAAATCGTGTAAACGCTAAAATAAAATGGACAGTTACCGCTAGATAAGATTGAACACTTTCGCCAAATATTAACTTAATTCTCTTATACTATTTAATAGTACATAGGAATTGGGGAATGAAAGGTGAAAAAGAGATTAATGTTATATCTAGAAATACATCAAATGTCAGAGAAAGGTTTTTCTGTTTCTCACATTGCAAAACAACTAAAAATATCGCGAACAACAGTTTACAAATACTTAGAGATGTCATCTGATGAAGCGTTTGAATGGGTGAACTCGTTGAGTTCCAGAAAGAAAAAACTGGATTCGTATAAAGATTGGCTAGTTGCTTGGTTACAAGAATATCCACATTTAAGTGCAGCACAAATGCAAGATTGGTTGCTTGAACGATTTCCAAATTTCCTTGTTGGTGAAAGTACAATGAGGATGTATGTAAATCAATTGCGGGAAGAATATCAGATCGAAAAAACAAGAAAAGCTAGAGAATATGAAGCTGTGGTTGAACAACCTATGGGAAAACAGATGCAAGTCGACTGGGGAGAAACTAGACAGAAAACCAATAATAAAAAAGAAGTAAAATTGTACTGTATTTGTTTTGTCCTCTCACATTCTCGTTATAAATATGTAGAATGGAAAAACCGACCATTTACAACTCGGGATACAATTAGGGCCCACGAGAACGCCTTTCAGTACTATGGTGGTATGCCAGAAGAGATTGTATATGATCAAGATCATTTAATTACAGTTAGTGAAAATGCAGGAGATATTCTTTTAACAGGAGAGTTTCAAGCCTATCAGAAACAAAGAAAATTTAGAATTTACTTATGCCGGAAAGCGGACCCTGAATCGAAAGGGAAAATTGAAAATGTGGTGAAATATGTGAAGTACAATTTCGCAGATAGTCGTATTTTCTCCACTATTGAAAATTGGAATGAGCGTTGTTTGAAATGGCTCAAAAGAACAGGTAATTATAAAGTTCATAATGGAACAAAAAAGAGACCGGCAGAAGTGTTTCTCCTCGAAAAGCAACACCTAAAGCCAGTCTCCTACCTACTCTCAAATGAGAGTTCCAATGAATCAAGTTTAACAAGAAATGTGAATAAAGACAACACGATTATCTACAAATCAAATCGTTATTCTGTCCCACTTGGTACATATAGACCTAAAGGTCTTAATACGGTGGCAATTGAAATCTATGATGATCAAAATAATCATAAACAACTTATTATTAAGAGAAACCATAGTGGCGAAGTTCTCGCCAAGCATCGTTTAGAAATAGGAAAAGGAAAATTAATAAAAAACAGAAATCATGGACGGGATCGTTCTAAAGGAATACAGGCTTATAAAGAAACGGTGATTCGACAGTTTAAAAATACTGAACTAGCAACAACGTTTATTAATAAAATGATGGACTCATACCCTCGGTATAAACGAGATCAACTTGATATCTTACAAAAGGCAACAATTGAATATGGAGAATTTATTGATGAGGCACTTCGGAAGTGCATTGATGAGCATCTATTAAGCGCTAATGATTTCAGTGATGTATCAAAATACTTAAGTAAAATTAAGGACGAACTACAACCATTAAACAAATCAAATGTTCATCGAGATAAACCTCAAAATATAGAAGTAGAAAAGCGTTCTATTAGGACTTACACCGAAATTTTAGGAGGTGTGATGTCGTGAATGATAGTTTAGAAAATCTTCAAGATTATTTTAAACAATTAAGATTAACCGAAACTTCTCATGAATTGCCTAACCTTTTAAGAAAAGCAGAACAAACATCTTGGACATACCGAGAATTCGTTCAGGAAATCGTTTTATTCGAGTTAAAAAAGCGTGAGGAAAAAAGTATAGATAAACGTATGAAATGGGCTAAGTTTCCCTATGTAAAGACATTGAAGGAATTTGACTTAACAGAACAAACATCATTGAGTCAACGGCAACTAAGTCAGTTAGAAGAATTAAATTGGATGGAAGAACAATTCAATTTAATACTCCTTGGACCGCCAGGGTCTGGGAAGACTCATTTATCTATTAGTCTAGGAATAGAAGCAATTCAAAAAGGATTCCAGGTCATGTTTGTGACAATGGGAGAGCTAATAAATCTTTTAAAAACACGAGAATTCACACGTAAATCTCAAGTTCTTTTAAATCGCATTGAATCTTCCGATTTAGTAATTATTGATGATTTGATGTATATGGCGATGGATCAAAGAGAAGCAAACTTATTTTTCCATCTAATAAATCGTCTGTATGAAAGAAGTTCAATTATACTTACCTCTAATAAAAGCCCCAATGAATGGGGCGAATTATTGGGAGATGAAGGAATTACTACAGCAATATTAGATCGACTACTTCATAGAGTCGAAATCATTCATTTAAATGAAGACAGCTACAGAATGAAACATCGTAAAAGTATGTTTTAATCGAAAGTGTTCAAAATTATTTAGCAAAAAGTGTTCAATTTTACTTGACGCTTACAAATCGTAATGTTCCTTCTTGCATTCGCGTAATGCGGAAAAAAAACCATAAAAATACTATTTATTTTTTTGACAGCTTATATAATGGCGGAGCAACTAGTGATGTGACAATAGCAGCAATTATTGCCTCAGTGATTCCGTTTGTAAGAAACACAGTCATAACAGCTTTAAAAATTGCACTCGAGCTGTCTGCATTTATGGCTTGAGCATAAGCGTCCTGAAATATTAAAGAAATCGAACCCATCACTAAAAATGTATGTAAAAAAGTTGAAAGTAGTCCAGTTAAAAAGAAAGCTAGTTTCTGATTGGGTTTTTTCTTTGACAAAGCTTTAGAAACGGCTTTAAACATATAGTAAGGAATGAAACCAATTAATACTCTTGGAACAATGGCAATAAATAATGCCCAAAAACTTCCCTGGCTTGTACCTAATACAGGAATCGCTGGAGAAAAAGCAAATGACAGTAATGTTGGGGCGATTGTATTTGTTATAATGCTAGTGATTCCAAACACCAAACCTAAAAATGCACCAATTTTTGGCCCTAAGATAATGGAAGCTATAATAATTGGAATATGAATGATCGTCGCTTTAATTACACCTAAATGTATAAATCCAACTGGTGTGAGAGCAAATAATAATATAATGGATAAAAATGTTGTAGTTAATGTAAATTCTCTTATTTTCAATTTCGTACTCCTTTAGCAAAAATATTCCCTACCAAGCATTACATACTTTCATTTAAGCATGTTCAACGTGAATATAATGTATAAGCTTTTTCTTTAAGTAAAATTGAACCTTTCCTAATATTACTATTTTTGTAGTATTTTTTTCAACATTATAATTTTGCAAGTGCTTAATTATTAAGTACTTCTTTTAAAAAATAAACACTTTAAAAAGAATTATTTAAAATGGAATAATTATATGAAATAACAATACTCAATAATCATAGAAGATTGATGTATGTAAACCAAGACTATTTACTATTTTTAACCCTAAATTCAATTTGTGCCTTTATCTCATAATTCTTCTTTTCTATTGAATCTCCGCTTTCAATTACGTTAAAATCTGCAGCACCATTTACCACATAACGTCCTTTTGGAAATTCATTATTAGCAACTCGTTTCATAAACTCTGTGTATTCATTTTCATCTTGCGATCCGTATCCGCCACTACCCAAAAATTCTAGACGAAGTGATTCCCCTTTAATTAGTTTGGTTCTTTTTAATACTAGAAAGTTAAAGGAATCAATGTCATAATTTCGTGTCGTCTCCACCATTGGAAATGAAAAAGGAGATCCTCCATGAGAAATTTCAATTTCTTCTTGATCCCCTATATATTCAAGTTCCGCATATATTTTTATGGCTTCCCCCTCACTATACTCTTCTTTCTCCGTTACAAGCCGATAAACAAAATCTCCTTCTTTCACTTCAGCCTTCGTTTTCATATTTTGTTGGTAAACAAATAATATTACTATCAGAAACACGCAAACGAAAATAATACTTATCTTCTTCAAATGTATCACTCCTTATCTCCTTAACTCCTTAACTCCTTAACTCCTTAACTCCTTCTAACAAATATAATTTACCATAAAAACCAGAAACCACCTAATACCCTAGCAATCGAGTAGAGGGAAAATAAGTTAACTAATTTTCGCCCCTCTCACAAC
>NZ_JPVQ01000083.1 GCF_000772965.1 Ureibacillus massiliensis 4400831 = CIP 108448 = CCUG 49529 | reverse complement strand
AACTATATCAAGGCTTATTTGTCGATTTTAGTCTGCGAAGTTTGAGTTATTTATATTATGGGTGAAATTGATACATATACTGCACCCAAGTTGCGAGAAAAATTTGAGTCAATAAAAATAAATGAAAGTTCAATATTTGAATTAGATTTATCAAAAGTGGAATATATGGATAGTACAGGACTTGGTGTTATGGTAGGTTTTTACAAAAAAGCAAAACGGGAAAAAGCGAAGATAAAATTAGTAGGTCTTTCCACTAGATTAAAAAGATTATTTAAGATCACGGGTTTAAGCGAATTAATGGAGATTGAAGTTGAAAAGGTGGAATAGGGCTATGAAAGTTTTCGATTATGTAGAAATTAAAATTCCCGCGAAGCCGCAATATGTTAGTGTGATTAGACTTGCCATTTCAGGATTAGCAAGTCGAGTAGGGTTTTTATATGATCAAATTGAAGATTTGAAAATTGCCGTTAGCGAAGCAGTTACTAATGTTGTTCATCATGCATATGTAGATAATGATGATGGAGAAATTGTTTTAGGTTGCGCTCTGTATAGTCAGAAAATTGAAATTATGGTTACTGACTATGGCAATAGTTTTAGCTTTGAAGAAGTAAAGGCTAAAACAGGTCCGTACAATTACAACGAAGATATCGAGCATCTAAGAGAAGGTGGATTAGGACTATTTCTTATGGAAGCACTGATGGATGAAGTGAGGGTTATAAATGAGGGTGGCGTAACTGTTTTCATGACAAAGTTTGTCAAGAGAGAGCAGGTGGAAGAGGATGTCCAAAGTTCATCATCCAATTTTGACAAATAAAGAAATTCAAAAATTATTTTCATTATATCAAGAAACAAAAAATGAAGAAGCTCAAACTACATTGGTGTTACATTATGAATATTTAGTTGAATCCATTGCAAGAAAGTATTCACAAGGTAGGTCAAATTATGAAGATTTATACCAAGTAGGAATGCTTGGATTACTTGGTGCTATTCGCAGATATGATCCTGTATTAGGAAGAAATTTTGAAGTATATGCTATTCCTACAATTGTAGGAGAAATAAAGAGATTTATAAGAGATAAAACATGGGATGTACATGTTCCGAGGAGAATTAAAGAACTTGCTCCTAAAATAAAAATGGCTGTTGATCAACTGACCTATGAATTACAGCACTCTCCCTCAATACAAGAAATCGCTAAATTCTTACATGTGCAGGAAGAAGATATCCTAGAGGCTATGGAAATGAGTAGAAGTTATCAGGCACTTTCTATGGATAAATCGATAGAATCAGATTTTGATGGTAACAATGTTACATTATTTGATTTAGTTGGAGAAGAAGATACAGGCTATGAGGTTATAAATTCTAAGCTAGTTATGCTAAATATGATAAACGTACTCTCCTCTCGAGAAAAGGAAATAGTTGAAATGACTTACTATCAGCAATTGAGTCAAAAAGAGGTTGGGGAAAAACTAGGAATTTCGCAAATGCATGTCTCAAGAATACTAAGACAGGCTATTAAAAAAATGCAGGAATTTATAAACACAAGTCTACGGGTATAATATACAATGGCTTACTCTAACAAGGGTAAGCCATTTGTTATAAGATTTAAATTAATCTAACGAAAATAGCAAGAAATATTAAGGTAATGTTAAAATAAGTTGATATACACTTGAAAGGCTGTGGAATAATGAGTGATACAAAAATGTTACAATTAATCGCACAAGATACAAAAGTTAAACCTCATCAAGTTGAAGCGGTTATTAAACTTTTAGAGGATGGAAATACAGTACCCTTTATTGCGCGCTACCGAAAAGAAGCCACGGGTTCATTGGATGAAGTGCAAATTAAAGCAATTGAAGATAGATATCATTACATACAACAGTTAGAGCAAAGAAAAGAAGAGGTTATACGCCTAATTGAAGAGCAGGGTAAATTAACTGAAGAGTTACGTGCAGAAATTCAAGCTGCTACAATTTTACAACGTGTCGAAGATCTATATAGACCATACAAGCAAAAACGTCGAACAAAAGCAACGGTAGCGAAGGAAAAGGGTCTAGAGCCACTTGCGAATCAATTATTAGAATTTAAAAAGGACAATATTGAAATTCTTGCAGCACCATTTGTAAATGAAGAAAAAGGTGTTGGAAATGTTGAGGAAGCAATTGCTGGAGCAAAAGATATCTTAGCGGAATTATTTGCAGATGATGCAGCAGTACGAGACAAAATTCGTAAGTTTTCTTGGAGAGAAGGACGTATCACCACTTCTGTAAAAGATGCAGATAAAGATGAAAAGAAAGTATTTGAAATGTATTACGAATACGAAGAACCAGTAAAACATATCGTTCCACACCGAACGCTAGCTATTAATCGTGGAGAAAAAGAAGATATATTAAAAGTATCTATTCATGTGCCAATTGATCCGGTGCTACAAATAATGGAAAAACAATGGATTCCTTCAATAACAAGTTCGCCAAGTGTTCACTCTGTTCGTGAAGCTATAGAAGATGGATACAAACGTTTAATCCAACCTTCTATTGAAAGGGAACTTCGTAATGAATTGACTGAAAAAGCAGAAGCCCAAGCAATTCATATTTTTTCTGAAAACTTACGTAGCTTACTATTACAACCACCGATTCGAGGGAAAATGGTTTTAGGTGTAGATCCGGCTTACCGAACAGGTTGTAAATTAGCGGTGGTTGACGAGACGGGTAAGATGTTAGAAGTAACAGCCATATATCCTCATCCGCCTAAACCCGATATTGCAAAATCAAAGTCGGTAGTTAAAGCTATTTTAGATAAATATCCAATTAGTATTATTGCTATTGGAAATGGTACAGCCTCCCGTGAAACGGAACAATTTATTGCGGATGTATTAAAAGAAATATCAAATAAAGAGATTTCATATGTAATTGTTAATGAAGCGGGTGCATCTGTCTACTCTGCATCCGAAATTGCGCGGGCTGAATTCCCTGATTTACAGGTTGAGCAACGAAGTGCAGTCTCTATTGCTCGTCGATTACAAGATCCATTATCAGAATTAGTAAAAATTGAGCCAAAAGCAGTAGGTGTAGGTCAATATCAGCATGATGTATCACAGAAAAAGCTATCCGAATCATTAACATTCATTGTAGAGACTGCTGTTAACCAAGTAGGCGTTGATGTGAACACAGCCTCAGTCTCTTTGTTGCAGTACGTTTCAGGATTATCTAAAACCGTGGCTGAAAATATCGTAGTCGCGCGAAGTGAAGCTGGGAAATTTACTTCTCGTTCTCAATTAAAGAAAGTTCCAAGACTTGGTGCAAAAACGTTTGAGCAAGCAATCGGATTCCTACGAATACCAGATGCAAAAAATCCACTAGACGCAACAGGAATTCACCCGGAAAGCTATGATTTAGCAGAAGGAATTTTAAAAGCAGTAGGTTTAACGAAAAAAGATGTAGGAACAAATGCTTGTGAAGCAGCTTTAGAGAATGTAAATATTGCAGATTTAAGTGATCAATTAGGTGTTGGTGAAATTACAGTTAAGGATATTGTAGATACTTTAAAAAAACCAACGCGAGATCCCCGAGATGCTTTCCCTCAGCCTTTATTAAAAACAGATGTGTTAAAAATGGAGGACTTACAAGTTGGAATGGAGCTACAGGGTACAGTTCGAAATGTAGTGGATTTTGGAGCCTTTGTTGATATTGGAGTAAAACAAGATGGTCTTGTTCATATTTCGAAGCTTCAAAAAAGACGTATTAAACATCCGCTTGAGGTAATATCATTAGGAGATATTGTAACAGTTTGGGTTGATAAAGTTGAAATTGAAAAAGGAAGAATTTCATTAACTATGATACCGCCAGAAAAACAGTAGAAACAAATAGGCTAGAGAAAATATGTATGTGCACAGGATTTGGCTGTGCACATACATTTATTTATACAGCTTTTGAGGGGAGAAAACGAAGATGACAGATCAGGAACTTCAGACAATTGTGGAAGAGTTATCTATTAAATATTTTCATAGGGCATTTATACATAAAGCTTATTTCAATAATAGATTACGGACTACGGGAGGTAGATACTTACTAAACAGCCATAATATTGAGTTTAATAAAAAGTCATATGATATTTTTGGGATTGATGAATTGCGTGGAATCATCCTTCATGAACTATGTCACTATCATTTACACATTCTAGGAAAAGGCTATAAACATAGAGACGCAGACTTTCGGAATTTATTAAAAGCGGTAGGAGCCCCACGATTTTGTTCGACTATTGAGGAAAATAAAACAAAAAGAACAGCTTCTACCCTTCGTATTTACGAATGTATTGTTTGTAAACAAAAATATCCGAGAAAGAGAAAGGTAGATGTAAAAAAATATCGTTGCAGTAAATGCCACGGAAAGCTAAGTGAAATAAATAATTAACTTAATGAATAGTTCGCGTTAATATTGAAAAAAATAGATGTCAGATTAAACTTAGAAGAGGTTTAATAAAGAAACTTAAAATAAATTTTAAAAAGTTATTAAAAAGTGTTGACATACTATGTTGACATCTTTATACTAGTAAAAGTCGACAAGTTAAGTTGTTGATTATTCCGAAGTAGCTCAGTGGTAGAGCAACCGGCTGTTAACCGGTTGGTCGTAGGTTCGAGTCCTACCTTCGGAGCCATGGCCCGTTGGTCAAGTGGTTAAGACACCGCCCTTTCACGGCGGTAACACGAGTTCGAATCTCGTACGGGTCACCATTTATTTGATAATTAAAGTATGATACATTTTAGGTCCCGTGGTGTAGCGGTTAACATGCCTGCCTGTCACGCAGGAGATCGCCGGTTCGATCCCGGTCGGGACCGCCATTTTTGGGGTATAGCCAAGCGGTAAGGCAACGGATTTTGATTCCGTCATGCCCAGGTTCGAATCCTGGTACCCCAGCCAATAGTTTTTGAGCCATTAGCTCAGTGGTAGAGCATCTGACTTTTAATCAGAGGGTCGAAGGTTCAAGTCCTTCATGGCTCATCATTTTCGCTTGACAAAATCGCGTAATGTGATGTATATTAATATAAGTCTCATTGAACGCGGTCGTGGCGGAATGGCAGACGCGCTAGGTTGAGGGCCTAGTGGGGGCAACCCCGTGGAGGTTCAAGTCCTCTCGGCCGCACCAAGGCAAATTCATAGGCGCCCGTAGCTCAATTGGATAGAGCGTCTGACTACGGATCAGAAGGTTGTGGGTTCGACTCCTGCCAGGCGCGCCAAATAAGATAAACAAAAACATAACGCGGGTGTAGTTTAATGGTAAAACCTCAGCCTTCCAAGCTGATGTCGTGAGTTCGATTCTCATCACCCGCTCCAAATGAACCTTGAAAACTGAACAACAAAACGTTAATGAATTAAACGTTT
>NZ_JPVQ01000082.1 GCF_000772965.1 Ureibacillus massiliensis 4400831 = CIP 108448 = CCUG 49529 | reverse complement strand
TGAGGAAAATCCTTGAACCACAAAGCTCGGCGAATGCCGAGAGTCTATTTATAACCTAGGAGGTGAAGTCTTACTTTTAAGTAAGACATTTATTTGACCGCATTGAATTTAACAATCTTTACTGTGTTAATAGCTTTAACTGCATTTTTCGTTGCTACGGAATTTGCTATTGTAAAGGTAAGACAATCAAGAATAGATCAATTAGTTGCAGAAGGTAGAAAAGGTGCCCAAGCAGCTAAACATGTTACGACTCATTTGGATGAGTATTTATCGGCCTGTCAATTAGGGATTACTGTTACAGCCCTTGGTATTGGTATGGTTGGTGAATCTACTTTTGAGTTTATTTTACACCCAACCTTTGAAATGATTGGAATTCCAAGTGAATATGTTCATTTCTTTACTATTGGTGCGGCTTTTATTATTGCAACATTCTTGCATGTAGTGGTGGGAGAATTAGCGCCAAAAACGGCTGCAATTCAAAAGTCAGAAACGATTACACTTCTTTTTGCAAAACCAATTATCATTTTTTATAAAATATTATATCCATTTATTTGGTTCTTAAATGGATCAGCTCGAGTTTTAGTCGGTATTTTTGGGATGAAACCAGCTTCTGAACACGAGCTTTCACATACAGAAGAAGAGCTACGACTATTGTTAGCAGAAAGCTATAAAAATGGTGAGATTAATCATAACGAACTAAAATATGTAAATAATGTTTTTGAATTTGATGACCGAATTTCTCGTGAAATCATGGTTCCACGTACTCAAATAGTAGCATTCCATAAAGATGTTACTTTCGGTGAAGTGTTAACGACGATTCAGGAAGAACGTTATACACGTTACCCTGTTTATGAAGAGGACCGTGATAATATCATTGGGTTTATCAATATTAAAGATTTCTTAACACAAGGGATGAGCAATCGTATTACATCAGAAAACTTTAATCTTGAGAAATTTATTAACCCTGTCATTAAGACGATTGAAACAACACCTATTCAAGAATTACTAACAAAAATGCAAAGAGAACGTACACATATCGCTATTTTGTTAGATGAATATGGTGGAACATCAGGTTTAGTTACAGTTGAAGATATTTTAGAAGAATTAGTCGGTGAAATTCGAGACGAATTTGATGACGATGAAATTGCTGATATCAGAAAATTAAAAGAAGGACATTACATTATTCATGCAAAAGTACTGTTGGAGGATGTAGCTAGATTATTGGGAATAGAACTAGAAAATCCAGACGTTGATACGATTGGTGGATGGTACTTTACACAAGATATGGATTTAAATCAGGAGAACAGTATTGAATATGAAGGTTTTATTTTTTCAATTTACGAAAAAGAAGACCATCATTTACAGTTTATTGAAATAAAACGTACTGTGAATTTACCAGTTTAATAGATAAAATAGCTAATTAGGCATTAATCCTAAAAAACAGGATTAATGCCTTTTATTTTACGAAAGTGAGCAGTTCCAAATGATTGATTGGTTCTACTTTAGAAAGTAATTTTCTTATAATAAATTGTGTAGCAAAGAAAATAGTTAACTGTCGATAACATATTAACTAAGCTTAATTTCATTACAATTTTACAACTGGTTATGATACGTGTTGAAATCGAATATAATAAATGGCACGGTTGTCGTCGAATTTTGTATTGTTGCAGCTTGTGATTGGTGAAGAAGGAAAAAATGAGGCGAAGGAAGTGTGATGTTGGCGATTTTAAATCCTCAATATGCATTTTTAGAGGCTGATTATGCGAATCCTAATTTGAAACAATTTATTTCAAAATTTAAAGATTCTTCTGAGATGGAAAACATTAGTGAACTTGTCGATGCTAACTCAAACTTAATATTGAAAATGATTCCACCGAACCTATATTTAAAGGTAAATACGTTATCTTTTTATGTTAGCAGCAGATATTTCAATTACAATTCTGTCGATAGGAGTGGTATTTTCCTTATGAAGTCCCTTAATCTCTTGCCTAATTAAACCAAATAATAATATAAAAAAACAAGAAAAATCGTTTTTTATTGATTCAATGGTGTTTAGCAATTATTTTTATCTTTCTATTTCTTTTGGCTGTCCCAGAAGTGGGGATGGCCTTTCTTTATACTTTGAAAATCACTTTTCGATTGTTGTAGAAAAAGAAGATTTTACTGGATATTTTGTGATGATCACTTGTTAATCGTTAGTTATTACTCATATTAATTAGGAATATAATACACTATTAAAAATGTTCGTCTAAGTTTGTAATTATGGTTGCTCGATATATGAAAATTGATGAGAAGGAAGTGTAATGTTTGACTATTTCAAATCCTCAATACGCATTTTTAAAAGCTGATTATGCGAATCCTAACTTAAATCAAGCATTATGGGAGTCCGAGGATTCATCAGAAATTAAAAACGAGTATGTTTTTACTCCTAGTACTCGAACTAACACCATGTATCAAATAATTCCTACCAATGTTTATTTAAAGGTAAACTCGCTGTTGCCGTTTCTTATTTCGCTACCTGTTGATATTTATTGCATTGTTTTATTTATGATTGGAGAAGCCATGTAAAAAGGCCGATAGGAGAAATGATTGTAGCCATTTAATTAGAGTTAGGTTACGATAGGTAAAGGATAAATTTTCACATTAGAATACAATTGATTCAAACGAGATAACCGTTTCCGATAGGTGCTTTTAACACTTATTATTTGGGAACGGTTTTTTCTTTTAAGCAACCATTATTGGAGACCTTTTATTTCGATAGATTATTATAAAAATTCAGAAATATTAGAAAAAAGAATTGACGTAAAATTTACAATTCATTACAATGTAACTAAGCTACAAATAAATCTAAAAATTATGTAGTTTAGCTACATACAAAGTTAGGTGAATTCGGATGGATAATGGATTGGAGCGAATTAAACAGGGTATATCAAAATTGAAACCTTCAGAAAGAAAAGTATCTGATTTTATTTTGAAACACCCAAAAGAAGTTTTGCATATGCCGATTGCTCAACTTTCTGAAGCTACAAGTACAAGTGAGGCAACAATCATTCGAATGTGCAAAGCTCTTCAGTTTAAAGGTTATAGAGATTTAAAGCTAAGTATAGCTGCTGCAATCCCACAAAAGAATCCGATTGACCATAAATATCAGGAAATTTCTGCCGACACAAGTCTTTCTGAAACGATTCAGCAAATTATCTCGAATAATATTTTTTCTATTAGAAATATTATCACCGTTAATGATGAAGATGACTTAAAAAAAGCGATTCAAGTTTTAAATAAGGCAAGGAAAATTGTCATTATTGGAATCGGTGCCTCAGCAATTGTTGCATTTGATTTTGAGCAAAAATTAAAACGTATTAATAAATGGTGTGAAGCACTAACGGATAGTCATTCACAATTAGTTTCAGTTACAAATTTAACGAATGAAGATGTACTTTTTGCAATTTCTTATTCAGGAGAAACAAAGGAAATTCTTAATTCCGTAAGCGTTGCCAAAGAGAATACCACAAAGATTATTTCGTTAACTGGTTATAGTAATAACACACTACAAAAAAATTCAACCATTAATTTATTTGTAACCTCAACAGAAAATTCAATTCGAAGCGCTGCAACTACCTCAAGAATTTCTCAACTTACCCTAATCGATATTTTATATACAGCGTTAGCTTCTATACATTTTGATGAATCAGTAAATTATCTAGAAAAAACGAGAGAAGTAATCACCAAGTTTTCAAGATAATTTGATTTGCAAATTTTCATTAAACACTAATGTCCGTTTAATTGGTATAAACCATTAATCACTACTTCTAGTGGTGAATTACCGGTTTACATAAATTAAAAATTAAAGAGGTGTTGAAATTGAAGAATACGGTTTACAAAAAGGGCTGGTTGTTTTTACTTGCTACACTTCTTCTTTTAGTTTTAGCTGCATGTTCAGGCGATAGCGCTACCCCAGAGGAAACTGACACAGAACCTGGAACTACTACAACAGACGAAGGAGCTGGAGGGATTTCGGGAGAATTAGAAATACAATACTTTGTAGGTGGATACGGTGATACATGGTGGAAAACAGTCATCGAAGATTTCAAAAAAGCTTATCCAGATGTAGAAGTTATTGAACATTCAGGTCCAAATATTAATACCGAAATGAACACGCGTTGGATTTCAAATGATCCACCAGATGTAGTATACATTGATGGAAATGGATCAAATGAAACACAAATGATTAGCGATGGGCAGTTAATGGATATTAGTGAATGGGCGAAAGGAATTACTTTAGAGGATGGAACGCCATTAATCGATAGTTTTATTTCACCTGTTGAGGAACTAGACGGTGGGAAGATTTATAGCTTGCCACTTGTATTTGATACTTGGGGTGTTTGGTATGACGGAAATTGGTTTGAAGAGCAAGGTTGGGAAGCACCGAGCGACTTTGATAGTTGGTTAGCGTCTATGAAACAAATTAAAGAGGAATCAGGCATTGCACCATTCAATACGACTGGGCAATATCCACAATATTTCCAACGTGGCGTTTTATATCCTGCATTTGCGGCAGCTGGTGGTGAAGAACTGTTAAATAATTTGTCTAACGGTGTGGTTGAAGCATGGGAAAGCGATGAAGCTTTAGAAGTGATGAAAAAGGTAGAAGAGATTGTAGATGCTGGGTTAGTAGATACAGGTTTTGCTGCATATAGTCACACACAATCACAAATGAATTTCTTATTGCATAAAAATGCGTACATTCCAGTTGGATTCTGGCTTCCTAATGAAATGATAAACGACACTCCAGAAGGATTTGAATACTCATTTGTACCAACACCAATGAATGATGCAGGAAAACCAATGGCATTAATTCCAGATATCCGTCCGGTTGCTATTGCTCAAGAGGCCGACAATCCTGAAGCAGCAAAAGCATTCCTAGAATTTATTTTCACTGAAAAATATGCACAGAAATTTGCAGAATCAACAGGTGCCATTATGAACTTAAAGAATGTTGACTTATCTTCAAATAATAATGTACCAGCATTCTTAAAGGGAATTAATGAAATGATCAACAATCCTGGAGCAATTCAAATCTATGAAAGATCAACCCCAACAGATACAAATGAGCAAGAAATTAATGTGGAAATGACAAATGAAATTAAGCTACAAATTGTAGAAATCTTAATGGGTCGTATTGATGCAGAAGAATTTGTAGAGAGATTAACAAATAAAGCGAAGGAATTACGAGGAGTATAACGGTAGATTTCAGTACGTCATTTAATTTCAAATAGAAGATTAAGAGAGATTGTGAAATAACATCTCTCTTAATTTTTACATAATTTCATAGAAAGAGGTGATGGGTGTGGTTCAGTCGAAAAAACAAAGATATTTGTTCTTATCATTTTGTTTACTCCCTACCTTTATTGTTTTCTGTATTGGAATGTCAACACTAAATTGAACAATCAATATAAGTGCAGTTAATGTT
>NZ_JPVQ01000081.1 GCF_000772965.1 Ureibacillus massiliensis 4400831 = CIP 108448 = CCUG 49529 | reverse complement strand
GGTGCCGTGTAATATCACTTCACCCCAACATTTGACATAGAACCTTTTTTAATACACCTGTCGCTGCAAAACTTCAGTAATTTTACTAGAATCCAAAGAAGGATGATTTCTCTCCCAATCTGAAATTAGAAGAATATAGGTTTTAAATAATATAAAGGCCAAAAATTCAGGGTCTTGTTGAATGTTTTCTCCCGTTTTTATTTGCTCCTGAATTAGATTTTTTAAATAATCGATTATTTTCTGATCGATTTTTTCAATTGTTTTGATGACATGAACGGTTTGGATATCCCGAGCTTCTTGAACTATTTTCATGATAAGGGAGTGACTTTGTCTAAATGCTAAAATTGCTTCAAGCACGTGACGGATATTTTCATGAAATGGTAATCCTGGTTTAATTGCTTTATTAGCAACATTCATCATTTGTTTGATGGTACTATCAACGATTTCGTCGAATAAATCTTCCTTATTGTCAAAATAAGTATATACTGTTCCTTTTCCGACCTTTGCAATCTTTGCAACACTATCCATTGTTGTACCTTTGAAACCAAATTGGCTGAACGAGGTAGTAGCTGCTTCAATAATTCTCTCTTTTTTTTCCTCAATCATTTTTCGCATTCCCCTTTATTTTCTTGGAATGTACTCAATGACAAAATCCTGTCTTTTTTCCATTAATTAATTTCATTTTAAGTTTATATTAAAATGAACTAGAATTCCATTTGAAACTTAAAAATATGAACTAAAAGAAAATTTTTCTAGATTAGTTAAGTAATATATGGTATATTTTACTACGTTCAGAACTAAAATTCA
Source organism: Ureibacillus massiliensis 4400831 = CIP 108448 = CCUG 49529 (assembly GCF_000772965.1). GTDB lineage: Bacteria > Bacillota > Bacilli > Bacillales_A > Planococcaceae > Ureibacillus > Ureibacillus massiliensis. The sequence continues at coordinate 4,822 of NZ_JPVQ01000081.1, read as the reverse complement.
TTTTGGGTCATTCAGTATCGTAACTGTTAAGAAGGGGGTTTTAAAGTGATAAAGGCAAGACTTATTTTAGTTTTGTGCCTTATTGCTGGCTTAATTGTTGGTGGTTTTTTCCTGTTAGTTAAAAAAGAAGCAGCAGGAAAAAATCTTTTGGAAGGACAGCCAACAGCATATATTGAAGGAGATGAAAGTAAGGTCAGTTTTAAGCTAGATGGACGAATTGAGGAACTTCTCGTAGATGAAGGAGATGTAGTTAAAAAAGGCCAGGTTATTGGAGTTCTACAAAATGATGAATTAAAAGCTAAAGTATCGCAGGCAGAAGCTGCGGTAAGTGTAGCAGATGGACAGATAAATGAAGCAACAGCAGCTCAATCGGCTGCGGTAGCTAAAACAGAACAGGGCAATGCAGCAGTGAATGTAACAGCAGAAACCGCTGCAAAGAAAGTTGCTCAGGCTGAAGCTGCATTAAAAGCAGCAGAAGCAAATTTGGAAGCATTACAAAATGGTGCTCGTCCAGAAGAAATCAAGCAAGCAGAAAGTCAAATGAAAGCAGCGGAAGAAATTCAAAAAGTAGCGAAGGATAACTTAGAACGTCTACAAACCTTACTGGAACATGGTTTAGCTTCCCAGGCGGATGTTGATAAGGCTAATACAACCTATCAAGAAGCCAAAGGGAAGTATGAGGTGGCAAAACAGCAATATGAAATAGCTGTCCAAGGTCCACGTGAAGAAGAGATAAAAGCTGCCAAAGCACAAGTAGATCAGGCAAAGGCTGCTCATGAATTGGCTGTAGCTTCACAAGATGAAGTTTTGGTGCGACAAGGTGAAGTGAAAGCAGCGGAAGCAGGTATTAAGCAAGCTGCTGGGGCAGTATCTACGGCACAATCAGGTAAATCTCAAGCAGAAGCCGCCTTGGCTGAAGCCAATGTGTACTTATCATATACACAGCTAATCGCCCCAACTGACGGAGTAATTAAAACGAAAGCAGCAGAAGTGGGTGAACTAGTAAGTGCAGGATTCCCAGTCTTTACATTGGAGCAAGCAGAGGAAAGATATTCGAAATTTTACTTCCCTGAAACCGAGATTTCTAACATACAAGTTGGAGATTGGGTTCAAATTGAAGTAATCGCAACCGGAAAAAAATTAAAAGCAAAAGTAGTTTCCATATCGCCTGCCGCCGATTTTGCAGTTCAAAAGGCTACACAAAACATGGATGATACAGATATTCGTTCTTTTAGTGTTAAAGTAAAATATGAAAATATTCCTAATGATGTGAAAACAGGCATGACAGTCAAATGGTTGAAACTTTTAGGTGAACATAATGGAAATTAAAGTTTGGGATATCCTTTATCGTGAATGGATGCATATTGTTAAGAATCCACATACAATTGGGCTATTATTTTTAGTTCCACTAATATATACATTCCTGTTTGGATATTCTTATTCTGGTGCTCAACTAAAAGAAGTAAACACCGTTGTGATAGATCATGATAATAGCCAATTAAGCCGACAAATCATACAAGCGTTTGATGAAAGTCAAACCTTTCATGTGACTGGTTATATGGAAAGTGAGAAGGAATTGAAGGATGCGTTAGCAATAGGAGAGATAAAGGTCGGCATTGTAATACCAGAAAACTTCTATAAACGACTTTTACAAGGTGAGAACCTTCCTATCGTCACTTTGATTGATGGCAGTAATATGATTGTAACTAATTCAACAAGTAGAGCAGCGAATTCAATCATTAGTACTTTCAGCTATGGTTTTTCACAAACGAAGCTTCAACAGCAGGGATTCCGGGATGAGGAAATTAATTCAACTTTTTTTCACATTCCTTATCGTACACGTATTTTATATAATCCAACTTCCAACTACAGTGACTTCATGGTCTATGGCTTAGTTGGAACGATATTGCAGCAGGTGTTATTTTTAGGAGTAGCTTTAACGATTACACGTGAAAAAGAAAGTGGGTTATGGGGGCAATTTGCCAAATGGAAGTTAACACCTTGGAGATTAGCTTTTGCTAAAGTCTTTCCCTATTTCTTAGTAAATTTAATTAATACACTTACGACCTTATTAGTTTGCTTATATTGGTTCAAACTACCAATGCAGGGTAACGTCATACCGCTAGTTTTGTTGTCTTGTAGTTTTACTTTTGGGGTATTAGGTATAGGATATTTAGCAAGTTTATTTGCTAAAGATCAACTAAGCGCTACTCAGGTGACTATGCTTGTTGCTGTCCCATCTTTTGTGTTATCCGGATTTACTTGGCCATTAGAAGAAATGCCTAATTTCTTAGTTGGACTCTCACAAGTCTTACCTTTGACTTATTATTTAGATGGAATTCGTCATGTATTAATTAAAGGGAATGGCCTATCATTTATATGGGGCGATATTATTAGTCTCTTACTAATTGGTCTTGTAACTTTCTTTGTCGCTTTCCTTGCTACGAGTACGATTGTATTTAGGAAGAAAGATGCTCTTTAATCGGAGAGATTAGTGAAATTGAAATAGATGTACCTAATATAAAAGTAAAATTAAACATAATACTAAAAGGAGATTACCATATTCGCCAAATTGGTAATCTTCTTTATTTGAGTCAAGTATTTGTTGGCAGTTAAAGGAAGGGACCCATAACTTTACAAATCAGAATCTCTTTTAATTAAAAACGATATATTTTACAATTAATCCCCAATCAAACGTTGAAGTTCCGTTTCGATATTAAACACCCGTTTGTTTAATGCAGATGTTTTGTAATCTACATCGGATGCTATTTTTTCGGTGAAGTCACCTAAAGTTCCAATAATCTCATTTCGAAGTTCAGCATGATCTGTTCGTAATGCTTTCACTTCTTGCTCGATTGAGTCGAGACGCTGATCCATTCCGTTTAATCGTTGTTCCATTGAGTCTAATCGGTTATTGACTGGTTCTAACTCTTCCTTTAAAACTGAGCGTAACAATTCTGCTATTTCGTTATTCATCCTCATTACCTCCACGTTTTTTTATATTATAACATAGAAGTTACTAGAGAATAATCTACTATTTGAAATGTAACTGAATCAAACACTCCAAACTTGAAATCATGATTCCGTTAATATTAGTAAGTATTCATTAAGTATAAATAGCGTCTGCTAAGAAGATCTGACAGGCTCTATTTAAACGACAAAGTAATTATTACTTGAACAACTTAAATTTGCACAGTAAGTATTCTTTTTCAATCAAAACTCCTCTATCTCCTCACGCGTTAACACCTTATTTCCATGATAGTACAATTGGTATCGATTATTACTTTAAAAGGTAGGTTGGGAGTTCTCTTTTCAAATAAGGCTGAGCATGATCTGGCCATTGTTCGATTGGTTTATTTATATAAAGCTTATAATCAAAGTCAAGATTTGTATTAAAACTATGGTTCATGTTGTCAAAGTTTAAATCATTTACTTTTGCAAAAAGTAAATCGTCGGATACTTGAACAACTTTTTTAATATTACGAATCACTACGTCTTCGTAAAAATTCGAAGCAGCTAATTGGAAAATCCCATCCTTATAGTACATCCAATTCCAATTTTCCAAATCAAACTCTGAAGGCAAGTCTAGACTATTTGGGTCTAAATCCACGTTAAAGTATTCTTTTACAGCATTTTTAACTGTTTGCTCAGTATAACCTGATCCATATTCCCCTGAGGCATCTGATTCAACGATCTTTTGCAAAATGACATATGCAATCATCGATTCATAGGTAAGGGCATCACGTTTGTCAATATTTCCGAAATAACTATAATCTGTAATTGCTTGTTCTAATTCTGGAGTCATAGTTGCTTCCTTACCATTAGCAAAATCGCCCATGTCAGTGGTTAACGTGTTAATAACATTTTCTAGAGAAGATATAGGATTTGAAAGATCCATTGCAAATTCCTTCGTTCCAATTGAACTTTTTATAATTGGTTGTTCCTCTCCTGTATAAGTATCGAAGGCTTTTTCATATGTTTGCTGATCAACTGTATCACCGTTGACCCCATAGAAAAGATTATCCTCTTCAATGTTATTGTTTAATGCGTAATAAAACTCGTCAGATAAAGTAATTGCTTTATCATGAAGCGTAAAGAATAGATTGTGCGAGTATTCACTTCCTTGTCCAGTCATATCACTAGAATGTTTGATAGCTGTTGTATTATCTTTTAATTTTACTAGTGTTACAGCTAAATCTGATGCTGTGCTTGAATCAATCGTATAAAAAGCATCCCATAGAAGTGTTGGGTCCGATTCGGAAGCTCCCCATACTTCTTCTATGTAACCATTTTGATTCCGATGTTCCATTGGATCCGTCTGATAGTCATTACTTTTAAATAAAATATACAACTCTTTTTTCGCATCGTTATTAAAATCAATTAATTCAGTGTAGACAACTCCAGTAGAGTACTCTGATTCATGATAGCTATGATTAGGTGACGCAACTCCGTAGTTTTCATAAATATCAAGCAGTATAGATGCTAATTGTTTATTTTGAGCTATGAGATCTTCAACATTATGTAATTCAGTTTGTACATTTTTAAGTAAATCATTATGTTCCTTACTAGAACTTAAAGTTTCCTCCAGCTCTGTTAAAATTCCTTTTGCCGGTTGAAATTCGTTTAGGTTTATTAGTTCAATCGCCTCTTCAAATTGTTGATTGAATTGTAACGTCTCTTCTTGCTTACTATTATCATTGCACCCAAATAAAAACTAATAGTAAGACGAGAAGAAGTAATATGTTTTTCATTTTAACACCTCGATAAAATTTATCGTATTGTCAAAAATAATTTATATAAATCGCTAATAAATGTTGATTTT
>NZ_JPVQ01000080.1 GCF_000772965.1 Ureibacillus massiliensis 4400831 = CIP 108448 = CCUG 49529 | reverse complement strand
TTCGGGAGAAGGTGATTTTCATTCACCAACGTTATAAATTGTACAACCTTTAAATTTTTTAAATAGAATTTTTAAGAAATATTTTTCATTTTTTTATTATGCCATAAAAATGGTAAATATAAGATGGTAAACAAAACTAACGCAATCCCTTCCAAAGATAAGATATACCAAGGATAATCTCCGAAGTAGTCTAAAGCAGAACTAGTTGCTGGCTTTCTGGATAAGAACATATAATTTCCACCAGTAATGATGTTTGCAACAAATGCAATTAATGCAGCCATATGAAGAAAAACAAAGGATTTGAAGATTGAAATGAAGGAAATTGTATATTTTTTTATCCATACATAGAAAAGACAAACCCAAATGATTAAGATATGATTAATAAAAAAATGAAGGAATCGAAAATGTGGGAAATTATAAAATAACTCTGGCGTGAAAATCGCTTGAAGAGCACCTGCAATTCCAATAAAAAATACAATTTCAAAGGTAGTTTTATTATTAGTTAGAAGAAGTATTATGCATAGAATCAGACTAATTGAACAAAGTTGAAGCGGGAGAGCATGGGATGCAGCCCACAGATTATTGGTAATAAGCCAAATATGATAACCTATTTCTAATAATAAAATAATGGACACAAAGAAAATTCTTGTGAATGTTTCATTTATTTTTTTACGGAAAATAAATAAAAGAATAATTCCTAAAAAGAAAAGAAAAATACTAATAAGATGTACCGTGGAAAAACGAACAAATGGATTTTTTTCTGTTGAAGTCTCAAATATCATTTCCCACACATTATCACCTCTTCGATAAATAAATATGTTTTACTTTCTTGAACATGAATTTAAATTACATCAAGCAGTAAAACATCGAGGTGAATTAAAATTTTTGCGAAATATTATTTTTTATGAAAATCGATGGAAGGTGATAAAAATATGTTTTGGAAGAGGATTTAAATACTAGAAAAGGCAGTTGATTTGTACCTTTTCTAGTATAATAAAGATATTAAGAATTTTCGTTTTGTTGTCCAATTTCTTTACTAGTAATAAAATCTATATTTGCTTCTTCAAGTTCTTTATGTCCATCAACAGAATTTCCAGCTATATTTTTTAAATTTGGAAATCTAGAACCATTTTCAATCGTTATTTTATGTTCTTTTGGTGAAGTTGTTAAATACTTTTCTTCTTTTTCCAAGCTTCATCACTCCTTATTTAGAAGTGTTTGCTATTGAATATAAACTTATACGCTTAAAGATTTTATATGATTTATTCTAAAAGAGGTAATTTCATTTAAAGATAATTAGTATTTCTTTACTATTACAAATCAAAAATTCAAGAGCGTGTTTAATTATGCAACAATTACAGTTTGAAACATCTTGGGACAAAACATTAGCTGCTTCAGATCGGCTATATATTGAACAAATTTTTAATGAAACAAAAATTAAAAATAACGCGGAATTTCTATGCTCCACTATACGTGAAGCAACTAACTATAAAGAAGAATTACTAGTAACAGTATTAGTACATAATTTTTCGGAACAAAGTCTCTTGTTTATTAACACAAAATTACGTTACAGTATTCAAGGGGAATTCATTGCTGAAAAGTTATTTACTATACCAGGACTTATTATTCCGCCTCATATAAGTGTTCCATGGACATTTATATTTCCAAAAGATACTTTTCTTAAGAAGAGTTCTTACAATAATGGTTGTTTAGAAATACTATAAGGTTCAAGAATTCGATAGAGTACGATATCTCCATAAACCGTTAAGTAGGGGAAAGCCACCTTAGAAAATACAGGTTGATTTTATCTGTGAGTGGCTAATAGGTAGTTTTATCTTATACTTGAAAAAAAAGGAATGATAATAGTAACCAGAGCTAAGATAAAGACAGCAATCGACCCTACTTTATTTTTATCCTTCCAAAGTGTGAGAGCAAATCCTATAGTGTAAAGAAATATTAAAAAAACAAGAATCCATAAGATTATTGTCATTTTTAATCCCTCACTTCTTCGAAATTCGGAATTTCACTTTGTTGCCCAAAATTACCAAAATTAACCTCTACTTTAATGTTAACCTCCATACTAGGATAGGTATTCATCCAGTCAAATTCTCTATATTCAGGAAGTGTTGCAAACTGTTTTCTGGCAATTATCGACCAACCAAATGGTTCACCTTTAAATTCTTCTTGTGTTCTTTTTACTAAAGCGGTGATTTTATCTGTTATTTCCTTTTCAATGCTTTTTTTTAGAATTCCTCTTTTTTCAGAATCGTTTACATAATCTACCATACTGTGCTGTGTCATAATATCCATGTAAATTGGTATTGATACGTCTACTGAAGGAGAATTATTTTTTAAATCCATTTTGACGTGAATATTCTCCTTATTGAGTATTCGACTGGTTATTTTATACTTTTCATTAAAAGGATCTGTATAAGTAGTGTATATAACACCCATTTTTAATGTGTTGTTTAAGAGGATAGCCAATCGTGTTTCTTCACCGTTCAGTTTTCCAATCATTTTTCCTTCTTTGAAAATGGCTGAACCAATGAACTGGACCTGATTTGTTTCTCCTTGTATATCCATTTTACCTGCTATAAATTCATCTTCAGTACCATCTCCTCCTTGTGATATCTCGCTTGTTCCATATATTACCAAATAAAGATCTCCATCAGCCTCTGTTACTCTGTAATAAGAATTTAAATTCGATTTTGGAATTAGTCCTGATTTGTTAGCAGATTCTAATATTAAATCAAAGTATTTATGAATTTTTGTTTCTAATTGAGGGCGATTATTTTGAAAGAAAGTATCAATACTTTCTTTTACTACAATTAATGGAACATTTCGTTTTATTTCATACTCTTTGGATAGGTCGTACATCCATCGTAAAGTCCTATCTTCCTTAGCAAATTCCTCAGAAATAATCACTGCTCTTAGAAGATTGTATGAAACTTCCTTTGCAATAACAGAATTAGCCTTATTTTTGGCAACAATTACATCATTCGCTTGGAAGGAAATTGTTTCTAAAGCAGGCTCATTGGTTCCGGCTTCTTTTTTTGAAAGCTCTGGGTTTGTAATAAGAAATGTGACTTGAATTTTATTTTCATCTTCACTTTTTCCCAACCCTAAAGCTACAACATATGCTCTTTCATCTATAGCGATTTGATCCCAGCAAGCACTTAAAAAGGGGATAAACAAGAGCAAACAAAAAAATTTACTTATATTATGTTTTACCATTTTTAAATTCTCCCTTTAATTTTGCTGTTATCCATAAAATAACAGGTAAAACTAAAATAAACGGTGTGATTGTACGTAAAAAGCCTTCTCTAAGTTGAACTACGGAATATGTTACAGATTCTGGTATTAAACCAGCAAAAACGATAATTGTAGATATTGTAGGAACAATGTACTCAAATTGTTTTATTTTAAAAGTAGCCCCGAATAGAAGAGCACTTAAATATAAATAAAAAGTAATTCTAATAAACGAAGATACTAACCAAAATGGGTAGAAAAGTAACTCGGAATTGGTTAAAAAACCTAATTGAATATATCGAATTGTTTCATGGAAGGGATATTCAATTATTTTAATACCATAAAAATCAAATAACATCACATATCCAATTAGTGCAAGTGTAAATTCGATAGTTACAATGATTAATGCAATCCATACTCCTTTATTTAAGACTTTATTATCTTTTACTTTTGAGGCAATAAAAAATAAAAAAATAAACTCAGTAAAAATCGAGGAGTGATAATAACTCTCTTCCATTAATACCCAAACCCCTTCACCAAGGAGGGGGAATAAAAAATTAATTTCACCTTGGATAAATGTAAATGCTAGGATAAACAGTAACGTAATTTTTATTAAAAATAGAGACATCCAGGAACTAGAACCAATTGACTCTATACCTTTTTTAGCTCCATAAGCGGATACAGTTATTAATAAAATTGAAATTACTATATAAGGTGTGTTGTTAAAGTAAAGGGTTTTGATAATGTCTGAATAGATCGCTGTATTATAAAATAACGCATAGGTTTGCATAAACCAACAAATAAATAGAACAAGCCATCCTAAATATTTTCCAAATAGGTGTAGTATGATATCAGTTAAATTTTTTTCCGGATATAAGCTACACAGTTTTGTTAATAAAAGAACGGGAATTAAGGTTATAAGACTTATAAGAATAATTGAAATCCAAGCGGCGTTTCCTAGTTCTTCATATAAGGTTTTTGGTGTATTATCAGCTACTTTTGTTCCAACGGTTAGTAAAATAATTGCAAGAAACTCTTTCAGTCCTATTTTTCCTTGAGAATTATCCATGCTTCCCACCCTAACCGTTATTCTTCTTTTTTTGTGTATCCTGAGTTTTTAAATATCCTGGTCTGTAAATTTCCTTTTTTAGCAATTTTCTAAAAATGGTATCTTTAGAAGAAATATATTTTGGTGTCATAGGAGCTAAATAAGGTACTCCAAAAGAGCGATATGTTACTAGGTAAAATAGACCGCAAGTTAACAAGGCAACAATTCCGAAAAATCCAAAAATCGCAGCTGCGAAAATAAAAAGAAATCTTGTTAATCGAATTGAAAAATTTAAGCTGACGTCACCAACTGCAAAAGAGCATAACCCACTAAGAGCTACAATGATTACAACAAGAGGGCTAACAATATTCGCTTCTACTGCTGCTTGACCAAGTATTAAAGCCCCAACTATTCCTATTGTTGACCCGATTGGATTAGGTACTCGTAACCCAGCTTCTCTAATCAACTCAAACGCAATTTCCATCAATAAGATTTCGATAATTGATGGAAAGGGAATACTTTCACGGGTTGCAGAAATTGCCAATAATAAATCGGCAGGAATCATTTCAACATGGTAATTGGTCGCAGCAATATAGATGGATGACACAAACAACGTTATAATTAATGCAAGGAACCGCAATGCACGTATAAAATTCCCAAATATAAATCGTAAATAATGATCTTCAGGATTATGGAAAAATGACCAAAATGTAGCTGGTAATATTAAAGATTCAGGTGAATTGTTCATCAATAAAACAATGTATCCATCTTCTAAAAATGAGGCAGTACGGTCTGGTCTTTCAGTATTTAAAATGGTTGGAAAAAATGATTTATTTTTATCTTCGATATACTCTTCTAGTACTGAAAGATTTTGTATTGCATTAACATCCAACTTGTTTATTCGTTTTTTAACTTCTTTTAACAATTGGTCATTTACTAAATCCTTCAAATATACAATATATAATTCATTATTCGATCTTTTTGAGATGGTTACAGACTCAAAAATTAGATTTTCGTTCCTAATTTTCTTTCTTAATAGTGAAATATTTGTTTCTACATCTTCATTAAATGCTTCTTTTGGTCCTTTTAGTGAAACCTCGTTTATTGCTTTTTCAACACTTCTACCACTAAATTTACTAGTACTAAAAAGGTAGGCATAAGTTTCACCATCTATAAATAATGCGGCATTCCCGTTATTAATATCTTTTGTTACATCCTCTATTATTGTATAAGTATTGTTTAATTGAGCTAAGCAAATATTTTCAATAGTTTTATTTGACTCATTGTTTAACAGCAGTGGCTTTATAATCTCTTCTTCAATTTTCTTTGTATCTGAAATAGTCCTTATAGAAAGTACAGCTGCATGTTTATCTAATCCTTGAATAAAGAAAGTTCTTATATTTATATCTGAATTAAATGAAACGGAATAAAGGTAATTAAAAATTCCAATTGTATTTTTTAAATTGGAGTCGATTGTTTTAGTTTTTAAAATATTTTCTTCCACGGTAATACCAACTCCACTTTTTCCATATATTATTCCTCATTTAAAGGGTAATTATAACCGATTAAAAATATACTTATTAGTAATATGTATGATTAGAGGTATAAACGAATATTGAGAGGGAACGGTGGGGGACAATAACAATTGATTGTGATTCATATGGTTAAATATAGAATAGGCCGTGAAAGTGAGTAAGAATAATTGAATAATTCCAAAAGAAAATCCTAGAAGCAAAGATTGTATAACCTAAGCATCCAGGATTATTTGACATTTATTTTTTTAGGTAAACAAGGCTATTCAACTATTGTTGAAATTTGTGAGTATTGCGGAGCGTTTGAGCCAGCAGTGCGGAACTTTATACCACC
>NZ_JPVQ01000078.1 GCF_000772965.1 Ureibacillus massiliensis 4400831 = CIP 108448 = CCUG 49529 | reverse complement strand
CGGTGGTATAAAGTTCCGCACTGCTGGCTCAAACGCTCCGCAATACTCATTATTTTCTAATGGTGAAATTTTAGTTATATTATACTTTTTGGGTGTACTTTATATTGGCATTCGTTCGGTAATGAATTATTTTAAAAACTTTAATACTTTTCTACCTTCACTATTTGAAAATAAATCCATGTTATACCATATTGATATTAATGAAATTGATAAAATGGAAGGTAAAGAATTTGAAGTATTTTTGGCAAAATTATTTGACGAGATGGGTTATTATTCAGAAGTTACCCCTCATAATGATTTTGGCATAGATGTAATAATTATAAAAGATAAAATTAAAACAGGAATTCAAGCCAAGTGTTATGGGGAAGGACGTACTATTGGAGTTGAGGCGGTAAATGAAGTCTGTGGTGGTGCAGGTGTCTGGAACGTTCAAAAGAAGATGGTAATCACTAATCGTTATTTTACGAAAAACGCTTTTATTACAGCTAAATCTAATAATATTGAATTAATAGACCGTGATGGCTTACAGCTCTTAATACAGAAGTATAAGGAAATAAAGGAAGAGAAAAGTATTTTTAGTTTCTTTTCATTTTTGAGTCGGTGGAAACACGGTTGAATTATATTGAAAATACTTTTTTACCGGTTACTAATTATAAATAATAGAACATTTCTCATGTTTGAGAAATGTTCTTTATTATTTATAATAATTTTACATATATTAGTAATTAAATCGCGTAGTTTTCATAAAAATTTAACTTTTAATACAATTTAAAATATCTCCCGCTAATATATTAGCTCCAGATAGACCCTTTAAGTATTTTAAATCACCATTTGAAGACCAATCAATGTCTCTTAAGTTTACTAACAGACTAGCTATTTTACTTGAATCTGGTTGTTGAGATTTAGCTAAATAATTATTATTAATTATTTTATTCCCTGCAATAGCTAATGCATATAAGCAAGTAATATTAGTTAATCTATATAACTTATTCTCTTCCCATTCTTCAGGAAATAGTTCTTTAATTAAATTAAAGTAAAAAAGAGCTAAGTTTAATTTCTTCTCCTTAGTTAAATTCTCTAGTTCAGATTTCCTAGTTAAATAATTTACGATGTTATATAGGTTTTGTAGCGTGATATTTTTCTCTTTAGTTCTTTTTCCAATCAAAGTTCCCTTACTAAAGAATGGACTTTCTGGCTTAAGTATTAAGTTAGTTGCAACCCAACTTATCTCATCATTATCCCTATTTAAGTAACGACTCAGAGAAGTACCTATCCCTTTCGCCTTCGTATTAATTATATCAAACAATTTTATTTCTTCGTCTTCATCCAAATAATGAAATGCCAAAAATGGGACATTTAATGTACTATCTGTTTCATTTATATATTCTTTTATACCACCTAATCTATGTTGTCCATCCATAAGTGTTGCTTTTTTCTTGCAAATTAATCTTCCATAATTTGGACGGAGATTATCATATGCATGAAATTCCCAATTACCAGCAGCATTTAACAAAATAGGAGTATAAAGAGCATCTTCCCCTTGTGAAAGATAATTAGCAAAGTCTTTACATCTTTTTTTATCTATTGGACGTTGATACCCCTTTCCAGAGGGATCATTATATAATTTTGAATATGAGAAATTAACAGCTACCTGAGATGATACAAAGCCTTGATAAGTAACACGACCTCTCATCTTAGATTGAATTATATTTTCTATTGCTATATTTGAAGTTAAGTAGTTACTCATGTTAAATAGAATCTCCTTAATAAAAATTTGATACTTTGAAAGTATAGTACTTATATGTTCAAAAATCAATAAAATAGAACATATATGTATCTGTAATACTCCTGAAGCCTCACATAGTCTTAATGTGAGGTGATATTGTGGATAGTTTAGTGACATTAGTTGGTAACAATATTAAAGATATTAGAAGATCAAAAAAAATGACTCAAGATGAACTTGCAGAAAAATGTGGTCTTCAACAAACTTATTTAGCTGCTATTGAAAGAGGAGAAAGAAATGTTACTTTACAAACATTAGAAAAAATAATTACCGGACTAGAAGAAGTACCTGCAACGATTTTTAATTTCGAACAACTCAACTTAGAACAGAAATACTTAAAGAAAAAAGGTTTGATTGTATTACTACTTAATTTGATAGAGAATAAAAATGAAGATGAAATACGTCTAATACTAAATATTGCAACTGAGATATTTAACACCTACAAAGGAAAATAAAAAATAGCTGTTGATTTTAAAAAATCAACAGCTATTTTTTATTGTGTTTATATTTTTCTTAAAATACCCAACTACACTAATTTAAATTAATATCTTCGAAGTTATTATATCTTAGGGTTAATTTATGTTTGCTTTTTTATCTCGTACTTAATCAATAATTTAAATAAATATTTTATACTACGATTATTTCGAGTTAAGTCAGTAACATAAATAAAGTTTCCTTCTTAATCTTTATCGAAGTTGCTCACGTTTCTTTTGTTACCCAGAAAATTTCTTTAATAATTAATATACAATCAGATTTCGTTTAATTGCCGAAATTGCCTTGAAGGACTTTGACTGATTGAACTGATTTAAGACAATTTTATGAGATACCCTTAACAATAATTTTATTAGTTTACTGTAATTGAATCATTAGAGTACATGCTTTTGACACATAATTATGCTTACATCTATAGTTAAATAGTAAAGTTAATTTGTTAACACGCTAAGAGATTCTTACAAATAGCAACCCCATCCCTAAATACTAAATAATTTTACTCCTCACTATCATCATCCAAATCACCAAATAGTTCAGGAAATTCCTTTTCTAAATCTAATGAAGCAGCCGACTCTTTTTTATACTCACTTATTTCAATAAGATTACTACTAATTCCTTTTCTTTTTCTTACACTTGGATTTGTACTTTCAATCATAAGCTTTTCGTAATAATTAACTTCTTGTTTTTTCTCATACAAGTTACGTTTTAACTTTTCAATTTCATGTGTTAATTCATCAATTCTTTTGTCCTTTTTCATTACTTGATCAGAGAGTTTGTTGTTTTCTTCAATATTTTTTATAAATACTTCTTGAATATGATATAAAGCTTCTCTAAGACCCTTTTCATCATTTGAAAATCTATCAATAATTAAATCAAAATTTGGATATGGTATTTCACCGGAACCTACATTATTATGACTAGTAATCACCTTTCTATTTAGGTGATTAATCGTTTCTTCCATGCGTCTTTTCCAAGTTTTGCGACTAATGCCTGTTTCCTTTTCCAAACCTAGATACTTGATAACTCCAGTATTTTTATTAGAGTATTCTAATAAAATTTTTTTCAACTCGGAATCGCTATAATACTCTGTTCTCACAATACTATTCTATAACCTCCGAATCTTTCTGTATTAAAGCATCAACCATTGCTTTTTGTCGTATAAAGCGATTAATAAGATTTGCCTTACTCAATGCCTGTTCATTATCGAACATTGAATAGGATTCAGTTGCTAAATTAAATTTCATATTTTTATAAATATTTAATAGCGATTTTAACTCTGTTACTAATTGCTGTTCTAAGATTTCTGAACCAGACAATAACCATTCAAGACCCTCATCGGAATTTTTTGGGTAATAAAAGAAGTCATTACAATATCTACATTCACCAGCACAATTATCTAAAGCTCCATATTTACAATAGCCATGTTTTACTTCTTTTCGAAGAGGAAAATCTTCCGGTGTATATATTCGTGATTCATTAATTTTATCTTTCACATCGAATACTCCCTCCCCTAAAATTTTTTCTAGCTTATTAATCCTAGCTTTTGTTGAAATAATATAAACATGGGATTCAACAAAAGACTCCAAATGTCCCCAATAATTTCGTTGAGTACCTATTCGTGTATGTCCTGCCATTTTAGCTATGGTTAAAGGATTTATCCCCTGTAACATCATATTACAAATTGAGAAATGTCTGGTATCAGCAAGAGTTATATAATTACGAATAATCCTATTAATTTCACCATTTTCATTTCTTTTAACAAAACGATAGAAATCAGAGTTATTCCATCCAACAATTTCTTTGTAGAAGCAAATCAAGAGATTATGTAACATATCTTGATGATACATATCTTCTCTTCTAGTAGTTTTTTTAGCAATTTTATAATAACGTGATTGTATCCGAAATGAAAATAAATATTTTTCTATTAATTCAGAAGGAACGGTTTGCTTATATTCTAAAATAGAGTCATAAATATTTTTATTTATACGAATAATGTTAGTTACACTTAATTCACTATATGATTTTGCTTCTTGTTTACTTCTTGGAACTTTTAAAAAGTAATTACCACTTTGCTCATAGCAACAATCCCATTCAAGTAAACAAAATTCTTTTGGTCTCATTGGAATAATCCCCGTAATTTTCCACCATAAAATTATAGGGAAGAATTTAGTTTTCTGAAGAGCAGTTGCTTGATTTTCAAATTCCATCATAAAATAATGAAAATCGATTATCACTTCATAGTTAGGTAAATCTCTATTCTTCTCTTCCATATATTTAATCTTTAAGTCATATAAATCACGATAAGTAAGCTGTATAAATGAAAGAAATTTACTTATAATATCATTAAACCTATAACGATTATTTAATGTTTTTGACATTGCATACTCTTCAAAAGCATCTACATTTCTTTTTTTAAATCCTCCAGAAGCTATTATTGCTTGTTTAATACTTGTACTAACATATCGAATATGGTTAATAGAAAATTTAGCATCTATAAAAATCAACAAATAACATTTTAAAGCAATCTTTAAATCTGGATATAAATCTATGTCGAATTTTAGATGACTACGATTTCCCATAAAATCTACTATAATCCAATAATCACTCTCAAAGCTATCTGTATGTAGGATACCTTGTTCTTTACTTGTTTCTAATTTGCTTAAATATTTATAAATGTTGTTCTTATTAAATTTATGATTTTCAGTGATTTGAATGTTTAATGCCCCATTTAATTCCTTAACTCTTTTTTGAGTTATCAATTTGTTTTACCTCATTTTCTATAAGAATAGCGTGAAATAATTTTTTAATTCGCTTACGGTCAATGAAGGTTTCTACATATTCTTTACCTTTCTCGACAATGGCTTCATTCATTAGAAGAAACATTTGTTTCAGAAAATGCTTTTCTCGTTCTTTCTCCCAGTCAAATTCACTATTATAAAGTTTATAAAGACTTGTTTCAATCTGTTCAGATATAGAAAGCAATAAATATTCTGTTGGTATCAAGTACTCACAACCAATACATGATTTTCTTTCAGGACTTTTACATTCTGGATATATTAAACATTGAGCGTGTGCTGTTTTTGCTGGCATTTCTCCACGGAATATTTTTACAATTAATCTTTTTAAATCTTCTTTTGGCAACTGGGAAAGCCTAAGTGCTAAAGATTCTTTATTGTTTCTTTCAGCAAGTAAAAAAGATGAATACGTTTCTAATTCATTTACTTTATACTTTTCACTGAAAGATTTAATTAATGCCGTCCTATCTTCTAATTTTTGTTCATTTTGGTGCAAAACAAGATTTATCATGGTATTATACACCCAACCAAAATGGCCCCTTTCGCATATATGGAAGGCCATACTATCTAAAGTACCTTGTGGGTTAGAAAATTTTATATAAACTTTAGTAGTATCCTCATCTTTATGGCTTCGTAAAATCTGAGCTGCTTCATAGGATAAATGCGCATCCCCTTCTGATTCAGAAACATGATGAAAAAAGTAAGTAATTAATGTTCTATTCATTTTAACACTATGGAATCTTGCTAATTCTGGATTATTTTCAAAAAATATTTTGTTAGTTCCCCTAGCCCTAATTGAGGTAAGCATTAATTTATCATTGTGTTTTCTTCGATGTAACTCAGTAATACTAATTGCTGTAGCAAACGATTCAACCAAACTATCTAAACAAAGGAATTGTCCTAGTGCCCCGGTTTTCGAGATCTTCATTTGGCCAACTTTTATATGAACCTGATTTACAATAAGTCTTGCCTCTTCTTTACTTAACCTATTATTCTCGAAAAATGATAAGTCATTGATTGATAAATCAATAAAATCAATAGTTGGCAAACCATAGATAATATCTCCACTTCGCCAAGCATTCATTAAATGCATAATGATATATACCCATGTCTGTGCATATGTTTTATATTTAACGGCTTTCTCTATATGGACTTCTATATTTTTAGCATGTTCATAATATTGATTAAAAATTTCAAGTGTGTATATGTCGGTTTCATTATTTGGATCGTTAAACGTAGCATACTGATTTGAAAAGTTACAACCTTCTATATTTTCGGAGCAATACTGAATAAAACCTATAAAGTATTGTTTAACATACTCAGGATAATTCTCATGATTTAAAAAGCTCTCAATATCTTCATCAGTCATTTTGGATAGGCTACACTAAGTTAGACAACTCTTATAAGGGGTAGTAAACTA
>NZ_JPVQ01000077.1 GCF_000772965.1 Ureibacillus massiliensis 4400831 = CIP 108448 = CCUG 49529 | reverse complement strand
ACTGGAAATTCTATCGGAGAGAGCTCTTACTACTAATATACGAGGAGGGTAAATTATGCACACAAAAAAAGTGTATCTTTATGTATTTGATACTATGTCAGACTGGGAGGTAGGTTATTTAATTGCTGAGCTAAACTCGGGAAGGTATTTTAAAAAGGAATTAGCACCTTTAGAAGTGGTTGCGGTAGGTGTTGATAAAAATCCTGTTACTACAATGGGAGGATTGAAAATACAACCTATTATTTCTATTGATGAGTGCATATTGAAAAATACTGATGTTTTAATTCTTCCAGGAGGGAATACTTGGGTAGAAGCACTTCACGAACCTATTTTGGAAAAAGCCTCCAAATCTTTAAAGGAAGGAATTGTTGTTGCTGCGATTTGTGGTGCAACAGTTGGTCTGGCAAAGATGGGGGTGCTAGACTCAAGAAGACACACAGGTAACAATTTAGAGTATTTGAAAATGGTTTGTCCTAATTATATTGGAGAAAAATATTATGAAATGGAGCCAGCAGTAACTGATGGGAATTTAGTTACTGCATCAGGAATAGCTCCGTTAGAATTTGCGATGCATGTATTGAAGGTGCTCGATGTTTTTGCACCAGAAACATTACATTCATGGTTCAATCTTTATCAGACTCATGAACAAAAGTACTTCTTCGAGTTAATGAATTCTATCAAATAGTTTATAAGTAAACCATAATACTAATGATAGTACTTAAACAAGTGTTAATTGAATCAGGGGTTGTTTTGAACGTAATTCCATATACCTAATGACACCTTGAGAGAAGTAGGGCTCAACTTCTTCCTGCTTCAGATAATGATGAATTAATATAATTTCAGATCCCCCTTTATGCAGCAAGCATAAAACTTCAGAATAAAAAGGTAGTAAGGAACAGGCAGGATTATGTCTGTTCCTTTTTTATCTTTTATGGAGATTAAAAAGGAATTAGCTGAGAATTCTAAACAGGGGCAACAACTAGCTATTTGTTATCCGTGCTTTTATTATTGTTCAACTGAAAATAGAAAACCTCTCCAAAAAAAATATCAAGATTTAGGAAAAAACAATTCTATTATCTATTGTTTTTGAATTTAATTTAATCTAATATATAGATGTGTTTAATCGAAAAAATAGATTAATTAACTAGATTGAGAAATGGAGATCATATTATGGTAACCTCAGAATTTCGTATTGAAAAAGATTTTTTAGGGGAAAAAGAAATTCCAAAAGATGCTTATTATGGAGTTCAAACGATGAGAGCTGTAGATAACTTTCCGATTACGGGGTATCGAATTCATCCTGAACTAATAAAGTCTTTAGGAATTGTGAAAAAAGCTGCAGCATTAGCCAATATTGAAGTTGGGATGCTACAAAGAGAAATCGGCCAATTTATTATCCAAGCATGTGAAGAAGTTGTTGCTGGAAAGTGGAATGACCAATTTATCGTTGATCCAATTCAAGGTGGTGCAGGCACATCCATTAATATGAATGCCAATGAAGTAATTGCTAATCGTGCACTTGAATTAATGGGAGAGGAAAAGGGAAATTATCAGCAAATCAGCCCAAATAGTCATGTTAATATGTCTCAATCGACGAACGATGCTTTTCCAACTGCAACTCATATCGCAGTGTTAAGCTTATTGAACCAATTATTAGAAGCTGCTAAAACAATGAAAAATGCTTTTGATTCAAAAGCGGAGGAATTTAGCGGAATTATAAAAATGGGTCGTACACATCTTCAAGACGCTGTGCCAATCTTACTCGGTCAAGAATTTGAAGCATATAGTCGTGTACTTTCTCGTGATATTGATCGAATTTCACTTTCAAGACAACACTTATATGAAGTCAATATGGGTGCAACTGCCGTTGGTACAGGACTGAATGCAGATCCACTTTATATTGATGCAGTTGTTCGAAATTTAAGTGAGATAAGTGGGTTCCCTTTAAATCGTGCCGAACATTTAGTGGATGCTACACAAAATACCGATTGTTATACAGAAGTATCTTCAACTCTAAAGGTTTGTATGATAAATATGTCAAAAATCGCCAATGACTTACGTTTAATGGCTTCTGGTCCTCGTGATGGATTATTTGAAATACTTCTGCCATCTCGCCAACCAGGTTCATCAATTATGCCTGGTAAAGTAAACCCAGTAATGGCCGAAGTCGTAAACCAAGTCGCATTTCAAGTAATGGGGAATGATTTAACGATTTCTCAAGCATCTGAAGCTGGACAATTTGAATTAAATGTTATGGAGCCTGTATTATTCTTTAATTTAATTCAATCTATTTCAATAATGAGTAATGTCTTTATGGTATTTACTGAAAAATGTTTAAAAGGAATTAAAGCGAATGAGGAACGTTTAAAACAGTATGTTGAACAAAGTGTTGGTATTATTACGGCTGTAAATCCACACATTGGTTATGAACTTGCTGCACAAATAGCAAAAGAAGCAATAGCGACTGGGGCATCTGTACGTGAGCTTTGTCTCAAATCAGGCGCTTTAACTACTGAACAGTTAGATAAAATATTAGATCCTTATGAAATGACACATCCAGGTATTGCTGGTGGACGAACTTTAGTGAAGAATTAAGTTTTTGAGTCTAAAAGAAATAAGTATTAATAGTAAATAAATTATTAACAAATGCGATCGCAAAAAACCTTTATTTTGGATTTGGAGAGAGAATACAACCAATCCATTATAAAGGTTTTTTTGTGAAATTAAGACGCTAAATATGTCTTATTTAAAAGGAGATATGTATTGGGGTTTGCAGATCAAATGAAAGTGATTCAAACAAAAGAATTGCGTCAAAAGATAGTTGAGATGGCTGAAGCAACTATAAATTTTTATAAAAACGACATGTGCTGATCGTTAGGGAGAATTCAATAATAAACCCATTCAAGTATGGAAATTTGTCACAATATAAAAGCCATCGAAGTAAACAACTTTGACTATATTGTTCTATGCTAGATTTTCTTTTTGAAATAAGTAACCTAGTGAAAGATTAGTATTATCGATGTATAAATAAATGTTGAATTTTTTAATCAATCGTATAAAATCGAGGACAAATGTTTTTTTCCTACGTTTAGCATATTTATTTTTAAGGGTAAAACTAATCTAATAAATTTAAGTTGAATAGGAGAAAAAACAATGCCAAGAAAATCTATACAAAACAACGAAGAATCTAATAATGAGGAAATAGTTCAAATAACACCGGATGATCAAAATAAAGAGGAAGTAAAGAATCTTACACGAATGCTAGCGTTCGTATTAGATTATTTGTCAGATGAAAATAACGAAGAAATCGATATTGGATACCTATTTGATAAAACTGAAGGTCTTCGTGAATGGTGGAATCAATATCAGGAAAGGAACAGGAAAAAAATTGAAGAAGAAATACGGGAATCTCTCAGTGAACTATCTTTGGAAGAACTCAATAGAATTCGTCAACAATTAAAAGAAAAACAGAATTAAATACGTTCAACTCAGTATGAGATAAGTGGGTTCAAGGATTATGATTACATAGACAAGAACTTCATTCAATTAGAGGACGTGAACTAGTTACTATAAATAGTAGGGAGCGGTATTGATGGGTATTGAATTTAATGAAATTTTAGCCAAAACAATACTTACCGAGGCAAAAGGCTATTTGGATGCTGGTTATACTCATTCATTAAATCCATATAGTGGCTGTGCATTCTCATGTAAGTATTGTTATGTAAGAGAAATGCCTATCCAAAAATTCAAAGGAATACCATGGGGAGAATGGGTGGACCTAAAAATGAACGCAGCAGAAAATTACAGAAATGAAATGATAAAACTTCGAAAAAAGAACAAACCTGTAAATATTTTCATGTCCTCTGCCACAGATCCTTATCAGCCGATTGAACGTAAAGCAAAGATTGTTCGAAAAATATTAGAAGAAATGATTGAAAACCCTCCTGATTTTCTTCAAATTCAAACTCGAAGCCCGCTCATTACCCGTGATATTGATTTGATAGTGAAGTTAAGAGAAAAATGTAAAGTTCTTGTGTCCATGACGATTGAAACTGATCGTGATGACATTAGGAAAGTTTTCGCCCCATATGCTCCAGGAATTCAATTGCGTTTAAAAGCAATAAAGGAAGTTCATGAGGCGGGGATACCTACACAAGCATCCATATCACCAGTGTTACCTTTTACTCCTGAATTTCCAAAGGTATTAGAAAAACTTGTCGATCATATATGGATTGATACATTAACTATTGGTGATGGGGCGATGGGGAAACGTTCGGAACGGCTAGGAATGCCATTATTATTTGAAGAACATGGACTTTCGAAGTGGTATCGGAAGGATTTACATCAAATGGTTGAGAAACATTTTAAAAAGTATCTTCCTCATCAGTTAATTAGGGTTTCGAAAGATGATGCTTTTTTAAGATAAAATGATAATTGAATGATTTAATAGTCGAGGCTGATTAGAGTGATAATGTCAAATGAGCGGAATATAATTAACTATTAATCAGTTTGATAAAATTGTTCTTATTTAAATATCCTGTATCAAAGGTAAAAAGAAGGATAAGTCTGGGAATTTTAAATCCCCAATTTTCATTTTTTCAGTAAGATTACGTAAATGCAAATCTAAATCCAGACAAAAAGAATGCAATTCATATCAGCGCTCCTAACAATAATAAATATGATCATATTACAGCAAAAAATAAATTGTTATGGCCAATAACCATATATTTAAAAGAAAATTGGGTTACAACAATCCTAATCTCATTGCCAGTCGATTTATATTGCATCTTAATATTTAGAACACTTTATAGTTAAAATAGTATTTTTTAGTTAGTACAAACAAAGATTCTAGTTTGTACTATTTTTTTATATTTATTATATAGGGGAATCTATGTGTTTGATTAAAGTGGAATATAAAAGTCAGAATTATAAAAAATATTCTCCTTCCTTTTTCGCCTAGGTTGTGAAACAATTTAAAAAAAAAAAAATGATTTCTTGGGGGGCTATTGAATGGAATTAATCAATGAGGAATATTACTATGCTAAGTAAAGCCTATGAAATGGATGAAAGTATAGTAGAATCTGAAGAAAAACAAAAGAAATTATTCAAACGTACATTAATCGTTGTAAGTATTTCACAAATCTTTGGTGGTGCAGGTTTAGCTGCTGGGGTTACTGTTGGTGCTCTTCTTGCACAGCAAATTCTTGGTACAGAAGCTTTTGCTGGACTTCCTACCGCACTATTTACTTTGGGATCAGCAGTCGCTGCTTTAAGTGTGGGCAGACTTTCACAACGATTTGGTCGTAGGATTGGTCTTACTGCAGGTTTTATGGTTGGGGGTCTTGGAGCAATAGGCGTCATCATTGCTGCAATCATAAGTAATATTTTTCTTTTATTTGCTTCGTTACTTATTTACGGCGCTGGGACTGCAACGAATTTACAGGCACGTTATGCAGGAACGGACTTAGCAAACAAACAACAAAGAGCAACGGCTATTAGTATGACAATGGTGTTTACAACATTTGGTGCTGTTGCAGGGCCAAACTTAGTAAATATTATGGGTGAATTTGCTCTTACTATTGGGGTGCCATCATTGGCAGGTCCATTTATTTTATCAGCCGCAGCCTTTATATTAGCAGGGCTTGTACTTTTCATCATGCTACGACCAGATCCGTTAGTTATTGCAAGAATGATCGAAACATCAAGTCAAATTAACATTCAATCAAAGCCTTTAATTCAATCAGAAATAGTTAAAAATAAAAAAGGTATCGTCGTTGGTGCGACGATTATGGTATTAACACAAATTGTTATGGTGGCAATTATGACCATGACACCAGTTCATATGATGCATCATGGTCATGGCTTAGGAGAAGTGGGTCTAGTCATTGGATTTCATGTTGGTTCAATGTATTTGCCATCATTATTTACAGGCATTTTAGTTGATAAGATTGGTCGTATTCCAATGGCAATTGCATCTGGAACGACATTACTGCTTGCGGGACTAGTTGCAGCACTGGCACCTGGTGATTCCATGATGTTCTTAATCATCGCATTATCTTTACTTGGTTTAGGTTGGAATTTTGGTTTAATAAGTGGAACTGCTTTGATTGTAGATTCAACTGATGCTTCAAATCGTGCAAAAATTCAAGGGACAGTGGATGTCTTAATTGCGCTTTCGGGTGCAGCAGGAGGCGTGATGTCAGGCGTAATTGTGGCAATGTCTAGTTATTCATCATTGTCTTTGATTGGAGGTATACTTTCCCTATTGCTTATTCCTGTTGTGTTCTGGACACGTAGTAAAGGTAAATAATTAAAAAGCGTTGATTCCATTTACTGGATATCAATGCTTTTTTTCTGTAAAAAAAAATTACAAATAGTAATATTTTTCAATTGTTTTAGTAACAATAATAGTGTACGATAAATAGTATAAGACGAATACTGTACGTCGTATAGTAAAACTGTGAGGTGAATACATGAGTAATTTATTAAATACATTAACAACCGAGCTTAGGAGAGGGACGTTGACTTTAGCAGTTTTAAGCCAATTGCGTAGCCCTCAGTACGGATATTCGCTTGTTCAGTTACTAGAGGAGTCAGGTATTGCTATTGATCAAAGTACATTATATCCATTGTTACGACGTTTAGAAAAACAAGAATTGGTTTCAAGTAGTTGGGATACATCTGAAAGCAGACCAAGGAAGTACTATGTTTTAAGTGAATATGGGGAAGAAATTTTCTTGCAGTTAAGGACTGAATGGTTTAAAAGTTCAAAGGAGCTTAATAGATTATTAAAGGAGGAAGATGATGGTTCTAATTAACATATATATACAGGAAGTTACTCGAAGACTACCTGAAAAAAATCGTGAGGATATAGCTCTTGAGTTAAGGTCGACTATTGAGGATATGCTTCCGAATGATTACAACGAGGAAGATGTATACGCAGTTCTTGAGAAATTAGGAAATCCAGTTGCGTTGGCAAATGGTTATCGCGATCAGCCCACTCATCTGATTGGCCCGCGTTATTTCGATATCTATATAACTTTACTTAAGCTTATTTTACCAATCGTTATCGTGATATCTCTTATATCAATGTTTATCGAATATCTAACTGGAATTACTGAAGAAGGAGCGTTCATAAATGTAATAATTGATGTTTTTTCTTTCGGAGTATGGAAAATTATTGAAACAGGAATACATGTATTTTTCTGGATAACAGTCGTGTTTGCTATCTTAGAAAGAACTGACACTGACAAAGGAGCACAACCATTAACAATAAGTCTTGAAAAATGGACTCCTGATGATTTAAAAAATGTTACGTATATTCCTAAGAAAAAAGCCATTTCAAAAGTAGAGGTTTTCGGCAGTTTGATGTGGACGGCTATTTGGGGAACAGTTTACTTTAATGCAAATCACTTAATGGGTGTTTATGAGGGGGGCAACGGTAGACTTGAGTTTGTTATGCCAGCATTGAATCAAGAGGTGTTAGTTCAATATTGGCTACTCATCGTGATATCCATAGGTTTTGAAATAGCATTGGCGATATATAAATTAATGAAGAGACAATGGACTAAAGCATTGGCAATTTGGAATGCAATACTTCAGTTATTTGCGAGTATACTATTTGTTGTGATTATTTCAAATCCGAATTTGATGGAGAAAGAATTTATATCATATATGATGAATTTATTTTCTATTACTGATGTCCAATTAAAAGGATGGATCATTTACGGTGGAATTTTCATCTTCATCGTATCAGCAGCTATTAGTGCGTACGATGGATTTCGGAAGGCAAGAGCAAGCTAGTAATAAATTGCGGTTAAAGTTTAACTTTTACTAAAAATACTTTATTATTAAAATAGGAAGTATTATCGATAATAAATTATATATAAAAAGAAGAGCATAGTAGCTCTTTTTTTTAATTGTGTGCCAGGCATGGCAACTATCTAGGTGGTGAAAGTCCACTGTGG
>NZ_JPVQ01000009.1 GCF_000772965.1 Ureibacillus massiliensis 4400831 = CIP 108448 = CCUG 49529 | reverse complement strand
TATTAGATACAAAAGAATGGCTAGAAAATAGTCAGCTTTAAGTGGCTCAATTTTTACTTGCGAAATACAGAGCACAGAGAATGATTGGCGTAATTTATGGTGTTTTCAATCTAAAAAGACGAATTCTTAAATCATAAGAAATCGTCTTTTAAATTTATCTAATTATGTAATTACATACAGTTTAAGAAGATAGTGAAGATAGTATGTTATTTTATGTATTCAACATCTAAACTGTTTGGTGATTTATTCGTATATAAAATCCAATACTTAATTTCATTAGAGTACTTTACTTGTTTTGCATATTCACCAAAAACTTTTACGTGCTTTATATTAGACTCATTTGGGATCATAACATTCACATATAAAGGGTCAGAAATAAAAGCATCACCACCAATTAATTCAGGGCCTCCTATACCTACCTCCCAGTTTAATTTACCGTCGTTCATCTTGATAAATCCGATATTTAACTGCTGATTTTTCTTACTCTTATAGATTACAACTATATAATCTCCTCTTATATCATAGTCGATTACTCTTTCATAATCTTTACCTTCATCGCTTTCAAGTATTTTTACGATTTCATCCTCAAATGAAATTTCTTTAGAACAGCCTACCAAGAAAATGATTAAAATCAATGGAAAAGCAATAGATACTAGTCTTATGTTTCTCAAAGCTATGTTTATAAACTCATAATTTTGCTTAAACAACATGGTCCGATCGTTTAAGTTAATAGTTCACAACATACCTAAATTTTAACATAAATATCCAATATTTTTTTGGAGTTGCTCCATTATCTGACCCTATAACGGAAAAAAGCTAGGAAAGAATCCTTTGCGGAGATTCGTCGTTTTGCTATGAAGAACAGGGGGAAATTGTTAAAATTGTAATAGATAACATTAGAATTTAGTTATGTTAGGAAACATAATTTAACTAGGTAAAAATAACCCTTAAAATTGGAGGAACTCATTATCAGAAATCTATTACAATTATTATTACTAATTCTACTTTTATTGGTGGTAGGTTGTTCGAATAACGTTTTTCAGGATAATATTACAATAACAAGTATTGAAATTATGAAATTCAAAAACTCCCCCCCAACTGAAGAATACTATAACGAAGAGGGAGAAGTAATATCTGTAATAACATCCGAAGAAGAAATAAGCAAAATCATTAAATCCATTGAAGGCGCTGAAAGTGAAAGCCTTGAAAACGCCAATATTGCTTTGCCAAATTATATGCTCATTTTTAAAAATAACGGAGAGAAAGTTAAAAGCCTAGGATATAATCCTGACGTTGAATCCAAAGATTATTTTTATGATATTAGCGAAGATATGCGTTATAAAACTAACCCAATTAAATTAATGGAAAAATATAAATGAACAACCTTTGTAGAATTTACTACGAAGGTTGTTCATTTGTATTGAATAATAATATACTAACTAATATGCAAATTTTCAATTCCTATAATGAGTGACTTTAACGTATCGCTATGCTCCTTGATAAACTCATTCTTATCCGTGTAGAATTTTGATTTGTCCAAAGCCTAGTAAGGCAATAATCCAAAGAACTTTCTCGATTCGACTTTCCTTTGACATTATTTATCAACTTCTTATTTTTTAATGTTCTCTTCTATCAAATGCTTTTGGTGGTGATTCCAGCCAACCTTTATCAATTAAAATATTTGTAGCATCATCAACAAATAAACCTATATTAATTATAGCTCTCCCATATAATGCGCTAATATCTCTTCTTCCATTAACCGCTAGTGAATCTCCCATTGTTCTTATCTTTATAGAAAACATGTCAAATTTATGGAATAACATTATTTTATCTGAAAAAGGTGAAATGGTAGATGTTGTAACCAAATGGTCTATTGGCGATGGTGCTTGTAACTTTTCAATATGAAGTTTCTCAGTGAATTGCTTTACCGCCTTATCAGTCATTTCTAAACCTCGTTTAAACAATGACTTTATTTTTTCGTCTTTAACGGTCTGATAAAATCCTATTAACAACGCTTTACTTGTTGTATTATTTTCAATGTTATCGTAAAGGTGAATAATTTCCAGTGCATGTAGGGGTCTAACTTCTCCAAGCCAACCGTTTAGAAAGCTTTGATTATTTATGAAATCGTTTTTTTCGGGTGTTGGAATAATTGGAGGTTTTGCAATCAATTTCTTGTCAAATAAAACATTATTGATTTGTCCTACTAGGATATTCGTACATTGATTTGCATAAGCGAAAAATTCTCTTATATCCTCCCTCATGGCTAACGGAATTGCTACTGCGTATATGCTCATGCCCGCTTTAGCCGCATATTTTAAATAATGCACATAAAATTCATCCTCGTATAAACGAGGGGCACCAAGATTTACATCCTCTTGGGAAAATCCTTGTGGTATAGGGAAATTTTCATCTTCAAAAAACTTCTCAATCCTCTGCAAAAAATCCTTACTTATTGCTAAGCCATTTTCCAATAATGTTTTAATATGTTCATCCTCACAATGTTGAAGAAAATAAGTTAGGATTTGACTAGACATACTGTTTCCCATATAAGTAGTCCAAAGTTTACCTATTTCAACAACCGTTAAAGGTTGAGATTCGTCTAATTCTTGTGAACTCAAATTAATTGGCATCATAATATTCATTGGATTTAATTCTTTATCGGCATGTTCCATAGAATAACCTCCTATTTAATTAGTCAGAGAATAATATTCCCTCGAATATAAATATGTATGTATGAATGTACAACCTTTACAATACGTCTAATAAAAAGAATCTTAACAAATTATTAGCTAAGACCCGTTTTATTTATCTTCTTCAATTTTCAACTTATCTATTTACAAATCGCTTCTTAACTCTATCTGCTCTGATTTTTAAATGTGTTTTGGAACATTGATCATTGAATGTTCCCTTTTGCGAAGATTCTCCATTTTTTTGGGTATTATCTTCTTTGAAAGTTCCTCATTGCAGCGATTTCCATTTCCATTCGCGCACTTTCATCTTCCAAAGTTCCCTTTTCCTTCGATTACCATTTCCATTTGGGCACTTTCAGCTCCCAAAGTTCCCTTTTCCTCCGATTACCATTTCCATTCGGGCACTTTCGTCTCCCAAAGTTCCCTTTTCCCCCGATTACCATTTTCATTTGGGCACTTTCTTCTTCGAAAGTTCCCTTTTCCTCCGATTACCAGTTCCATTTGGGCACTTTCTTCTTCGAAAGTTCCACTTCACTCCAAGTTTCAATTTCATTTGGGCACTTTCATCACTCAAAGTTCCCTTTTCCTTCAATCCCCGATTCCATTCGGGCACTTTCTTCTTCGAAAGTTCCACTTCACTCCAAGTTTCAATTTCATTTGGATACTTTCATCTCACAAAGCTCCTCTTCTGTTAATTTTCATCAATGTGTTTTCTATAGTCTATTTCATCAAAAGTATCATCCACACATAAAAATCAACTAATCCAACAAAAAAGCCTAACGATATCCGCTAGACTTGGAGTATATGATATTAGAAATTAAAAAATATTTATGTACCACTCTATAATATAATCACCATAAAAATAAACGACTAGTGCTGCTATGGCTATGGATGGTCCAAATGGGATTGGCGTCTTCCGGTCTTGACCACGTATCTTTAAAAAAACAAAGCCAACAATTAAGCCAATAACAGAAGCAAAGAACAAGGTGACTAATGTACCAATTGTTCCTAATGCAAGACCGATAAGGAAGAATAATTTTATATCTCCCCCACCCATACCGCCTTTTGAAAGTAGAGCTACTAAAAATAAAACAGTAAACCCTACTACAGGACCTAGTAAACTATCCCACCAAGGTTCAGTGTGGGCAAAGAATCTTCCTAAAGCTAATAGTGGTAAAAAGAATAATAACACTTTATCAGGAATAATCATGTACGTAATATCAGAAACAATAATAATTGCAAGTAGTGAAATAAATAGTAAGCCTACTATTAACTCTGGTGTAAAGCGTAATTCCCAATAAGCTAATGCAAATAAAAATCCTGTGGCAATTTCCGTTATCATATAGATAGGTGACACCCTTTCACCACAGTAACGGCATTTCCCTTTTAAAAATATATATGAAAAAATCGGTATTAGGTCAAGAGCAGATAAACGATGCATACATTTTGTACAATGTGAAGCCGGGTACGCTATCGACATTTTTAAAGGTACTCGTAATCCAACAACGTTGAAAAACGAACCAAAAACCATCCCAAAAAGGAATGCAAATATAGTAATCACATATTCCAATAAATCCAACTCCTAACCTCATACCGAAAAAATCAGCTATTCACTAGTATAAATGTTTTCGTTTCAGATTGTCAAAAGCCCTTTTATTCACCTTCATAATAAAAAGTTGTCACTTGAATAGATGCAGAAACAGAATTCGGTTCTTCCTCCATGAATTCAACCTCTTCACCGGGTAAAGAAAAACTTATTGAATCCACATGCATAATACGCTCCAAATTTTCAATTTCGTCAATGAATCGAAGCAATCGTACATAATCAGGAGACTCCACTTGAAGACTAAAGGAAATCAATTTCAATTCTGGAGGTAATGTCCCAGCTAAACTAGAGTTCTCCGGTGCCGTTTCATCTACTGGTTCCCCTTCAGTATTTTCAGTGTCTGTTTCTGTTAGATTATTAGTATTGGGATCTACAGTACCATCTTCTGGAGCTTGTTCAGCTTCCGGTACAGTGATTCCAATTCCTGCATCCGCAGCAGAAGAATCGTAATTATTGAATGCAATCGATGATACGAATGAATTTGTCACATATTCGATTTCTTCAATATTTAGTAGTAGCTCGTCTACTTCACGTGTCTGTGGCACTTTTTTTCGAAGCGCGAAAATATTAGATTTATTTTGTGCTCGATCTGCCTCTATTTGAGTGATTGAAGATTGTAATGTTGATATTTCGTTATTCAGATCGTTTACAGAACGATTTAATGAATCCGCATCACTTTGTTTTGGCAGTACTACATAATAATAAACAGCAAAAATTAATGCCGCAATCAATGCAATCAGTAGAATCATCTGTGTATTTTTACCACTGGAGAGTTTCATTATTGGACACCTCCCGTAGCTAAATATATTTGATCAATAAACAATGTTAGATTCGAAGTATGTCTTGGAATAACATTAAAGTTTTCTGTCTCTGTACCTTCTGCTGTTCCATCATTACTTAAGTCAAATTGCGTTACGTCTGATAATTGAATATCGACAAAGTAAGGACTATTTGATAAACGGGATACATATTCCGATACATCATTTAATGTTTCGAAATCAACCGTAATCGTAACACTTTCAACACCAAATGAATATTGGCGTAAGTAAGCATTGTTCGGTTGCAATGCTTCAATTTCCGTAATTAAAGGTAGAACTGGGTATGAGATCATGTCCACATATTCAATCGTTTCTTCAATAGAACCTTGCTGAGTAGAATTTAATTCAGTTAATTTTGCCTGTAACTGATCTCGTTGTTGCTGTAAAATCTCTTTTTCAGACTCTAATGAGGAAACGGCTCCAATTGCGCTAAAATACTGCCATGATAAAATGGCAAGGGCAAGCACTGAAATAATTCCTACCATAATATAAATCCACAATGGTGTAGTCTGTTGTTTTTCAAGTTTCGGTATCAGGTTTATATCTGGAATCATCTATTTTAAACCACCTTTAATGCAAGGCCTAATAAGGAAGTGTGTTTCGCTTTATAGCCTGGGAAATGTTCATTTACTACGTAATCATTAACAACATTCACAGGCAATGGCAAATTCTCCTGCAACAACTGCTGAATTTGTTCTAAAAATGGATTATCACCCATTACTATAATTTCATCTACGGATTTTTCTCCTTTGTATAAAGAGAATCGAAAGAAGTTCATTATTCGATCTAATTCTAAAACTTGGTCTGCTAATGTCATACGATATTCTTCCACATCACCAGAAAAACTAAATTCAACATCTCCGGTTTCAGTACGACTTCCTAACCATAAAGATAGGTCTGTTTCAATAGGTTGATAACGTAAAAAATCCACTTGGCCATCAGAATATATACAAATGGATAATTCATTTACTAACCAATTGGCTAGTAAATACGTTTTATTAGGTTCTATAGCATTTATCATTTCAAGGAATCGCAAATTACATAATGCTCGAATATCTGCAACTTCTGGATCTAAGTCAATATCCAATAATAAATTTGTCATTTTATGTACTTCTTCAGGTGCAGCTGCAAAAAGCATCGCTTGTCCATCTCCGGGATTTGAGTCATAGACATCAATTAAAGGTTCCTGAAATGGTAAATGAATGGAACGACCTATTTCCATTTGAACAAACTCTTTTAGTTTATCACCTACTACTTCTTTAGGGTGATCGAAGGATTTTAAAAGTATGATTGGATCAGGTACAAAAAAACGGACACTTTGGTGTTTCCCTCCCAAAGAAGATACGTTTGCCTTAAATACATTAAATAACTCCATTTCATCTTTTATAGATGCTTCTTCTATCAATCCTTGAGGCAGTACCATTTCAAATAAGCTCGCTTGCTCAATCGATGGG
This sequence comes from Ureibacillus massiliensis 4400831 = CIP 108448 = CCUG 49529, assembly GCF_000772965.1. GTDB lineage: Bacteria > Bacillota > Bacilli > Bacillales_A > Planococcaceae > Ureibacillus > Ureibacillus massiliensis. Next base: position 98,738 of record NZ_JPVQ01000009.1, on the reverse strand, counting down.
CCCTTCATCACAATCGCTCGAAGCACATAATCATTTAATTCTATAGATACATGGGATTGTTTCTTTTTTGTTTTGAACATGTGCAGGGCTCCTTTGTAAACATAATATCTTATTAAATTTATTAGTTTTTCACTCCCAATCCTGATAAAGAATTATCAGGATTAGTATCAAAAACTAATTAATCAGTACCATTACCATTACCTATTGTATTATCGCTAGTATGGGCATTAATTTCTGTTATAGTAGCATAATTAAATGTAATGGTGATGTCACCATTTGTTCCAGAACCATCAATAGTATCTTCACCATTAGCAACCTCAGTTATAGTTGTACCGTCAGGATCCAAACTTCCTACTGTTTCTAAAAAACCTGCATTTTGTAATTCTTGAACTGTAACATCGTTATCATTAGAATTCTCTATAAAATATAATCCTGCAGCATTTATAGCGTTAATTGCATCTGATTTTATAGCATCTACACGGCTATTATTAATAATATTCCCAATCGCAGGTACAGCAATCGCTGCTACAATCGCCAAAATAACAATAACAGCCAATAATTCAATCAAAGTTAAACCTTTTTCATTGTTAAGACGTTTGTTTAATAATTGCTTTAAAAATTTTTTCATTGTTAATCCTCCCAAATTATTCTCTTTTTCTAATAATTGTTTTTGCATGGGCGTTTGTTGCAATTTATTCACCTCCCAGCAAAACGCCCTCAGCAATCCGAATAATCTATATTTGTTCGTACAGGCTAAACATTGGCATCATAATAGCTGCTACGATAAATCCAACAATGACAGCTAAGAACAGAATCATCATCGGCTCAATTAAAGACTTTATTGTATCAACCGCGCGATCTACTTCAGCCTCATAGAAATCCGCGATTTTTTCTAACATGTAATCTAAAGAGCCCGTTGACTCGCCAATGGAAGTCATTGAAGTAACAAGTGGTGGAAATAGCCAGCTTTTTTCTAATGGTTCTGTTAAAGAACTTCCTTTTTCAAGACTTGCTCGTGCTTCCAGTACTACTTTTCCAACCACAGGATTGCCGACGACTTTATGAGAAATTGTTAAAGCTTGTAAAATCGGTACAGCACTACTGAATAAGGAAGAAAGTGTCCTCATTAAACGCGCAATGACTGATTTTTGGAGAAGTTGTCCAAAAATAGGCATTTTTAATACTGCATAGTGCACTCCATAGTTAAAGTCTTTGTTACTTTTATAAAGGAATCGAAAGACAACTATGACGATTAATACTAGACCGATTACCAACCACCAAAAACTTTGCAACCATTTACTTAATGCCACTGTAAAAACAGTAATCCATGGTAGCTCCGCATCCATCTCTTCAAAAGTTGAAACGAATGTAGGTACGATGAAAATTAATAAGAAAAATACAACAAAGATTGTTATAACTAGTAATACGGCTGGATATGTTAAAGTTGATTGTATTTTTTTCTTAAGGTTATATTGCTTCTCAAAGGTATTCGCTAAACGTTCCAATGTTTCGTCAATATTACCAGTTGCTTCACCTGAACGCATCATGTTGGTAAATAATGCAGGAAATACCTTTGGATGTTTTAATGTTGCTTCTGAAAAAGGTAACCCTGTTCGGATGTCATCCTCAATTTGATCCAATGCTTTTTTTAGCGGCTTGCTTGTAGATTGGCGTGCTAAAATATTTGTTGCCTCAACAATGGAAACCCCTGCACGTATTAGCGTTGCAAATTGGCGGCAGTAAATAACAAAATCTTCATTTTTAACTTTTGCACCACCAAGACTTAATTCCATATGCAAAATACTTTTAGATTCAGTCAGCTCACGTGGATTAATGCCTTTTTCACGAAGTTTTGTAATGGCTGCATTTTTATTTGCTGCATCAATCGTACCTTTTGCAGGTGCACCCGTTTTTGTTCGGCCTATATATTTGTAAACGGTCAACTATATTCACCAACGTTCAAATAGGGTCTTGCTTCCTCTAATGAAACTTTTCCTCTCGATACTAAATCTTGAAGTGAAGCTTGTAATGTATGCATGCCTAGCGCTCTACTTGTTTGCATAACACTTGGGATTTGATGAATCTTTTCATTTCGGATTAGATTCGTCACAGCAGGTACCGCCACCATAATTTCAGTTGCTGCGATTCGTCCTTTTTCATCTTTCCGTACAAAAAGTCTTTGTGAGATAATCCCCTGAATTACATTGGCTAGCTGAATACGGATTTGACCTTGTTGATGCGGAGGAAAAACGTCAATAATACGGTCAATTGTTGTTGGTGCGCTCGATGTATGCAATGTTGCAAACACTAAATGACCAGTTTCAGCAGCAGTAATTGCAGTAGAAATCGTTTCTAAATCACGCATCTCACCGACTAAAATTACATCAGGGTCTTGTCGCAGTGAAGCGCGTAAACCACTTGCAAAATCACCTGTATCAACACCAATTTCTCGTTGGTTTATAACGGATTGTTTATGATGGTGTAAATACTCGATGGGATCTTCAAGGGTAATAATATGTTTTGATTTCGTTTCATTAATGTAATTCAACATTGCTGCCAAAGTAGTCGATTTCCCTGAACCAGTTGGACCTGTAACTAAAATTAATCCTTGAGGCTTTTCTGCAAGATCATATAACACTTTTGGCATCCCTAATGCTTCAATCGTTGGTATTTTTGATGGGATTAAACGAAATGCAATGGCCCCAACATTTCTTTGATGGTATGCATTGACACGGAAACGACAAATATCTTCTAATGAATAGTTAAAGTCTGTTTCCCCTTTATCTTCATACTCGTCTACCTTATGTTTAGGTAAAATTTCTTTTACCATTTCCTTTACGTCAGATGGTTCAATAATCACTTCACCATACTGCTCCAATCGACCATTAATACGATAAACAGGTGGAATTCCCACTGTAATGTGTAGGTCAGAAGCTTTTTCTTCAAATGCTCTTCTTAGTAAAGCGTCGATAGAAAATTTATTCATCTTTTCACTTCCTAATCAAATGTTGCAACTCGTAGTACTTCTTCAGTTGTTGTAGCACCTTCGATTACTTTAATTAACCCATCGTCAAGCAAGGAAGGAATACCTTTTTGCTTCATATAATCTTTAATCACAGATATCGTACTTCTTTGTAAGATGTGGTCTTTAATTACTCGGTCAACTGGTAAAATTTCATGTATTGCAAGTCGACCTCTATACCCAGTATGATTACAAGCCGGGCATCCTCGACCTCTTTGTACGGTCTCAATGTTCATACCAGCTTCTGCAAAAATTTCTTTTTCCCGGTCTGTAGCTGGAACTGTTTTTGCACAATCTCGACAAACCCTTCTCACTAATCGTTGTGCCATAATTCCAATTAGTGAAGATGAAATTAAAAATGGTTCAATACCCATATCCTTCAACCTTGAAATTGATTCGACCGCACTATTTGTATGCAATGTACTTAAAACTAAGTGACCCGTTAAAGAAGCACGCACAGCAATTTCTGCTGTTTCTAAGTCTCGTATTTCCCCGATCATGACGATATCTGGGTCTTGACGTAGAATGGAGCGTAGTCCCATAGCAAAGGTTAGCCCAACTTCCTCTTTCACTTGAATCTGATTAATTCCTTCAAGCTGATATTCAACAGGGTCTTCAACTGTAATAATATTGACACCCTCTTCATTTAAATTATTCAAAGCTGCATACAATGTCGAAGACTTACCTGAACCAGTTGGACCAGTAATTAACACAATACCATTAGGATGCGCAATCATCCTGCGGAACATATCCTCATTTTCTTTTGTAAAGCCTAATTTTGAAACATCATTCAAAGCATTACTTAAGTCCAGGATACGCATTACTACTTTTTCTCCAAATACAGTTGGTAATGTAGATAAACGAATATCAACCGGTTTAAAATTTATATTCGTTTTAATACGACCATCCTGTGGCACACGGTTCTCAGTAATATTCAAATTTCCCATGATTTTAATACGGGCTGTAATCATATTTTGCATATGTTTCGGTAATGAACGCTCTGTGCGCAATATACCATCGACACGGTAGCGTACTCTAAAATCCGTTTCTTGTGGGTCAAAGTGTATGTCACTCGCACGTTGGGCAACACCGTTTGCAATAATTTGATTTACTAATCGTACAATCGGCGAATCTTCATCGGTAATTTCTTGCTGAGCTTCGGTTGTTTCAACACCTAAATCCGTTAGTGCTGCTTCCATTGATTCTTGTAAGTCATAATATTTTGTAATCGTTCTATATAAATCATCTTTCGCTGCAATGCTTGTCTCAATTTGACATCCTGTAGCCATCCGAACTTCTTCAATAGCGAAATAGTCCATTGGATCTGCCATCGCGATAAATAATTTGTTTTTATCTCGACGAATCGGCATGATCATTGCTCGTTTTGCAAGCTCTCCTGGAACTAGCTGCAACAATTCAGGATCGATTGTAAATTGGTTTAAATTGATATGTGGTACACCTAATTGAAATTCTAATACTTCAATTAATTGCTGTTCTGTAATAAAGTTTTCACGAATGAGAAAGTCTCCTAATTTCTCACCCTGACTTTTATTATTTAACGCATATTCAATTTGCTCTGATGTTACTACACCCGATTCTACAAGCAAATCTCCAAGTCTTTTTCTAGTTGTTCCGCGCATAAGGCTCCTCTCCTTTCTATGGAGTGACTACATTTCCACCTTTGTCATAGACAGGAGGTGTTTTATCTTCAACCGGTACTTCAATGTCAGGTAATCCATCACCATCTAAATCAATATCCATATTTGGATCAGGTTGATTCGGTACAGTTTCGTCGGTACTCGTATCCGAACCTTCTGTTGTTTCAGGTTCTTTTGAAGATTTTAATACTATTTCATTTACTGGAGGATAATAATCGCGACTCACTCTTTGTTCCTCAGTACTTCCGTCCCTTGAGATTGTGCGAGTAACAATTACACGATACCCTTCACTACCCTCTTGAAGCACTTGTTCATACCCAAGTGGTAAGTCATTTGAATAACGGTAAATAATCCGAGGGGAAAGTCTTTCTTTTTCTACATGAACGAATACTTCATTTTCTTTTGTGTTGGATGTAATCTCCAACTTCATCGTACTACCTTCTTTTGAAACATTAATTTTTGCCACATAATCCGTATTGTTTAAAAATTTCAAATCTTCATTCAGTGCAACATTCAATTTTGCATCATTTCCGAGTGAGAGGTAAGTAGGACTTTCCTCTTGGTGATGACGTTCTAAAATCTCAAATTCTGTCTGTAGAACAGCACTGTATAATAAGGAAGCAACAAAATTTAATGATTCATTATTAACTTTTGTTATATTTTCATCAAGCGTTTCAAGCAAGGAAAATTGTTCACTAGGGTTAATCATTGTATCGTCTAACAGATGAACTAGTTCTTCTGGTTCAAAAGCATTCGTTGGAATATCCTCAATGACTAATGCTAATCTTTCGTTTTCATAAACGGTTGTATCTTTTACGGCTGCTTCAACTTGATGATCTTTTAAAAATGAAGCCTGTGATAATAATTGGTTATACGTTTCGTCTGTATTCCATGCAGCAATTCCTGCAAGTTCAGTTTTTATTTGTTCATTTGGTAATATTTTTAAGGGAATGTGAACTACCCTAGCTGATTGCCAAAAGGCATACCATGGTTTTTTGGTTAAGGTTTTATATTGTTCAATAGATGATTCTATATCAAATTGTAATTGAGTAGCATCGATAGAAATCTCGATTCCCCCACCCTTTACTCGAATATCTTCATTCGTCCAATCATTAATTGCATTAGTTAAAGCATCGATGATTTCATTTCGATCTAAGCCTTCCACATTAACTCCTGCGATAGATGATCGATTATCATCATTATCTGCATAAGCTGTTTTCAAATCGTTAATCGGTAACCATAAATAAACAAGAAACACACACATAACAGCAAGGATGAACATTTTAAATTGTATATTCATGATTCTCACCCCATAAAATTACTAGAATTTAACATAAAGTGTATATTTTTTCACACCTTCGCACATATATTTAGAAAAATATAATACTAATGTCTTATATTGCTAAGAATACACAAATCAGGATAAATTGTATATCCATTTTCAGCTTATTTAAAAGAATGTACATAAATTTTCGTACTATAATTAGAAATGCATTATTTATACTTTTTCGTCTATCATAACAATGTATTGTAAAGTTAATTTACAGTTTTCATTATTTTTAGCTAAAACATAGGAAATATGTTATGGAATATCTTGCAGAAAGATTTTACAAAAAAACTATAATACTATTAATTACTAAATTATATAAAAAATTTCAATCTATATAGTCTTTTTTTCGCATTATATTAATAATTATGGAATAAAAATGAACAATTCTATAACTTTTATATTAAAACCACTCCATTATTTGTACAATTAACTATACTAAATTGTATAACTATATTGATAAAACATTATTACAGATCTATATTTATTAATTCTCAAATTGATTTCATATTTCCTCTTCCATTAAAGTGAATAGGTTGTTGTTTCTATTTTTTAAAGTTGATTTGGAGTAAAAAGATGGTGATGATATATGTTAAAAAAGTTAAATAAAATGCGAAGTGAAGACGGATTTAGCTTGATAGAAGTTATTATTTCATTAGTCATCCTTACTATTATTTTGCTAAGCATTTTCTCACTAATTATCCAAGCGATGAAAACTAGAGAAGTTTCAGAAAATATAATCGATGCCACTTATATTGCTCAAACTGAAATGGAGAACGCTTTTGCCGTAAGTAATTCTAGTAATTTTGATGAAAGAATTACTAGCATTCAAAACCAATTAAATTATCCACCCCCCATTTCGACTAATGGAGCTCTAATATTTAGGAAAACGAAAATAATAGAGAGTAATGAAGTCATCATTCAACTTGAACTTAGAAATCATAGTAGCTTACCTAATCTGACCCCAATCATCATTAAAGTATTTGAAGTTAGGAATAGCGAAGAGAAACTAACTGCTCAAATGGAAAACATATTAGCATGGAGATAACTTTATATGAAAAGCTTGCTTAAAAATAATAAAGGATTAACCTTAGTTGAACTGTTAGCGGTAATTGTTATTTCTTCAATTATTATGATTGTCCTTTTTAGTATTTTTTTAAATGGTCAAAACCAAGCACAAACCCAAAGAGATAAAAATTTACAATTAATCGACGTTGCATATGTTTTAAAAGTGCTAACAAGAGAAATTCGCAAAACTGATATTGTTGAAGTGCAAAATAATGATACTCTAATCATCGATAATGATATTTATACCTTCAATTCAGCAGATAATACCATTACTAAAAATGGGGATGTTTTTCAAAATAATATTAATCAATTTCAAGTAAATAAGGTATTGAATAAAATTACGATTCAAATCACAAGCATCGATGGAATTACGCAAAAAACTGAAATTGTATTAAGGCGGTGATGATAGATGATGTGGCCATTTAAAAATAAACACAATGATCCTAATAACGAAAATGGCTATACTCTCATTTTAGTTCTTCTTGTTTTTGTCGTATTGAGTATAGTCGGCACTGGCTTACTAGCGCTTTCTTCAAATACGCTGAAAACAATGAATACCGAAAGAGATGATCAATCAGCCTTTTACATTGCCGAAGCTGGACTTGTTGAAATGCGTACTAGTCTCCATGAAATTGCGAAATCAGCTTACTCTGAAACTTTGGAAACATATAACGCTATTGAAGATCCAGTGGAAAAATCTGAATACGATTTCGAAGGGAACTTTATACAGAAAACAAAAAATAAAATTAATGCCCTTTACTTTAACGGAGTAAACCCTACCACTAATTTTATATCTGAAAATATTAATAAACAGTATGAAAAGCAGTTAAATAACGCAGCACTACCAGTTTCAGAAACAACAGTTGAATTCCTTAGTACAGAATCCAATTCCAAAAAGCTAACATATATAATTAGATCAAATGGACTGGTTGAAAACAAAATGAGAAATGTTTCTCAAAAGGTAGAAATCACATTAAACGCTGAAGTTGAAGAGGTAGAAGTTGTTATAGAAGATAATACTGACCCTTATGAAGTAAAAGCGTGTTATGCCCTTTTTACGAACGGTTCAGTCAATGCTGGTAGCGGCTCAATAACTGGAGATATTTATTCGAAATCGAAGTTAGTTATTAACAATAGCGGTGCTTCACTTAGCGGGAATGTATTTTCAACGGAGGATATTGAGATTAAAGGTTCAGAAGGTATTAAAAACGTGTATTCCCCTAAGAATATTACCATTACTGGGGGTACCATTAACGGCACTGTATCGGCTGGCCAAAAAATTAACATTACTGGTGGCACAGTAAAAGGTGACATTAAAGCTGTTGATACGATTACCGCTTCAAGTGGGAATGTAAATGGCAATGTCCTTTCCAAAAATAATGTCGATATTCTTGCATACCCTAGTATTGCAAAAGATATCATTGCCCTTAATAACATTTATGTAAGACAATGGTTTAATGTAGGTGGCAATTATCGATATGGTGGGTCGATTCAATTCAATCAAAATGTAGACGCAGGTTCAAAATTAAAACCACTATCTGCTAATGAGAAAAATATTATTTTGAATGATGATTTTATCAATACAAATGAGTACGGTGATATTATAAACTCATGTACAGAACAAATGCCGACACTCCCAGATGTTTCTTCTACATTCAAAAGTAAAAGCGGCGTTGCGGTAGCACCAAATGCAACCGTATTTAACAGTGATTCAAACAGTGATGTAGATGTAATAAAAAACGGTGTTTTAAACATTTCACATTATAAAACAAATGGCTATACATTAGATTTATCAAGGGATATGTATTTCAGTAATATCAATATTGATAGTTATAATAGTTTAAACATTGACTTAAAAGGTGAAACACGGTCTATTTTTGTAGATTCACTAAACGTAGCAGGTCACATTAACCTCGTTAACCCAGGAGTTTTAAATATATATGTGTTAAATAATTTAAATTATTCTGGTGGATCGTTCAATAGTAATAATAATAACCATTCTTCGGCTAACATTTACTATTCAGGTACAAATCCGATTACTTTTGGAAGTGATCTCAATATAAACTCAAGCCTTCATATAAAAAACGCTGATGTTACATTTACGTCAGGTGGAAGCGTTAAAGGGAATGTTTACGTTTATGGTAACAATAAAGTTACCGTTACAGGTGGCAGTTCGGTAACTGAACAATTGTTTTTAGCACCAAATAGTGAATTTATTCATAGTAACGGAACTATAAAAGGAAATGTCGTAGCAAAAAACTATACAATGTCTGGCGGCGCAACGATTATCCCCCCTCAACAGGATGGTGGAATTATAAACCCCGGTACTGGTGATGGTACAAAAACAACAGTGATTGTAAAAAATTATTTACAGGCCTACGATTTAGTATACCTACACTCATTATTAGAAGAAGAATAAGTAAATAACATCATTAAACTATAAAGCTTCTGTCATAAAACAGAGGCTTTTTGTTTTGGATGTAGGCGCACTTGTCATTATTTGGATAGTTTCACTAAGACTTTTATCACACGTAAATCTTTGGTATTATTAAATTATTAGTAATAAATTACAATATTCTATTAATTCGAATATGTATTTCGCAAATGAGGTTGATGAACTATTGAAGCTATCTAATATGAATAATGAATCTGGTATTTCATTAATTGAAGTAGTTGCATCTGTTGTTATTTTGACGATTATCCTATTAGGTTTTTTCGGAATGTTTTTACAATCGGCAAAAACGACTCAAACCTCTGAAGAAATCGTTGATGCAACGTATATTGCACAAAAAAATATGGAGGAGCTTTATTTACAAACAAAAAATGGAGTTTACTCAATAAACAACTATGAAGATGCTATATCTAATTTAGGATATACAAAAATAGATGATTATTATACAAAAACGATAGATTCAAAGAATTATATAAAGTTAACTGTTCAAACACCAGTTAATGGCTACAACCACTTAACGAGAGTCGTTATATATGTAATAGAAGTTAATGAATCAAAAGAAGTGATTAAAGCACAAATGGAAAATACTCTTCAATGGAGGGAGTAGATGAAAAATAATGATTACTATTTTAATGAAAAAGGGAGTAGTTTAGTAGAAGTACTAGCAATCGTTATTATTTTATCAATTGTGGGCTCTATTTTATTTGGCGTGATTATTCAAGGAAAAGAACAATACGAAGATCAATCTCAAACAAATCAAGAATTGTTCGATCTATCATATAGTTTAAAACTATTTACAAAAGATTTAAGAAAAGCTCTTAGTGTTGAAAGTACAAGTGCTAATAGAATGACTATAAAAGATGAATCAGGTTCAATAGATCGTCTTGAATACTTTCCGATAGAAAAAAAGCTCATTAAAAACGGAGACCCTTACATAGATAATGTAGTAGAATTTATTTTTTCAAAAAATGGATTAAATGTGGAGATTATCAACATTAAACTGCAGAACGAAAGTAATGAAATATCAACACAAATTGTAGTAAGGAGTGGGAATTAAATGTTTAGACGTATATTCTATTCAACCATTTCGAATGAACAAGGATACTCTTTACTATTAGCAATATTTGCGATTGCTATTTTCACGGTATTAGGTTTAAGCATCTTTACCATTTCTGCAAATACTAAAAAAATCTCAACAAATGAACGAGAGGATCAAGCGGTTTATTACCTCGCTGAAGCTGGTTTAGTTGAGAAAAAAGCCGAGCTTGAGACTATTGTTCAAGAAGCATTTCATAAAACATTACAACTACAAGAAGCACATTATAGTAGCCATCTAGATCCAATGACACAATTTAATTTTGAAGAAACTTTTCTAAACTATATTGAAAACGACATAATAACGATACAAAATCATACCGAGTATTCATTTACTCCTGTTTTCAATAATCCTGCAACGGCATTGGTAACAATACAGAAAGATACTTCTTCTCCGAATCTAACATATAAAATTCAATCAATTGGGAGAATTGGTACTAAACAAGAAAGAATTGTGAATCAAACTTTTTCTATTAAGTTTGATCCTGTAACAACAGAAATTACTATAGAAAATAGTCACCCATCAAACCCAAGTTTACCAATTTACTCTCCTCCTTGTACCGGAGTCCATGTTTCTGGCACGATGCAACTGAACGGGAATACAACGATAAACGGCACAATTTTTTCACCGTCCAAAGATAAGTCTGGCCATACTATCAATGAAAGTAAATATTTAAGTCAAATCCAGTGGAATACGCCATTTAACTTTACACTACCAGATTTCCCACCAGATAGTACTTTTACTAGTCTGTCAAGGTTACCTGCAATAGATCTTAATTCAAATGTAATTACTTTGAATAATGATATTAGGGTTCAAAATTTTAACACAAACGAAATAACAATCAATGTCGGTGATGCTGATAGAAATATTTACTTTGAAAATTTACAAGTTTCCGGAAAAACCGTGAATATCATCGGAAATGGCAAAGTGAATATTTATGTAAATAATGAATTTACGGTGAATTCTAATGGCAATAAAACTGGATTAACAATTAACCATAGCGGCACTCCAAATGATTTGATGGTGTATGTAAAGGGCAATTCAAACTTTAATGGTGGATTTTCAATTGACGGTTCAATATATGTGAAAAATTCTGGAGTTCATATTAACAAAGATAGTACAGTTTCAGGCTTCATCTATGCAGGCAATGGTGATGTTAAAATAAATGGCCAAGCCGAAACTACTATTGGCGGGATTTTTGCTCCTAATTCAAATATTCATCTTAATGGCGGAGCGGAGATAAAAACTAGCATTGTAGCTGGTACGTTTACTGCCAATGGCGGTTCCACTCTTAATATAGCTGAAAACGGTAGTTGTAATAACCCTCCCCCTGATACTGGTCAACCTGGAATTGATAATACTTTTGTTAAAGTCATAGGTTCGGATACACAAATCATTGGCTCTCCAATTATAGAGGTTGAGTAATGTCTATACTTGTTCATTTCTGAACTCGTAAAATCGATTCTACTAATTAAATAGCTTTCTGCCATTTTAGCAACTCGTTAAAATGGCTTTTTAATTCCCTGCTCGTAAGTTCCCTTTTTGTACATGGTTTTCTCGTTTGAATTAGTGTAAATTAATCATGACAAGAGATTTATAAGACAACCAACAATGAAAAGTAGGTGCATTTAGGTGAAAACGTTTACGAAGTCAAAGGTACTTAATGAACAAGGTGGTAGTGCTGTTAAAACAATCTCAATCATTGTTATATTCCTGCTATTACTTGGTGGAGGTTTAACCATTTACTTCCAATATTTTAATAAAGCAACATTTTCAGAAGAAGAAATTGCTACAGCAAAAGAAGTTGCACAAAACGAATTTGCACAAGCTTCATCAATTTCTGTAGATTATACAGTTGACCAACAAAAAGACGCAATTACAAGCTTAGGCTATGAGGAAAATAAGGTCGATAAAGTCACAACTATTTATGAAAAGAAACAAAGTAATGAAACAGACTATTATATATTATTTAGTCTTCAACCCCATGAGACTATTCCTAACCTAACTCGAGCTTTAGTCCAAGTATTTGATAGAGAAAATGGCGGATTGATATATGAACTTGATAATGTGTTAACTTGGAAAGAACAATAACTATGCAAAAGACCTTCCTATGGGGGTCTTTTTTGCTTATTCCACTCCCCCCTCCCCTCTCATTTATATAAATTCCACCATAATTATTAATTAGCACTTGCAATAGTTAGAATCATCAATATCAATCTAATGTTAAATTCGTTTGGACTTCCGAAAAAATAAAGTGTGTAACAGTAGAAGCATATGGATTTACTGTGTCGATAAACTCTTCCGCCTTAGCAAAATTCTCAAATTGCATTTTAAGCATATAGCAAGCATTTCCTGCAATTCTATAACAAAAATCCACATTAGGTAGACTTTCTATGTATTGTTTAAATCTTTTATAATCGCCATTTTTGACTGTTGCTTCGATGATACATTGAATAGGCAGCCCTATTTTTTCATAATCAATTTCCACCGTATATTTTTTTATTATTCCAAAAGACTCCATTTGTCTTACTCGTTCAGTCACTGAGGGAGAGGACAAGTGAACTCTTCTACCAAGCTCACTCATTGATAAACGACTATTATTAGCTAACTCAACTATTATTTTTTTATCAATATCATCTATTTTCATTTTTTAAATAAATCCCTCTCTTTTTATTTATTATTTAATTAATTATACGGGAAATTGTTACGAATTTAATGTGATTCAAAGATTTTATTATTTATATTTAAAGTAACAAGGAGGAATGAAAATGGCAAGAATTAAACAATCAAATTTTGGAGATACACCTTTTCAAAGGCTATTAGGGCATAATAAAAGCGTTATGATGTCGTGGTCTGAATTAGGAGATGTCTTAGAAAAAGATGGACTGTTATCATCAAAATTAAAAGAACAAGTTAGAAGAACGTTAGCACAAAGTAATGGATGTGAGTATTGTAAAGCAAAAGGGAAACCTGACCCTCAATTGTTTGATGAGAAAACATCTGTTGCAGTAGGATTTGCTGAGGCATTTTTAAAATACGAAAAGGCTAATATCCCAGATTCAATATTTCAAATATTAAACGAGCACTTTGCTGAGAATGAAATAAGTGAGCTTTGTGCATTTATTTGCTTTACTACGGCACAACAATACTTTGGAGCCTTAATGAAAATAGAACCTAATGTTTAACTTATACTTAGTATTTTCCAGCTCCTTTTAAAACTAAGCTATCCATAACTATGATATTTATAATCTTTTAAACAACAAAAAGACGATGCTTTACGCACCGCCTTTTTTTATTTATTAGTACATTCTCATGTATTGTTCACGTTCCCAAGGGTGAACTACTGTACGATACATATCGAATTCAATTTCTTTTGCTTCTTTGAAATTTTCGTAGATATGTTCACCAAGAGCGCCTTTTACAATTTCATCTTTTTCTAATAATACTAGCGCATCATCTAATGCAGCTGGTAAATTATCAATACCGTTCGCTTTACGTTCCGTTTCAGTCATGATGTAAATGTTACGGTTAATTGGTGCTGGAGGTGTCAATTGCTGACGAATACCTTCCAAACCAGATTCTAAAATAACAGCCATTGCTAAGTATGGATTAGCTGACGGGTCTACTGAACGTACTTCAATACGAGTTGATAAACCGCGAGATGCTGGTACACGAATTAATGGTGAACGGTTTTGAGCAGACCAAGCAACGTAACATGGCGCTTCATAGCCAGGAACTAGACGTTTATAAGAGTTTACTGTTGGATTCGTGATCGCTGTGAAACCTTGAACATGCTCTAGAACTCCAGCCATAAATTGCATCGCTGTTTGTGATAAACCAATTTCTGTTGAAGGGTCAAAGAATACATTTTCATTTCCTTTAAACAATGAAACGTTACAGTGCATTCCTGAACCTGCTTCACCAAATAAAGGTTTAGGCATGAATGTCGCATGTAAACCATGTTTACGAGCGATAGTTTTTACTACTAATTTAAATGTTTGTATATTATCACATGCTGTTATAGCATCTGCATATTTAAAGTCGATTTCGTGTTGACCTGGTGCAACCTCGTGGTGAGATGCTTCAATTTCAAAGCCCATTTCTTCAAGCTCTAGCACGATGTCACGACGACAGTTTTCACCTAAGTCTGTTGGTGCTAAGTCAAAGTAACCACCATGATCATTTACTTCTAAAGTAGGTTCGCCTTTTTCATCTAATTTAAATAAGAAAAACTCTGGCTCAGGCCCTAGGTTAAAGCTTGTAAAACCTAGTTCTTCCATGTTTTTAAGGACACGTCGTAAATTAGAACGAGGGTCTCCAGCAAATGGAGTACCATCTGGATTTGCAATATCACAGATAAAACGTGCAACCATACCTTTTTCTGCTGTCCATGGGAAAATTACAAATGTATCTAAGTCAGGCTGTAAATACATATCCGATTCTTCGATACGCACAAAACCTTCTATAGAAGAGCCATCGAACATCATTTTGTTATCAAGGGCTTTATCAAGTTGGCTTACAGGAATTTCAACGTTTTTAATAGTTCCAAGTATATCCGTGAATTGTAAACGAATATATTTAACATTTTTTTCTTTTACGATTTGTTTAATGTCTTCTTTAGTGTATTTACTCACAGCTTGCACTCTCCTAAACTCTCATACATATTTATTTATAAGAATCCGCGTTTTTATTGATAAAAACGCGATAAGTCCCCTTGTCTCAAAGAAGGCTTTTGTTGCCCTTGTGCCATTTTCATTTCTTCACGTAAAACTTTACGTAACTCACTATCAGAAAGTTCTTGTTTTGCTTGGGCTGCTAAAACAGCTGGATTTTTCTTCATATCAAAGACTTTTTTAATTCCAGCCATGTTCACACCTTGTTCAAGCATATCTTTAATATCAAGAAGAGTATCAACATCGTTTAATGAAAACATACGTCGATTTCCCTCCGTACGGTGCGGCTGAATTAAATCATGTTCTTCATAATAGCGAATTTGTCTAGCAGATAATTCTGTTAGTTGCATTACTGTACTCATCGGTAATAGTGGCATTGAACGACGAAGTTCACTGGATCTTCTATTTTCTCTACCCATTTAATCCACCTCCCTTGCTCCTATCATACTCCCCGTAACTTACGTTGTCAATCATACGTAAGAAAAACTAACGTAATCGAGAAAAACCGCATCATTAAAGGAAAATACAACATTTTATAGCATAAAATGAAACTTACATCGAATGTTAGAATCGTTTTTTGCAGAAAATTTTATCAATTCTAATAAAATAAAAAAATACAGATAAATGATATACATTTATCTGTAACGAAAAATAAGAATGTTTTATGGTACTTTGACTATAACGTAAACGTTTACATCTTGTCAAGAAATACCATCTTATTTAAATCTAATTATTCTGGTCCAATGGGAATATGAATCCTATAAGAAGGGAATGCCGCAAAAACACCCCTTCTTTATTCTCTATATCTAGCGACCACTTCTAATAAATTCGTAAATAAATTAATGAAATTCAAATACAAATTGAGCGCCATCCAAACGACATCTGCCTCTTTCACATGATTATGTCGTATCATATTAAAATCAAAAACAGTATAAACGGCAAATACGAGAACGAAAAGTCCTGCAAGCACTAGCAAAAAAGTATTACTAACTGGAAAGAAGATAAAAACTATAGAAAATACTATTAAAACAAATAAGGCTGCAAATAAAACACTTCCCCAATCAGAAATGTCACGTTCCAGTTTCAAACCAATACCGGCAAGTCCAATAAAAATGATGATTGTACATATAAAGACGGTAAGCACTAAATCCGCGCCAATCCATTCGATGAAAAACTGGGTGATCCAAAAAAGCATTACACCCATTAACGGTGGGATCAAATAAAGAATAAAATTAGAAAGTCGAACACCTCTCATAAAAAATGCAACGAACAGTAGCATAATACAAATAAAAGATAATGGAATGACGATTGTTGATGGTAACCACATCCCAAATACTACACCAACTACTGTTAAAACCCACATAACTGCAAAGTGCTGTAGAATGAGCTTTAGGTTATGATTTCTTGCATAATGCCCCATTATTTACCACCCATCTACAATTATTTTTAATTTACTATATTGTAGAATGTGGAGTGATATTAATTGTTCTTACGTTTTTAACTGATTATGAAAAATTCTCCCTATATATTCGACACGAATCTCTTTATTTTCAACGATAATTTTCGTAACGCTTGTCCCTTCGATTTCGCCGGTTTCCCAAATTTGAGAAATGGATAAATGTTGAATCGCCAATAATAAACACCGTATTGCTACAGCATGTGTCACAACTAGAATTCGTCCATTTTTATAACTAGAGATGCAATCTTTTAAAAACTCGACCATTCTAGTACTTACCTGTTCAAAGCTTTCTCCACCATTTGGTTCGTACTTTTCAGGTCGGTTACAATAATTGAGGTAACGTACTCTATCTTCTTTTAAAATCCGTTGTATGTACTGACCTTGCCAAGCTCCTAATTGAATTTCTTGCAAACGTTCATCCGTTTGAATCTCAATGGGATGTTCCATTAAAATTCTTGCTGTCTCTAATGCTCGTCCGGATATACTTGAATAGACAGCATCAAAATCGAGCATCTGTAAAAAATCCGATAGCTTACGGGTACTTTCGCGACCTTTATTAGTTAAAGGAGAATCAAGCCACCCTTGCAACCGCCCATCCTTATTCCATTCCGTTTCCCCATGCCTTACAAAATAAAACTCTATCTTACCCATTCCATTCATCCATTACATTTTTAAAATAATTCATTGCTTCATTTCCTTTAATCGCAATACGAAGCCATTTTCCATCCATCCCACTATAATTTTCCGTATGTCGTAATACAACTCCACGCTCAAGACAATAAAAATAAAAATCCCGCGTTTTATTTGGCTCTTTTAATTGAAAGCAAAGAAAATTTGCGGCACTATCCATAACGATACACTCTTTATTTTCTAAGTAATCTTGAATGTCTTGTTTCATATTTTTTATGAACTGAATACTTTTGTTATGAAACTGAGTATCTTGTAAACAGATTTCCCCTACTTTAATGGCTAATGCATTTACATTCCAATGGGGGAGTTTTGATTTCATTTCCTTTATTAGCTGTGGGTTTCCGATGATATAGCCAAGGCGAAGTCCCGCAATTCCATACATTTTCGTCATTGAACGCAATACTGTAACATGTTTCATTTCCTTTGTTATATCGATGACTGAATTCGATTCGTCTGTCCAGTCCATAAACGCTTCATCTACTAGCACTTCACAACCGACAGTTTTACCATGGTCGATGATATCCTCAAGAATTGCGCGATTTATTATTGCACCCGTTGGATTATTCGGATTACAAAGATACAGGCAAGCAGCATTTTGCATGGCTTGTTTAATTTGTTCTAGTGGCAGCTCATAGTTTTGAATTTCAGTCATTTTTATTTCTTCGATTAATGCGCCTGCCGCTTCTAAAGTCATTTTATATTCTGAGAAGGTTGGGTGGATGAGCAAAACTCGTTTGCCTTTAAACCTTAACGCAAAAAAAGTTAATAGCTCTGCGGCACCGTTTCCTAATAATAGTTGATCCAATGCTAAATGATGTTTTTTTACTAGAAGGGATTTCAGCGGCTCTCCATCAGGATGCGGGTAGGTTTTTATTTCTTGAATCAAGCTAAGCCAAGAATCCACGACCGCTTTCGGTGGACCAAGATGATTCACATTTTCACTTAAATCGTATACTGTTTCAGGTTGAGCAATATCAAAGCGTTGATATAGTGTAGTAAAATTAGCGCCATGTATAGGAAATTGCAACAAATACACCTCCAATGATGATAGTAAATAGAATAGACGCTATGTACATTTGGCGGATGGCTTTTTTAATCTGTGTACGGTTTAGCGACGCAAGGGGCTCCCCCATATATGCACGGAATGAAGTGATACCGTGATAACTATTATATCCCCCAAGACGGATGCCTAGCTGATAGGCTGTGGCAGCTTCTAAATAGCCACTGTTTGGACTTGGATGTTTTTTAGCATCTGTAAGCCATAATTTGAATCTTTTGTTGAACCGGAGATTTGTATGATTTTTCGTAAACAATAAAATGATGAACCCTGTAATTCGGCTTGGTATAAAGTTTGCCACATCGTCTAACCGTGCACTAAACTTCCCAAATTGAATGTATTTTTCATTTTTATAGCCTACCATGGAATCTAGCGTATTTATTGCTTTATACGCCCATAATCCTGGGGCTCCAAATAAAATAGCGTAAAATAATGGTGCAGTAATGCCATCACTTGTATTTTCAGATACCGTTTCAACAACACCTCGAACAATTTCAGGCTCATCTAAATTCGATGTATCTCGGCCAACAATCCAGGATAACTTCGTGCGGGCTTCTACGATATCATTTTTTTCCAACGCATCGTAAACAACCATTGCAGCTTGTTTTAAACTTTTTTGAGCTAACCCAATGGCGATTAATAAAACTTCCACCGCAATACCTATATATAGGTGGGTTCGATAGGCAATGTAAACAATTGTCATGGTCATTATCGTAACAGAACCGACCACAATTATTGATACTATTGCACCCTTGAGGAACCGTGCAGAACCGCGATTGAGTCGTTTCGTTAGGAAAGTGATCAAATTCCCAACCCAGCGAATGGGATGTGGCCACTTTGGTGGATCGCCGATTATTAAGTCTAGTATTTGCCCGAAAATAACAGCGAATATGTGCATGATGATTCTCCTTTTTTATTGCTTCAATGTAAATTGACTGATTTAGAGCAGTTCTTTTTTATATTGGAGATATTCATCAACCGCATCATTTAAAGTTTTATAAAGTCCTTTCCCCACTAATGAACCAAGCCTCGTTATGGAACCCCCGTACTCATGGAATTCGCCTACTTGTGTCGCAGCTACAAGCACACTATCAGTAGAAGTTCCAGTAGCGATGGTGTCTGTTTGAAGATCGATAATTCCCCGCTCATGTATTACTTTCGTTTTTGTCTCCACAGCACAAATCATAGCTTGAATTAAAGCTTCATCTGTCACGATTCCATTAATAAAAACAAACATATTAATCGTACCAACAGATGGACGATACGCATGGTCAAAGGATTTTGTCACATCAACTGTATTACCTAATCCGAGAGTGACAAATAATGTGATAGACGTTTTCCCATCCTCAATAAATTGGAACTGAGCAAATTTCATATCTACCGCTGTCATCATGGCAACTGTTTCTTTCGTATTGAAACCTTCTTGCTGAACGAAATCCTGCATTTCTTCTGTTGCATTTTGAGGATTATATGAAAAATCAACTGTGCGATTGATAAAATTTCGAAATTCTCCATACCCAGGGTTCAGCATTGCTGAGCTGAAAGTTTTGAGTGGTGTATCAGATGTTAGGACTATGTATTCTCCTCGATTGATGAATTGATTTGGTGTAATCATATTTGAACCTCGTTCTATTAGAAATAGCTAATGAATCTTCTAGGATTCTAGCATATTCGTATTTAATCAATTGTCTACTTCAAAAGTAGCACAAATTACAAGTTTGTTAAATCATTTCAAAAGAAAAAGCGATTCGAGATTGAATCGCTTTTTGGAATGTACTCGTTCGTTTAGTTTTTTATCGCCCTATTTTGTGTCTATATCGCCCTGTTTTGTGTCCGTATCGATCTATTTTGTGTCCATATCGCCCTGTTCAATTTTTCACCTTTTTTTATCGCCCTATTTTGTGTCCATATCGCCCTTTTTTGTGTCCATATCGATCTATTTTGTGTCCATATCGCCCTACTCAGTTTTCTAAACCTTAACCCCTACTTACCTAACTTCTGCACTGCGCTACAGATTGCATATTTCACATGCTCATAAGTTAGTCCGCCTTGAATATAGGCAGTATAAGGTGGGCGTATTGGGCCATCAGCTGTTAATTCAATACTAGATCCTTGTACAAAGGTGCCAGCTGCCATGATAACATCATCCTCATATCCTGGCATGTAGGCTGGCACTGGGGCAAAGTGGGCATTGATTGGAGATGCTGCTTGGATTTCCTGACAAAACGCCACCATTTGTTCAGCCGTTTGGAAGGAAACGGATTGAATTAAATCTGTTCTTACATCACGATAATGTGGTAAAGTCGTCATTCCTACTTCTTCAAGCATAGCGGAAGTAAAAATAGCCCCCTTTAAACTTTGTGCTACTACATGTGGTGCGAGAAAGAATCCCTGATAAAAGTCTGCTAGTGTATTTAATGAAGCACCTGCTTCAGCGCCAATCCCAGGTGAAGTCATTCGGTAGGCACATTTTTCAACTAAATCAGCACGACCTGCAATATAGCCGCCAATTTTTGCGAGTCCCCCACCTGGATTCTTAATTAAGGAACCTGCCATTAAATCCGCACCTATTTCAGTAGGCTCTAATTCCTCAACAAATTCCCCATAACAGTTATCTACGAAAATCACTACATCTGATTTGATTTCTCTAATTTTTTTACACATTTCCTGAATAGCTTTAATAGTATAAGATGGGCGTGTTGCGTAGCCTTTTGAACGCTGAATCGCAACCATTTTCGTGTGCTCATTAATTGCATTACGGACACCTTCCCAATCAATTTCACGGTTATCGATTAAATCGACATGGGAATAGCTAATGCCAAAATCCTTTAATGAACCAGTATCCTTATCACCGCCATCCACAATAGATTGTAACGTATCGTAAGGTTTCCCAGTGATGTAAACCAATTCGTCTCCCGGACGTAATACGCCGAATAAACTTAACGTAATGGCGTGTGTTCCAGAAATAATTTGTCCGCGCACGATGGCTGCTTCTGCTCCAAAGGTTTCCGCATATACCCGTTCTAAATTGTCCCGTCCTTCATCATCATAGCCATACCCACTTGAAGGATGTAGATGAAAATCGCTTACTTGATTGTTTTTAAATGCCGTCAGCACTTTCTGTTGATTAAAGAATGCCGTTTTGTCCACTTTTTCATAATACGGGCGAACTTTTTCTTCAATTTTTTGTGCTAATGCTAATGTTTCTTCGTTCAATGATGAAATAAATGTCATATGTACTTCTCCGTTCTAAATTATATCTATAGTATGGATCCACATTAAATAAGTTTCTGAATAAATTCCTATATTATCATATCAATACTTTTCTTCTTTTCAAATAAATAAAACTACTGCATTTTCTCACACCTCTAACATAGTCAAAAAATTCATCTTTACGAATTCCTTTTAAACTGCTATTCTCAAAATTGGATTGGATATAAGGGGGATGCTTTCATGGCATGGGAAGTATTTAGTATTATTGGAACTATTGCCTTTGCAATATCGGGTGCTATTGTTGCAATGGAAGAAGAATATGATCTGTTTGGCGTATATCTTCTTGGAATTGTGACAGCTTTTGGTGGGGGCGCCATTCGAAATTTATTAATTGGATTGCCTGTGTCAACATTATGGGAGCAAGAAATGATGTTCCAAATTGCCATCGCAGCAATTACCATATTTTTCCTTGTTCCGCATCATTTGATTAGGCATTGGAATCGATGGGGAAATTTTACCGACGCAATTGGATTATCTGCATTTGCTATTCAAGGTGCTATATATGCAGTTTCGCTAGAACTACCTATTAGTGCAGTTATTGTCGCAGCAGTTCTTACAGGCTCTGGCGGTGGAATTATTCGAGATTTGTTAGCACGAAGAAAGCCACTTGTCCTCCGAGATGAAATTTATGCCGTTTGGGCAGCAGGAGCCGGGTTAATTATAGGCCTGAATGTGCTTCAAAATGATTTATTTCTTTATGGATTATTTATCGTTATTACATCCTTACGGGTATTATCCTATATATATAAATGGAAATTACCTATTCGGACTTTAAATAAGAATGCAGAGCAAACAGCTGCATTTCTTCCTACAAATGAAAATGCACATAGATGACATTACTTTCTATGTGCATTTTTATTATGTTATTTGAATTCTAATTCTCCGTCGTAGCTCATCATGCCGCCTTCGAGGTTTGTCACGTTGAAACCTTGAGCTTCTAAATATTCGCATGCATTGGCACTACGAACACCACCTTGACATACAAGAATATATTCTTTTGATGGGTCTAATTCGCTTACTTTTTCAGGGATTGAACCTAATGGTATGTGAACAGCTCCAGGAATCATACCATTTTCTACTTCGAAATCCTCGCGTACATCGATAATGTTTAAATCTTCATTTGCGTCTAATAAATTTACAATTTCATCAGTGGTAATATGTTTCATTTTTACAAATCCTCTCATTTACATTCTAAAAACAAATAGAACGATTCTCTATTTATATTTATATTTCCATTGCCATTATAATGAAAAATGAAAAAATCGGCTAGTATCACACACTGCCGATTAATCATCCATTATGCATTTTCTTCACCATTGTCTTGTAATGGTACGTTTTTGGCAGGAACAAAAGTTGAAATAGCGTGCTTATAAATTAGTTGCTGTTTGCCTTCTGATTCGAGTAATACTGTGAAATTATCATAAGACTTTACTAACCCTTTTAGCTGAAACCCATTTAATAAGAATACTGTGACAAACGTTCCATTCTTACGCAACGTATTGAGAAAAGTATCTTGTAAATTAATTGATTTCACACAAACACCTCTTTATCTCTAATTTTCTTTTGTATACATTACTTCTATTCCTCTAACTATTCTATCTCCAATGTCGATTTCCCTTCTTGAAAAGCGAAAAATTTTGAATATTCTAGAATTTGTTTCCAATTTTGACCTATCCATTCGACATCCAGTTTATTTCGGAAATAAGTAAGCTGCCTTTTAGCATATCTTCTTGAATTTTGTTTAAGTTGCTCTATCGCTTCTTCCAATGTACATTTCCCATCAAAATAGGCATAAAATTCTTTATAGCCAATTGCTTGAACAGATTGAACATCACGAATACCTCTGTCATATAATCCTTTGACTTCCTCCAAAAGACCTTTTTCCATCATTAAATCGACACGAAGATTTATCCGCTCATATAATTTTTCTCGATCCATATCAAGCCCAATGATGAGATGATTGTACATTGGAATATTCCCACGATTCATTTCATCAGAAGCTTTCGATACTCCGCTCAATTCAATCATTTCAAGGGCACGAATAACCCTACGTGTATTATTGGGATGAATTGTTTTTGCAGTTTCTGGATCTAATGCATTTAATCTGTCATGCATTGCTTGCGGTCCAATTTTCGACAATTCATCATAATACTTTTTCCGAGCTTCTTCGTCTACTTCCTCTTCTGTAAATTGAAAGTCATATAAAACCGCTTGCACGTATAGCCCTGTTCCTCCGACAATCATCGGTAATTTCCCTCGACTTTGTATTTCAGCGATTTTATTTCGGACTAATGTTTGATATTCCGCAACTGAAAAGCTTTCTGTAGGTTCTTTTATATCTAATAAGTGATGAGGAACACCTTCAGCTTCCTCCTCCGTAATTTTTGCAGTCCCAATATCGAGTCCTTTGTAAATTTGCATGGAATCGCCGTTTATAATTTCACCATTAAATTGTTTCGCCATTTTAATGCTTAATGCTGTTTTTCCAGACGCTGTTGGTCCTACGATCGCCACTACGTCTATTTGTTTGTCATTTTTCATATTTTTTTAACCACCGTGATACTACATCAAATACTTGTTGTTTATTTCGTTCATTTAAAATTTCGTGACGCATTTCCTCAAATAAATAGACGATCACATTTTGTGCACCTGCATTTTTCAATTGATTCGCTACCTTGTAAACGCCTTTCCCGTTATTACCAACAGGGTCAGAGCTGCCACTTATCAATAAAATAAGTAGATTTTTCGGAATACGCGCATTTTCCTCTATACGATTTATCATAATTAGACCATCCGTTAAATCTGCAAAGAACTGGTTGGTTGGAATAAATCCGCAATAAGGGTCATCAATATATTTTTGTACTTCTTCTTCATCTGATGTAAGCCAATCAAATGCTGTTTTAGTATTTTTAAATTGCTTATTGAAACTTCCTAAGCTTAGCTCATTTAAAAGATCGCCTCTGACATCCTTACCCTTTGTTTTTGCCATTGTTTTTGCTAGCATATTCCCTACTTTGTGCATTGTAGTCGTTGCTCCAGTACCACATAGAATACAGCCATCTACAATTTCACCATACACTTGAATAAATCTTCTGGCGATAAAGGAACCCATACTATGTCCAAAAATGAAAATCGGCACTTTTTTATAATCATAGCGGACATTTTGAATGACATCATAGACATCCTCTACAACACGTTCAAATCCGTTTTCATCTGCAAAATAGCCGAGTTTGCCGTTTAATTCAGCCGTTTTCCCATGACCTCTGTGATCATGCATTGTGACAAAATAGCCCTGTTCACAAAGCATTGTCGCAAAAGCATCATAGCGTCCACCATGTTCCCCCATCCCATGAAGAATATGAAAACGCCCAATTACTTCATGTTCAGGTTCATAAATACGGACATATATTCTTGTATGATCACTAACCAACAATTCCATCGAACGCTTTTTCAAACATATTCCCCCTTTGTTTCATTACAATTCTAGTCCAACGTTTAGATGCATTTTAATGCATGGTTTATGAAACTTTTTCCTTGCTCCAATGCTAAGTAACAAGCCTATTACTTATTTCCCTTTGCCCAGCTAATGAATTGGTCAAGCTGCGTTTTGTAGATGAACTTTTCGTTTTCAGAATAGCCTATTCTTTCACTCATTATATCAATGACTGTCTCTTTATATTTTTGAACGGCTGAAATATCAAAATAGAGCAGTCCAGTTCTACGAATAAAGAAGTCAGATGGTGTATAGACCATTTCTTTCTCAATAGAATAGTGCAATTCTGCATATAACGATAATGGAAGCTTGTCCTTAATTTTGTTATAGGTTCTTGTATGAGTAAATACATCATCAACATTTGTACCGTATTTGCTTGTTAGCGCAAGTGCTTCTTCATAGGAAAAGCCTAAGGATTCTCCAACCTTTGCTTTATTTTTAATATAGTCATTAAAATTTCGTGAATTTAATCCCTTTGCTCCTGATAAAGCCAATGCTTTCGTCATACATTTTGTTGCATGCTTAAAGCGGTGTTTTTTTACAATCCTATCTACTATTTCTTCAGCCATTTGACGATATCCTGTTAATTTCCCACCAGCAATTGTCATCAATCCGCTTGGTGCAGTCCAAATCTCATCTTTTCTTGAAATTTCAGAAGGATCTTTTCCCTCTTCATATATGAGAGGTCGAACTCCAGCCCACGTGGATTCAACGTCTTCGGCTGATATGCTTAAATCAGGGAAAATGTAAGAAATGGCACCTAGCAAATAGTCCACATCCTCTTTATTTGCAACAGGTGCGATTGGGTCTCCATCATAAAAAGTATCCGTTGTTCCAACATAAGTTTTTCCATCTCTTGGAATAGCAAATACCATTCGGTCATCTTGTGTATCAAAATATAATGCTTGGTCTAGTGGTAATTTTTTTTGATCAAGTACAATATGAATTCCTTTTGTTAAGCGAAGGTGCTTTTTATTCTTTTTTGCATGATCTAAATTACGAACTTCGTCAATCCATGGTCCAGTGGCGTTAACAATTTGATGAGCGTGGATAGTAATTGTTTCACCAGTGATTTCATCTCGAACATTTGCTGCAACAATTCTTTTCTTTTTATAAACAAAGTCTGTTACTCTAGCGTAGTTGAGGCAGACTGCATTGTATTCAATTGCTTTTTTAATGACTTCAATTGTTAAACGAGCATCATCTGTTTTGTATTCAACATAATATCCAGCGCCTTTTAACCCTTGATTCTTTAAAAATGGAACTTTATCAAGTGTCTGTTTTTTTGAAAGCATCTTACGTCTTTCGTTTTTTCGTACCTGCGCTAATCGATCATATACTTTTAATGCAAGTGATGTAGTAATGGAACCAAGGGAGCCCTCTTTATATATAGGAAGTAGCATCCATTCAGGCTTCGTCACATGCACTGCATTTTCATAGACGATTTCACGCTCCCGACCAACTTCTGCAACTAGCCCGACTTCCAATTGCTTTAAATAACGTAATCCCCCATGGACTAGCTTAGTAGATCTACTAGAAGTTCCTGCCGCAAAATCCTGCATTTCTACAAGGGCAACAGATAATCCGCGCGACGCTGCATCAAGAGCAATTCCCGCACCTGTTATTCCTCCACCTATTACGAGCACATCAAAAGAATAGCTATTTAAAGTGTTTACTATTTTTGGTCGTTCCTTAAATGAATACAAAGGGAAAGCCTCCTTTAAATTATGTAATCCTGTCGATTTTTCATTATCATTACTTACTTCCTGAATCAAAATTCACCTTGCATTTTCCTACATTACTCGCTTAAACATTTTTTCGACTTCATATGAAGAAAAGTGAATCATCACTGGTCTACCATGTGGACATGTAAATGGATTTTCCGCCTTGCGTAAATCTGCTAATAGTGCATCCATTTGTTCCTTTGTTAAATAATAATTCGCTTTGATCGATTTTTTACAGCTCATCATAATAGCTGCATCTTCCCTAAGCTTTTTCACATCTGCTTTTTTATGTTGCAGTACTTGTTCAATGAGTTCTTCAATAATTTCCTGTTCAAATCCTTTTGGGAACCAAGTTGGATGTTCACGAACAACAAAGGAAGATTGTCCGAAATCCTCTAAAAATACCCCAACTTCTGTTAACACATGTAAGTTTTCTTTTAATAGTAAAGCTTCGTCGGCAGAATAATGGAAAGTAAGTGGTAATAACAAGGACTGTCTTTCATTTGGGTTCACTTCGCCTACTTTATCGCGAAAATATTCGTATTTAATCCGTTCTTGGGCTGCATGCTGGTCGATTAAATAAAAACCATCCTCCATTTGGGCTACTATATAAGTTCCATGAATTTGACCAACCACTTCTAATTCAGGAAATGGTTCTTTTATTGGCTGTGGTTCAATTTCTTCTAAAGTTCTTTCTTCATCGACTAAAATTGTTGATGCTAAATCAGATTGAGTCGTTACGGTCTCATGCCGTTCAGTTGCCCATTCATTGTAAATAGCATTATTTCCTGCCATAACATCCTCAGTAGATTCTCTTACGACAGATGTTTCTTCATTTAACTTTTGCACGATTTCATTTAGTTTCGGCTCATTAAAAGTTGAAGTTGTGGAGTTTTTCCACATATTCATTTGTTCACTAGGAACACGGACTGGCTTTTCCTTTTTCTCAGCAAGTGGAACATGAATCGTTTTTCGAATTGCTTCACGAATCGCCCCCTCGATTAAAGGCAATAGTTCCTGCTCCTTACTTAAACGAATTTGTTGCTTTGCAGGATGAACGTTCACATCTGTTAAATACGGGTCCCCCTCAATATACAAAACAACAATAGGGAAACGTTCTATTGGTAAGTAAGTATGATAGGCATCAATAATCGCTTTTTGGATTAAATAATGTTTTACCCAACGACCATTTACAAATAGTGAAATATAGTTTTTGGATGCTCTAGTTACTTCAGGCAATGTAGCATAACCATAAACTTTATAATCCTTGTTCTCAGTACTAAATGGAATCATCTTTTTCGCATTTGGTACACCATAAATGGATGCCAATACTTGTTGAATGTTGCCTCGTCCATTTGTTTGAAGAAGAACCCCACCATTATGTACAAGCTTAAAAGCAATATTAGGATAAGAAAGGGCAAGTCTGTTCATCAGATCGATGGAATGACCAAGCTCTGTTTGAATCGTTTTTAAATATTTTAGTCGAGCAGGTGTATTGAAAAATAGCTGGGATACTGTGATATCCGTCCCCTTACGAAAGGCTGTTGGTTTTTTTGAAACGATATGTCCACCTTCAAGATGTACCTCGATGCCGCTTGTTTCACCGTCTGATGTACGTAAAGTTACCTTGGAAACAGAAGCAATGGAAGCCAACGCCTCTCCGCGGAACCCAAGTGTTCGAATACGGAATAAATCCTGTTCTTTTGTAATTTTTGATGTTGCATGTCGTCCAAAGGATAGGAGGGCATCTTCTTCATCCATGCCACTCCCATTATCTGTTACTTGAATGGAGGTTAATCCTGCTTCTTCTAGGAAAACTTCAATTTGCGTACTTTTCGCATCAATGGCATTTTCAACAAGCTCTTTCACAACAGATGAAGGGCGTTCTACTACTTCACCTGCAGCAATTTTATTGGATAGCCATTCATCCATAATTTGAATTTTCCCCATTTGTATTCTCCTCCTTCGATTATTTATAGATCATTTAATATTAAAAATGCCGCTCTTTTATCTGTAGGGTTATTTAAGTTTTGCTCGGGAATTAAAACAATTTTACGATGAGTATTACGATTTAAACGCTTATTTTTTATTTAACAACATTTGTTGTAATTCATATAAAATGTTCATTGCTTGAATTGGACTTGTCCCCATAATATTTAATTTTTCAAGCTTCTCAATAACCAATTTTTCTTCATCCGTTGAAGCATCCGTCGTGACACTACTTGCAATTTCCTCAACAACAGTCGCTTCTTCAAATAAGGATAGCTGTGCTACTTCTTTCACACTTTCTTTTGGTTGGAACTGTACGTCCTTTGACTCAAACTGTTCAAGTAATATACGTGCCCTTTCAATAATGGCTTCTGGCATTTCTGCAAGCTGTGCTACATGGACTCCATAGCTCTTATCTGCTGCCCCTTTTTTCACCTTATGAAGAAATACTACTCTACCATCTTTTTCCGACGCACTTACATGTACATTTTGCAGACGAATCAAGTCCTCTTCTAGTGCTGTTAATTCATGATAATGGGTTGAAAACAGTGTATTTGCCCCAATTTTATCATGGATATATTCCATCATCGACTGTGCGAGGGCCATACCATCATATGTGGATGTACCACGGCCAATTTCATCAAATAATAGTAGACTTCGATCCGTTGCATTTGTAATGGCGTTTTGAGATTCGAGCATTTCTACCATAAAGGTTGACTGACCAGCAGCTAAATCATCCGCCGCACCAATACGTGTGAAAATTTGATCTGTAATGGGCAAATTAGCTTCATCTGCTGGCACATAACAACCCATTTGCGCAAGTACGACGATTAATGCCACTTGTCTCATATACGTACTTTTACCTGACATGTTTGGTCCAGTAATGAGCATCATATTTTTATCTTCAGTTAAAATACAATCATTCGGCACGTAGGACTGTTTATGTAGCATTTTTTCAACAACTGGGTGACGTCCATTTACAATTTTCATAGCTCGTCCATTATGGAAAGTTGGTTTTACAAATCGATATTTCTCTGCTACAACAGCAAAACCAATATAAACATCAAGCTCACTTATTTCAGAAGCAAGTGCTTGCAACCTTGGAATAAATGACTTAATTTCCTCCCGTAATGAAACAAATAAATCATACTCTAATGCTAAACTTTGTTCCTCTGCATTTAAAATAATTGCTTCTTTTTCTTTAAGTTCCTCAGTAATATAACGCTCTGCATTC
Organism: Ureibacillus massiliensis 4400831 = CIP 108448 = CCUG 49529; assembly: GCF_000772965.1. Lineage (GTDB taxonomy): Bacteria > Bacillota > Bacilli > Bacillales_A > Planococcaceae > Ureibacillus > Ureibacillus massiliensis. Next base: position 68,523 of record NZ_JPVQ01000009.1, on the reverse strand, counting down.
GCTAATGTTTGCTTGCGATTATAACGAGATAAATCGACATTACCGATATTTGACTTCGTTACTTCAATGTAATAGCCAAAAATACGGTTATAACCAATTTTCAAATTCTTAATTCCAGTTAATTCACGTTCTTTTTGCTCTAAAGCAGCGATCCAATCCTTCCCGTTGCGAGATGCAAAACGCAATTCGTCCAGCTTTTCGTTATAACCTTCACGTATTACATCGCCTTCTTTAACAGCAATCGGTGGATGATCAGTAATGGCACGTGAAAGCAATTGCTCCACTTCAGCACATTCATCTAATTTTTGACCGAGCGCCATCAAAGTCGTTTTACCGCTTTGTAACAATTGTGATTTAATGGCAGGAACCTGACGTAAAGATTCACGAAGCTGCGCTAAATCACGCCCTCCCACATTTCCAAAAGCTATTCGTCCTGCTAGCCTTTCTAGGTCATATACGCTTTTTAGTAGTTCTCGAAGCTCATTACGTAAGAAAAATTCATCCAGTAAGTCTGTTACAATGGATAATCTATTTTCAATATCAGTCAAATTAGCAAGGGGTTGATGAAGCCATTGTTTTAATTTACGCCCCCCCATTGCAGTAACGGTTTCGTCAAGTAGCCAAAGTAGAGTTCCTTTTTGATCGCCACCTCGAATAGATTCCAACAGCTCTAAATTGCGTTTGGAATTTGTATCAATGCGTAAGTACTGCTTTGATTCCGTATATTTAAACGGCCTAATGTGTGATAATGATCGCATTTGCGTTCTTTCAATATATTGAAGTAATACTTTGGCAGCACCTTTTATCGCTTCTGGCAAATCAATTAAATAGTGCTCCACTTGTTGATTGTTCATCTCTCCCTGTTCAATAGATAGAACAATTCCTAACTGAATAGCCTGCTCTGCTAACATTAGATGCAATTGCTCAGTTACCACTAGCTCTTGGATATTGTAGGCTTGTAGCTGTTGAAGTAACGTTTTAGCACCACCTTCAATAATAGAACTGTTGGCCTCACCCGTTGAAATATCTAAATAAACAAAGGCAAAGGAATCCTCCGATAATTGTTCAGCACTTGCAATATAATGGTTTGACTTTCCATCTATTGTTTTTCCTTCTGTGATCGTACCCGGTGTAATAAGCTGAACTACTTCGCGTTTAACCACACCCTTTGCTTGCTTTGGATCTTCCGTTTGTTCGCAAATGGCTACCTTGTACCCTTTTGAAACAAGTGTTTCAATATACCCTTTTGCAGAATGATAAGGTACACCACACATTGGGATACGTTCTGGACTACCCGCATCACGGCTCGTTAATGTGATTTCTAATATTTGAGATGCCTTTTCTGCATCTTCAAAGAACATTTCGTAAAAATCACCTAAACGAAAAAATAAAAAAGCATCTTTATATTCAGATTTAATAGATAAATATTGTTGCATCATCGGTGTATATGTTGTCATATCCTTTAGTTACCTCTCTTGAAAATCAATATTCTATAATCCCACCTTAAACTTTAGTTATCAATAATTTTAAAAAGTTTTCAAGCTATGGGACTTCTCTTCGAATAAATTTTATAATTGTACTACTTTATTATAACAAAAGTAGGAAAAAGAGCGTCTAATATCTACTTATTTCGTAGAAAAGACGCTCTTTAAAAGTTATTTTCGAAATGAAGACGACTCTTGGCTGTATTCGCTGCTACTAGATGAGCTCGAAGATGATGAACTAGATGAGCTTGATGAGCTTGAGGATGATTCGTCTTCCTCTTCAAATTTCCACTCTTCTTCAAATTCTACTGGATGTACAGAAACAACAACTTTTGTTTCGCCAATTACTTCCACTAAGAATTCGCGTTCAATAACGATTTTGAAGCAATCGCCATTTTCTGTAATCACTGCTTCGATACAGTTAGGTTGTTGTAATACGCGTACTTTTACATCATCAGAATCGATAACATCTTCATCACGATAATGTAATTTAATGCGGTCTTTATAGTTAATTGTTTCACTATAAACTGCAGTTTTTGAATGATTATTGTACGCATACCATACGTTTACATCGAATTTCCCTGAAATTTCTACATATTTACCTTGCTTTTTTGCATGGTAATGATGGTTAATTACCCAGCATCCTAAAATACTTGTCGGTGTATTTGGTGGACGTAACACTTCACTCGCTACGATTCTCTTTTTACCTTTCGCAACAACCGCTTTTGTCACTATTTGACGCAAACGTTTCACAGTAATTTCCTCCTTTATTCTAGTCGACATATACTATGCGGCATGTGCCTAATTGGTGAAATGAACCAGCATTTTTAATCCCCTAATTGAAAGTAAGCTTACTATTCACCTTTAAATGAAATCCAAGCTTGTTGGGAATGGTAAGATATGGGCTATATTCACATGATGTATTGTATGCAGCATAGTAAAAATTGGTTTATAATTTATGAGGAAAAAATGAAAGTTAAAGAGTATTGTTCATTTTTTAAATGTTGGGAAATAAAAATCCCGGAAGATGAACAAGGTATTAAGCATGTCCATTTTCCGGGTGTAAGTCAATATTCATCTCTTTATTATAGTAGTTACTAATTCATTACTACTTAAGCGTAATGGTAAGTTCTCTTAGTTTCAAAGTCGTTTAGTAAATGATCTAACTCCTGACTACATTTCACAGTATCGGGGTGTGTTAAACCTTTTGATATTCCAATTTCGATCATACGTGCCTGTACACTATATATTTTCTTTTCCAATTCTTTAATGGATCTTTTATCATTTTTCATAATTACCCCTCCTTATATTGGATAGCTTATTCAAAATGCCATTATTACTTTATCAGACGATTAAATAAGATATGGGTTTTCTAAATTTGAATTCTATCTTCTTTTCTATTTCCTTCATTATCCTAAACTATCAAAAAAAATTATATCCCCTGCCATTCCTATTTTATTTCCTAAAAATAATAGGAGCATATTCTTATTGCATTAATAGATTTCATTTTTGATATGGCATAAGCCACGTTATGGAGAAAAATAAGGAGTATTGTAAGTAGAAAATTTAATTTTCACTAGGTCGAAATATCGGATACACAGACTAAAACTTTCTATAACTTTGTGAATAGTTTTTTTCGTTTAGTCGTATGTCAATGATAGATAGTAACTAAAATTAAAAGACCAGAACTTTTTTGTTCTGGTCGAAAGAAGGTATTGTCAAAACTGTAGCTTAACAACTAAAGAAATTTTAATAATTAGTAACCATAGTCAAAGTTATTGAAGAAAGCTGCTCCTACAATGATTAATAGGATGAATAAAACAACAAGCAATGCAAATCCACCGTTTTCTTTATGACCGTGCTCAAAGCCAGCTCCACCTACAAAGTTAGATGAACCCATTAATTCCACCTCCCTTTTATACATAATTAAGATATGGCAATTTTAAAAATGAATAGTGACAAAAGTGGAATTTTGGATAAAAATTTTTAGGTGGCTTCACCAATTGTTGAATTAGAAGAAATAGTGAATTTGCCATTCACATTTTATAATGTTTGGCTAAACGAGTGATTTCATATGTAAAAAGCAATCCTTAAGAGAACCAGACTCTTTTGGATTGCTTATTTATGCAGTATAGATTTAAAACTTGCGATCATTTAGTTAAAAACAAAATATCTCATTTGTTTATTAAACATTAGTAAAAATTATGAACAGCTTCCTGGTTGGCTATTTTGTACTTTTGAACCCGTTTCTCCCTTAAGTACGTCCCCACCAGTAGAAGTAATGATTTCATTTGTCACATTGTTTGCAATGGCATTAGACACTAATTGCAACAGATTATTTACTTCAAATTGTGACTGTTTAAATTCTTGAACAATTGGAAGTTCATCAATTTCTTGTTCAATTTTTTCGATTTTTTCTTCGATTAATTTTAACGCTCTTTCTTTTCCAAGATGTTGGAAGTTTACCGCTTGTTTTTGTAATGTTTTTAAGCTAGCAATTTTTTCACGAACGTATTGGTTTTCATTAATTTGTGCTTCCGCTTTTTTGAAAAATTCTACCTGCTCTGTATTGGCAATCATGTGTGCAATTTCTTTTGCTTTTTCAACGATCTCATCTTTTGTAAAAACTTTTGTTGTCATTATACTTCCACCTCTTGTCGATTTACTACTTCTACAAATTCCCCACGTAACGAATACGCTTTTGCATCAGTGATTTTTACTTTAACGATATGCCCAATTAATTCTTTTGGTCCAGCAAAGTTTACTAATTTATTGCGACGAGTATAGCCTGCTAATACATCATCACGTTTTTTACTGCTTCCTTCAACTAAAACTTCTACAACTTGGTCTTCATATTTTTTCAAAGCTGCAGCTGAAAACTCTTCCACTACTGCATTTAGACGTTGAAGACGTTCTTTTTTCACTTCTAGTGGAACATTGTCATTCATTTTAGCAGCTGGTGTTCCTTCACGTGGTGAGTAAATATAAGTGAATGCAGATTCGAAACCAACCTCACGATATAAATCAATTGTTTCTTGGAATTGCTCTTCCGTTTCGTTTGGATAACCTACGATAATATCCGTTGTCAGCGCAACATTCGGAATTGCTTCTTTAATTTTGCGAACTAAGTCTAAAAAATGCTCGCGTGTATATTTACGAGCCATAATTTTCAAAATGTCATTTGATCCAGATTGTACTGGTAAATGAATATGCTCAACTAGGTTACCGCCTTTTGCTAATACTTCGATTAAATGATCATCAAAGTCGCGGGGATGGCTTGTTGTGAAACGAATTCGTGGAATATCAATTTTTCGTAATTCGTCCATCAAATCGCCAAGTCGGTATTCCAAATCAGTAAAGTCTTTCCCGTAAGCATTTACATTTTGACCTAGCAACATAATTTCTTGATAGCCATGTGCTGCAAGCTCGCGGACTTCTTGAATAATTTCTTCAGGACGACGACTACGCTCTTTCCCACGAGTGTATGGAACGATACAGTATGTACAGAATTTGTCGCAACCGTACATGATGTTAACCCAAGCCTTAATCGCACCGTTTCGTTTTTTGGGAAGGTTCTCAAGTACATCCCCTTCTTTAGACCACACTTCTATTACCATTTCTTTCGACATATATGCCTCTTTTAGAATGTGTGGTAAACGGTGAATGTTGTGTGTACCAAATACCATGTCAACATGCTGGTAAGTTGTAAGGATTTTATTTACAACTGATTCTTCTTGTGACATACAGCCACACACACCGATTAACATTTCAGGATTTTCACGTTTATATTTAAGTAAGTAGCCAAGTTCACCAAACACTTTATTTTCAGCATTTTCACGGATGGCACAAGTATTTAGTAATACAGCATCAGCTTCTTCAATTTTATCAGTTGGTTCATAGCCTAATTCCATGAAAATACCAGCCATGACTTCTGAATCATGTTCGTTCATTTGACAACCGTAAGTACGAATGAAAAATTTGCGCCCCTCGCCCATGCCTTTAAATTCTTGGGGAATGGCAAAATCTTTATGATATTTCACTTCTTCTTTACCGCGTTTTTTTGCATCTTTTAAGGAAGGTGCTGTAATGACACGTTCGAAGTATTTACTATAATCTTTTTCAGTTTTTGTATTGATGGGTTTAGGTTGATTTACTTGCTGACTTGCAACTCGTTGTTCTTCATTCATCGAACTAAAGTACTCCTTTCAGGTTGGTTTCGTACATTCGAATCCCATTTTAATATTATAACGAAAAATAGGCTAAAAGAACAATATCATTGCTTGAAATGATACTGTTTTGACAAATTTAAAAGATGTATACAATGTAAAAAATCACCAACAAAAATTCGTAATTGTTATGTATTTTGTCATTTTATGATCTTAAAAAATGGCCATCATTTTATTGTCGTTTCTTCAGCTTTATGAACTTATCGTATTTATCAGGATCACTATCATTTAATATTTTCATGAAAATAAAACACATATGTGCAATTGACGACCATTTCAAATCATATTTCATCTTAAATTGATGTGTCGATAATTCTAGAACTGACAAGAATATACCCTCGGGATTTAATTTCTTTTCTTCTAAAAACGAAACAAAAGCAAGGAACTTATGATGATCTGTAACTGACAGAGTACTTTCTTTTACCAGTTTATCAATTCGTTCAGCTTCATCTAAAGAGTTGGATCTGCTGAATATTTTCAGTATTTCATCATTAATTTTTTTATTTTTAATGGAAATGAAATCAATGACGTTATCCATTTTAGCAACCTTCTTTTCAAATTTAATAACTGCTATTATACTTAGTGACCTCGACATATTTATATAAGATGAAACATACCTCTTAAACCTAATTTGTAAGCCATTTTCTACAGGAGATACTTTTTCTAATTCCTGCAAAGACAATTCCGTTTTTACTTTAACATAGAATGGTTAAATTCAAACAAAAAACCCTCTCCTATTTACCATTTTAATGAAAATTAGGAGAGGGTTTAAGCTAGAATTCAGTCATTAGTATCGTTAGTTTATTGTAAACCTTCTAATGGAATGAGTTAGAGACCGTATATTTTTAGTAATTTTTTGAATTTCACTATGCATTTCTCTTGTTGCGTTTAATTGCTCAACCGTTGATTTAGATACTTGTTTTATACTTTCATTATTATGGTCGAACAAATCGCTTAATTCTGTGGAGTGATCTGCTACTTCTTTTGTATTTTGTTTTATTTGATTTATAGTAGTTGATACTTCCTCAATATGTGGACTAATTTCATTTACACTAGAGGCAATATGTTCAAATTTTGAAGCACTTAGAACAGTTGTTTCGATACCTGTTTGAACGGATTCGATAGCGTTTTTCATATACTGAATCGACTCTTTTGAATCAATTTGAATTTGAGCCACAATTTCTTCAATAACCTTCGTTGATTTAACAGATTGATCTGCTAATTTACGTACCTCATCTGCAACTACGCTAAATCCTTTACCATACTCTCCTGCTCTTGCAGCTTCAATGGCAGCGTTTAATGCAAGTAAGCTCGTTTGTTCAGCAATGGAGTTAATTAATTGAATAACTTGTCCAATTTCCTTTGTGTGACCATTAAGTATTTGCATTTTTTCATTTGTTTGATTTACAGCGACTTCAATTTCTCTCATCTTTTCTTTATTGTCTGAAACAAATTGTACGCCTTCATTCGCTTCATCTTCAGTTCGCTTCATACTCGTTTCAATAAAATGAATTTTCTCAGCTATATATTCAATGCCAGTAAAGATTTCTTGAACTGCCGCTGTATTTAGCATTAACTGTTCTGCTGAACGCTCCGTCGATCTTGTTAAATCGCTGGCATCATTTGAAATGTGAATAGCAGCCTGTGTTGTTTTTTCAGAAGCATTTTGAAGACGTAAGTTTGATTCATCTACTGAAGTTGCACTTTTATGAACGATTTTAAGCAATTCTTTTACTTCTGATGCCATTTCATTATAGCTTCGCATTACTTCACCAAGTTCATCCTTTGAATCGTAGGTTGCATTTCTAGTGAAGTCACCTTGTCCTGCAAGTTTAAGTAATTTCTTTAATTCCTTTGTTGGTATGTTTACTGCTCTTGAGCCAACTACACTAAAGTAAATGACAAAGGCAATCATGATTAATGAAACCGATATTAACAACGAATAACCGAAGGAAATATCCTTTTTATACATTTGTATTTGATTTTCAGCTCGATCAATTATGTATAACTTTGTCTCTTCCGTAATCGCTAATATTTGATCTATATTTCGAGTCTCCAAACTCGTTTTTAGATCTTTTATATAATATTCCATTTTCGAATCAAATTGATAGGTTGAAAGAGATGCATGAATTTCACTTGCTTTATCAAAATCTTCTTGATCAATTGCTAGTTCAAATTCAGAGAATGCATTCATAGCTAGTAATCTTTGTTCGTACATCATTTCCGTATTGTTTTCCATCTTTCTTAAATAATCAATACTAAATACCGCCAGAATAACATTCGAAATAATACACACAATCATTAAGAGAATTAATCGATCTTTCACTTTTATGTATCGTGATATTTTCACTTTTAAAACGACCCCTTATACAATCTGATATGTTAAAGATAGCTTACAAATGTATAGGCGCTGTTTAAGTTTTATTAAGATAGTGTTAATTTCACATAAAATTAACTTAATTACCTACTTTTCCTATTTTGAAATCCTATGAGAATTTTTGTGTATAGCTGGTTTGTGAAGGTAAACCATATACAGTAAGGAAAGGCGGTGTGAATAATGACATTTGAAAACGTAGAATTAAAAATTGTAAATGGTGAATTAACGGTTGTTTTACATGTAGATGAAGTTAGAGGTGGAAATGATACTGAATTTGCAGAGGAATTTCTTATATCTACAAAGGATAAAGTTACGGATATTAAACAGTCAGCTATCAACTTTGTAAAAAAACATTATCCAAAACTAAAAATTGCTACGGTTGTAGTTGTTGCAGGGGCTGTTATTTTAACAAGTATTCCAATGAATACTGCAAAAGCCCATGATGTAGACTTTAATATGAGTTATTTATATTTTGGCAGTGCTCAAACAATGATTTCACAAGTCGATAAAGCTCAAGGAAATCTTAGTCTCGTCTCTCCTAGTTATTTTGATTTGAACTCTGACGGCTCTTTAAAAATAACAAATCTCTATGATGCAAATTTCGTAAAAGAAATGCATAACAGAGGAATAGACGTGGTCCCATTCTTGAGTAACCATTGGGATCGAACTGTGGGGCGCGCCGCCTTACAAAATAGAGAGCAGCTATCGACTCAAATTGCAAACTTTATCATTAAAAATAATTTAGATGGTGTCAATGTAGATATTGAAAATGTTACGGAAATTGATCGAGTAGCTTATACTGATCTCGTTCGTTTACTTCGTGAAAAGCTACCTAGTGATAAGGAAGTATCTGTTGCAGTTGCAGCTAATCCGAACAACTGGACGAAAGGTTGGCATGGTTCCTACGACTATAACGGTTTAGCAAAGTATGCGGATTACCTTATGATTATGGCATACGATGAGAGCTATGAAGGCGGTTCTGAGGGTCCAGTTGCAAGCTACAAGTGGGTGGAGCGTTCTGTTCAATATGCTTTAAATCAAGGTGTACCTGCTGAAAAAGTAGTCTTAGGTCTTCCATTCTACGGACGGATGTGGAAAGTTGGAGATCCAATATCTTCGTGGGGCACAGGTATTTCCAATGTAAAAGTAGATGAACTTTTAAATAAATATGGTGGCACTGTGACTTTTGATCAGGTATCTAAAACGCCTATGGCTACCATCACAATTAAACAAGGTGATCCCGCTAGTACCGTAGCAGGAAAAACATTAAGCCCGGGAACATATCACATTTATTATGAAAATAACGAATCCATTGCAGCAAAATTTGACTTAATTCACCAATACAACTTAAAGGGCGCTGGTAGCTGGAGTTTAGGACAGGAAAGTGCTTCAATGTGGCAATATTATAATTCTTGGACAACTCATACAAATGAAGATGATTTTCTACCACCGGGACAGTATGGAGAACTAGTAAACTCAACTGCATCCTATACTGTTAAATCTGGTGATTCTTTATGGCGAATTGCCACTTTATACAATATGTCAGTCGATCAATTAAAGGCGATGAATAATTTAACGAGTGATACGATAGTTGTTGGTCAAGTATTAAAGGTTTCAAATCCCGATGTTCCCTCTGAGATTGAAGCACCTGCTGCTAATACTCCTGGAGCAATTTCCGCCCCGAGTAATGAAAACAGTGTGTTAGGTCCTGGTTCCTCTGGTACGGCAGTGACTGAACTTCAAAACACATTAAAAAAATTAGGTTATTATGATGGGCCTATTAATGGTATCTATAATACAAGTACCAAATATGCAGTTGGTGATTTCCAGCGTGAATACAGTCTTAAAGCAGATGGTCTTGCTGGTCCTCAAACATTAACGAAATTGGCAGAAGTGACTAGCAATAAAGCAGCACCTACAGTACCGCAAACAGATGCTCCAAGTTCTATTTTAGGACCTGGTTCCAGTGGTGTTGCTGTTACATCTCTACAAACTACATTAAAAAACTTGGGCTTTTATGATGGACCTATTAATGGCATCTATAATACAAGTACGAAATACGCGGTTGGTGATTTCCAACGAGCATTAAATCTAACAGCCGATGGGTTAGCTGGCCCACAAACTTTATCTAAAATAAATGAGATAACATCTGCCATTAATCCCCCGTCAGCTCCGGCACAAGATCAAGTTGTGAGCTATCCTACATTAAAGACAGGATCTAGCGGGGCTAAAGTTACCGCTTTACAAAATACATTAAAAAGTTTGGGTTATTATAAAGGTCCTGTTAATGGGATTTATAATACGAGCACGAAATATGCAGTTGGTGATTTTCAACGAGCTTATGGATTTAAAGCAGATGGCATTGCTGGCCCTGTAACACTTGCGAAAATAGATGAAATTACAGCTAATAAAACGAGTGTTTCTTATTCTACACTTGGACCAGGTTCTAGTGGCGCTGCTGTAACGGAATTACAAAGAGCGCTGAGTAATTTAGGATTCTATAACGGCCCAATCAATGGAATTTATAATACGAGTACAAAATATGCGGTTGGCGATTTCCAACGAATATATGGGTTCAAAGCAGACGGTGTAGCGAGCCCACAAACTTTATCGAAGCTATACAGCTTAACTTCAAGTTGATTTGTCATTGTGCGTTTAGTTGTAAAGCACTTAGAATTCAAATTTGAAAGACAATTGGAATTTTTTATTTAAACTTAGGAGGAACTTATTTTTATGAAAAAATATATTATACCAGTTCTAGCTATATTCATCTTTTTCTTATCTGCACCAGCAAATATGTATGCTTCCGAAGATCGTGAACTGCAATTTTTCGGTGTAGGCGCTGATGTACAGGGAAATAACCTTGGTGAATATACGGTGAAAACGAAAGGTGAAAAAGCTGAGGAAGGGTTCGTCTTCACTCCTCAAAAGCCATTTACGAGTACTAATATTTTATTCTCCGTTGAACTTAAAGGAGAAGGATCAGTCATTTTAAAAATTTCAGAAACGAATGCTCAAGGGCAATTTATTAAAGAAGAAACAAAGCAAGTTCAATTGACTAGCGATTGGGCACAGCATGTACTGCCTTTTCAACTTGAAAGCACATCTTCTCAAGTGGATGTATTCGTCTTAACAGATAATCAAAAAGAGACTGAATTTTCGTTTAGAAATGTTCAGGTGAAGGAATCCAATTAGTGAATTGACGTTTTAAAAGACCGAATCGGATAAGGTTTGGTCTTTTTTATTTTGTACTGAAGAGTGAAAGGTGGAATAAACAACAATCCACTATAATCGATATTTTTTATTTTCTTCCTACTTCATTAATTATAAAATAGATATTGACGATTAATATACTTAACTAGGATGGTGATTAAGTTTGTATTTTAAAACTAGAACTGAATCTCCTGAATTACTAATTTATAAATCACTTAATAATCGTATGGTTCTATCGGAAAAGGAGAAACAGTATTTTTCAAATCTTCAAAAAGGATACGACGGTGAATTAATGTTTGATTCCTTCATTGAAAAGCTTCAAAGTAATCGTCTCGTCTTGAACGATCTGTTACTCAAATCAAACAATACAACATTTCAAATTGATACACTCCTTATAATGTCCGACACGGTTTATGTTATTGAAGTTAAAAATTATGAGGGCGATTTTTATTTTGAAAAGGACAAGTTATTTACAAGATCTAAAGTTGAAATTGTAAGCCCTCTTATACAATTAAGTAGAACAGAATCCTTATTACGCCAATTATTAAACAATCTGGGCTTTACAATTCCTATTCAATCTTTTGTAGTATTTGTTAACCCAGAATTCACTTTATATCAGGCTCCTATGGAAAGTGCTTTCATTTTACCAACACAAATCCTTCGCTTTATTAAACAGCTCAATGCGAAATATTCAAAGATAACAGAAAAACACAAGTTAATTGCTGAAAAACTATTATCTTTACATTTGACTGAGTCTCCATTTAATAAATTGCCGGCATTTGAGTATGATCAGCTGAAGAAGGGAATCACATGTGCAAGTTGTGATTCTTTTTCGCTGAAGGTTGAAGGTAGAAAAATAAAATGCACTAACTGCGAACATGTTGAAACAATTACTTCCTCAGTAATTCGAAGTGTAAAGGAACTGAGGTTGTTGTTTCCTGAAAATAAAGTTACTACAAGTATCGTTCAAGATTGGTGCAAAATTGTGGATTCAAAGAAAGTGATTCGTAAAATTCTGGTTGATCATTTTGAAAAAAACGGTAAATTTCGTAGGACATATTACGAGTAAAAGTTTTACTGTAGGGAATCTCTGGATTTAAATAATGTTTATATTTTAATTAGGCTGCTAGTTTTTAAGATATATTTGGGGTACATCTACTATTCTATGTTCCCTTTTGTCTTTTATCCCATTCCACTTGGGCACATTGATCGGTTTTATGTTACCTTTTACCTTTGATTTCATTGTGTTCGGGAACATTGGCGGCCCCTATGTTCTCTTTCTTCTTTTATTCCATTCCGTTTGGGCACATTGGGCAGTTTTATGTTACCTTTTACCTTTGATTTCATTGTGTTCGGGCATATTGGCGGCCCCTATATTCCCTTTTGTCTTTTATTCCATTCCGTTTGGACACATTGGGCGGTTTTATGTTACCTTTTACCTTTGATTTCATTCTGTTCGGGAACATTGGCGGCCTCTATGTTTCCTTTTGTCTTTTATCCCATTCCACTTGGGCACATTGGGCGGTTTTATGTTACCTTTCACCTTTGATTTAATCGTGTTCGAGAACATTGGCGGCCCCTATGTTCCTTTTCGTCTTTTATTCCATTCCACTTGGGCACATTGGGCGGTTTTATGTTACTTTTTACCTTTGATTTCATTCTGTTCGGGAACATTGGCGGCCCCTATGTTCCCTTTCTTCTTTTATTCCATTCCGTTTGGGCACATTGGGCAGTTTTATGTTACCTTTTACCTTTGATTTCATTGTGTTCGGGCATATTGGCGGCCCCTATATTCCCTTTTGTCTTTTATTCCATTCCGTTTGGGCACATTGGGCGGTTTTATGTTACCTTTCACCTTTGATTTCATCGTGTTCGGGAACATTGGCGGCCCCTATATTCCCTTTCTTCTTTTATTCCATTCCATTTGGGCACATTGGGCGGTTTTATGTTACCTTTTACCTTTGATTTCATTGTGTTCGGGCATATTGGCGGCGCTCTGTATCCCTTACACTTGTTCTATTTCAACAAACTCAAGCACTATCCCATTTACGACAGCATACTCAACTACAAACAAATGAAAAAAGCGTCTTCCAATGAAGACGCTCATTTGAATTCCTTATTAAATTACATAAACTCTTTCACTAAATCATTAAAATCAGTTTCACTTAATGTCATATCAACTGTAGTTAATGGTTCCTCAGCGTAACCGGAAAGTTTTTCTTGATAAGAAGTTGTCTCTGTATCTTGATAAATGATTCCTGTAACTAAGCCTTCTTTTTCCATTACTGTGCGCATTGCTAATTCACGATTAGAAGAGTCATAGTCTTCGATATCACTTAATTTTGTTAAATGCTCTTTAAACCATTCATACGTATTTACTTTGTTGTAAGTTACACATGGGCTGAATACGTTAATGAATGAAAAACCTTTGTGTTGAATTCCAGCCTCGATTAAAGCCGTTAATTCTTTGATATCTGTAGAGAAACCTTGTGCTACAAATGTTGCTCCAGAAGATAATGCTACTTCTAAAGGTTTTAATGATGGTTCAATTGCTCCACCTGGTGTTGATTTTGTGATGAAACCTTGTGCTGAACGTGGTGAAGTTTGACCTTTTGTTAAACCGTAAATTTGGTTATCCATTACAACATATGTAATGTCAAGGTTACGGCGGATTGCGTGAACTGTATGACCCATACCGATTGCAAATCCATCGCCGTCACCACCTGAAGCGATAACATGAAGATCGCGATTAGCCATTTTTAATCCTTGTGCAATTGGTAATGCGCGGCCGTGAATTCCATGGAATCCGTATGAATTAATGTACCCAGCGATACGACCTGAACATCCAATCCCAGCAACAACCGCTAATTCATTAGGCTCAATACCAACATTAGCTGCAGCGCGTTGAATCGCTGCTTGTACTGAGAAGTCGCCACAGCCAGGACACCAGTTAGGTTTCACTGAGTTACGAAAATCTTTAAATGTAGCCATTAGTCAAGCAGCTCCTTTACTTTATTTTCAAGCTCACGTGGTAGGAATGGTGTACCATCATACTTCGTGATGCTTGCAATTTTATCGTGACCGCCAATGTTCATTTTCATTATATTTGCTAATTGTGATGTTTTATTATTTTCCACTACGATTACTTTTTTCGCATTCGCAACGAGTGGTGCCATTTCTGCTGATGGGAACGGGAATAGTAAACGAATATGTGCATGATTTACTTTTAACCCTTCATCATTTAATCTTTCTTGTACTTCCTCTAATGCACCACGAGTTGAGTTAAACCCAACTAGTAATACGTCTGCTTCTTCATGCGGTGCATTGACATATACAGGTGTATCAAATTTTAAATATTCCAATTTACGGAAACGCTTGTCCATTTGAATTTGACGATTCCCTGGCGCTTCATTTGGTTTTCCTGTTTCATCATGTTCAACACCTGTAACATGGTGAATACCGTTTGCCGTACCTGGTAAAACACGCGGCGAAATACCGTCATCTGTATTTTCATAGCGTTTGAAATAATCTTTGTTTTCAGGTTCAGGAATTTCACTATCGACAATTTTACCGCGGCGAATTTCAATTTTTGAATAATCAAATGGTTCAACAGTTTGTTTACCAAGAGATAATTGTAAATCCGTCATTAAGATAACTGGAAGCTGTAATTCTTCTGCAATGTTAAATGCTTGAATTGTATCAAAGAAAGCTTCTTCTAACGTTGATGGTGCAATAACCACTTTCGGAATTTCACCATGAGTTCCATAGAACATCGCCATTAAGTCAGATTGTTCTTGTTTTGTCGGTAAGCCAGTTGAAGGGCCTCCACGTTGTGTATCAACAATAACTAAAGGCTGTTCAGTCATACCTGATAGGCCAATAGCTTCCATCATTAATGATAAACCTGGTCCAGCAGATGCAGTGAATGCACGGACACCACCGAAGTTCGCTCCAATTGCCATTGTTGCTGCCGCGATTTCATCTTCAGTTTGGATGACAGCGCCTCCAAATTTAGGCAATTTTTTAATTAAGTACTCCATAATTTCTGAAGCTGGTGTGATTGGATATGCAGACATAAAACGAGCTCCTGCTGCTATCGTTCCAAGTGCAATTGCATCGTTACCAATCATAAACATGCGGCGTTTTCCATCAGCTGGCTCTAATTCCCACTCACCTACACGTTCACCAAGAAGCTCACTCATTGCATCAAATCCGCGACCAATGGCTTCCATGTTTTTTTTCACAACTTCTTCGCCTTTGCGACCGAATATTTCATCAACTACGCCTTGGAAAACTTTATGCTCTAAATTTAATAAAGCACTTGTTGCACCAATTGCCACCATGTTTTTCATCAGTGATGTGCCTAGCTCTGTAGCTATTTCAGTAAATGGTACAGAGAATAATGGTGCTTTTGAATCCTCTGGTTTGACAGGATCGAACTTGCTATCCGCTAAAATAATACTGCGCTCTGTTAATTCTTTATAGTTAACGTCAATTGTTTCTTGATCGAATGCAACTAAAATATCTAAATCATCCGCAATTGAACGAACTTCTGTTGGACGTACTGTAATTTTATTGTTCGTGTGGCCACCTTTTATTCGAGAAGAGAAATGACGGTATCCGTATAAGTGGTAACCTAAACGGTTCATTGCCATTGAGAAGATTTCACCAGTACTCTCAATACCTTCTCCTTGTTGCCCACCGACTTTCCATGAAAGCTGATGTAACATGATAACATCTCCTTAAAAACTTCTTTATATTTCCTTCATTAATATAACATGTTGATGTATGTTAAGTAATCGAAAATCTACCATTATAGACAAAATCAGACCTTTGACTGAAAATGGAGTTCACTAAATTGTAAATAGTATGAGCAATTTTTTCTTACAAATCAAATTCCAATAAACCCCAATTCACACAACTTAAATATTAATTTAAACAAAAAATATTGAAAAATGGATTGTTTGTGATGGTTTTGCAATATATGATATACACATGAGATGTTTTTCAGTTCTAGGAAAATGGTGCATTGAACTCATCATAAACGTCTCAGACTTTAGATTCATCTAAAAAATATATGAAAGTGGGAGAAGAATCTTATGAAGAAATGTTTAGCATGCGGAAATCTGCAGGAAGCGGGCAATTTCTGTGGATCATGCGGCAGTAGTCTGGTGGACGTAGAAAATACACCAACTACATCAGATCAAAATCCTTCTGCTGGAACTCCAGTTCAACCTAATGAACAGGTTCAACCTAACCAACCTTATCAACAAGTTCCACCGGTTCAAGCTGATCAGCAAAATCAATGGTCCCAACCAAATCAACAGTTCCAGCAAGGTCAATCTAATCAGCAATTCCAACAATTCGGGCAAGGTCAAGGGCAGCCTAACCAACAATACCAACAATACCAGCAAGCTCCTCCTCAACCAAACGTACATGTGGAGAGAATGAAAGAACAATCAACAATGTTCTTTAATTCATTTGTGGAATATTTGAAGAAACCATCATCTATTTTCAATAATGGTGAACGTGAATTTATTAATGGTATCATTTCTTTATCTATATTTGTATTTATTATCAGTTTAGCATTATTTGGAGCTGTTAATTCTACTTTTGGTTTCTTCGGAAATTCATTTATAATTTTCTTAAGAGTATTTTTCCCAGCATTAATTATCATTGCATTAATTGTAGGAGTTGTTTTATTTGGCATATTCCTAATATCCATGTGGTTCGGACCAAATAATTCATTAAAAGAAGTAATTGGGTTCTTAGGTGCTTTAACAAACCCAGTTTCAATGCTTGCTGTTCTTGCTTTACTTTTCTCTTTTATCGCTCCAGCTTTAGGTGGCAATTTAATAACACTTTCATTAGTCTTAGCGATTTTTATTGTTCCCCTGTATATTATCGGACATTTACTAAGTGTAAAGTCCAAGGCAGTTGACTCATTCTATGCATATTTAATTTATGTTGCAGGAACTTCAGTTGCATTCTTTATTCTTATGACAATCTTTACAATGATTTCAATCAATAGCTTAATGGGCGGATTTGGCTTATTCGGCGGTTTCGGATTTTAATTTTTAGGCTCTGTTAAACTTATTATTGATAAGTATATTTTGCGAAAATGACTACATTTCGAGGGAATACTCCTTTTCCAAAATACAGTTATTTTCGCAATCTATCTTTACAATTTTAAGATCTAGCAGAGCCACTTTACTATAATGATAAGATATGCGTTCGATTACACCTGTTAAAAATTATATGACAACAGATGGACTTCGCCATCAGGAAGCAAAGGACTATATTGCTTATTTAGAAAATAGCGGAATAACCGAAGAATATATTTCTACAAAAAGTAACGGATGTCGTTGATCTTGGGAACGGTTCTTTTGAGGTAACTACCGTTGAAGAATTCATCATCTATTATCCCGATAATGAGCAATATAAAACATTTTCAACAGTTTGCGAAGTTCAAAACAGTAATGGCAGATTCAAAGTCGACAAACTAATTTCAACTACGGAGATATAATCACCAGAGGATTAATATTTTATTTGAAAAGGTGAGAAGGTAATGGAGAGCATTGTTTTATTCGATGGCGAATGTAATTTTTGTGATAAAAGTGTTCAGTTTATAATAAAACATGATCCTGAAGGGAAATTTAAATTTGCGTCATTACAAAGTGCTATAGGCCAAGATATTTTAAACAAATTCGGATTTCAAAATACAATTATTAATAGCCTAGTGCTCATTGAAAAAGAGCAATATTACATTAAATCAACTGCCGCTCTCCGTATTTGTAAATCATTAAAAGGACCATGGAACTTAGCAACTGTACTACTTGTAGTTCCAAGACCAATAAGAGATTACTTCTACAGCATTATTGCAAAAAATCGATACAAATGGTTTGGTAAAAGAGAGCTTTGCATATTGCCATCAAAAGAAATTCGAGATAGATTTTTATAAAAATCTCTCATTTTACTTGTAATTTTTATTTTTTTGATTGAAAAAAGCCCGACGCTCAAAAAGAGGGTCGGGCTTTTTCATGTCACTTTGAACGATTTATCTTGTACGTTTTTCAACAACAAGTTTCAATGCTGTTCGATCTTCACCAGCAATCGTAATATCAGCAAATGCTGGAGCGCAAATTAAGTCTGTTCCACTTGGCGCAACAAAGCCACGAGCAATTGCTACTGCCTTTACTGCTTGGTTTAATGCACCTGCACCGACCGCCTGCATTTCTGCATAGCCTTGCTCACGAATAACGGCTACTAGCGCACCTGCAACAGAATTTGGATTTGAGCGAGATGATACTTTTAATGAATCCACAACTATTCCTCCCCATAGAGCTTGATAATGTGTTTGTTGAATGAAACGTTGTCTTTTTGGTTTCGTTCATTCAAAGGACTTGTAGTTTTATGTCCGTAGCACATTTTATGCTGTAAAAAAGGAGTTTAGAATCAGTTTTGGATAAATCCACTATAAAAAAGAAGAAATTATTTACTGCCTAATGAATAATCTTTCAAACTAATGTATTGTTTCTTAATCAAGGTTAATTCTTAATTTTCATTCATATTTTCTAAAAAATGTTTTTAGTCTAGGAATCCTTGCCCTACTAATTAACTTATAAAACAAGAATTCTAGTATAAAGTGAATCATACCGAATTTCAAAGCTAACCCTTTTTTCACCTATCCGTTATCAGCTATCACTTCCTACCCTTTATATGCATTTTCAAGTATATTCATGTAGTCTGATTCTGTAACAGTTCGAACATTGCTTGGAGTGGAACCATTTTGAACAGCTAATTCAACAATTCTAGGGAAATCCGTTTCATTGACATATCCCAAATCTTTTAATTTCGGAATATTTAATGCAGCTGTAAATGTTTCAATTCCGGAAATCAGCTTTTCTACTGCTAATTGATCTGAATCTGAATCCTTTGCAAATCCCATATAACGAGATAAATCAGCATGCATTTTCGTATTTTCTTCCGCATTAAATTTTAACACATAAGGTAAAAATACTGAGTTTGCAATACCGTGTGGAGTGTCATAAAGACCCCCAAGTGCTTCTGCTAAGCAATGCACTGCTGCAACGTCCGCCGATCCGAAACAAAGTCCAGCAAGCAAGCTTCCTTTTAACATATTAAAACGAGCTTTCTCATCACTTCCATTTTCAAATGCAGTCTGTAACGATGCAACAATCGTTTCCATCGCTTTAGCACCAAGAGCTTGTGAAATAGGGTTTGATACTTTACATGTATACCCTTCAATTGCATGAACTAATGCATCTACACCCGTTGCAGCAGTAACAGATGGTGGGACGCTAAAAGTAAGCTCCGGATCTAAAATTGCCATCATCGGACGAAGTGAAGCATGCTTAAGCGTCATTTTTCTATGAGTTTCTGCCTCTGTTATTACGGATGAACGTGTCACTTCAGAACCAGTACCAGCTGTAGTTGGCACACAAATAATCGGTGCAATGTTTTCATATTGTCTTTTTCCATCTGCATAATCTGTTGGTGTTCCACCATTTGGACCTAGGAGAGCAATTGCTTTTCCTGTATCCATTGCACTACCGCCGCCTATTGCAACAACTGCCTGTATGTTCTCTTCTTTAAATATCTTAGCACCAGCAATGCACTCTGTATCTCGAGGGTTTTGTGAGATTGAATCATATAACGAAACATTAAAGCCCTGAGATTGAAGATTCTCTTTGATTGGTTCTACTAAACCTGCTTTTACAACCCCTGGATCACTAACAAGTAAAATAGCATTTCCCACCTCAAGAGATTTTAAAATTTCTGGTATTTGTTTTGATATCCCCATCCCCATTTCAATTTTTGTACTGCAAAAATAACTAAATGAATTCATGTTATTTACCTCCTGCTTTTCTAATAGAATTGATTCAAATGAACTGTATCGTCAATTAGACAACTCGTAAAAATTCGAATTTTCTATCTAATTGTATTTACAAATATGATAAAATAAATCCAATTATATGAATATAGAAACATTTTGATAATATCTATCGGAAAAACTGATAAGGCGTGATCATATGGAAATAAAACAGTTGACTATTTTTAAAACTGCCGCTCAAGAATTGAATTTTTCTCGAACAGCGGAAAATCTAGGCTACGCACAATCCAGTATTACATCACATATTAAAGCTCTTGAGGATGAGCTTGGTGTTCCATTATTCGAGCGTTTAGGAAAGCGAGTTATACTAACAGAAGCAGGTGCACAGCTACAATTGTATGCAGCAAAAATACTCGCACTCACTGAAGAGGCAAAGGATGTTGTTGGTTGTTTACGCGAGCCAAGTGGGTTATTAACGATATGTGCGTCCGAAACCCATTGTACATACCGTCTTCCCTCTCTTTTGAAACATTTTCAGCAAAATTATCCTAAGGTTCAGCTTGTTTTTCGTCCCGGAGTTTCAGAGAAGGACTTCGAAGGTCTCCTTGCAAAGGGAGAATTGGATGTTGCTTTATTATCAATGGCACCTATTGTTTCAGAGAATCTTATTGTAGAAGAGCTAGGTCCTGAACCAATCGTCATCATTTGTCATCCAAATCACTTTTTAGCAGGCAAAGACAAGGTTGACCCATTAGATTTACGTCATGAGCATCTTTTCGTTACTGAGGATTGCGATTATCGTCGTGCATTTGAACATTCATTAAAGGATGTGGGGATTGACCCTATTAGCAAATTAGAACTTGCAGATGTGGAGGCAATTAAACGATGTGTAATGGAGGGCATTGGTATAGCAGCCTTACCTAAAATTGCTGTTGAAAAGGAAGTTGAACAAGGACGATTAGCTATATTAAATTGGAGCGCACTTAATTTCCCAATTTTCATACAACTATTTCGGCATAAAGACAAATGGATGTCCCCTGCTTTAAAAGCATTTTTAGATGTGACAAGAGAAACTATTGTAAGTAATCAAGGAATTAGGTAAAAAATCACCCCGCTGTATTTTTGCGGGGTGAAGTTAACTTAAGAACTGATATCTGTTCCATTTCTCTATTTCTATGTTGACCATTACTTCTTACTACATTTATGCTTCGAAAGGATAATCGGCGTTTATATAAATACGTTCACAGGAAGTTGCTTTTCCCGTTTTATTATCGATATCGACAAAGAATCCACTAAGCACCTCTCGTCCACTTTTTGGAACCTCAAAACGGGCAGGCATGTTTGTCTGGAATTTATAAATGACGCTCTCTTTAATCATACCTAATATTTCGTCATAGGGACCAGTCATACCTACATCTGTAATATAAGCAGTGCCTCCAGGGTAAATCCGCGCATCTGCTGTTTGAACATGAGTATGGGTTCCTACAACTGCCGAAGCTCGCCCATCTAAATGCCACCCAAGAGCAATCTTTTCACTTGTCACTTCTGCATGGAAATCAACAAACACTAATGGCGAAGTTTTTCGAGCTTCTGCTATCAATTCATCTGCTACAGCAAAGGGGTCCTCGTGAGGAGGTAAAAAGACGCGACCATGTAAGTTAATTACCGTTAAAGTAACCCCACCCTTCTCGATTTGTACCATCCCTTTTCCGGGTGCTTCCGTTGAGAAGTTTGCTGGACGAATCAGATAGTCCGCATCATCTATAAATTCAAAAATATCTTTATTATCCCACGTATGATTGCCCATTGTAATCACATCAACACCCGCTTGTAATAGCTGTTGATAGATTTTATGTGTAATCCCACGACCAGCTGCTGCATTTTCGCCATTTGCTATCACAACATCTGCCGCATATTTTCTCTTTAAACGTGGTAAATATTTTTCAACGGCTTCTCTTCCAATTGAGCCCACAATATCACCGATAAATAGTACTTTCATTATTTAATCACTCTTTCTGATAACAATCTTGTTCAATATTAACATAATCTAGGGGAAGTGGCATCTGGTGAACGGTTGTTATTCAAAATGGATATGTTCGTATAAACTTAATATTAAACATATAACTTTTTCTGAAATAAGGAAAATGAATACATTATAAATATAAAAAACGCAAATCAATAGAAATTTGCGCAAAGAGTAATCAATTAATAATATTCATAATAGTTACTATTAGTCGTATTATAATTATTTAATACCACTCCTAAAATTTTTGCATGAACTGTATTAAGACTAGTTTTCGCTTTCAATACATCTACTTTATCAACAAACCCACTTTTCACTACTAATATTGTTCCATCACATTTATGCGATAAGATTTGTGCATCTGTGACAGATAGTAATGGAGGAGCATCAAAAATTATCAAATCATATAGTTCTTTGACTTCTTCAAGAAAAATCTCAAACTTTTGGGTTGAAAGTAATTCAGATGGATTTGGAGGAATAGGTCCACTTGGTATGATAAAAAGATTCTCTATATTTGTATTAGATAACGCAAGAAAATGATTTTGATGTCTTGTTAATACATTGGAAAGACCTTTTTCATTTAAAATATCGAATGTATAATGTAATGCTGGCTTACGCATATCAGAGTCGACAATTAATACCTTTTTTCCTTCTTGGGCGAATACCACCGCCAAATTTGCAGCAGTTGTTGTTTTACCTTCACCCGGAACCGAGGATGTAACCAGTATAGTTTTAATTGTTTGATCCGGTGATGAAAATTCAATATTGGTACGAATTGTTCGAAACTGTTCAGAAATAATGGACTTTGGACTTGTGCTCGTAATTAATTTACGTGCTAAAGGGACTGAAATTGATTTTTTCTTTTTTCTAGACACCCCTATTTTTCCCTCCTCTTACGGGATGGTAAAGTCGACGTAATATTAAAATCCTTTTCAGTGACCGTTCTAATTGTTCCAATAATAGGTAAACCTAGTAAATCTTCAACTTCCTGTTCACTCCTAACTCTCGTATCTATTAACTCTAATGTTAATACTAAACCGACACCGATAATCAGTCCCATTGTAATTGCTATTGCTATAATTAGTATCTTATTAGGCTTAATAGGACTAGGGTTCTCGCTAAGTGTTGCTTCTGATAAAATATTTATATTGTCTACGCTCATTAAATTAGGAATTTCATTTTTGAATACCGATGCAACCGTATTCGCAATATGAACAGCTAGTTCAGGAGCTGGGTCTTCAACTATAAGATTCACAACTTTCGAATTGTCTTCATTTGTCACCGAAATTTGCTCAGATAACTCTTTGGATGTAATATTTAAATCTAATTCGCTAATTACTTTATCTATAATTGCAGGACTTTTAATAATTACATTATAAGTATCTATTAATTGTAATTCAGTTTCCCATTGAGACCAAACATATCCATCTTGTCCGCTGATTTTTTGGTTAACTAAAATCTGAGTCTCAGCATGATAAACTGGTTGTAAGATATAAAAGGATAGTATAAAACCTACCCCTGCTCCAAAAATCATCACACTAGAGATTAGAAATAGTCTCTTTTTTATTATTTTTAATAATAGTTTTAGATTAATAGTTTCCCCCAATAAATTTCCTCCTAGGAGCTATTTCAAAATTATAGTGTCTTTCTAATAAACTTAGTTCTATATTTTGTCATCAATATACACATTTCTATCGTCTATTTTTTCGTTTTCATATTATAATGATCAACATACCACTTAGCGAAAAGTTCTAAACCTTCCTCGATAGAAGTACGAGGTATAAATCCAACAACATCTTGCAATAGATTTGTCGATGCATATGTCGTGGAAACATCACCCGGTGCAATAGGTTCGAACCTCTTAGCAAATATCACCTTTTTTCCTAAAGCACAACTTAAAGCAGTCTCTAGCGTTTCAATAAACACCATCAGTTTTTCAGGTTTATTATTTCCGATGTTAAAAATGCGATGAGGAATGGCCTCCTTAGATGGAACTTGGATAAGACGAACAATTCCTTCAATAATATCTTCTATATAGGTGAAATCCCGATATAGGTCATTTTTTATATCTCCATTATTATAAATTTTAATGGGTTCTCCTTTAAAATATTGATTAGTAAAATTAAAATAAGCCATATCAGGTCTTCCATAAGGCCCATATACTGTAAAAAAGCGAAGGCCAGTAGCAGGAATTTTATACAAATTGCTGTAAGTATATGCCATTAGTTCGTTTGATTTTTTGGTAGCGGCATATAAAGAATTAGGATTATCAACAAAATCTGATTCTTCAAATGGTACTTTTTTATTAGATCCATACACTGAGCTAGAGGAAGCATATAACAAATGATCTACTGGATTATAACGACATGCTTCTAGAATATTATAAAAACCAATAATATTGGATTGAATATAGATATCTGGATTTTCTAAAGAATATCTTACTCCCGCCTGTGCAGCTAGATTTATAACAATGTTTGGCTTGTATTCTTCAAAAATATCGGTTATAAACTGCTTATTTGAAATATCACCTTTAATAAATGTAAAGGTATGATATTGTGATAGTATTTCTAAACGAGCATACTTGAGTTTCACATCGTAATAATCGTTCAGATTGTCAATTCCTACTATTATATAATCTTGTGATAATAGACTCTTAGATAAAAAAAAACCAATAAAACCAGCTGCCCCAGTGATAAGAAATGTTTTATTAGGATAAGTAGGTTTTGAATTTATAATATTCAGACTCCTTTGCCAGTCTAGTGTTTGACTTATTCCTTCCAATTGAGTGATACTCTACACCGACCTCTGACATATTATCAATTTTATAAATATTTCTTCCATCATAAACAATAGGAGTTTGCATTAGCTTTTTAAACTTTTCAGGTGGTATTTCTTTCACTTCATCCCATTCAGTAAAAATAAAACAGATACTTGCCCCAATGAGAGCTTGTTCTACATTTTCAACATAAGCGATCGTCCCGTTTCTATTTTTACCTTCTGGATAAATTTTTGCGAAATTCTTAGCTCCTATGGGATCAAATGCAAAAATATTTGCGCCATGTTCTAATAATAATGGTACATTTACAAGTGATGCTGACTCTCTCAAATCGTCTGTCCCAGGTTTAAATGTTAAACCTAATATAGCTACTTTTATATTATTAAATGTAATAAGTCTTTGACTTGCTTTTTTAAAAAGCTTCGTCTGCTGTTCTTTATTAACATCCATAGTAGCTTTAACTGTTTTTAGTTCATAACCAAATTGTTTTGCTAAATAATCAAGTGCTTTCGTATCTTTAGGGAAGCATGATCCTCCATAACCAATTCCAGCATTTAAAAACTTATTACCAATTCGACTATCAAAGCTCATCCCTAGAGTAACTTCTTGAATATCAGCATTAACTAATTCACAAAGATTTGCAATATCATTTATAAAAGAGATTTTAAGAGCTAGAAAATTATTAGATGCATATTTTATCATTTCCGCTGACCGTCTAGAGACTGAAATGATTGGTATATTGTATGGTTTATAAATACTCTTTAGTACCTGTTCCGCCCAGTTACTTTCAGTTCCTATTATAATTCTTTCTGCATTTAATGTATCATTAACAGCTGACCCTTGTGCAAGAAATTCAGGATTAGACGCAACCTCAACTCTAACGTCGTTAACTAAAAAATCTTTTATAAATTGTTCTACTTTGTCATTCGTTCCTACTGGTACTGTTGATTTAACAACTATTAAACAATCTTTAATAATAGACTCGGCAATTTGTCTTGCTACATTTGCTATATAGGAAAGGTTTGCAGATCCATCTTCTCTTTCTGGAGTTCCTACACCAATAAATATAGTATCTGCCTCCCTATATGCTTGCATATAATCTGTTGTAAAATCGATTCTACCAGCAGCGTAGTTTTTTATCATTAAATCTTCTAGTCCAGGTTCGTAGAATGGTACGATACCAGATTTCATAAGATCCACTTTTTTCTCATCAATATCTACACAAATTACTTTGTGACCAACTTCTGCAAAACATACGCCTGCTACCAAGCCAACATAGCCGGTTCCTGCTACAGCTATCTTATACATTTATTACCTCCTTTTATAAAAATAAATCTTATCTAGATTAAGATACTGATTCAGAAATTGACTTCCTTCCTCCAGTTGAAAAGTCTGCGGTAATTAGTTTTTTTCTAAAGTTTTACTTCTATTAAACACTTTTATATCCAATTTCAGAAAAAGGTTTTATAACATTTATAAGTTCATGACGTATATTTTTAAAGATCATAATAATAGAAAAATAGAATATGATACAGAGAACTATTGAAACTATCACCAAATATATATTTTGGCTAAGTTGTCGTAAACCAAACGCAAATAAACCCATTAAACAAGAACTTATTATTAATGGAAATACATTTGATAAAAGTTTAATGGGATTGATTTTTATTGCGAACCATACAAAAAACATATCAATAAAAATAGATACTACTATTAATAATGATCTGGCAATATATAATGCACTAAAACTAATTTGAGCAGTTATTATTAATACCGGGATAAGAAATAATAGATATAACACTTGAGCTAACACTGAAAGCTTTGGCTTTCCTAAAGCACGATAGAGTTCACTTGAAAGATACCCAAAAACAATTGTTAAAGAGCTCATTAATCCCCATAGTCCTATAAATTCACTTGCCTCATTCCACTGATTTCCTAAAAGTAAGTATGTAAGAATATCTCGATACATAAATATACCTACACCTAAAGGTAGTACAAAAATAGCTACTAATCGTTGGAATTTAAGAAACACATAAACAATCTTCCCCGGCTCATCTTGTAACCTAGATAATGTCGAGAAGACAATTGGCATTAAAGCACCTGCAATTATTGCCATTATCTGATTTACAATCCCCATTGCATTTTTATAGATTCCAAGATAATAAAGACTTAAAAAACTACTTACCAAAAAAGTTCCAATATATAAAGTAGACCATATTGTAATTTCTTCGACTAATGACCATGAACTAAATGAAAACATTTTCTTTAATACTTTAAAGTCATAAAAAAGCTTTGGTTTCCACTTTGATCGTATTTTAAAGATAATTGCATTAGAAATATTAGTTGCGATTGTTCCAATTATAAGCGCCCAATAATTGTTAAAAATTAATGCTAAGGGGATAGTAATGAAAATGGGAATAAAATCACCAATTAAGCGGACATAAAATATGGATTTAAAATCAAAATCTCTTTTAAGTAATGCCATTTGTATACTTGAGAATGCTGTTAATGGTAATGAAATTCCCGCTATCGATATAACATGACCAAAACCTGGATTTCCTACTAAACTAGCTAGTTGCTCACTAAAAATTACAATTAGTCCCCACATTGTAAAAGCTATAAAAATATTAGTCCAAAAGGCCACACATGTACTTTCTTCTTTTTCTTTTAACGTAGAAAACTCTCTTTGTACCAGAAACTTCTGGAATCCAGCATCAGAAATCATTTCTGCAAAACTAATAATCATTACAATAGTAGTAACGATACCAAACATTTCGGGTGTTAAAATTCTGGCCAAAACCATGGTTGTAATTGGTATCATAAGTTTTGAAAAGACTTCAGCAATAAATGACCATTTAGTCCCGTTTCTAACTTTTTTATTTAATTCAACACTTATCAACTCTTGTCACCTCTATTTACATGTATTTAGTATCATTGATCTCTTTTATCTAAGGATCTCAAATAGAAAGTTTCAAAGAGTAATAAGTAAATTATCCAGCCAATATTTAAATAAGAAATAGTAATCATTTCTTCGTCTTTCCCGTAATCTATTGAATATTTATTAAATTTCCTAACAAGACATCATCATGAGTTTTAGAAAAGGGCAAAAAACCTGAACCGTCAAAAAAAGTTAGTTCTCCAAAGTAAAGTTGATTTTTAACAAAATACCAATCCACTCTTACATGAATAAAATCTTTAGCTAATATCTCAGATAAAAATATCATTTTCTTAAGAAAAACAGGTTTGTTTAATGGAACCTTTGAAAGGTTAATACCTTTTTGCCCTATCGTAGTATGATTCCATTCTAGATCGTAAAAATCTAGTGTGTAATTTTCTGTACCACGACCACAATGAACCTGAACAAATTTAGCTTTCCCATTAAAACATAAAACCTTATAATCAACTAATGGCTGATTAATTTCTTCCTCTAAAAATTCTTCTGCTATTATAAGTGGTTTAACGTTTTTATATGGCCACTCTCTACCATACCAATAAGCATTTTGTTTTAAATTTCTATTAAGCTTCTTAACTGTTTCTTGTATGTTTATTTTCCTTTTATCTTTACAAATTATCGCACTACTTGAATCATGATTACATTTGAGTACAAATTGATTTGGCAATTTACTAAAATCAATTTCAGAGGCATTATTCCAAACTGCTAACAATGGAATCAAATATTTTTCACCAATTTTTTCTTTTATAAAATTTCTAACTTCATATTTATCTACTAATTTTGTATATTCTTGTTTACGGTCATTCAATTTTAGCCATTGTAATTTTTCATTAAATGTAGTTGGAGTTTTCAAATTTAAGAATTTTTTTACGTTTTTATAAAATAGGAGTTTTAAGTAAATAGAGTCAGGGATAAAACGAAAAGTATTAATTAAAAATAGTCTCATTGTCTACTCCCTCTAATTAAGTTGTTTCAATTGTTATATATAACAATTGTATTTTTTATATACAATAAAAATTTCATGAGACAATATAGCATTTTTAACTGTACAAAAACCAATTGTATGGAACCACACCATACCAGTTTGGTCGAAATAGAAGAATAACATAAAAATATAACAATAAACCCAATATTATAATGACTGCAACCAAAGAACGAATCTTAATTTCTCTGATTTTAGTTAATATATCTGGGATAAATATTATATATAAAACTGAAAAATAGATTCCAACCCTGCCCATAATTGTAGAATTAAGACCTGCAACAGAAATTACAAACGTAATAACCATAGCAGCAAACCAGATATTGCTTCTTTCAATTAAACCCGAAGATATTTTTTGATCGAATATCTTTTTATTTTCGTTAATATGGTTTTTTTGTGAAAAGTTTATATCATCTTGGGGTAATTTCGTTAATAATCCAAGAATTAAGAAAATAGTATTAATCAACAAACTGATATAAACAGCTATATTATCCTCAAAAATAAAATACTGACTTGATAGATAATCAGAATATCTACCTGTCATACTTACAAATAAGCTAACAATATGGTCAAAGAAAAGGGTTACTATAACTGCCAAAGTTAATATTTCAATTAAATTTTTATATGACCATTTTATTTGTGCAAATAGGTATAGAGTAAAAAAAACTAACGCAGATGTATGAAATAATGACGCAATAATTACATAAAAGGAGAATTTAAAGGGTTTTCTTTCTTCAATATATTTAAGAGATAAAAATAGAATCGAAATGGCTAAATATGTTCTCGTAATATTCATTGTGTCAAAAAACATATTCATACTAAAAAAGATTAATATACTAATAGCTGGACTCATTGAATATTTTTTTATAGTAGTACTAAAAACATAATAAATAAAAAAGGTAATAATTACTTGAAATGCATGATAGTCAAATCCTAGTCTACTTATTACTTTTACTAATAAAATATATCCTATTTCAAATACTGAATTTGTTTTTCCAAAGAAATCTTCCTGTGAAATTATTTCATATGATTTATAATAAATAATAGTGTCATTTCCTACATTTATCTCTCTAAATGCGGCTATAAAAAAAAGAGGTAGTATCAGAACAAAAATCCAAATTTCTGAATTTTTTTTTTTTAATTTTAATTTAAATGTAGATTCAACTATAATAGACATAAGATAGTAAAATGATAAAATTACATATATCCCCATTAAACTTCCCCTTTACTTACCCCCTGTTTTTAAGATTTCTAAAATTTCATTATATTTCAAACGGCTCTCTATAGCCAAATTTTCCCAATTGTATTTCTGAGATAACTTTATTGCATTTCTCCCCTTAATATTTAATATGTTTCTATCCTTAAATACTTCTTTAATTGCATTTGAAATACTCTTTATTTCTGTATTTGCATTCCAACCAGCTGCATTATTTTTTATTTCCTCAGACATATTTGTCCCTTTTGTCACTAAGCATGGTATTCCATATGACAATGCTTCAATTAATCCCATCGGATGCCCTTCAAAACGTGAAGTTAGTATAAAGAAGTCACTTTCCAATAGAGCTTTTTCTTTTTTTTCAAGATAAATTTCATCATGAACCTTAATGTATTCATCTAACCCATACTTATATAATAAATCTTTAATTTTCCTTTTCGATCCATTTTCTTCAGGACCATAGATATCTATAGAACAACCAGCGCTTTTCATTTCATTTTTTAATTGATAGCATGCCTCAATTAATAAATCTATTCCTTTTTGATATATATCTAATCTCCCTATAAAAATACCTTTTAACTTTTTACAACTATATTTCTTGAGTGTTTGTTTTTTATTAATTCCATTAGGTATAATCAGATAGTTATTATTCCATTTCTCACCGGACGATAAATATTCATCTTTAGTGAGATATTGAATAGCAGCTGCGTTTTTTACAAAACTATTAAAAAAAAGAAGATTAGCTAGTATCTTTTTTAATAGTTTTTTTTGCTGTGCCTGTTTCGTTAACGAACTTCTGGGAACTATAATGTACGGTATATTGAGTTTTTTGAGAGATATTGCTAATTTCCAATAGGAAATAAAATAAACACCCTCAAAAATAACAAGATCTGGTTTATTAAATGGTGGAGGAAGATTAGACAACTCGAATTTTAAAGGTTCTTCAATTTTGTTACATTCTACATGTGTAGTATTTATATTTTTATATTCCTGGTTTAAGTTTAACCAATAAACATTATCAATTTTACTTTGACTTTCAATCTGTGCTGGTACACTATAAGTTAGACCGTGAGAATAATTACCAGATAAGCATGAAATGTATAGTAAATTCATGGAACAACACCACCATTAAGTTCTTTGGTCTTTATTAATTAGCGTTAGAATTTGTGAATATGTTTTTAATCTATTAAATTTTTCCTCTGCTAATTTCCTACTATTTTGACCCATATTTTCTCTTAGAATATCATCCTCATATAAAATGAATAACTTCTCTGCTAAATCTCTACTATTTCTGTTTTCGCAGTTAAACCCCATTTTGTACTCTTCAACCAAATTTCTATATTCAGAGCATTCTTGTGTATTCAGAACAGGTAATCCAGCAGCAGCATAGTCAGCGTGTTTATTGATAATACTTTGTGCAGCTCCTTTACTGATAGGATTAACTGCAATATCACATTGTTTTAGAATGCATACCATTTTCCGATAAGAAAGCCTCCCAGTGAATTCAGCATTCACCCCAAGTTTATAGGCATATTCTTCAAACTCACTTTTTAGTGGTCCGTCACCCATAATAATAAATTTAATATTATGAATGCCTTTATTCTGTAATAGTTTTAATGCATCTAAAACCGTTTTAATATCATAGCTATGACCTAAAGTTCCTACATAACCTAGCCATAATTCATTATTAGGTTTTATTGTTAGCTTTTCTTTTTCCGCTAAATTATCAAATGTTGAAAGGTCAGTTCCTAAATATACACTTAGTCCTTTTTTTACTTTCCTATTCACTTTTAATACTTTTTTTAAATAGGTTTGGGATACTGCTATTATTTCGTCAGCCGATGAATAAATGAAGTTTGCTTTTTGTTTTAGTGGGTAAAAAAATAACTTATTCAAAAGTGGAACATTAAAAACCATTCTAAATGCTTCTGGCCATAAATCTTGAATATCAATAATAAACTTTATATTATTTTTCATTGCATAACTTGCTGCAACTTTTCCAACCTCTAGGGATGGTACTGCGCAATAAATTACATCAGGAAGTTTTCTTTCTCTTAAATATTTTTCAAGATTTTTCCCTAGAATATAATGACAATATAATCTCCTCAATGAAACATTTTTTTTATAGGACGGTTCATAGAGCATAGTAAATTTGTATGACGCAGTTTTTAATTGTTCCATAGTAACTGTTCTTTGAATTTTTTTATCATGTGAAAAACTACTGGTTACCAACTCTACATTTCCTGTTTTATTAATCTCCTCAGCTAAATAGTGAAATCGATTATTACCTTTTTCACTAGGAGCGTCAGTAAAATTTGCAATTATTAGTATATCTCTCATATTTTTAACCTCATTAATTATTATTTATAACAACCGGTTATATTACTAATTTCAT
This sequence comes from Ureibacillus massiliensis 4400831 = CIP 108448 = CCUG 49529, assembly GCF_000772965.1. Taxonomy (GTDB): domain Bacteria; phylum Bacillota; class Bacilli; order Bacillales_A; family Planococcaceae; genus Ureibacillus; species Ureibacillus massiliensis. The sequence continues at coordinate 36,024 of NZ_JPVQ01000009.1, read as the reverse complement.
TGACTAATAATTCTTTTGCACTCCATTTTTCTTTCACTAATCGAATTGACTTATCTTTAACAACATAGACACTTGGAAAATACTTGATAAATAATGGTGTAAAACACATAGTATAGGCACCTATTTTTTCAAATATGATTTGATCCCCGTTTGAGAGTTTAGGATAATCCTCAAGTACAATTAACCTATCATCTTCCATACATGTATATCCTGAAACAATTTGCTTTTTTATTATTTTCTGACGATTCAACTTATCGCGATATTTAACATTGAAAAAAAATTTTGTTTTTTTACCAAGTGGATTAATATTAAAATTACTCCCATCTATTGTTGCAAAATTATTTGCTGTGGTTGATTTCACATCAATTACACTTGTAATAAAACTAAAAGGAGATGAAACGATAGCTGTACCAGGTTCAACTATTAATGTTACATCATTACAATTAAATTCTTTACTGAGCTCATCTGAAATCACCTTAATATAATCATTGAATTGCGGCTTTTCTTTTAGTCCTCCAAAAAATCCTCCACCAACATCAATATAACTTAGATTTAACGAGTACCTTCTTTTAATTTCACAAGCTACTATAGAGATGGCTCTAAATATATTTAAGCTTCTAGTTTTTGTACTACAATGGAAGTGCAAACCAGTTAAGTTTACATTCTTTAAAGAATTTATAAAATCAATCGCATATTTTAGTTCGCCGTTTTCATAACAAAACCCGAATCTCCCACCTTCCCCCCCCATTAATGACTCATCAGGGCAATAAATCTCTAAATCAAAGTTCACCCTTAATCCAACTTCATATTTTTTTTTGTTTAGTTGACTAAGCTCTTGGAGCCAATGTAGTTCCCTTTGGGTATCAATATTTACTTTACTTCCATTTTCAATAGCTTCGATAAATGTTTCTTTTGACTTCAAAACACCGTTGTAAATTAATCGATTCTTTTCATAACCAATGGCTTGGGCAAGTTCATACTCATCGTCTGACACTATTTCAGCAAATATGTTATTCTTTTGAAAATAATCTAATAACCAAGGTAAAGAATTTGTTTTTACAGAATAACCAATTATAAAGTTATTCCAATACTTGTTTAGAGCATTTTTCAAATTTAAAACATTATTATTTAATTCGTTTTCATCAATTAAATAACATGGAGTTACTAAATGATCTAAAGATGTATTAGATTGAATTCCCATTTATATACCTCCTTTACTTACACATTTCCTAAATCTTCTACTTTTACCTCCAACAAATTGTTCATATTCGCTATTTTTTCTAACATTTCACTCATCGATGAAAATTTTAAAATCATTGTTCCTAATTTATGATTTGATCCTGTATAAGCAGACACTTTTTCTCCTTTATTTATTAGTAATTCATATTCAACAATATTAGTTTTTTTAAGTTCCTCATCAATAACAATATCTTTAAGTATTCCTTCATTCTGACTATTTATTAAATATGAACACCAATACCCAATGGGTTTATTCATTGTTAAATCATTACAGTCTTCACCTAATGAGGATTTAATCGAATATTCGATTAAATCTACCCCTGTTGCATATTTAATCATTTCAGGTATTTTGTTTCCGCCATTCCGAGCACCAATATCTACTATATAAACATTCTCTTGTTGATCAACTTGTATATCAAAATTATAGGCACTGGTTTTCATATTTAGTAAAGTTATTAACCTTTGTATCACGCCATGAATTTTTTTCTGTATTCGCTCAGGCATATTAGAAGGCCAACTTGAGCCAACGGGTACAAAAGGATTTACTGGATTACTATATTTTGGTGGAAAATGACCATTCCCAAAACACCAAAATATAAGTTCTCCATCTACAGAGAATCCATCAGCTGCAACTTGGTATCCAAAATTTTCAATAAATTCCTCTACGATAAACCGTTTAGCTCTTGAAAAACTTAGGGCATTTTCTACTTTTTCTTTGAGTAATTCAATAGACTCAATTTTAGAAACTCCCCTACTTCCAGAAGAATCAACAGGTTTTATTATTACTGGCAACTTAAAATGATCTATTTCTCTTTTAACTTCTTCAAAGGAGTTATATCCTTTTGCTTTCGGGACATTAAACTGATTGTTTGCTAAAAAATTTCTAAACTTCTCTTTATTAGAAATTATTTCTACTGATTTATACGGATTTGAGGGCAACCCTAACTTCTCTCCAACATAGGCTACAATGGGTGCTAAAGAATCTGATAGATAAGCGATTATCCCATCTATATTTAATTCTTTTGCTAAGGTTAAAACAGCATCTTTATCAAAAATATTAATGGAGTAATATTCATGGGCACATTTGTGTCCCGGGTTGTTTTCAAATTCATCACAAGTAATCACATAGTGACCTAATTCTCTTGCTTTCTTTATTGCTGGGATTTGAAACTGTGTACCTCCAAGCATAAGAAGTTTTTTCATTTATTCACCTCCCTATTAAAGTTTCAAAAACTATATTCTATAAAGAGGGAAAAATAATTCAGACTCAGTAAAATCTCTTTCCCTTTCTCTAATTTCAATTAATTCTTTATATCTATTATCATCAAAAATTTTCTTACCTATCGAAAATATTGTATTTGACTTTTTATTAAATCCCGACTTAAATCTGGATAGATTATCTTCTTTGCTTCCGACTCCTCCACCTAAATGAAATGTTTTATAGCCGTTTTCACACCCCCAATTCGCTATTTCATACATTATTAAGTTCGTAGAAGCAAGATGTTGATAATCTTGATCCGAAGCAGACAAATGATGATGAATTTGACCATGACAATGTAAAACTAGTACCATAGATATAATTTTTTCCTCATAAACTGCGTAAAAGATAATTGAATGATAAAGCAAGTCTTTTAATACACTATTAAAAAATTTTTGATCAAAGTAGTAATAGTCTCTTGCATTATTTTTTTTCATTGTGTCATAGTACATTTTTTTAAATTTATCGAAAAACCAAGGATCCCTACCCCAATAAATTTCAACACCAACTTGTTTTGCCTTTTTTATCCATCTTTTTTTATTTGTGCTTAAATTACTCCAAATTTCATTTTGAGAAGTTAGAGACATTGTAATTGTGTTACCAAGTTTCATAATATCGTAGATTAAATCTAAATCTTCGGCATTATTAAGTACTGGATGAAAACGAACAAATTCACTGATTATTCCCTCACGCCTACAAATGAAACTATATTCTTCATTGAGTGACTTTAAACTTTCTTTCGTAACTTTTCCTTGTATTAAAAATCCACCATACCCATAAGGAGTTGATAAATCAAAATAAGCATTTCGAGGAATCTTTCCTTTAAAAGTAAAGTCACTTTCTATATCCCGTTTCATAGCTACATTCATTGCTATGATATTATTATCTTCATAATAGAAAAGTATTGGTTCACCGTCTCCAATGGCTTTAAATGCTTTAGTAAATTGAGCTAAATAATAGACATCATAATTTTCAAACCCTTTTACAATACTATTCCACTTATCTATTTCATCAATTGTGATAACCGTTAACAGCCTTCTCACCTCTAGATTGTAAAATTCAATCTCATTTAACTTTATAAAAATAGTTAATTAATTATCTGATCTTTTAAATATATCTGCTCTACATTTATCAAGATCTATTTGAGAATTAACTCCTGATTCACCGATATCAGATCTCTTAATGACTATTAATATTGTTTTTAAAATTATTTTTATATCACCAATCAACGTAATATTTTTCACATAGATTTGGTCATAGTAAAATCTTTGTTCCCACTTAACAATATTTCTACCGTTAATTTGTGCTAATCCAGATAAACCAGGCCTTACAGAATGTCTAATTTTTTCTTGCTCAGTATAATATGGTAAATATGATACTGATAAAGGTCTTGGTCCAACAATTGACATATCTCCTTTAAGAATATTGATTAACTCAGGTAATTCGTCTAAACTTGTAGATCTTAAAAATCTACCAAACTTAGTTAACCTGACGCTATCCGGAAGTAATAGCCCGTATTCATCCCTCTCATCTGACATTGTTCTAAATTTATATATAGTAAACACTTTTTCATTTAGCCCTGGTCGTTTTTGTTTGTATATTACTGGACTGCCTAGTTTAATCTTTACCAAGAGAGCGATTATAATTAATAATGGACTTAAAATTATTAACGCAATGATAGATAAAATAATATCCATTGGTCTTTTAAAATAATCTCTATAAATCCACGCATTAAATTTATTCATTTATCTCCAAATCCTCTTAATAGTGTTCACTACTCTCATCAAATCCCTATCAGTTATCTTAGTATCCGATGGTAAACAAACACCCTTTTCAAATAGTTCTTGTGAAACATTTGTACCAAAATAATCAAACTTTTCGTAATAGGGCTGCATATGCATTGGCTTCCATAAATGCCTTGATTCAATATTTTCTTGTTCGAGGGCATCTATTATATGAGATGGTTTCATTTTTCCATTTAATGTTATACAACTTAACCAATAGTTTGGGTTATTCCATTCATTGATTGGCATAAACTCAATGCCATCAAGTTTCGCTAACTCGTTTTTATAAATCTCAAAAATATATTTCTTTTTTTGAATTCGTTGATCTAGTATTTTCAGTTGTCCTCTCCCAATGCCTGCAAGAATATTGCTCATTCGATAATTAAAGCCAAGCTCACTATGCTGATAATGTTTCGCTTTATCCTTTGATTGAGTAGCCCAAAATTTCACTTTTTCCATTTTTTCTAAATTATTTGATACAAGCATCCCACCAGAAGAAGTTGTGATGATTTTATTCCCATTAAATGAATAAATACCATAATCTCCAATAGTACCTGTCTGTCGCTCCTTGTATACAGTTCCCAAACTTTCTGCAGCATCTTCTATGACGGCAACATTATATTGACTGCAAATATCCATGATGGAATCCATATTTGCGGATAAGCCATATAAGTGAACTACGATTACAGCTTTAGCTTGGGGATATTTGTGAAATGCCTCTTGTAGTGCCTCTGGACTCATATTCCATGTTTCATGATCACTATCAATAAATACCGGAATCGCATTTTGATAAATAATTGGATTCGCTGTAGCTGAGAAGGTTAAGGACTGACAAAACACAATATCTCCCTCTCCAACTCCCGCAGCCTTTAATGCCATATGTATTGCTGCTGTCCCAGAGGATAAGGCAACCGAAGATTTTGCTCCTACCCTATTTACTATCTCTTTTTCAAATTCATCTACATTATTTCCAAATGGTGCTATCCAATTTGTCTCAAAGGCTTCTTTAATATATTTCAACTCATACCCCTCATCACTCATATGCGGAGATGAGAGATAAATCTTTTTTTTCAAATTTTGTTGCATCAATAGGTTACTATTTATCAAGTTTTCCCTCCCTTCGAATTGTAAATTTACCATCCATTTAATTTAATTTTCTAAATCGGATTCGTTGGATATATATCAACTACCCATTTCCCATTTGCTAAATCAATCATTCTTTGTTTTAGTTCTGTAGACGCAAGATTTTCTATTTCAGAAAGTAAGTGCATTAATTGATCAAGTGGTAAATAGTTTGCTTTTCCAACATGTATTTTTGGATATATATTCTTTTCTTGAATCTCTTCTGGGTTAAGAAGCTCTTCATACATTTTTTCTCCCGGTCTTATTCCCGAAAATTCAATACCAATCTCTTCTTCTTTATATCCTGATAAACGAATTAAATTTCTTGCTAAATCAACGATTTTAACTGGTTCCCCCATATCTAACACAAATACTTCTCCACCTTCCGCAAGTGCACCAGCTTGAATCACAAGTCTGGATGCCTCTGGAATGGTCATGAAATAGCGTGTCATTTCAGGGTGTGTGACCGTCACAGGTCCACCTGCTACTATTTGCGTTTGAAATCTCGGTACGACACTACCACGTGATCCAAGTACATTTCCAAAACGTACTGCTGTAAATATCGTGTCACTTGTGGACGCATAATTTTGGATGATCATCTCAGCTATACGTTTCGTTGCACCCATTACATTTGTCGGATTAACTGCCTTATCGCTGGAAATCATGACAAAATTTGAAACACCATAAGTAAGAGCAGCTTCTGCAATATTCTTAGTTCCGAAAATATTATTTTTCACTGCTTCTATTGGATTACATTCCATTAATGGTACGTGTTTATGTGCTGCTGCGTGGTAAATCACATCTGGAAGGAATTGTTCGACTACTTCTAACATTCGCTTTCTGTCTTGTATATCTGCAATAATCGGGGTAATCTCTGAGTTTCGATTCTTCATATTTTCTGATAACTCTAAATGAATTTTATAAATAGAATTTTCACCATGTCCTAAAAGGATTAAATGTTTCGGTTCAAATTGAGCTACTTGTCTACAAATTTCTGAACCAATTGACCCTCCAGCACCTGTTACGAGTATCACTTTATTCGTTAATTTATTTGTTATAGGAACCATATCAAGTTTAATTTCCTCACGTCCTAATAATTCTTCTGCCTTTATCTCTTGTATTTCATTTACCGATACTTTTCCAAGCATAATATCCTCAATTTTTGGCATGGTTTTAATCTTTGCGTTTGTTTGTAAGCATCTTTCGTAAATTTGTCGTATACCAAATTTCCCAAGTGAAGGAATAGCTAAAATAATGATATCAATTGACTTTTCTTCTACAATTCTTGGTATTTGATAGGTTGTCCCACAAACTTTGACATCATGTAAAGTAAGGTTTTGCTTATATGGATCATCATCTACAATTGCCACAACTTGATACTCTTTAATTTGATTTCGTTTAATGCTGCGTATTAGCATTGTTCCAGCAGCGCCTGCTCCAACAATGAGAACTCTTTTTAAATCATTTTCAGTTTTTTTAGCATCATGAAAATCGTGTACTAAACGCAACAAAAAACGTGAACCTCCAATAAATAAAATCAATAATAACCAAGTTACGATCATTACCCTAAAATAAAAAACACCATTTAATAATTGTAGTCCACTTGCTGTCATGACAGCGATTGTTACTGCGGTACTAATAGTTAATAATTCCTTTACTGATGCCACACTCCAAATTCGATTGTATAAACGAAAAAAATGAGCTGACATATGATGTGTAATGAGTAGTGTTAAAGAACTTAATACAATTAGGGAATCTGTATAAAAGTTTGAAGTAGGATAAAGTATCCAAAGACTTAAAAAAATAGCTGATAATACAATTGCAGAGTCCAAAGCAAAGAAAACACTATACCTCAACCTATAAGTCACTAATTTACACCTCACGTTAATCAATGGTGACATACGTTTTTATGGAAGTTTTATAGTACAAGTTATTCATCATACATTTTGATTATTAATAGAAATGTCCTTTGCCAAGTTATTATTTTGAGACTAAGATTATGACAGTATTTTCAATGGAATTCATAAATAAATTTATTGAATTTCTTAAAAATGATATTCATTATAATGCCGTGATATATAAAAATATTCCTAGTTTCAATGAATTAAAATTGATAAAAAAGTATTTAGTAAACAACATCTTCATAGTAAAAAAGAAGTTCGCCTCCTATATCCTTAGTTTTACGACCTTATAGGGCAAACTTCACTTTCAAAAGATTCTATTATTCAACTTATATGAATGCTACAATGACAAGTTTTTCCCACGATAACCGTTTTCCTTCTCGCTTTACTTACTATGTTCCAGTTCCTTTAAAATAAGTGGTTGATTGTTAATAATTCTTTGATTATTTTCTAAAAAAATCTCCACTTTACTGGATAATTTCTTTTTCTCTAAATACGATAAACCTTCTTTAAACAATAAAGGTCTTTTTGTTAAGTGATGAACATCTGATCCATATGTATGAACTAAATTCGAATGGATAAATTGAAGGGATCGTTTCTGTATTTGTCTACCAAAATGACCAGTTATGCTTCCTGCAGTGATTTGTGCTAGTGCTCCATGTGCAATTAAGTTTTCTAAAATTGTAGGTCTTTCAATAATTGATCTATTACGTTCTGGATGCGCTATTATTGGTGTAATTTCAAGTCGTATTAAGTGTTGAATAATAGGAATCGTGTAGAGGGGAACAGTGGATGATGGTAATTCTAATAAGAGATATCTCGACTTTGCGAGAGTATGATATTGCATTGTCATATGTGAACTGATTAAATTACTAGATAGTCTAACTTCATGACCAACATATAATGTAATAGGAATATTATTTTTCTTTAATTCTTCCTGTAGTAGATTTACTTTATTTTCCACTTCTTGAAACGGTACTGAATAAAGGGGATGTTTATAATGAGAAGTTGCAATCATTCCATGAATCCCATTCTGACTAGCTAGTTCTAAAATTTGAAGTGATTCTTCAATTGATGATGGACCATCATCCACATCCCATAATATGTGACTATGAATATCAATCAAAATAATCCCCTCCTTTTAAGAAGTAATGACTATCATACTATATATTACTTTTATATATTATTAGTGGTCCCTCTCTCTTTATTCCATAAAATAGAAAATATATTACTATAATTTCATAAGTTAAATTATAGGCACGAATTACAATTTGTATTTAAAACGATTGGAGGTTAAGTTTATAGAAAAAATGAAAAGTGATTCAAAATAAAAAGCCGACTCGAAATGAGTCGACTTTTATTTTATTTCGCATATTCAACTGCACGTGTTTCTCTAATTACAGTCACTTTAATATGACCTGGGTAATCAAGTTCTTCTTCAATTCGTTTACGTATATCTCGGGCCAAACGATGTGCGGCTAAGTCATCAATTTTATCTGGCTGTACAATAATACGAATTTCACGTCCAGCTTGAATTGCAAAGGATTTTTCAACGCCTTCGTAAGACTCAGAAATTTCTTCTAGTTTTTCAAGACGTCTAATATAGTTTTCAAGTGTTTCGCTACGGGCACCAGGTCTTGCCGCAGATAAAGCATCTGCCGCTGCAACAATTACTGCGATTACAGATGTTGGTTCTGTGTCACCATGGTGTGAAGCGATACTGTTAATAACAACCGGATGCTCTCTGTACTTCGTTGCAAGCTCCACTCCGATTTCTACATGGCTACCTTCAACCTCATGATCGATCGCTTTACCAATATCGTGCAATAACCCTGCACGTTTTGCTAAAACTACATCTTCACCAAGCTCAGCAGCAAGTAGGCCGGAAAGATGAGCAACCTCTATGGAATGTTTTAATACATTTTGACCATAGCTTGTACGATATTTCATACGACCTAAAATTTTCATCAAGTCTGGATGTAAATTATGAATGCCTACTTCAAATGTCGTTTGTTCACCTGTTTCACGGATTTGCTCGTCCATTTCACGACGTGATTTTTCCACCATTTCCTCAATTCGAGCTGGGTGGATACGCCCATCTTGTACCAATTTTTCAAGGGCAAGACGTGCTGTTTCACGACGGATTGGGTCAAAACCAGAAAGTATAACAGCTTCTGGTGTATCATCAATAATTAAATCGATTCCAGTAAGTGTTTCAAGTGTTCGAATGTTACGACCTTCACGACCAATAATACGGCCTTTCATCTCGTCATTCGGTAAGTTTACAACCGACACAGTTGTTTCTGCAACGTGATCTGCCGCGAAGCGTTGCAGGGCAAGTGATAATATTTCTCGTGCTTTCTTTTCAGATTCCTCTTTGGCACGTGTTTCTGCTTCTTTTGTCATCACTGCAATATCTGTCGAAAGTTCATTCTCAACATTTTTAATAATGATGTCTTTTGCTTCTTCACGTGTTAAAGCCGCAATGCGTTCAAGTTCTGATTTTTGTGTCGCAACGAGTTCCTCCACTTTACTTTCCATCTGTTCAATATGCTGTTGTCTTTCGGCTAGAATTTCTTCTTTCCGCTCTAAGCTCGATTCTCTCTTATTCAGAGTTTCATCCTTGCGATCAAGATTTTCTTCTCTTTGCAATAACCGGTTTTCCTGTTTCTGAAGCTCATACCGGCGTTCACGGATGTCTTTTTCTGCTTCAGTACGAATTTTGTGAGTTTCATCTTTTGCTTCAAGCAGTGCTTCTTTCTTTAAGGCTTCCGCCTCACGCTTCGCTTCATCTAAAATAAGCTCAGCAGAAGATCTCGCACCATTCACTTTTGATTCATTCACTTTTTTCATATAGAAATAGATAACAGCGGCACCGACGATGAATCCAAGCAAAGCGGAGATAATGTATTCAAACATTTGAACACCTCCTCTTGCTATAATCATTTCATTTTCAGTCGGCTATATATTGAAAATTCAATCAACATACTGCCTATTTCATGTCATAATTAAAAAATTATACAATTTTAATTGTATAGCTCCATATTAGCTATGTCAAGGATTGCTACAGTTAGTAGGTTTGATAACACACCCATAACAATGTATGAAACACAAACATGGCCTCGTGGTTTCTTAAATAACTAGGATTCCAATATTATTCCTAATTACCATTATTATTGTAACATTTTACAGGATTCATTCATAATAGTGAAAATTTGGGTAGCTCTCATTCTTTTTAATTTTGAAAATGCTGTCTTTATATTATAAATTTTTCTACAAAAATTCTGTCATACATTTGCAAGATTTATCAAAATTTTTATTGGTGATCGTAAAGATTCATATCAAAAACGCCATCCTCTTTTCTCTAGAGAATGGCGCTTTTTATTTAAAAGAATTATTTCTCGTCTAATAAAAGTGCTAATTCTTCTGGCATTTCTTCCTCTTCATCATCGTGGGCTGCAATTGTATATGCTCCAGCTACCATACCATAGGATTCACGTATTTTATTAGAAATTTCTTCACGAATTTCTGGATTTGCCTTTAAGAATTGTTTTACATTTTCACGACCTTGGCCTATTCGCTCATCACCGTATGCGTACCAAGAACCGCTTTTTTGAATGATATCTAGTTCTGCACCTAAGTCCACGATTTCTCCTTCTTTTGAAATCCCTTCGCCGAACATAATATCAATTTCAGCAGTACGGAATGGTGGCGCAACTTTGTTTTTAACAACTTTAATTTTAGTTTTATTACCTATCATATCGGTACCTTGTTTGATTGTTTCGGCACGACGAACTTCAAGACGAATTGTAGCGTAGAATTTTAATGCACGGCCACCCGTTGTTGTTTCTGGATTACCAAACATTACACCAATTTTTTCACGAACTTGGTTGATAAAAATCGCTAAAGTGTTTGATTTATTAATAATACCTGAAAGTTTACGCAATGCTTGAGACATTAAACGAGCTTGTAGACCCATGTGAGAGTCGCCCATTTCACCTTCGATTTCAGCTTTTGGTACAAGGGCAGCTACAGAGTCAATAACGATCACATCGATTGCGCCACTGCGAACTAATGCTTCAGCAATTTCAAGAGCTTGTTCCCCTGTGTCTGGCTGTGACAGAATTAATTCATCAATATTTACTCCTAATTTTTGTGCGTATACTGGATCAAGAGCATGCTCTGCATCGATAAATGCAGCTTGTCCACCTTTTGCTTGAACTTCAGCAATCGCATGAAGAGCAACAGTCGTTTTACCAGAAGATTCTGGTCCATATATTTCAATAATTCGTCCTCTTGGATATCCACCAACTCCAAGTGCAGCATCAAGTGCTAACGAACCACTTGAAATTGTTTCAATTTGAAGGTCCGCTTTTTCACCAAGTTTCATTACAGAACCTTTACCGAATTGTTTTTCAATTTGTTTTAACGCCATATCTAAGGCAGCTTTACGATCGCTCAAAAGATTTCCTCCTTAACAGAAAATGAATCATTATTTCTTATGTCTCTACTATACTTCTTTTTTGAGAAAGATTCAAGAAAAAAGCGAACATATTTTCGTTTTTGGGGCAAAATAAAAATTCAAACTATTTATAAACTACGAAATTTTGTTTTTCATGCTATATCTTGAATCTCTCAACATGAAATCAAACCCGAGCGTAACCCTTTTCTGCTAACAATCTCATTAAATAGCTACAAGTGTATTTAACCGCGCGTAATCGGTTTGTATTGCGCATTCCGCTCAATTCTAATTTGCGAGTGACAAGTGTATCTCCAATTGAAAAGCCAATCCAAATAGTTCCTGCCGGTTGACCATCATGAGGTTCTGGGCCAGCAGCACCCGTTAACCCAATTCCAATATCCGTTCCCATCAGTTTTCGGGCATTTACTGCCATTGCAGCGGCGCACTCACTACTTACAACACCGAATTTTTCTAGCAGCTCTTTTTCAATCCCAAGCTGATCTATTTTTGCTTGTTCAGTATATGTGACAAAGCCACCTACCAATGTTCCACTTACACCTGAAATCTCGGCTAATTCTGATTGGAAAAGACCAGCTGTTAAACTTTCCGCTGCCGAAATCGTTAATCCATTATGTAGTAACATTTCAACTGTTTTGGAAGTTAATGAATCATCATCCACCCCATATTGAAATTCACCTACAATCGCTAAAATTTCTGCTTTTTTCTGATCTATTAATTTCCAAGCTTCTTCTTCAGTAGCTGCTTTCGCTGTAATACGTAATGTAACTTCCCCGTCCGAAGCTAAAGGGGCAACTGTTGGGTTTGATTGATTATCTAATATATCCTGTATTTGGACTTCCAGCTCAGCTTCTCCAATTCCATAGAAACGCAACACATGGGAAATGATTGTGCCATCTAAGTTCAATCGTTTAGCAAGTATCGGCTTTGCTTCAAATTGAAACATTGGTTCAAGCTCTTTAGGTGGACCAGGCAATAACATATAAGTACGTCCATCCTTTTCAAGATACATTCCTGGAGCCATTCCATGATGATTCGCTAGCACTTCACATCCTTCTAATACAAGCGCTTGCTTTCGATTATTTTCTGTCATTCCTCTTCCTCGTTTAGCAAAAAATTCTTCTATAAAAGATAAAGCGACATTATCAAGGGTTAATGGCACATTCAGATGACTTGCAATTGTTTCTTTTGTTAAGTCATCCTTTGTAGGTCCAAGCCCACCAGAAAAAATGATTAAATCTGCACGCTTCTCAGCTACTTCAATCACTTCTTTTAAACGTCCAGGATTATCTCCAACAACTGTGTGATAAAAAACATTAATACCTAACTCAGATAGTTGATTGGAAATAAATTTTGCATTCGTATTTGCGATTTGACCTAGTAACAACTCTGAACCAACAGCAATAATCTCGGCGTTCATTATTTAACCTCGCTTTATTAGAATTTGGCGTTTTGATACTTTAACTTTACATTCGTAGCACATTTTAGACAACAAATATTAAAGACAATGTACGAATCCATTATCATCGTTTAATATATTCTCATGAAATTCACGACATACATAGAAAGCCAGTGCACTAAACACTGGCTTTCAAAATTTATCTAACATGTATTTTGTTAGGGAACGAGTATATAATACAGTACTTGATTTATTTAGACTCTAATAAAGACTTTCGATTTAAATAGAAATAATCCCAACCTGACCAAATCGTAAAGAACAACGCGACATATAGCATAATTAAATCAAAAGGTATGCCAAACATGACAAAGATTGTATTATGCAATAATAGTGATGCGATTGCTACAATTTGTGTCCACGTTTTGATTTTACCTAATTGACTTGCTGCAACAATTTCACCTTCACCAGCTAAAATAGCACGAAGTCCTGTTACCGCAAATTCACGACTTAAAATAATGATTATAACCCAGGCTGGTGCGTAGCCAAGTTCAACTAATACGATAAATGCGGCGGATACTAATAATTTATCTGCTAATGGGTCCAAAAATTTCCCTAAATTTGTAACTAAATTGTACTTCCGCGCATAATAGCCATCTACCCAGTCCGTACATGATGCAATAATAAAAATCAATGCACCAATGAAATGTTCAAGAGGCATGTTTGCACCTAAAATCATTATGTCGCCCCAACCAAAGTCGATAATCATAACAATGACAAATAGTGGGATCAAGCAGATACGTGATACTGTAATTTTATTTGGTATATTCATGTAAAAAAACACCTTTCATATTGAAAGAAAATAGCCATCATTTGATGATGACTATTGTTCTTGAGAAAACGTAATAATGATATTTTGCGTGGATTTACCCGGTTCAGTTGGAGCTAACGTGTATTCTATTTCTTCATCATTTACGAATACTTTCGCATAGTTAGCATTTCCAAGACGAATACGAGCATAGCCATTTTCTGTTGAATCATGTTCTACTACTTCACTTGCTTTATATACTCGATCTGTCACTTGTTCTTCACCATTCTCATTTCGAATACTAACCCAAGTATCACCTGATACTTCAACTCGAATATTCATTGCCTCTGCACCAGATAATTCATAAATTGTTGTTATCCCATCAGACTGAACTTCACCAGGAGAAATTGTTTGAGTCACAGTTTCTTCATCAACCGGCTCTTCATCTACAGGAGGAGCTTCTACTGAATCAGAATTTTCTTCATCTCCATTATTCGGCGTATTTTCTGTTGGCGTTGGCTTTTGTACATATTCTAATTGAGCAGGATCATCTTCGACTTCTTCTGGAGTATTTTGTACCTTTTGAGAATATAAAAACCATATAACTGCGATGATAACAACAATAAATAATGCAACGATGACTTTTGGCATGGTTTCCATCATACGGCTAGAAGATCTTGAGGATATACTTCTACGTGTAGAGCTATAGGAAATCGATTGTGCAACATCTTCTGGTTGACTATTAGGAATTTCACCTTTAAATTCTTCTAATAGTTCATCGGCGTTTAACCCTACTGCCTCAGCATATTGTTTAATAAATGCTCGCACGTAAAAAGTACCTGGCATGATAGAGTAATTTCCTTCTTCAATACCTACTAAATATCTTTTTTGAATTTTTGTTATTTCTTGTAAATCATCTAAGCTGTATCCTTTTGACAACCTAGCTTCTTTTAACCGAGTTCCGAGCTCTGCCACTTGTAAACACCTACTTCTTTATTAAAAATTAAATCCTCCAAATTGGTCTGATTGTGACATCATTTGATTTTTCAACATCATGTCGTATGTAATTTCTTCGTTTGGATCATGACGTAATTCGATAATATAATCGAAATCTTCAATTTTATAATCGGACAATTTGACAAATACATCTGGATGCTCAACAACTTTAATCGTTGGCGTACTCATAATTTCTCGTACAAGTCTTAAATGGCCCTCATCATTAGCACGTTGAGTTAAAGCACCATCTAGGATGAAAATATTATTATTGTTATACTCATCACCAATTAACTTATTACGAATAGTTTGTTTAATCATTGTCGATGATAAAAATATCCATTTTTTATTCGCACACACACTAGCTGCAACCACTGACTCTGTTTTACCAACTCTTGGCATTCCACGAATTCCAATCAACTTATGACCATCTTTTTTAAAGAGTTCAGCCATAAAATCCACTAAAATACCTAATTCATCACGAACAAAACGAAATGTATTTTTTTCATCTACATCTCGAGGAATATAGTGTCCATGACGAACTGCTAAACGATCTCGGATTTTAGGTTGACGGAATTTTGTAACATGGATATTTTCCATAGTGGATACAATCGTGATAAAACGTTGAATGGACTCCTCTTTTTCCGCCATTAATAACATGCCACGTCTACTTTCATCCACACCATTTATCGTGACAATATTCACCCTTAACATACCGAGTAGGGATGCAATATCGCCTAATAATCCCGGACGATTTACTTGGATCTCATATTCAAAATACCATTCACTCATCTACAATCGTCCCCTTACTATTGAAACGAAAAATATCTTTAATAGTTTCATCATAGCGGATTTTATATGTATTGAAAAGTTACAAATAGACAAAAAAATGCCAAATTCATATAAATAATAATATTTTTTACAAAATGCATTAGTTTAGCAGAAAAAGAAGGATTTCTTACTATATTTAGAAAAAACTTTTTTATAATTAACAATAAGAAGAAAAGGAGGACAAGCCTCCTTTTATCATAAAATATATGAGGCTCACTATTTGTGAGATAGCATTCTAAGCTTGTGAGAGATTACGCCTCAATTACAGGGTAAACTATCACAAGTTAGAACTATTGAACACGATGTTGCTGAACGAGTTTAACAACACAATTCGCTAAGGCATGTTTTTCATCATCACTTGCGACTCCCCATAAATCAGAAAGCACGCGTTCTTGTTCGTTTTTAGGATCTACATTTTTAGCTAAATAGTTTCCAATTTGCACAGCAGTATTTTCAATCATCTTTTTAGACATGCCTGTTTCTTGTGCATTTTCAACTTGTTGGCCTAAAAATGAAGTCCATTTTTCCCAGTTTTCCAATAATGCCATTTGTATCTCCTCCTTTGCAAAGTTAGTATGAGCAAATTCAGAGATTATATGTACCAACCACCATTTAAACGTATTATTTGTCCTGTTACATAGTCTGCTTGGCCGCTAATATAAAAGGCAACCATATTGGCAACTTCTCGGGCTTCACCGGCGCGAGCAAGCGGAATTTCCTCATAAATTTCCAATTTTTCTTCTTCTGATAAATGATGGTTCATAACCGTTTCGATTAAACCAGGTGCAATAGAATTAACCCGTATTCCACTGGACGCTGCTTCTTTCGCATAGGACTTTACAAAAGCATGTTGAGCTCCTTTTACTGCTGCATACACAGATTCGAAAGCAGCCCCAGCCTCACCCCAAATTGATCCTATAAATAGACAATAGCTTACATCATTTTTTCGAAGTTTATTTGACAAAAGTGCAAGTAATCGAATTGGATTTTGAACATGAACTCGCCACAGCTTCTCCATTTCACTAGGGGGAGTATCTTCAACTAGTCCATAATATGCATGACCACCTGCAAAGATAATCGCTTGTAATGCAAAAATTTGTGTTGATAATTTCGCCGCTCCGTCTTCAACGGAAAAATTGGCATGAACCGGAATAAACTCTTGATCACAAAAATCAAGAGTTAATTCCTTCTGCAATGTTGTTACTTTTTCATCATTTTGATTGTAATGTAAATAAAGAGACCATCCATCTTGTGCAAGGCGCCTGCAGATGGCACTCCCAATACTACCCGATGCGCCAAGAACAAGTGCGAATTTCTTCATTTTAATTTCTCTCACTTACAGGTAAAATTTTAAAAATTGTTTGCTGTGATTCGCCTTGAATAGACTTAAATGCTTCTTTTATATCTTCTATTGTTAATTTCTCAATAACAGGAACTGCGTCGAATAAATTCATTTCATTAAATTTATAACGAGTAAACTGGTTTGCAATAAATTCGATGGAATTTAAAGCTCTTAAATAGAAACCAATTTTCTTACGTTTCACACGCTCTATTGCTTCCTCGTTGAACTGCGCCTTATTCATTTCTTCTATAATGCTCTCTGCCAACTGATCAGGTTTTGCTGAATCTGAACCTACAATGGCAAAGCCAAAGCCTTTTTCTAAGGAGAAATCATAGGCATACGATTCATCAATTAAGCCAGCTTCGTATACTTTTGTATAGAAATCAGATGCACGACCAAATAAACATTCTAGGCCAATTTGAACGGATAATTCATGCTTTAGCATTTCTTCTCCACTTAAATCCGTTTGTTTCGCTTTAAAACCTACATACACTTTTGGTTTTTGAACATCCATTTTTAACTCGCGAGCTTTCGTAGCTACTTCTGTTGGTTCGTCTTCAAAATGACGTTCGATTTCTTCAGCTTCTTTAAATTCTTTTTTATCTTGATTTTCTTTAATAAACTGAATCATTTCTTCAGGATTAACGGCACCTACAACAAACAATAGCATATTTGATGGATGGTAAAAAGTATTGTAGCAAGTATATAAATGCTCCGCTGTGATTTTATCGATTGATTCAATCGTACCAGCAATATCGATTTTTACAGGATGTTTATGGAACATATTTTCAATCACCCCAAAGTATAAACGCCAATCTGGTTGATCGTCATACATGGTGATTTCTTGACCAATAATACCTTTTTCTTTTTCTACTGTTTTTTCTGTAAAGTAAGGCTCTTGAACAAAATCAAGTAATGTTTCTGTATTTTTTAAAACATTATCCGTTGCAGAGAAGAGATAAGCTGTTCTTGTAAATGAAGTAAATGCATTTGCAGAAGCACCCATTTCACTGAACTTTTGGAAAACGTCTCCCTCTTCTTTTTCAAACATTTTATGCTCTAAGAAATGCGCAATACCGTCCGGCACCGTGAATACTTCATCTTCGCCAAGTGGCTTAAATGATCGGTCAACAGAGCCATATTTTGTTGTAAACGTTACAAATGTTTTTGAAAAGCCCTTTTTTGGTAAAATGTAGACATCTAATCCATTTGATAACTTTTCGTAATATAATGTTTCATCCAGCTGTTTAAACTCAATTGTTTGCATCACCAGAGCCCTCCTTTCCACTTAAGAAGTATATTGCTTCAAGTTTGAGTTGTGATGCCATTTGTTGTACATCTTCCTTTGTGACCTTCGACCAGCGATCTTTCCATAAATCCACTGAAAACTCTTCACCTAAGTCTTTATATTGGTCAAAAATATCGATTTGGCCACGAGCAGAGTCTAACGCTTCTTTTAATTGGTTCACTAGCATTGCCTTTGTTTGATTCATTTCAAGGTCTGTAATCTCACCGTTTTGCGTTGCCTCTAGTTGTTCTTTTATAACTTCTATCGCTTTCTTTTCATTTGCTGGTTCAATCCCTGAAACGACATAGACGAGACCATAATGTGAAGAATAGGAAGATGATGCATAATAGGCTAAACTTTCACGTTCACGTACATTCATAAACAGCTTAGAATGAGCATAAGCACCGAACACACCGTTAAATATTTGCATTTTCGGATAATCCTCTTCACCGAACTTAACTGGTGTGCTATATCCAATATGCAATTTCCCTTGCTTCATATCTTGTTTTTCATTTGTATATTCTTTTTCAGCCTTCGACTCATCCTCAGTTTCTGGGTATGGGATAGTCTCACGATTCTTAAATGAAAGTGCATTTACAAGTTTTTGTTGAAGCGCATCAACATCTACATCTCCTAGAACATAAATATCAATTTTATCGTTATTAATCATGGAGTGATATGCTTTTGTTAAGCTTTCAGTAGTTACCTCTTTTACAGCTTCAATCGTACCATTGGCTGAGATGGACGCTGGATGATTTGGTCTCATGATTTGCGTTAAACGATGTTGAGCATAACGTGTTTTATCATCAAAAATAGACTGAATTCGTTGGATAATCATCTCTTTCTCACGTTCAACAATAGATGAAACAAACCGGTCATTTTCAAAATTGGGATTAAAAATTACCGTCTGCATTAAATCAATCACATCATCTAATACTTTTGTTTCCGCTAAATATTGGTCATTCACCGTTTCTACATTTAGGACTACTGTATGATCTTTACCACGTTTTGAGGCGTCTAAATACATAACTGTTCCATACAAATCATCTAAATGGCTTCGGAAATCAGCTGATTTAGGAAATTTCCCATTTGAGTGCTGCATTACATTGGATAATACAGATCGCTCCGCTGCATCCTTCACCGTTAAAGGCTTTCTCCACTTTATTGAAAAGTTCACTGTTTTAAATTGGGTAGATTGTCGGATATGTAGTGAAACACCTTTTGCAATCTCAATTGTTGAAAACAAAAAAATACCCCTTCCTGCCTTGAAATTTCGAATAGTTTGACTCATGTTAATGAAAATATTATTGAGCCATTCATTGGCAAATTATCACCAAAGAACTAAATAATAACAATTCATAACACTACTATACATGTCTTATTATGGTTTATGCAAAAGTTTATATGTATTTAATTATTTTTACGGATTATTATTAAAAATTTGATGTGGAAATCGAAACATAATTAAAAGCCAAGCATTTAAAATGCTCGACTTTCTTTGGTTAGGAAATTTCTTATCTTTGTCCTTTTATATAAGGGATACCACTTGCTTTTGGTGCTACTGCTTTTCCAATGAATCCTGCAAGAGCAAGAATAGTTAATACATAAGGTAAAATCAATAGATATACTGATGGAATGTCTTGTACAACGGGAATGGAAGATCCAGCAATACTTAGTGCTTGTGCAAGTCCAAAGAATAATGCTGCTCCCATTGCTCCGATTGGATGCCATTTACCAAAGATTAAGGCAGCAATAGCCATAAATCCTTGACCACTAATTGTTGCATGGCCAAAGTCATTTGTAATTGTTTGCGCGTATATTGCTCCACCAATACCAGCTAATGCACCTGAAATCATTACACCGATATAGCGCATTTTTGTAACATTGATACCCATCGTATCTGCAGCCATTGGATGTTCCCCAACAGAACGAAGACGTAAACCAAATGGTGTTTTAAAAATAACAAACCATGCAATAATTGCAACCGCAATGGCTAAAATAGACGTACCATACACACTTTTAAAGAACATTGGTCCAATAACTGGAATATCCTCTAAAAATGGAATATTGAATCGAGGGAAACGTTGAGTAATAAAGTCTGTTTGCCCTTTATCGAAAATAATTTTAACCAAAAATAAAGCAATTGCAATCCCAAGCATATTTAATGCTACTCCAGTAACGGTTTGATCTGCTCGGAAAGAAACAGCAGGAATAGCTAAAAATAGAGAAAAGATAGCTCCAGCAATCATCGCAGCTAATAAGGAAGCCCATGGTGTAAAGCCACCTAACATATCTGCTGTAAATAGATTAAAGATAATCCCAACAAATGCACCGATCACCATGATCCCTTCAACCCCGATGTTTACAACACCTGAGCGTTCAGAGAATAGAGCACCGATTGCACCTAAAATTAATGGTGCGGCATAAAAAATTGCAGAAGGGACAATAAAATATAATACTTCCATAAAACTCATATTATTTCCCCTCCTTTTTCTTACCAAATTTTTGGAATAATAAACGAATAACATAGCCTGAAGCTACAAAGAAAATAATTAAGGCAATTACAATTTCAACCAATTCAACTGGAATACCTGCTTCGTTTGGCATATTATTTGCACCAAACTTTAATGAACCAAACAGTGTCGCACCAAATACAACTCCAAGTGGTGTATTTGCGCCTAATAGGGCAACTGCAATTCCATCAAAGCCGATTCCTGTGAATCCACCTTTAGTAGACGCATATTCGAATGTACCAAGGGCTTCCATTGCACCAGCAAGACCAGCAAATACACCAGAAATCGTCATCGCTAATATAATATTCTTTTTCACATTCATACCAGAGTATTCTGCTGCTTGTGAATTAAATCCAACAGCCTTTAACTCATACCCACGAGTCGTTTTATCTAAAATGAACCACATCACTGCAACCATAAGTAGCGCCACAATGATTCCCCAGTGTAGGCGAGAATAATCTGTGATTGATTCTAAAAAAGGTGAACGCAAAGATGCAGATTCTTGAATTTTTTCAGTTTTATCTCCGCCATCAGACCATACTTTAATTAACGCATTCGTTACATGAAGAGCGATATAGTTCATCATAATTGACGTAATAACTTCATGCACTGATAATCTTGCTTTTAAGAACCCTACGATAAATGCCCAGAATGCTCCCGCAGCAGCTGCTGCTAGTAAAGCTAATGGCAGGTGGATAAAGCTAGGCAAGCCTTCAACTGCATAACCTACATAAGCTGCAGCCGTCCATCCTGCTAATAATTGACCTTCAACACCAATATTAAATAAACCAGTACGGAATGCAAAAGCAACCGCAAGACCAGATAAAATATATGGTGTAATTTGACGAATCGACTCACCAATTGTATAAGAATCTCCAAAAATACCATTCCATAATGCAATATAGCCTTCTGTAGGACTATAACCAGATGCGACCATTACAATCGCACCAACGATTAGACCAACAATTACGGAAACGATAGGAACGAGAATATTGACTACTCGATTTGACATATTATTCGTCCCCCTTTGTCACGCTTGTCCCAGTTCTTTGTTGACCAGCCATTAATAAACCTAATTCTTGTTCGTCTGTTTCATTAGGCAACACAATATCAACTATTTCACCATCATGTATAACTGCAATGCGGTCAGATACGTTCATTACTTCATCTAGTTCAAATGAAATTAATAGAACCGCTTTTCCTTTATCTCGTTGTTCGATTAGTTTTTGATGAATAAATTCAATAGCACCAACGTCTAATCCGCGTGTTGGAAGCGCTGCAATTAACAATTCTGGATTACGATCTACTTCACGACCAATAATCGCCTTTTGCTGGTTACCACCAGAAAGAGAACGAGCTGGTGATATTTCTCCATGTCCAGTACGAACGTCATATTGATCAATAATTTCATTTGCCTTTTTTGAAATTTCTTTATAGTTCATAATGCCAAATTTTGAAAATGGCTCTCGGTAATATGTTTGTAACACCATGTTATGACCAATTGTGAAATCGAGAACAAGACCGTGTTTATGACGATCAGATGGAATATGTCCTAAGCCTGTTTCAGTGATTTTACGTGGTTTTTTATTTGTAACATCTTGTCCGTTCATAATAACTTTCCCACTCTTCACTTTACGAAGACCCGTAATTGCCTCGATTAATTCAGATTGACCATTGCCATCAATCCCTGCAATCCCGACAATTTCACCTTTACGAACAGATAAATTTAAATGCTTTACTTTTTCAATGCCACGATAATCAAGCACTACTAAGTTTTCTATATGTAATGCTTCTTCTGTTGGATTAGCTGGACCTTTTTCTGTTTTAAAGGTTACTTGGCGACCAACCATCATTTCAGCTAGCTGATCAGGATTTGTATCAGCGGTTACCACTGTACCAATTCCTTCACCTTTACGAATAATGGTTACTCGATCAGAAACTTCCATAATTTCCTTAAGCTTATGAGTAATTAAAATAATTGATTTACCTTCTTCAACGAGACGCTTCATAATTTCCATTAATTCTGAAATTTCCTGTGGAGTTAGAGAAGCTGTTGGCTCATCAAAAATGATTATATCTGCTCCACGATACAAAGTTTTTAATATTTCTACACGTTGTTGCATCCCAACAGAAATGTCTTCAATTTTTGCATAGGGATCGACATCTAAACTATATTTCTCAGAGAGTGCTTGAATTTCTTTTGCAGCCTTTTTAATATTGACCACACCAAGTTTTGTAGGCTCTGCGCCTAAAATAATATTTTCAGTAACTGAAAATTTATCAACTAACATAAAGTGCTGATGAACCATTCCAATCCCTAAATCATTGGCAACGTTTGGATCAGTTATTTTAACAGTTTTTCCTTTTACTTTAATTTCTCCACCTTCTGGTTGATAGAGACCAAATAATACGTTCATCAACGTGGACTTTCCAGCGCCATTTTCACCTAAAAGAGCGTGGATTTCGCCTTTTTTTACTTGGAGGGTGATATTGTTATTTGCTACGAATCCGCCAAACTCTTTCCTGATTCCAAGCATTTCGATTACATATTCCATCGTTTCACTCCCTTGTCCAATATAGAGGTTCCATCAATTAACACATGAAAGGAGCTATTTTTGACAATAGAGGTATCCTTTCATCTATCAATTTCCGATATAGTTTTGTTTATTGTGTATGTAATAATGTATTTGATTATTTAATTTTTATCCTAACTTTTGTAAAAAGTCTACATGGTGTTTATTAATTTCCATAAAAACATCATAGAGACTAGATAGTCTAGCCCCTATGATGAGGAATATCTTAGAGTATTTTATTTATCAGGAACAGTGATTTCACCGTTAACGATTTTTGTTTTGTATTCTTCAACTAAATCTAATACTTCTTGAGGAATTGCACCGCGAGAGTCAGCAATATCGACACCATTGTCTGCTAAACCGTAAACAACAGTTTCTCCACCAGGGAAGTTACCTTCCATAGCTTGTTTAGCGATGTCTTGTACAGCTACGTCAACACGTTTTAACATTGAAGTTAAAGTAATGTTTGTATCTTCGTTTACTTGACCTTCTGCATATTGGTCAGAGTCAACACCGATTACCCAAACGTTTGCATTTGGATCTGCTTCTTTACGTTCTTTTGCTTCTGTGAATACACCATTACCTGTAGCACCTGCAGCGTGGAAAATAATATCTACGCCAGAAGAGTACATACCGTTTGCAGCAGTTTTACCAAGTTCAGCTTTGTCAAATGCACCTGCATAGTAAATTTCAACATCTACATCAGGGTTAACAGCTTCAACACCAGCTATGAAACCAACTTCAAAACGTTTAATAACTTCACTTTCCATACCACCGATAAAACCAACTTTACCAGTTTCAGTCATGCTAGCTGCAACTACACCAGCTAAGAATGATCCTTCATGTTCTTTGAAAAGAATTGAAGCAACGTTTGGAGCATCTGCAACTGAGTCAATGATTGCAAGTTTTGCATCTGGTTTTTGTTCAGCGATTTCTAATACAGCATCACCCATCATGAAACCAACACCAAATACTAGGTCGAAATTACGACGGATTAGCCCGTTTAAGTTCGTGTTGTAATCAGCATCAGAATTAGATTGTAGGTAAGCATAACCACCGTCACCTTCTTCTAAGCCATTATCTTCACCAAACTTTTTAATACCTTCCCAAGCAGATTGGTTGAATGATTTGTCATCAATACCACCTACGTCAGTAACCATTGCTACAGAGAAGTCAGACGGTGTTTCTTCTGTTGTCGCTTCATCATCTGTATTAGTTGTTGTGTCAGCTTCTTCTTTAGCACCACAAGCGCCAAGTAAAGTACCAACAGCTAAAAGACTTGCCATTGCGAAACCAAACTTACGTTTTTTCATTATTAAATTCCCCCCATAAGGATTTAGTAATTAGCAGGAAAAGAATGTTCTACACCCTTTTACGTATTACATGGAAGCTGAATTTATCAGCTCGAAAAAAGTTTTTTGAAAAAAGTACTACACGGTCATTGTCGTCATAATGAAGTTGCTTTAAGACTAGTAATGCTGTTTCTTTTCCACAATTTAGAATGGGTGAAACTTCTTCATGGTACACATGCGGATCAATGAAGGTTACCGCATAAGCAACATGTATTTCACCACTTTGTTCAAGTGAAGAGAAAATAGAATCTGCATCGTTGTTTTGAAGAAAGTCACAAGGTAAATAAGCAGCTGGTACTTTATCGATACAATAAACAACCGGTTCGCCATCTGCGGTTTTTACCCGTTCAATCTTAACAACGCTTTCATTTACATTACAGTTAAATCTTTCTATATCCTCCTCAGTTGCAGGCTCTTCCTGTGCACTGAGAAATCTCATTCCAGGTGTCATTCCAGCATTTTCAATCATCGATGAGATACTTGTCAATTGCTCAATGCCAGATGTAAACACTGGTTTTGGATTAACAAAAGTACCTACACCGTGACGACGAATAATTATATTTTCTTCTTCCAATAGTCGTAACGCCTCACGTAAAGTTGCACGACTAACTCCAAGCTCTTTCGACAATTCGAATTCTGAAGGCATTCTTTCATTTTCAGGATAAACGCCTTTTGCAATATCCGAT
Organism: Ureibacillus massiliensis 4400831 = CIP 108448 = CCUG 49529; assembly: GCF_000772965.1. Lineage (GTDB taxonomy): Bacteria > Bacillota > Bacilli > Bacillales_A > Planococcaceae > Ureibacillus > Ureibacillus massiliensis. Next base: position 10,458 of record NZ_JPVQ01000009.1, on the reverse strand, counting down.
TTTAATCGATCAATAACTTGAAGATATAAATGACGATGGTCAGCTTTTATAGACATAAAATCACCACCAAGAGGTCAGACATCTGATGTTGAACATTCCTACTAATCGTCAATTACTATATCATTTTTATTTCACAAAGAAAATAGATTTATTGAAAATTCTGTACTGTAATAGATTGAAACAGCAATAATTGTTAAAAATTACGAATATTTGACCTATTATTTCGCTATGATTATTGTTCAACACTAGACTTATTTACTAAAACTTGGCGTGGTCTTGACCCATCTGGTGGTCCTACAACCCCACGAGCTTCCATCTGATCGACAATTCTCGCTGCCCTTGAATAGCCTATTCTAAAGCGTCTTTGTAACATAGATACGGAAGCAGTTTGCATTTCTAATACTAATTGAACGGCTTCGTCATACAACTCATCTGTTTCCTCTTCTACCGTTTTTTCTGGCTCGTCTGAAGGAATCATGGATTCGTCATATTGTGCCTTTTGCTGTTCTATAACAAAATCAACAACCGATTCAACTTCCGAATCCGAAACAAATGCACCTTGTACACGGACAGGCTTAGATGACCCTGCAGGTAAGAATAACATATCACCTCTTCCTAAAAGTCTTTCAGCACCGCCTGTATCTAATATTGTGCGCGAGTCGACTGCAGATGATACGGCAAAAGCAATACGAGATGGGATATTTGCTTTAATGACACCAGTAATAACATCTACAGATGGTCTTTGAGTTGCGATGATTAAATGAATTCCAGCTGCTCGAGCCATTTGAGCTAAACGTGTTATAGAATCTTCAACATCATGAGAAGCAACCATCATTAAGTCTGCTAACTCATCGATAACAACAACAATGTATGGTAGTTTCGGATGTTTTTCATCGTTTTCTTCGTTAAACGCTTGTACATGATCATTGTAGCTTTTAATATTTCTTGTCCCCGTATGAGAAAATAGATCATATCTTCTTTCCATTTCGGAAACAACCTTTTGTAACGCTTGTGATGCTTTCCGCGCATCCGTTACTACAGGAGCTAACAAATGCGGTATACCATTGTAAACATTCAATTCTACCATTTTCGGGTCAATTAACATCATTTTTACTTCATGCGGTGCAGCGCGCATTAAGATTGAAACGATAATTCCATTAATACATACAGATTTACCACTACCAGTTGAACCCGCAACAAGTAGATGTGGCATTTTATTTAATTCAGCTAGTATAGCTTGTCCTGTAATATCACGGCCAAAACCTATCAGGAGTTTTGAATCTGGACGATTATTTTCTTTTGCCTCTAATACTTCACGCAATGTAACGATAGCTATTTCACTATTTGGCACTTCAATCCCAATGGCTGATTTACCTGGGATTGGCGCTTCCATTCGTATGTCCTTAGCAGCAAGTGCCAAAGCAAGGTCATCTTGAAGACTGACAATTTTACTAACCTTTACACCTACATCTGGCATAATTTCATATTTCGTCACTGCTGGTCCTAAATGCACTTGCGTTACCCTTGCTTTTACACCAAAGCTTGAAAAGGTTTGTTCTAATTTTTTTGCGTTCATTTGAATAACGGAATATTCACCACTTTGATCATGCTCTGGCGGTATCTGTAGTAAATTCATCGATGGTAAGACATAATCTGTATTTTCAATGTTTGTTTCCACAGATTGTTTTAAAGCATCTTCAAATTCTGCATCTAGTGCTGGGTCTACTTCAATTGTTTCTGACGTATCATTTTTTATATTTTGCGTAAAAGCAGAGATCTTCGGTTCTTCAATTGGTTCTGGTTCCTTGAAGATAATCGGTGGTTCTTCAAAGCTTGTTGCGACGATTTCATTTGCTGGTGATTCTTCCTTTTGAACTTGACGCTTCGGTCGTTTTGATTCCCTTTGACCACTACTACGTTTATTCTTTCTTTTTCTAGCAAATTTTTTCTTTAATTCTGGTCCTTTTTCGAATATAAATGGTATAAGTGCTTTGCCAGTTATTAAAATCATTCCGATAAATAAGATAACCCAAGCTGCTACCTTTGCACCGCCTGCGTCAAATAACACATGGAATAAACTGAATAGCAATGCTCCTACCATACCACCACCAAGAGCATCACTACGATTGGCAATTCCTCCATTGTCAATCAAAATTCTCCATGTCTCTCGAAAAACAGAATCCGTCACAATTGCATCACTTCTAGTCAAATCTTCAAATAAAAAGCTATGACTAAAAATAGACAAGCTACAAATGATTAAAATAGATCCTTGTATAATTCGATCTTTAAATGTAATTCCTTTTCTCTGAATCATTAAAAATAATGCTAGAAATACTGAGAAAAATGGAAGTAGGATATATAAATTTCCGAAAAGAAACATTGCAGCTGATTGAACTACACTTCCTACAACACCAAATTCAAAATAAACAATAATACCAAATGCAATGAGTAATAATCCTATAATTTCAAAAATTAATGGTCCACCCTTAGACTTTGCCTTTGTAGAAGGTCTTTTCTTATTTTCTGCCATTTACTTCACCCAATTCTGTAATGAAATCTTATGTTTATTTAAGAAAAAAGGATTTCCTTAGCCGTTTATTCGGTTAAGAAAATCCCTTTTTGCTACGTTTTCCCATGCCTCATTAAATGATTTTTAATATTCCATAATAATCGGAATAATCATCGGACGTCGTTTTGTTTTCTGGAATAGATATGTGTTTAATGTATCTCGGATTTCTTGTTTAATGTTTGTCCATTCAAATGTATCTTTACTTACATATTTCTCAATGACTCCACGGGCAAGCTCTGTAGCTTCGACAATCAATTCTTCAGATTCTCGTACATAAACAAATCCTCGTGATAATATTTCAGGACCAGATGCGATTTTCTTTTGTGCTCGGTTTAAAGTTACAACAACGATAAAAATACCATCCTGAGATAGGAGCTTTCGATCACGAAGAACGATATTTCCTACATCGCCAACACCAATTCCATCGATTAATACGTTTCCTGCTTGGACACGACCACTCATGCGCATTTTCCCATTTTTATATTCAACAATATCGCCTTTATCAGCAATAAAAATTTGAGATTTTTGCATACCAATTGCTTGCGCTAATTTAGAATGGGCAATTAACATACGATATTCGCCCTGCATAGGGATAAAATATTTAGGTTTTAAAAGATTTAACATTAGCTTTAAATCTTCTTGGCTTCCATGTCCTGAAACATGGACTTTTTTATCCGTAGAAAGAACTGTTGCTCCAGCTTTTGCTAAATTATTCATCGCATTCCCCATTTGAATTTCCATGCCTGGGGAAGGTGTAAATGTAATAAGCACTGTATCCGTATCTTTAATTCGGATTTCTCGGTGTTGCTTGCGAACTATTTTATCAAGCGCATCAAGTGGTTCTCCTTGGTTGCTCGTCACAATAATAATAATTTCGTCATCCTCATATTTATGGATATCTTGAACTGGTATTAAAGTTTCTTCGTCAATTTTTAAATAACCAAGATTCACACCAATGTTTATGACTTTCTCCAAGCTTTTACCAACTACAGCCACTTTTCGATGTGACACTTGAGCTTGAGTAAAGACTTGTTGAATACGTATAAAGTTAGAAGCATATACTGCAACTAAAATACGACCAGGGGCTGAATAAAAATATTTTGCTAGTTTTTCTTCTATCACTGTTTCACTTGTCGTATAGCCTGGTCTTTCAGCTTCTGTTGATTCAGAAAGTAAAAGAAATACCCCTTCATCACCTATTTGAGCCATTTTTGCTATATCTGGCTTAAACTTACCTTTAGCCGATTGATCAAATTTAAATTCACCTGTATAAACAATCGCACCTTCAGAAGTATGAAACACAACAGCAAGTGAATCTGGAATGCTATGCGTTGTATGGAAAAATGTCACATAAGTTGAATTGAAATTCATACGACTTTTATTTGTTACTTCAAAGAATTTCACATGATGTTTAGCAGGTAAATCTTTTAAATGTTCTTTTGCTAAAGCAATCGTCAGCTTTGATCCATAAACAGGGGCTTGTATTTTTTGTAATACATAGGCGATTGAACCAATGGCATCTTCATGACCATGAGTTAGAAAAATCCCTTTAACTCTCTCTTTGTTCTCTTCTAAATATGTTATATCTGGAATAACGATATCAATTCCAAGCATTTCATCTTCTGGGAACATTAAGCCACTGTCCACGACAAAAAGCTCCTCATCGATTTCGATTACGTACATCGATTTCCCGATTTCTCCAACTCCACCCAGAGGGATTACTCGGATTACTTCATTTTTTGTTATTGTCACTTTTTTTCCTCCTAATAAATGCGCCCCTTGCGGTTGAACAGATTTTGAATCGTGTTAGAACGATTAACCCCTCTCCAAAATCTGTGCCAAATGCAGGAGGCTCAACTTTATTCAGCGAACGTAGATAACGTTGCTGAATTGAATAATGTTTTTGTATTTGACCCGATTTCATGAGAATTTACTCCCATGCTGAATAAAGTTGAATACCCGAACAAAACAACCACTTAATACCCATTATACGGTGTGATTGGATATATCACAAATAAAAAGTGAAATACATGGATTTCCTTTTGCATGCAAAAAAAGCGCCCGACAATAATGCCAGGCACTCACTTTTCTTTTCAGTTAAGAATGAGTTTTAAAACATTTGGCTTTTTCTTGAAATTCATTCCATACACGATCAAAAGAGGACTTTTCCTCATTATCTAATGCAACTAATGGAAGTCTTACTTTATCAATACTAAAGCCTACCTTACTCATTGCATATTTTATAGGTACTGGATTTGGACTAGAGAAAAGCTCACGAATTAATGGTAATAAAGCTTGATGTATTTCAGCAGCATCCGCGTGACGTCCCTCTTCAAAGGCACGAATCATCGCTTGCATTTCGTTTCCAACAACATGTGCAGCTACGGAGATTACACCTCGACCACCAATTGCAAGTAAAGGTAATGTTAAACCGTCATCACCACTATAAACATAAAAATCTTTTGAAACATTTGCTAAGATGTCTGTCATCTGATCTAAGTTCCCACTTGCTTCTTTCACAATTTGTATGTTTGGAATTTTACTTAAATCAATTGTTGTTTTCGCTGCTACATTTACACCTGTACGACCAGGTACATTATAAACAATTAGTGGTAAAGTTGTTTCTTTTGCAATAGCCGCAAAGTGTTCGTATAACCCACGTTGATTTGGCTTGTTGTAATACGGAGCAACCAACATTGCTGCATCCGCACCAAGTGCCTCCGCTTTTTTCGTCATTTCAATTGAATAATGAGTTTCGTTATCCCCAGTACCAGCTACGACTGGAACACGTTTGTTAACTTTTTTTACAGTAAACTCTATCAATTGAAGCTTTTCTTCTGTAGATAAAGTAGGAGCTTCACCCGTTGTTCCACATACTACAATCGTATCTGTACCATTTGCGATTAAATATTCAATGATTTGCTCTAATACATCATAATCAATTTGACCATTTTCTGTAAATGGCGTCACCATTGCGGTGGCAATTCTACCTAAGTCCATTTTAGAAATACACCCCTATTATAGTAAGTTGTCCTCAAGCATCGCTTCTGCAATCTGAATTGAGTTTAGTGCAGCACCTTTTAGTAAGTTGTCTGAAACGATCCAAAGATGGAAGCCTTTTTTATTATCTAAGTCTTGACGAATACGACCTACATATACTGGATCTTCACCTTCAACATAAATTGGCATTGGATAAATTTGTTGCGATATATCATCTTGAAGTACAACTCCAGGAGCATCTTTTAAAACATTAAAAATATCTTGAATAGTAGCATCATTTTCAACTTCTATATAAACCGATTCAGAATGACCTGAAACGACAGGAACACGCACACAAGTTGCAGCTACATGCAATTCTGGTAAATGCATAATTTTTTTCGTTTCATTAATCATTTTCATCTCTTCGTATGTGAAACCATTTTCAGTAAACACATCGATTTGTGGAAGTACATTACGTGCAATTGGATAATGTTTTTTATCAGATTTAGCTGGTAAAATATTTGCTTCAACATCTTTACCCGCATCCCATTGTTCACTTTGAGTACGTAATTCTTCAATCGCAGAGACACCAGAACCTGACACTGCTTGGTAAGTAGAAACTAACACTTTAGATAAACCAAACTTTTCACGAATTGGCTGTAACGCTACAACCATTTGAATTGTCGAACAGTTTGGATTTGCAATGATGCCGTTATGTTTTGCTAGGTCTCCTCTATTCACCTCTGGTACAACTAATGGCACTTCTGGATGCATACGGAAGTGACTTGTATTGTCAATAACAACAGCACCACGTTTAGCAGCTTCTGGAGCTAGCTTTGCCGATACTGAACCACCAGCAGAGAAAAGTGCTACATCAACACCTTCAAAAGCCTCTGGTGTAGCTTCTTCAATAATATAGGATTTATCATCAAATTCGATTTCTTTCCCCGCTGAACGAGCAGAAGCAAGAAATTTTATATGTTTAATCGGAAATTTACGTTTAATTAACTGTTCTTTCATTTTTGATCCTACTGCGCCTGTTGCACCCACTATTGCAACTGTTAATTGCTTTGTCATTCTTGTCATCTCTCCTCAAAAACTAGTTACATAATGTTGAAAATTGTATCATAAATTAAATCATTTGTGTAAGAAATGTAAGATAAATTTTGACTATTTCGTATATTGGATAAATAAGGGCTGTAATTGTTTTTTATATTGAAGTGCATATTCCACTGTTTCGCGCATTTTAGTGAAATCTGCAATTAATGAATTAGGTTTGTTAAATGGATCGTCTTGACCAAATGGGATAAAGTAAATATTTTTTGAATTTAATAGCTTCATTATATTAATACCGTTTAAACCTAGGGCGTCATTAGTAGAAATGCCTAATACAGCAGGAGATCCATTACGTAATGTTGCTTTTGCTGCCATTAACACAGGACTGTCAGTTGCTGCATTTGCAAATTTACTAATGGAGTTACCTGTCATAGGTGCAATTACCATTGCATCAAGTGGATTTTTTGGGCCAAATGGTTCTGCTTCTACAATAGATGAAACAACCTTTTCCCCTGCTATCGATTCAATTTTCTCAATCCATTCTTCTCCTGTTCCAAATCGAGTAGCAGCTGTTAATACAGAATGTGTAATGATCGGTACAACGGTAGCCCCTGCCTCCGTAAATTGCGTAATTTTCGGTACTACATCTTCATACGTACAGTGTGATGCAGTGATACCAAGTCCAATACGTTTTCCTTCTAGCATTATTCTCTCCCCTTTATTTGTCCAATTATTGATTCATATAAAACATGAGCTGCATCTTGTGGAAAATACTTTCCAGGTAGTGCAGGCAACAATTCATAATTCACACGAATTACATCATCTTGTAAACACCCTGGAGAGGAAGCTAAATCATATATTGGCATTTTAATGGTACTATTAAAATTCTCATCGAACCATTTCGCAGGAATCGTATTGATGAAGATATCTCCTTCTATACTTGCAACTTGATCTAAATATACCGCTTCATATTGAAATGCTTTCGCCTCATTTAGTTGAATATGAGAACGAACAGCTATACAAACCTCGCCACCGATACTTTTTATAGCATGGGCAAGCATTTTTGCGACACGCCCAAAACCTGTAATGATATATTTTTTTCCGTAGATTGCTTGTTTTGTATTATAGAAAAATGAAAGAAATGCCTCGGCTGTCAATGCCGCATTTTTCCAAATAAAAGATTCATCTTGTAAATAAAAATGAATTTCTTGCCCCTTTAAAATTTCTTGCCATTCTTCATTTAATTTTCCTGCAAATATTTTAGAATTTTTTAATCCTAATACAATCGGTACATGGATTGGTAGAGGATGGATTGGTAATACAACCATATTGGGCTCAAAATCAATAGCTGTTCGATTTAAATCTTCATTCCAAACGGTTTCGTTTTTGTAATAAACAGTACGATTTTCATTACTTAACTTTTTCGCTAAGCTTTTTAATCTCGCATCTTGACCAATTATAAGCCATTTCTCATTTACCATTATTCATACTGTTTTCTTGTTGGTTTTGCTTTTCGAAATAGAATTCGATCCTCACCGATTAAATGGATTTCTTCCCATGGAATAAACATCGTTTGTGCTGGTTTTTTCTTTTGAAAAGGTATTTTAGCAGATTGATCTGCCAATTCAAAACCGTAAATTATTCCAGTTTTCGGATCAAATACGCATTCTGTTTCAGCTAAATAGCCATAACGAACGCCATTTTCCATTTCGATTAGCTCTTTTTCAGCAAGCTCCGATAACAGCATGTTTTCCCTCCTCCCGAGCTCATTGTTAGCATATGCAGCGATTAAATCATGAGTGATGCCCAAATAAAAAGTTTTCAATAGACAAGGTTGTCACATCTGTGTATACTGTGTATATACAGTTGTGGAATAAGGTGGTGCAACAATGATTATTAAATTAAGTAATGCAAGTGACAAACCAATATATGAACAAATTACTCAACAAATTAAACAAAGTATTCTTTCAGGAAAACTAATTGCAGGAGACCCCCTGCCATCAATCCGTAGTCTTGCAAAGGATTTAAAAATTAGTGTTATGACAACGAAAAGAGCCTATGCAGATTTAGAACGTGATGGATTTATTGAAACTGTTGCTGGAAAAGGTAGCTTTGTTGCAGAGCGCAATCAAGATTTTTTACGTGAGGAATTATTAAGGCAAGTAGAAGAACATCTACAAAAAGCAGTTCAACTTGCCAAAACGGCAGATTTACCACCTAAAGAAGTGTTAGATCTACTTTCGCTATTACTAGAGGAGGAAGTATAAATGCAAAATGCGATTGAAGTACGAAACTTATCAAAAAAATTTCATCAATTTCAATTAAAGGGTGTTTCTTTTACATTACCTAAAGGGACCATTATGGGCTTTGTAGGTGAAAATGGTGCTGGGAAAACAACAACAATAAAATGTATTTTAAATTTATTAAAAAAGGATTACGGTGAAATAAACATATTCGAGCAACACCATGTAAAAAATGAAAAAGCAATAAAAGAACAAATCGGTGTCGTTTTTGACGATATTCACTTCCCTGATATGTTATCAGCAAAAAAAATTAATTCCATTATGAAAAGTGTTTTTTCCACTTGGGATGAAGCATATTATTTCAATCTGCTAAAAAAATTAAAGGTTTCCGAGAATAAATCCATTAAAGAGCTATCCCGTGGTATGAAGATGAAACTATCGATTACAATTGCCCTTTCCCATCATCCAAAGCTTTTAATTTTAGATGAACCAACAAGCGGACTCGATCCAATTGTAAGGGATGAAATTCTCGATTTATTTTTAGAATATATGCAGGACGAGACGAATAGCATATTGTTTTCTTCGCACATTACAAGCGATCTTGAAAAAATTGCTGATTACATTACACTCATCCATGATGGTGAAATATTATTTAGCGAGAGCAAAGATATCCTCTTATATGATTACGCGATTTGGAGAGGTACGTTAGATGAATCAAAAGACCTCCCTGAAGATGCGATTATTGCAGTTCGGGAAAATAGCTTTGGGTTTGAAATTCTTGTAAAACGACATCAGGTTAGTACAGCATTTGAACTTATAAAGCCAACAATTGAAGAGATAATGTTATTTTTTGTGAAAGGGGCCCCTTCTAATGCGCGCTTTATTGATAAAAGATCTTCTTATACTAAGTAAACAATTCAAATTAATGTCACTCATCTTTATCTTCTTTATTGTCGTATCATTTATGACAGAGATGGGTATGGTAATGATTGTCATGGCACTTATTTATTCTGCATTACAAGTATCTACAACCTTTTCATTTGAAGAAATGAGTCATTGGAATAAGTTCGTTAATACGTTACCAATTGAGCGAAAAACGATTGTACAAAGTAAATTTATTTTAGGTATTTTACTGACTATTGTGACTCTTATTATTCTATCACCTATCGTTTACTTTTCGAGTGAGCTTATTCATCTGCTATCTTTCAAGGATCTTTTTTCTGGTTTTATATTAATTTTGTCAACTTCATTGATTTATTTATCTGTTACAATACCTATTTATATTAAATTTGGAATGCAAACAGGGAAATTCGTTATTTTTGCTATTGTCTTTATTCCCGTATTTTCTACTGGATTTGTTCAATATTTCATTAGAGAAATTGGTTTGAACCAGTTAATGCAGTACTTGAATTTATTACCTATCGCTTCTCTAGTGGTATTAGTAATATCATATTTTGTTTCGGTGAGATGGTATGAGAAGAAGCAATATTGAGGGTGTATAACGATTGTATAACCGTTGTACACATTTTATGACAAGTAAATAGAATGTATGATATGCAAAAAGAGGCTGGGACATAAAGAGAAAAGTACAATCCATTTTAAAATGCGGAT
>NZ_JPVQ01000075.1 GCF_000772965.1 Ureibacillus massiliensis 4400831 = CIP 108448 = CCUG 49529 | reverse complement strand
TGAGAGGTCGGCTAGCCAATTAATGGCTAGCCTCCTACTCGATTTATTTTATTATTTGTGACATATGTTAAGCTTGTAAAGAAATGTTTTGCTTGAAATATTAATATTACTTTCATAAAATAGTATATTTCGACAATAAATGATTTTCATAAAGGTAAAATCAAAAGTTAGATTATTCTTAAAAATAACTGTTTTTGACGGTTATATCGCAAATTTTCAATCACTTTTTATTTTCACAGAAATCATATCGATATTATTGTTATAGTATTCTTGCAAAAAAGTATTAAGGGGAGCAAAGGAGAGATGTGAGAATGTCGACAAAACTTTCGATCACAGGTAAAGATTTGAATTTGTTAAAGTTTAAAGAGGATATGGATGAAATTGTTTTTAACTACATTGATACAACACAAAAATGGGAAAAAGCTTATAGTCAACTTGATGAATTATTAAATGGTGCAGTAGATTACTTTAATAGTCATATTACAGGTGTTGGGATGCCTAAACAAAATACTTATTGGGTATTATTCATGGATATAACTTCAAAATTGATTTATTTCCATACGTTGGCATATCAACAATTGAAAATGATACAAAATGAAGATGTGACAAAAGAAGTTTTACAATTATATTTAGTTGCAGCAAACTGTATTCCGGATGTTCAAAAGTTAGCAAATGCTGAATTCTTAATGGAAGTTGCTCATAGTTATGAAGAGTTAAAGTTATACAATGATAAACAAGGTGAATTTGAAAAAGTATTACTTAAACAAAACAATTCTGCAGATAAATGTATACAAGCATTTTATGAATTTACGAAAAGCTTTAAAAAATAATGTTAGAAAACGGAGAAATGGTTTATTCGATTTTTCCGTTTTTTTTAATATGAAAATGTAGAAGGAGTTGCCCTTTCTAATTCAGGGCAACTCCTTAAAATATGGTTAATCCTTCTTAAATGATTTTAGCTTTTCGTAAATACTAGCCAAACGTTTTTCTTCACCAGCGATAACAGGTTTGTAAAATTCCGTCCCCTCTAATTCATCAGGTAAGTATTGCTGATCAGTCCATCCTCCATATGTACCAATAGGTGTGTCATGGGGATATTTATATCCTACATGACCTAATGCAACAGCGCCTGCATAATGACTATCACGCAAATGTGATGGTATATCACCTGTTTTACCTTCGTGGATTGCTGCGATTGCCGCATCAAGTGCCGAATAGGCAGAATTCGATTTCGGGGATAGGCACATTTCAATTACTGCATTGGCGAGCGGAATTCGAGCTTCTGGCATTCCTAAGCGTTTTGCTGATTCGGTTGCTGCAAAAACATGTGCACCGACAGCTGGATTTGCTAGACCAATATCTTCATATGCCATTACAAGCAATCTTCTACATACGGCAACCAAATCACCAGTTTCTAAAAGGTGTGCAAGATAATAAATTGCTGCATTTGTATCGCTACCGCGTACTGATTTTTGTAATGCAGAAAGCAAGTTGTAAAAATGAGAACCGGCTTTATCTCCATAAACACCAATTCGTTTTGCTAAATGATCAATAATATGATCTTGTACAATTGCTTTTCCATCTTCTTCATCAGAAGCAAAATAAACAGATTCCATTAAAGTTAAAGCTTTTCGCGCATCTCCATTTGCACTTAACGCAATTTTATTTAATTGTTCCTCTGTTATTTCAATCGTATATTTACCAAGTCCTCGTTCTTCATCGTTTAATGCATTTTGTAATAATTGCACAATATCTTCTAAAGAAAGTCGTTTTAATTGTAATATTTCACCACAGCGAGAGCGGATGGCTGGATTGACATCATGGAATGGGTTCTCAGTAGTCGCTCCGATCAATACGATAGATCCGTTTTCGACATGTGGTAATAGGGTATCTTGCTGTAGTTTATTAAAACGATGGATTTCATCTAAAAATAAAATGACCTTTCCAGCTAATCTTGCTTCCACAACGATTTGTTCTACATCCTTTTTTCCTGCATGTGTTGCATTAAGAGAAAAGAAGGGAAGCTTGGAACTTCCGGCTATCGCATGGGCAATTGATGTTTTACCAATTCCCGGTTCACCATATAAAAGCATGGAAGGTACATGGCCATTTTCAATCATTTTAAATAAAGCTGTATTTTCTCCGATAATGTGCTGTTGGCCTACAACCTCACGAATATTTCGAGGACGCATTCGAAATGCTAATGGTTCATTTTGCATTGTTAATCCTCCGTAATAAAGACTTTATATTAATTTATCATATTTATCTCAGATTAACTGTTGATGAGCCTCAACGAAGTAAAATCCCTTTAGGATATTGTTTAATGGGGGATGAGGGATAGCAAAGATGAAATTAAACCTTTTCCAAGTGGAATTAAAGGTGTTATGGTATACTTGAGCTTATAAATGGACAAGTAAAATAGAGGTGTTTATAATGAAAATTTCTACAAAAGGTAGATATGGCCTGACGATTATGATTGAATTAGCAAAACATTATGGGGAAGGGCCAGTACCGTTACGTCAAATCGCTGAAGAAAAGAATTTATCTGAAGCTTATTTAGAGCAACTTGTATCACCACTACGAATTGCGGGCCTTGTAAAAAGTGTACGTGGTGCATATGGAGGGTACTTATTAGCGTTACCACCCGATAAAATCTCTGCTGCTGATGTTATTAAAGTATTAGAAGGTCCAATCCAGCCCGTTGAAGGAATTGAAGAAGAAGAATCTCCTCAACGTGAACTTTGGATTCGAATTCGTGATGCTGTAAAGAATGTACTTGATACAACATCCCTTGATGATTTAGCGAAAAATAATGATGATACTGAATATGACGGATATATGTTCTATATTTAATGAACACCGCCAGTTTAAAGGAGTTTTTGAAAAACAATGGAAACAATTTATCTAGACCATGCAGCAACTTCACCAATGCATCCCGAGGTAATTAGTGAGATGGCGAAGATAATGTCCGAAATATATGGTAATCCTTCAAGTATTCATACTGTAGGGCGCAAAGCTCGTAAGGTTTTAGATGATGCTCGGTCGGTATTAGCTCGTGCAATAGGGGCAAAGGATAACGAAATTATTCTAACAAGTGGTGGAACAGAGGCTGATAACGCAGCGATCTTCGGTACCGCATATGCATTAAAAGCTAAGGGTAAACACATTATTACGACTAAAATCGAGCACCATGCCGTAATGCATGCTTGTGAAAAGCTAGAAAAAGAAGGCTTTGAAGTAACATATCTTTCAGTAGATCATACAGGTCGTATTTCAATGGATGAGTTTAAGAATGCGCTAAGAGACGATACCATTTTAGTCACAATGATGTATGGCAATAATGAAGTCGGCACAACTCAACCTATTCATGAAATTGGTGAGATTTTAAAAGACCATCAAGCAACATTTCATACAGACGCAGTTCAAGCCTTTGGAATTGAGAAGCTTGATGTGAATGCATTAAATGTTGACCTGCTCAGCGTTTCTAGTCATAAATTAAATGGACCAAAAGGAATTGGTTTTTTATATCAAAGAACTGGAATTCCTTTAATACCAACTTCATTTGGTGGGTCACAGGAAAAGAAAAGACGTGCTGGTACTGAAAATGTTCCAAGTGCAGTGGGCTTTGCGAAGGCTGTTGAAATTGCGCAGCAGGAAATTGAATCAAAGCAAGCTAAATTTAAACAATATCGTCAACTGTTTATTGAAGAGTTAAATAAAGAGAACATATCATTTGAAGTGAACGGCAATGTTGAAAATACATTACAGCATGTTTTAAATATTAGTTTTAAAGGGATGGAAGTTGAATCGTTCTTGGTGAATCTTGATATGGCTGGTGTTTATGCATCGAGTGGATCTGCTTGTACAGCAGGCTCAATTGATCCATCCCATGTTTTAGTTGCAATGTTCGGCCGCGATGCAGAAGAGCTAAGAAATTCAATACGCTTTAGTTTTGGTCTCGGATTAAGCGAGGATTTAGTGATTGAAGCAGCTAAAAGAACATGTGAAATTGTAAAAAGACTTGCGAATTAAATAAGAAAAGGTGAAACGACAATGGTAGAAACAAGAGACCCATCACAAATCCGAGTTGTTGTTGGAATGAGCGGTGGGGTCGATTCGTCAGTTGCTGCCTATTTATTAAAGCAACAAGGCTATGACGTCATTGGAATTTTTATGAAAAACTGGGATGATACAGACGAATTTGGCGTTTGTACAGCTACAGAAGATTATGATGATGTGATTAAAGTTTGTAATCAAATTGGTATACCGTACTATGCGGTTAACTTTGAAAAACAATATTGGGATAAAGTATTTACATACTTCCTAGAAGAATATAAAGCTGGACGAACACCCAACCCTGATGTGATGTGTAATAAAGAAATAAAATTCAAAGCATTTTTAGATCACGCTTTAAAATTAGGAGCCGATTATTTAGCAACGGGGCATTATGCACGCGTCATCGAACAAGATGGAGAAGCTGTCATGTTGCGCGGTGTAGATAATAATAAAGACCAAACATACTTCCTTAACCAATTATCTCAAGACCAATTAAAGCATGTGATGTTCCCGATTGGGGATATTGCAAAGCCTGAAGTTCGTAAAATTGCGGAAGAGGCTGGTTTAGCAACGGCTAAGAAGAAGGATTCAACTGGTATTTGCTTTATCGGTGAACGCAACTTCAAGGAGTTTTTAAGTCAGTATTTACCAGCTCAACCTGGTAAAATGGAAACCTTTGATGGGAAAATGATGGGTACTCATGAAGGGCTTATGTATTATACAATCGGTCAACGTCATGGTTTAGGTATTGGTGGTGATGGAGATCCTTGGTTTGTTCTTGGAAAAGACTTAAAACGTAATGTTTTATATGTTGGGCAAGGTTTCCACCATGATGCATTGTATTCTACATCATTAAAAGCCGTAAAAATGGGCTTTACTTCGAACCATTCAAAACCTTCCAAATTTAGCTGTACGGCGAAATTCCGTTATCGTCAAGAGGATACTCCTGTTGAAGTTGAATTATTTGAAGACGGAAGTGCACACATCGTATTTGCAGAGCCAGTTCGCGCTATTACACCAGGTCAAGCAGTTGTATTATATGATGGTGAAGTATGCTTAGGTGGCGGCACAATCGATGAAGTGTTTAAAAATGGAGAAAAATTAACATACGTTGGATAAAGATTCGATTGTCTAACATTTTTAAGCTAAAAAATATTTATAACAATGGCTTACCGATATTGGAACGGTAAGCCAAAGTTTTGTAATGAGGTGAAATAATGGATTATAACGAAATAGGGATTAAAGCCTTTCAGGAAAAGCGTTACGAAGACGCAGCCAAGGCTTTCAATGATGCAATAGAAAACAATCCAAACGATGCAATTGGATATGTGAATTTCGGTAATTTACTTGCTGTAATGAACGATATTGAAAGAGCAGAGCGCTTCTTTCAAAAGGCAATTACATTGGATGAAAAGACTGCTACAGCCTATTATGGATTAGCAAATCTATATTATAACTCTGAACGATATATTGAGGCTGCAAAATTGTATCAAAAGTCGATTGATTACGGCATACAAGGTGCAGATGCTTACTATATGCTTGCAAAATCTTTTGAACGCGAAGAGAAATACAAACTAGCATTACCTTATATGCAAAGGGCTGCAGAAATTGCACCAAAGGATTTACAAATTCGATTATCTTACGGTATACTACTCTGTACGCTAGAAATGTTTGAATTAGCAAAAAGCGAATTAGAATATGTACTGGAAAAAGACGAGAAAAACGCAGATGCCCATTATAATCTTGGAGTTTTATATGCAGTATCAACAGAAAATACAGAACAAGCAATGTACCATCTAAAACAAGCCTATACAATTGAACCAACCTACGAACAAGCGAAATACATCTATGATATGGTAAGTCAACGTTATAATTAATATTTATTACGAGAATATTTATTACGAGTCGACCTATATTTCGGTCGATTTTTTATTTTGTTTTTTTCTATTTTTTCCGCATGAAACTGCTGAATAGTAGAAAAATAAGTGCAAGAAGAAAGGTGAGAATATGAATATTTTATGGGGCATAATTGGGATTATTATTGTGATTGGTATTGCCTTTTTAATTTCAAGTAGTCATAAATCAATCAATTGGAGAACAGTCCTTGGGGGATTATTGATTCAATTATTATTTGCGTTTGTCGTTTTAAAGTGGGAGCTTGGTCGTGAGGTATTAGAGAGTGTTTCAAATGGAGTACAACATTTAATTTCCTATGCTAATGAAGGAATTAGCTTTTTATTTGGAGCATTAGCTGATAGTGAAAAAATGGGAACAGTGTTTGCTATTCATGTGTTGACAATTATAATCTTCTTTTCAGCTTTAATTTCAGTTCTATATTATCTAGGGATAATGCAAGTAATCATTCGTATTATTGGCGGAGGGCTATCAAAAATTCTTGGAACTAGCAAAGCAGAATCGGTTAATGCTGCTGCAAATATTTTTGTCGGTCAAACAGAAGCACCATTAGTTATTAGACCATTTTTACAGAAGATGACTAAATCAGAATTGTTTGCGGTTATGACAGGTGGTTTAGCTTCTGTTTCTGGTTCTGTATTAGTTGGGTATTCTTTGTTAGGTGTTCCATTGGAATATTTATTAGCTGCAAGCTTTATGGCAGCGCCTGCGGGTCTAATTATGGCGAAACTGATTTTACCTGAAACGGAAGAAGTAGATGATTCAAATTTCTCTTTAGATAGAGATAGTGATTCAGTAAATGTCATCGATGCAGCGGCTCGAGGTGCAGGTGATGGGCTAAAGCTTGCTGTAAACGTTGGTGCGATGCTGTTGGCGTTTATTGCTTTGATTGCATTGCTTAATGGTATCATTGGTGGTATTACTGGTTTATTTGGTTATGAAGGAATTACGTTACAATCAATTTTAGGTTTTATATTCTCGCCATTAGCATTTGCAATCGGGGTTCCGTGGGTGGAAGCGGTTGAGGCAGGATCATTTATCGGGCAAAAACTTATTTTAAACGAGTTTGTTGCTTATTCAAATTTCGCGCCGGTAATTCCGGATTTATCAGAAAAAACAGTAATGATTATAAGTTTTGCTCTATGCGGCTTTGCGAACTTAAGTTCAATGGCAATTCTAATTGGTGGTCTAGGTTCTATGGCTCCAAGCAGACGTCCGATCATTGCGAAATTAGCAGTGAGAGCTGTTATTGCAGGTACGTTAGCTTCTTTATTAAGTGCAGCGATTGCTGGGATGTTTCTATAAAAGAAGGCATACGATTATTGTTGAATCGTATGCCTTTTTATTTATTTTGAACAGAAAGCTACCACATCTTCATATTTTAAATCCCCACCAAAAATATCTAATGCGCTACCAATTGTAACGTGAAGCTTGCCGCCTGTAATTTCATTAAATTTTTTCAAATCATCTAATGAACGCACTCCACCAGCATACGTAGTTGGAATTGATGTCCAGTTTGTTAAATCTTTAACGAGTTCCTCTTGCATGCCGCTTCTTTTCCCTTCAACATCTACTGCATGAATTAAAAGCTCATCGCAATATTGTTCAATAAAAGAAATGCTTTCTCCATTTACTTCAAAATCACTGAATCTTGTCCATTTATCTGTTACGACAAACCATTTACCATTTTTTTTACGACAGCTTAAGTCGATGACAATATGTTCCTTTCCAACTGCTTGGATTAATGATTGTAATCTTTCCATATCTAAAGCTCCATCATGGAAGATGAATGAAGTAACGATCACATGTGATGCTCCTGCATCAATGTATTTTTTTGCATTTGTATCATTTATGCCACCACCGACTTGAAGTCCATTCGGATAAGTGTTTAAAGCTAATATTGCTGCTTCATCATTACCAGAACCTAACATGATCACATGTCCACCTGTTAAACCATCTTCTTTAAATTTATTAGCATAAAAGGCAGAATCTTTTTCAGAAATGAAATTTTCAATAACAGATTTGTTTTCATAGCCTAATGTACTACCGACAATTTGTTTTACTTTCCCATCGTGTAAATCAATACAAGGTCTAAATTCCACAATCCTCACAAGCCCTTCTTCGTAACTTAAAAAATATCATAACATTTTTTCTGAAATGATTGGAAAAAAACTGAATCGAAAAATATGATTGTTTGGATAATAGTGTGGCTTTAGATAATAGACAAAAGTGGGCGGATAATAGACAAAGACGTGCATTTAATAGACAAAATCGGGTGAATAATAGACAACGGCAAAAAGGGGCTTTAGATAATAGACAAAAGTGGGCGGATAATAGACAAAGACGTGCATTTAATAGGCAACGTAAGCTACTTAATAGACATGAGCGGTTTGGCCCCTTTATTTTAGACACAAGGTTTAAAGTTCTCTTCTT
>NZ_JPVQ01000074.1 GCF_000772965.1 Ureibacillus massiliensis 4400831 = CIP 108448 = CCUG 49529 | reverse complement strand
TGAGGAAAATCCTTGAACCACAAAGCTCGGCGAATGCCGAGAGTCTATAATTTTCCAAGGAGGAACACTAAATTATGAATCCATATCAACATCAGTTCCCTTATGGCAATCAAATGTATCAAAGTGCATATAGTCCACCTGCTTATTTGAATCAACAAAAACCATCATTAGAAGAATTTTATTGGAGGCCGATTCAAGTTAATTCGATGCATCACCGTGTTCAACAGTCACCTGCTCATTTGAATTTTGAAAGACCATCTTTAGAAGAGTTTCATTGGACTCCCATCCAGTCCAATTTGGTGAATCAGCCTGTCCATCAGTCACCTGCTCATTTGAATTTTGAAAGACCATCTTTGGATGAGTTTCATTGGACTCCCATCCAGCCCAATAAGGTAAATCAAATACAACATCCTTCTAAACCAACAACACAGCCATTACATCATATTAATCCGATGCATCACCCAGCAAATCATGTACCTCAGCAGCCTATGCAACAGCCAGTGAAATCGCCACAAACAAAATACAATCCCATCAAATCAATATGAATATCCACCAGTTGATCCTAACTTATTATACAAATCCGCCAATGAAACGAAAAAATTAATGTCCGATGCAAGCAAGGTTCTCGATAAACTTTCTTCTTCAAAGGATTTCGGTTCAAAAGTAATGTACTTTGCAGAACGTTCAGACATTGAAGAGGTTAAACGATTAATTAAAACTACAGGGATTAAACGGGATGTAAAAATAGATTACAATCCAGATGGGTTACGATTAGAATTTGATTCAACAACGGAAAATGTTCCTTGCTGTAAACTCTTTGTTACATTACGTTGGCGTTAATTCTGTATATAATTACTAAATGAAACACTTTTTCATATTGTAGGGGCTCAAAAAAACTTGAGTTTATTTATCTACTTGTTATATTCGATACCGTATTACCGCATGGATTGAGTTTCGTTTAAATACTAAAAGTAGCCGTTTATCTTTCCTTTTTCACGAAATTCAATTTTCCATCGGGCACATAAGAGCGTTCTATGTTACTTTTCACACGAAAACCAATACCGTTCGGGCACATGAGCGCTCTATGCTACCTTTACATCGAAAATCAATTCCATTCGGGCACATCTTTTAGCCCATACTATTGATTTAAAATACTTTCCTCTAAAACCTCTGATTTATCACCATAAACTTTTAGAATGTGGTTTTCTCCCCAATTACAAAGAGCATTTAGTATTTCTTCTAGGCTTTTCCCGTACTCACTTAATTCATACTCAACCTTTGGTGGGACTTGATTATAAACGATACGATTTATTACGCCATCTTCTTCAAGCTCCCTTAATTGTTGTGTTAGCATTTTTTGCGTGATGCTTGGCATAAGTCGTTTTAATTCACTTGTTCTTTTTTTCCCATGAGTCAAATGGCAAAGTATTACACATTTCCACTTACCTCCGATCACTTCCAAAGTTGCTTCGACTGATATATTGTATTTCTTTTTATTCATATCCAAAGTCCTCCTAACTAATAGGCACTTAAAAGTACCTATAGTACTAAAAAGTTTCTATAGCACTTTAAAGTGCGTTCTTTTCTTTATAATCGGTATACATCATAATAACATGGTCGGCCGATTCAAACTATACTTTCTTTTATTTCGCGAAAAGGAGAGCACATTAAAAAGGAGGTTATAATATGACATTAAACAAAAAACAGAGTACATTGGCACTTCTTACTTTAGCTGTAAGTGCATTTGCTATAGGCACCACAGAATTTATTAGTGTCGGATTATTACCGCTTATTTCTGAAGACCTGAATATTCCAGTTACAACTGCTGGGTTGACTGTTTCCTTATATGCATTAGGTGTGACCATTGGGGCTCCACTTTTAACGTCAATGACATCACAAATGCCACGTAAGAAATTATTAATCTGGATAATGATAGTGTTCATCATAGGTAATAGTATTGCTGCTATGTCCACTACAATTCAATTATTACTTGTTGCCCGCGTAATATCTGCCTTTTCACATGGTGTCTTTATGTCGATAGGTTCAACTATTGCTGCGGATTTAGTACCTGAAAATCGTAGGGCAAGTGCCATTTCAATCATGTTTACTGGCCTCACAGTGGCTACAGTGACAGGTGTGCCCTTTGGAACATTTATTGGACAACATTTAGGTTGGAAAGCTGCTTTTATAGCAATCGTTATCACAGGTATTATTGCTTTAATTGCTAACAGTATTCTTGTCCCTTCTAATTTAAGAAAGGGAGAAAAAACTACTTTCCGTGATCAGCTTAAACTTGTAACTAATAGTCGATTATTGCTTTTATTCATTATTACTGCACTGGGATATGGTGGAACTTTTGTTGTATTTACATTCCTATCACCATTACTTCAGCAAATCACTGGATTTAGTGAAGGAGCTGTAACAATCATCTTATTACTTTATGGCATTACTATTGCAATAGGTAATATGATTGGAGGTAAACTTTCAAATAAAAACCCTATTCGTGCATTGTTTTATATGTTTATTGTACAAGCAATTGTCTTATTTATTTTAATGTTTACAGCACCATTTAAAATTGTCGGGTTAATAACAATTCTGTTCATGGGATTATTGGCGTTCATGAACGTGCCGGGATTACAAGTATATGTTGTAATACTTGCACAACGTTTTGCTCCAAGTGCCGTTGATGTTGCTTCTGCTATAAATATAGCTGCATTTAACGCAGGTATTGCAATAGGCTCTTTCTTTGGAGGAATAATTACAGATTCTATTGGTCTTATCCATACTTCTTGGATCGGAGCATTAATGGTGTTCGTTGCAGCTATTTTGACAGCCATTAGTAGAACACTGGAACGTAAAGATTTAGCAAGTAAAGCTTAAAAATATCCGATAAATGATTGACAGTATCAATAACTTTCAATCATTTATCCTAATTAGAAAAATCAAAACATAAAAATCTTTGGAGGTTTTAAAAATGACAGCAAAAAATTTACAAGATACAACTACTTTGCATAATGGAGTGAAAATGCCTTGGTTTGGACTTGGGGTATTTAAAGTTGAAGAAGGACCAGAACTAATTAACGCAGTGAAATCAGCAATTACAAATGGATACAGAAGTATAGATACAGCTGCAATTTACCAAAATGAAGTTGGAGTAGGAAAAGGTATTCAAGAAGGATTAAATGAAGCCGGTTTAACTAGAGAAGATCTATTTGTTACTTCAAAAGTATGGAATTCAGACCTTGGATATGAGTCAACAATTGCAGCATATGAGGAAAGTCTTGAAAAGCTTGGATTAGATTATTTAGACTTATATCTTATTCATTGGCCAGTAGCAGGTAAATATAAAGATGCTTGGAGAGCTTTAGAAACCCTATATAAAGAAGGACGAGTTAAAGCGATTGGGGTAAGTAATTTCCAAATTCATCATTTAGAAGATTTAATGATGGATGCTGAAATTAAACCAATGATCAATCAAGTAGAATGTCATCCGCGATTAACTCAAAAAGAACTACAATCTTTTTGTAAGGAATACGGTATTCAACTCGAAGCATGGTCTCCACTAATGCAAGGTCAATTGTTAGATAACGAAACTTTACAACAAATTGCAAATAAATATAACAAATCTGTAGCGCAAATTATCCTGCGCTGGGACTTACAAAATGGAATCGTAACAATTCCTAAATCAACAAAAGAACATCGAATTATCGAAAACGCAAACGTGTTTGACTTCGAATTGACACAAGAAGACATAGATGCAATTGACGGATTAAATCAAAACCATCGAGTAGGACCAGATCCAGATAATTTTGATTTTTAATATTTTTGTTAGAGATAGACGTATTTGAAAATACGTCTCAGAGGCTGGGACATAAAGGGAAAAGTACAATCTATTTTTAAATATAGATTGTACTTTTATGATATGCTACCGTTCGTTTCCGATGCAGGCTTCGCGCATCCAGGGCGAGCGGCGCTCCTTTCGCTTCGCTCTGTGGATTCTCGCCACTGCTCTCACATCCCGCAGGAAAGCTCTGCTTTGCATCAAAAGCGAAGCGGCAGATGCACTCTTCGCCCGCCTCTCCAACGAACGACTTTCAAATAAAGTGATAAGCAAATATTTACTATCCTTTGTAGTGCCTACTTGTTCTAAATTTACTTTTGTCCCAGCCTCTTTTTTCTATTTACAATACATTAAGAAGTCGTCGATTTCCGTTACAGGTGCTACGCTTTCCGTGGGCTCGGCCTCAGCCTTCTCCCTCGCTACGCTCAATCTGGGGAATGGTACACGATAGTCATATGCTCCAACCTTTAATACTGTGATAAGATACCTTAAAAAAGACAAAATACCTCAAGAGGTGCACCTCTTGAGGTATTTTGTCGACACTCTGAAATAAAACGAATACCAAACACTTATTTTAAGTGTAAATGGTATTCGCTTTAAATTCATGCTTTTATTAGGTTACTTATTAAATTGTCTTTTTATCCTTTGAAAAAAAGTTTGATAATTTATCTGGTAATGCTATCAACGCAGGAACAAAGAGTGGTAGTAAAATAAAGCACAGTACTATCAGCCCTGTTATAACTGCAATTGCTAATTCTATAAGTAATACAATTCCTGCAGGTATTAATGTGGCAAAGGTACCGCCAAGTATAATTACCGCTGATATAATAACACCACCAGTATGCTTAGAAGCTAAAACTATTGCTTCTTTTGGAGAAAGTTCAGGGTACTCCTTATAACGCATCATTAAGAAGATACTATAGTCTACTCCAAGGGCAACAATGATAATAAAGGAAAAGAATGGAACAAAGGAAGAAATCCCAGCGTAGCCTAACAAGTCTAAGAATATAAAGTTAATGATAAACATCGCTGTATAGTACGCTCCAACAAGTGATGCAGTAATAAAGATTGGAGTCCAGAATGAACGAATCACCAGGAATAAAACTAGTAGTACGCCAACAATTACGATTAACGTTGTTCTACTTAAATCTCTCGATAACACATCGTTCATATCATTCGTTGTTGCACTAGTTCCAACTGTTCCACTTTTCGCATCTGAAAGCACAGTTCCCTTCAGTCCATTAGAAAGCGTTTCATTAATTTGATTAATGGTTGTTAAAGCTTCGTTTGAGTATGGATCATCATTTAATACAATCGTCATTTTTGTAATTTTCCGATCCTCAGACATGAAGGCATCTAAAGACTTTTTAAAGTCTTCATTCGTTAATGCTTCTTCTGGGATAAAGAAGGTTTTTGCATTTAGCTGTGTTAAATATCCATTTGTTTGTTCAAGTCCATCAGAAATGCCTTTTAATCCATCGTTTACATCCGTTAATTTCTCACCAAATTCACCGAAACCGTTTAGCCCTTCAACTAGCTGTTGTTGACCAGCTTTCATTTCACCAAGACCATTATTTACAGCATTTAAATTTGTTACAATCATGCCAATTCCAGAAGAGGTTTGTCCAAGACCAGCCTTTAACTTATTCAATCCTTCTGACATTTGCAATAAACCATCACTCATGTTAGCAAGATTTTCGTTTGCTGTACTAAACCCAGCAGTCGTTGCATTATAATTTTCATTTAATGCAGCAATACTTTCTGGTGTAATTTGACTTAAAGATGCCAATAGCTGCTCAATTGTTTGTTTAAGCGCTTGGAAATTTGTATCATTTTCAGAATCTACATAGCTTGTTGCTACTGCATCCGTCATAGTTTTCATTTGTGCAAGTGAATTTTTTACACCTAATAGGGCCGTAGCTGCATCCTGATAATGATTTCCCATTTCAGAGTAACCGGCTTGCATTTTATCATAACTGTCAGCTAGCATTGTTATACCACTACTCATTGCAGTGAGATTTGTTTCAATTGTATCAAGTCCATTATAAATCGTTTCGGGATTATTAGTTCCATCAGCTATTCCCCCTTGGATTTGTTTCAATCCATTTGTTAATTCTGTCATGCCGTCTTGAAGCTTTGCTGTGCCATCCACCATTTGGTTTACTTGTGAAAAATCAGCAGATTCAAGTCCTATTTGAGCTTCTGTTAGCCCATCAAAAATTTGATTCACACCATCTTCAGTTTGAGAAATTCCATCTGTTACAGACCCCATTTGACTATCAACATAAAAGTCTGTAATTTGCTCACCTTGTGGCTGTGTAACAGAAGAAACCATTTTCACACCTTTAATCGCCTTCAATCTTTCTGTAACGCTATCAATTGCAGAAAGAGATTCGTTATTATCAAGTGCTTCATCATTTTCAATTACGACTGTAGTTGGCATTGCTTGTCCTTTACCGAAATGTTCCGCTACTAGATTAATTGCTTTTGAAGAAGGATAGCTATCACCAAGTTCCCCAACCGTATCAAAGTTTAACTTCTCTTTATGAAGGAAAATCATAGGCCCAATAATCGCAAGAATGATTATCGTGATAAGTATTGGATGCTTTGTTCCAAAAGAAGAAGTCTTTTCCCAGAATTTATTATCCTTATGACCTTCCGTGTTTTTTGAAGGCCAGAAAATTTTCTTACCTAAAACCTTCATAATAAATGGTGTTAAAGTTAAAATTTCTAATAACAAAATCGTTACACCGATTACTACTACTACACCAGATTGATAGATTGGTGATTCTGAGAAAACAAGTGCTAAGAAAGCTATAAATACCGTTAGAATACTGTATGCGATCGTTTTACCTGCTGTCTTATAAGTATTCACAATTGAATCATCAACAGAATGGCCTTTTGATAATTCTTCCTTAAATCGATTAAATAAAAGGATATTATAATCTGTACCAATCCCGAAAAGAATTAAAACTAGTAACATTTGTGTAAGACTCGTTACTGGAAAACCAACTTTATCTATCAATTGTGCGGCAATACCCATCGAAACAAGGTATGAAAATGCTACCGCGATTAAAGAGATAATAGGTGTAACAACTGATCTAAATGCAATGACAAGCACTGCTAGTATAAAGATAACTGTTAATGCAGCACTTTTTTCAACCCCTGCTTGCGATGCCTTTAAATAATCGTTATTAATAAAGTCTTCACCGCTTAAATAATACTCAACAGGAACATCTTCTAAAATACTATCGAATTGTTCTTTTATATCGTCAACTTCACGGCCCTTTTTATCAAGCTTATAGCTTACCATCAACGTTGTTCCATCTTCTGAAATTAAAGAACTTTTTGCTTCAGGCATAGTGAAGGGATCAATCATTTCTGTAATACCTAGTTCAGAGCTGTGATCAAGTATTACACTAACTGTTTCTCCAATTTCCTTCATTTCTTCATCTTTTATTTTATCTTCATTGTAAAAAACTATTAAATTATCCGTGCCTTCAGTGGTATTCATTTTTGCCAAGATATTACCAGCAATTACGGATGGGCTGTCACTACTTGTACCAGCTTGCCCTTGTTGTCGTAAAATGGCATTGATATCTGGCTGTAATATTGTTAGTATAATTGTCGCAATAAGCCAAATCGAAAAAATCGCCCAACGTCCTTTTATAATGCTTTTCAAATTATATCCTCCATTTATGTTGTCTGTTATTTTCTGCGTTTGTCTTTTTCGGAGAAGTACAAAATATCAATAAAATCATAGTTATCTATTCCCTCAGCAATCATTTTTTCTTTAACTGCTGAAACTAATAATTTCATACCCTTTTCAACTGTTTCCTGTTCACTAGGACTTAAAAGATTGATTACACCGATTAATGATTGACTAGTTAGTTCAGATATACTTTCATCTATTTCTTCTACTAATTTAGGAGATAGTGTAATATCTACTAAACGTTTATCTTTTTGGTTTGGTGATTTTACTAGAAATTCTTTTGCAATTAATCGATCAACAATATCGGAAACTGTACTTTGAGTCATTTTCAGATTTTGAGATAACTGCTTAATGCTAACGATATTATGAGCATAAACATCAGCAATCACCCTAATTTGTGGAATCGTTACGCCATGTTCCTCGGCTGTTTTTTGTAAGCTTTTCATCGTATAACGATGAATAAAATCTATCGATTCCCCGATAAAATCAGCTCTATTCAAAGCTACTATCCCCTTTCTCAATTAAATCGTAAACGATACATCGTATACGATATATATTATGAAGTTAAATATCCTTAGTCAATGGTAAGGTTTTCTTCTAGTTGCTGTTGAAATAGCAGTTATACCATGTTTATCTAACTATAAAAATTGATATTTAATAAAAATTAAAAATGAATATAGCTATAAACGTTGATATTGATGTATTTCTCAAACAATTTTCTATACAAATTCATATATCTGGTTTATTTAGGTATGGCATTATATACCAATCTATAATAGATGCGTTTTAGAATGTAAAACAAATATAGAAGCTCTATTAATCGAGTAGAGGGAAAATAAGTTAACTAATTTTCGCCCCTCTCACAA
>NZ_JPVQ01000073.1 GCF_000772965.1 Ureibacillus massiliensis 4400831 = CIP 108448 = CCUG 49529 | reverse complement strand
GGTGGTATAAAGTTCCGCACTGCTGGCTCAAACGCTCCGCAATACTCACTTTTGGACAAGGTCGTCAGTATGGTATTCAATTACCTGATCAACCAGACATCGTTGACTTAATCATCAGCGAAATGAAAGAAAGACGCGGAAAAGAAGTGCTTAACTAGCATATAATAACCATTTTAACGGAAAGCTATTGTTTAAAAACGTCCCATTTAATTGTTAATATTATGTGAATGCGTGTCCTAAGAATTGAAAAAGAATCGCGGATTTGGCAGGATATTCTTAATACTATGTAGAATATATTTACATAGGGTTAATAAAAGGAGGAGTTTACATGATTAGATTTAACATTCGTGGTGAAAACATTGAGGTAACTCCAGCAATACGTGAGTATGTTGAAAGTAAAATTGAAAAAGTAGAGCGTTATTTTGGGAATGACATGGACGCTACTGCTAATGTAAACTTACGTGTCTACAATGATAAACAAACAAAAGTTGAAGTCACAATTCCGATGAAAAATGTTACATTGCGTGCAGAAGAACGTCATGATGATATGTACGCAGCTATCGACTTAATCGTAGATAAATTAGAGAGACAAATTCGTAAACATAAAACAAAAGTGAATCGCAAATTCCGTGATCGTGAAGGAGCAGGTGTTTACTTTGCTAACGTGCAATCTGATACAACACCGCAAGAGGAAGAAGAGTTTGCAATTGTACGAACAAAACAATTTAGCTTAAAACCAATGGACCAAGAAGAAGCAATTCTTCAAATGAACTTACTTGGCCACGATTTCTATATCTTCACTGATGCCGATTCAAATGCTACAAATATTGTATATAAACGAAAAGATGGAAAATACGGCTTAATTGAAACTCAATAATAGGTTAAGATGAGATCCCCCTTATAGAACAAATTCTATAAGGGGGATATTTTGCTTAAAAGCTATCTTCTCCCATAAATTGTATAATACTGTCGATTTATATTGAAGAATTATGATTTTATGCTAGTATTAAAATACGATTAAAATATTTACGATATCTTTAATAAACCGTTGCAATCTTATAGTACAATAAGAAGTGATGGTTATTTCATTCGGAATTATTAATTTATAACGGAGTTGTTAAAATGACTAAAAAAGTAAGAAAAGCTGTAATTCCTGCAGCAGGATTAGGAACACGTTTTTTACCAGCAACTAAAGCTCAACCTAAAGAAATGTTACCTATTGTTGATAAGCCAACAATTCAATATATTGTAGAAGAAGCGGTTGCTTCTGGCATTGAAGATATTATTATTATTAGTGGCCGAAATAAAAGAGCCATCGAAGACCATTTTGATAAAACCTATGAGCTAGAAGAATTGTTAGCTCAAAAAGGGAAATGGGATGACTTGAAAGACATTCAAGATATCTCAAATCTAGCAAACATCCACTATATCCGTCAAAAAGAACAAAAAGGATTAGGGGATGCAATTTTCTGTGCACATCGTTTTATCGGGGATGAACCATTTGCCGTTTTACTAGGTGATATCGTATTAAATGCAGAAAAACCTGCATTAGCTCAATTAATTGAAACTTATGAAAAAGAACAATCGTCAGTTATTGGTGTACAGGCAGTTCCGATGGATGCAGTTCATCAATATGGTGTTATTAATCCTGCAAATGGAATTGAAAAAGGTCAACCTATCGAAGTAAAAGGCTTTGTCGAAAAGCCGAAAGCAGAAGAGGCTCCTTCTAATCTTGCTATTATGGGGCGTTATGTTTTAACACCAAACATTTTTAAAGCGTTAGAAGCAACAAGACCTGGTGTAGGTGGAGAAATTCAGTTAACGGATGCCATCGAATTGCTAAATCATAGCGAACGTATTGTAGCACAGGATGTTGTAGGAAAGCTTTATGATATCGGTAGCAAATTTGGCTTTATCCAAGCAACACTTGAATTTGCATTGGAACGTGAAGACTTGCAGGAAAGATTACGCGAATATTTACGTACATTTATGAAAGAAGAGTTTTAAGATTCTTTTGGACACAAATCTACGGTCAGTGTTTAAGGTAGTATTTTCATTAAAGATGGGAGAACTAAAATTCCCCATAGGATGCAACGTCTAGAAGATAGGTATAAATTGTTATTGAAAGTTTATAATCTATCGTTTATAACTATAATAGTTAACAGTAACATGAATATAGGCTTGCTCGATTTATTTGAGCAAGCATTTTTAACAGATAGGACGAATATATTTTTCTATCTATATTTGCGCGTAACTAAGGTTTGTTGTTGATTTTCATCAATAGGCCAGTTTCTAAGGAGAAGAAAAATGCTTAAATTTGATTATCCAAAAAATGTTCAACAATTTGATATGGTGGCTATTCCTGACATGAAGCACTATATTGATTGCTCTATGGAGGAATTATTTGCAATCCAACAAGTTGCAAATGAAATCCAAGAAAAGGCCAATGTATTGCTTGTAATAGGGGTAGGAGGTTCCTTCCTTGGAGCACGAGCTGTTATTGATGCATTAACACCTTATTTCGGAACAAAATCAAACGTTGAGGTCATTTATGCAGGAAATAATATGAGTGGTGCTTATTTGAAGCAGCTACTTGCCTATTTAGAAGACAAGAGTGTGTATGTGAATGTTGTTTCGAAATCGGGTACAACGATGGAGCCAGCCCTTGCCTTTCGAGTTGTGAAACAGTATATGGAGAATCGTTATGCAAAAGAGGCAGTTAAACGTATTCTAGTAACAACAGATGCTAAAAAGGGTATTTTAAAGCAAATTGCAGATCAAGAAGGTTACCGTCAATTCGTTATTCCTGCTGATGTAGGTGGCCGTTATTCTGTATTTACGCCAGCTGGACTACTTCCGATTGCTGCAAGTGGTATTGATATTCAAGCGTTTCTTGATGGTGCAAGACAAGCAGAAAGTGACTTTTTAAATGAAAATATACTTGAAAATGCTGCATATCAATATGCCTTTTCTCGTTTTGAATTATATAGTCAAGGCTATTCGTTAGAATTATTAGCTTCATTTGAGCCTCGCTTGAAAAAGCTGCATGAATGGTGGAAACAATTATTCGGTGAAAGTGAAGGGAAAGAGCAAAAAGGGCTTTATCCTTCCACTGTAACATTTTCAACAGATTTGCATGCGATAGGACAGTTCATTCAAGATGGTAGCCGCATTTTATTTGAAACATTGATTCACTTTGAAGAAATTGAAGAGGATATTGAAGTACCCTTTACATTAGATGATATGGATGGGTTAAATTACTTAGCTGGGCGTTCGATGAATGAAATTAATGCCACTTCAAAAGATGGTGTCGTGTTAGCTCATGAAGAGGGCGGCGTACCAGTGATGAAAATTTGCTTATCTAAACTAGATGCATATCATGTTGGCTATTTAATGTTCTTCTTTATGAAAGCTTGTGTAATCAGTGCGACATTACTTGAAGTAAATCCATTTGATCAACCAGGTGTAGAAGCTTACAAGAAGAAAATGTTAGAGCTATTGAAGGAAAATGTGGTGAATATTCATGAGTAATACGTATACGAAATGGCTAGAGAAGGCAGACGCCATCTATAAATCAGAACTTGATTCGATTTTAGACAAAACTTCCGACATTGAAGATCGCTTTTATCAAACTGTTCCATTCGGGACAGGTGGTATGCGCGGTCTTCTTGGCGCTGGTACAAATCGAATTAATATCCATACGATTCGGTTAGTATCTGAAGGGCTCGCGCGTCAAATTGAAGGGCAAGGTGAAGCAGCAAAAGTACGCGGTGTTGTCATTGCTTACGATACACGCCATTTTTCACAAGAATTCGCTTATGAGACAGCTGGTGTGTTAGCTCGTCACGGTATTCAATCTTACATCTTTACGGAAAGCCGCCCAACTCCTGAACTTTCCTTTGCGGTTCGTTATTTACATGCTGTTGCAGGTGTTGTCATTACGGCGAGCCACAATCCGAAAGAGTATAACGGATTTAAAGTATATGGAGAAGATGGTGCCCAATTAACCCCTGTCTTTGCTGACGAAATTGTTTCACATATGGAAGCGGTTGAGGATATTTTTACAGTACCTTCAATGAACAGAGGCGAATTATTGGCTTCAGGCTACTGTACAGAAATTCTAGAGAAAATTGACATTGCTTATAACTGCGCTTTGATGAGATTAAGTCAACGTGATGATGTAAATAAGGATTTAACGATCGTTTATACACCACTACACGGTTCTGGATTAAAACCAACTGTTCGTGGGTTAAAGGATTTTGGGTTTACGAATATACATATTGTTGAAGAACAAGCTGTTCAAGATGGCGCATTCCCGACTGTGTCTTATCCAAATCCAGAAGAACAGGCAGCATTTGAGATGGCGATACAATTAGGTGGGCGAGTTAACGCAGAATTGTTACTTGCAACGGATCCAGATGCGGACCGACTTGGAGTTGCTGTGAAGAATGCAAGTGGTGAATACAAGTTATTAACGGGTAACCAGCTTGGTGCATTGGTTCTTTATTATATTTTATCTACGAAAAAAGAAAATGGCACGTTACCTTCTAATGGTGCGATGGTAAAAACAATCGTAACATCTGAACTGGGTGCTGCTATCGCCGAATCTTTTGGTGTTACAACGATCAATACGTTAACAGGGTTTAAATTTATTGCAGAAAAAATGGCGGAGTTCGAAGAGACAGGAAAGCATACTTTCTTATTCGGTTATGAAGAAAGCTACGGCTATTTAGCTGGTGATTTCGTCCGTGATAAAGATGCAGTTCAAATTGCCTTGTTAACTGCTGAAATGGCTGCTTATTATAAAAATGAGGGTAAGTCATTGTTGGAAGTGCTAGATTCATTGTATGCACAATATGGTCAGTATAAAGAAAAGCTTATTTCTTTGAAGTTTGATGGGATGGAAGGTCAACAGAAGATTGGTCTAATAATGACGAGTCTACGTGAGGCGGCTCCGAAGAAATTTGCAGGTCTTTCAGTAGCTCGTGTTGAGGATTATAAATCTGGTATCGCAACACTTGCTAATGGTGAGGAAGTAGCGATTGAATTACCACGTTCTAATGTGTTGAAGTTTATTTTAGAAGATGGCTCATGGATTTGTGCCCGTCCATCTGGTACAGAACCGAAATGTAAGTTTTACATTGGTTTGATCAATCAAGAAGATGCAGTCTTTGACGAAGTTGAAAAAATGATTATGGAGATTGCGGAATAAATTGCGAAATGGTGTCAGGCTTTACTCTATGTGAGCAGAGCCTGACTTTTTTTATTTATTGCTTCCTCATCCAACATCGAATCGAATAATGGCTCGTGTTGTTTTATTTGTTTATCGTGGCGGGTACTTTTCGATTTACAAGATAGATACTTCCTCCTACAAGCATCATTCCAATGAATAATTTGAAGGTAATCGCTTCACCAAGGAAAATAGAGCTTACAATGACAGAAAGTATTGGCACTAAAAAAGTAAATGCACCGACTTTGCTTGCTTCACCTTCATTCATTAGCTTGTAATATATAAATTGAGCAATCGGCATACCAAGTGTCGAGCCCCACACTAAGGTGAAAATTAGATCTCCGTTCCAAACAATATCAGTTATACTTTCCGTAAAGCCCCCTGCAATCAATAACGAAGCCCCACCAATTATCAGTTGCATGACCACCATCCAATAGGCGTCAATTCTGAGCTTATTTTTCTTCACATAGACAACACCAATGGCCCAGCTTAGTGCGGTGGCGAGTGCTAAAATAACACCAAGTACAGATAAATGAATCGTTAAGCCGTCTACACTAACAAAAAAGATTCCGATAAATCCAAGGATGAGTCCAAGGATTTTCAATAGGTTCATATTCTCTTTCAAAAACCACCAAGATAAAAGTCCCAGCAGTACTGGCTGGAAATAAACGAGTACTGAGAATAAGCCCCCTGGCAACATGTTAAGCCCTACTGTTTGGATACCAAGATAAAAAGTAATATTTAATGTAGCTGAAATGATATAAAACAACAAATTTTCTTTAAACCGTAGTAAGTGCCATCTTTTTAAAACTAATAAAAATAATAGCACCCCACCAACAAATGCACGGAAGCCTGCAAAAAGTAGTGGCGGCATGTATGGTACTGCATTTTTATAAATCGGCCAACTTACACCCCAAACGAGTATTAAACAAACTAATAAACTATAGGTTGCTAATTTATTATTTTCATTTCCCATGGATTGCCCCTCTTTCATAAGGGAGTATGTCTTTTCTAATATATGGCTGCTCGTGTCAACGGGGTACAAAAACCTAAGTAAAATCCCGATTTATAATTTGTATTTCGAATGTAAAGCCTACTTGACATTAACGGGAAATGTAAAGTGCACTTTACGTAAAGTTAGCTTTACATTGAGGTGGAAGAGTGAAAAATCGAATTAAAGAGCTTAGGAGTACTTTTGATTATACGCAGGATGAATTGGCAGAAAAGGTTGCCGTATCAAGGCAGACGATTATATCACTTGAAAAGGGCCGCTACAATCCGTCTATTCAGCTGGCTTATAACATTGCAAAGGCATTTCAATGCACAATTGAAGATGTATTTATCTTTGAAGAGGAGGAAACATTGTAATGGATATGAATAATTTTTGGGTGCAGGTTATTTTTTGGAGTTGCTTAGCGTTAATTGTTATTTTTAGTTTTTATTTTCCAAGAAGTATAATGAAAAAGATAAAACAGCATGATGAGCGTTTTGTTTATAATGATCATTTAGCTCGTTCTTATAGTTGGATGGGGTCTCTTGTGATTATTTTTATAGCTTGGTTTTTATCTCTAGCTGTTTTCCATAACTTAACAGCTTTTTGGCTGATTACTGTGATTTATGTCGGGCATATGCTTTCCTATGCTATTGGTTCTGTTGTTGCTAATAGTAAGAATTAGAGATCTTAAATCGAAAGTGGTGCAATGTATTGTTATTTAAATCAAAAATGGATCGAACTTTTCGAATTTTCATTTCTATTTCAATTTTAATTATTGGTATTAGTTGTTTCTTTCCTGTTTTTTTAGATGAGGAAATTCCGCCAGAAGCAATGGCAATTCTGATAGGGGTTTTTATTTTAATAGTCGCATTTCTTCTTTGGATGTTGTTTGGTATTCAATATGTTTTTAACGAAGAGTATTTACTCGTTAAAGGCGGACCATTCCGTAGTCAAATAGCTTATGAAAATATCACAAAAGTTTCACCAACAAGAGATATTTACACGGGCTATCGATTGTCTACTTCAACGGATGGAATCGAAATTTTTTATAAGACGGGTTTTTCGGGCAGTGTAAAAATTTCACCGAAGGAAAAAGAGCTTTTTCTTTCTGAATTGAAAAAACATTGTCCTCATGCGAAAATCGAGTTCTGATAAAGACTATTCAATTACGGATAGTCTTTTTTTACTTGAATAAAATAAAATCCTTAGGTACCATTACGTCATTGACTATACAATTTACAAAGTTTTACTTATTGACTTATTTACATTCAAAAGGAGATATTCTAGGATGACGATTTCATATGCATGTACGATTGCTGGATCAGCTGCACGTGGGGGAGCAGGCATTCAGGCGGATTTAAAAACCTTTCAGGAGTTAGGTGTCTTTGGAACAACAGCGATTACTGCCTTTGTTGCGACACATCCTGAAACGAAGCAAGGGATTTTTACGGAATCTATCGATGTGATTGAAGCTCAACTACATACCATTTTCGAGCAATTTCATTTGGATGCACTGAAGACGGGCATGTTGTTTACAAAGGAAATAATTGAGTTTGTTGCGGGATGGTTAAGTAAACATCCTGTGAAAAATATTGTGGTAGATCCTGTGATGTTTGGGAAAATTGGTGCACCATTGATGAAATTTGAAGCAATGGACTCGCTAAAAACGAAGCTTTTGCCTCAAGCAACTATTATTACACCAAATATGCCAGAAGCGTCCTACTTGTTAGGAGAACGTGAGATTGCAAGTGTTTCAGATTTACAGGATGCAGCACGAGATTTGCTAAAGCTCGGTCCTAAATACGTACTTGTAAAAGGTGGACGTTTGGACGGGCCTGCTGTTGATGTTTTGTATGATGGAAAAAACATGATACACCTTGAAGCACCACGTATTGACACGATACATACAAATGGGGCGGGTTGCTCTTATTCTGCAGCGATCACCGCTGGGTTAGCAAAGGGGCTACCGATTCAGGAGGCTGTATTTTTAGCGAAGAAATTTGTGACAGCAGGTATTCGACGCCACATTGCATTTGAACGAGTTGCTGGTGCAATTGACCATCGCGCATTTAATGAAGTAGGGGAGAATGAAGTGTACTCGCGTGTGGTTGAATAGAAACGAATTAGGGATTTGGAAAATGTAGCGCGGATAGGGTGATATCGATATTGCTACAAAATTGATTGATAAAAAGTAGTGCGATTGAGCATAAGAGTGTGGAGGGCGATAACAAGGGGCGCGAAACGAGCATAAGAGTGTGGAGGGCGATATGGACACAAAATGTATCGATATGGACACAAAATAGGGCGATACGGACACAAAATCGGTTTGGCCCCTTTATTTTAGACACAAGGTTTAAAGTTCTCTTCTTCA
>NZ_JPVQ01000072.1 GCF_000772965.1 Ureibacillus massiliensis 4400831 = CIP 108448 = CCUG 49529 | reverse complement strand
AACATTTATTAGCGATTTATATAAATTATTTTTGACAATACGTGAAAAATAACGGGGGTTGTTTTATGTCTAATCATTTTCATAAGAAGCCAAACATGTATGTCTCACATGTGCAAATAAAGGTATCCAACTTAGAGCGTTCCATTGAGTTTTATAAAAAAATAATTGGTTTTTATGTACTCGAGCAAACTGAGAATTCTGCGGTTCTAACATTTGATGGTACTACTAGTATTTTGTCCTTAGAGCAAGTAGACAATGCAATAAGTTTACAAGGTGGGCAAACCGGGCTTTATCATTTTGCTATTTTGTTACCAACTCGAAAAGACTTAGGAAACTTTATTCAAAATATTATTAAATATAATATTCGTATCGGCGCTGGCGATCATCATGTGAGTGAAGCAATTTATTTAAATGATCCAGACGGAAATGGGATTGAAGTTTATTCAGATCGTCAGGAGGAATATTGGATTTGGCAGGATGCTTCAACTGTTTACATGACAACAGAACAAGTAGACATTCCTTCCGTTTTAAGTGAAGCAGATGGTGCTTGGGATGGCCTTCCTAATGGCACAGTAATGGGGCATATTCATTTATCTGTTGCAGATATAGCTGCTAGTGAAAAATTTTATACGAGTATCCTAGGTTTTGATGTTGTTACCCGATACGGCAAACAAGCATTGTTCGTTTCAACAGGAAAATATCATCATCATATTGGTTTAAATACTTGGGAAAGCAAAGGTGGGTCACCAGCTCCTGAAAATAGTGTAGGGTTAAAATCATTTACACTGGTATTAGATAATGAAGAACAAGCGGAGAAAATAAAAAATAATTTACTTGGTATCGGTGCAACAGTGGATCAATTTGATGGAGCTCCAAAATATGGAGGTCATCAAGCTTTCTCTACTGAAGATCCTTCAGGGATAAAAATTGTATTTACCCTTGATGGAGAATAATTTGTGAAAATAAGAAGACTGTCTACACCATTTGTTTTAATGACGGTGTGGATAGTCTTCTTTCGCTTTATTTTAGCCCTGGAAAATTTTGTTGTCTTAACGCTTCATAAATTATTATTGCTGCAGTATTTGATAAATTTAAAGATCGTACATGGTCACTTTGTGGAATCCGAAGACATTTATCTCGTCGTTCGTAGGCGAATTCCTTAGGCAACCCCGTTGTTTCTTTACCAAACATAAAGTAAATATCCTGTTCTTGATTACTAAAATCATGATTCGAATAGGGCTCATCACTATATGTTTCAATTAAATAAAGGTCCCCATCCTTTGAATATTCAATAAAATCTTCTAAACTATCATGATAAACAATATTCACAGAATGCCAGTAATCTAATCCAGCCCGTTTAAGCATTTTATCATCAGTTGAAAATCCTAAAGGGCGGATTAAATGTAATGAAGTATTCGTTCCCGCACAAGTCCGAGCAATATTACCCGTATTAGCTGGGATTTCAGGTTGATATAAAACAATATGCAATGGCAAAGCTAGACACTTCCTTAGTTTCGTATACTTTTATTATTTTGATTAAGTGGTTGGTTGAGCTTTTGAGCGGATGAGCTAGTTTTTTAGTCACTTAGCATGTGCTTTTGAGCGGATGAGCGTTTCTTTTGAGCGCTTAATCTCAGCTTTTGATCACTTGCTACCTTTTGGAGCAGATAGCACTTCCTTTTGATCACTTAGCACATGCTTTTGAGCGCTTAATCTCAGCTTTTGATCACTTGCTACCTTTTGGAGCGGATGGCACTTCCTTTTGATCACTTAGCACATGCTTTTGAACGGATGAGCGTCTCTTTTGAGCGCTTAATCTCTGCTTTTGGTTACTTGCTACCTTTTGGAGCGGATAGCATTTCCTTTTGATCACTTAGCATGAGCTTTTGAGCGGATGAGCGTTTCTTTTGAGCGCTTAATCTTAGCTTTTGGTTACTTGCTACCTTTTGGAGCAGATAGCACTTCCTTTTGATCACTTAGCATGTGCTTTTGAGCGGATGAGCGTCTCTTTTGAGCGCTTAATCTCTGCTTTTGATCACTTGCTACCTTTTGGAGCGGATAGCACTTCCTTTTGATCACTTAGCACATGCTTTTGAGCGGATGAGCGTTTCTTTTGAGCGCTTAATCTCAGCTTTTGATCACTTACTTGCTACTTTTTTTGAGCCGATAACTCTTTCTCTCGGGCGCTTATTATTTGGTTTCGTGTAACCTAAGCCTTCGTTTCTGCCTTTAAAAGCCGCATTCCTTTATGAATCTCATGAATGACTGCCTCATCCTTTTCACGTTCAAGCGCATTCAGTAATGCATCTTCCGCAAGTGGACCGCCGATTTTCCCAATCGCCCATGCAGCAGTTCCGCGCATAACAGGCCTTTCATCTTTTTTCATTATATCAATTAAATCAGGGACCGCTGATTGTTCCTTAAAATGTGCTAATGCAATAATTGCATTTCGTTGAATCGGTTTTTTTCCGCGCCAAGAACCTGATACATAGCCAAAGGTTGCTTTAAATTCCTTATTGGACATATTTAATAATGGCTGTAATAAAGGCTTTGCTATTTCTGGATCAGGCTTGAATTCATCATGAATCCAGTTCATTTTCCCTTTATTTTTCGGGCACACTGTTTGGCAAGTATCACAGCCATAGATGCGGTTTCCTATTTTTGCTCGAAACTCATCAGGTAAGTAGTCCTTTGTTTGTGTTAAAAATGCAACACATCGCTGCGCATTTAATTGTCCTGGATTCACTAGGGCACCAGTTGGACAAACATCAAGACAAAGAGTACAATCGCCACATTCGTTTTCAATCGGTGTATCAGGAGCAAAAGGTATGTTTGTAATCATTTCGCCTAAGTATACATACGAACCAAACTCAGGTGTTATAATAGAACAGTTTTTCCCGCTCCAGCCGATACCCGCACGTTCCGCAACTGCGCGATCTACAAGCTCTCCTGTATCAACCATTGATTTAAGCTGTACATTCGGTACTTTTTCCTGAAGCCATACTTCAATCAATTGCAAACGTTCGCGAACAGCTACATGATAATCTATTCCCCAAGATGCGCGAGCAAAAATGCCTCGTCTTGCACCTTTTTTCCCTGACGGAGCATCCTCCATTTTAGATGGATAGGCAAGAGCAATCGCAATAATACTTTCTGCATTATCTAATAATCGAATAGGCTCTGTTCGTTTATCGATATCTGATTCCTCAAAACCGGATTGGTAGCCAAGTTCTTGCTGGCGCTTTAATCGATTTTTCAACTCATTGAACGGTGATGCGGTCGTAAACCCGATTTTATCAACGCCAATGGATGATGCGTATTCTATTAACTGCTGTTGTAATTGTTCGATGTTCACTTTCGCATTCCGCTCCCTTCTTTGGTAAAATATTGTAAAGTGATATAAATTTCAATAAAGTCAGGTGATGATATATGAACATTTCAATCAATGAATTACTTTTTGAAACAAATAACCAATTAAAAATCGGCATTATCCATTATACCAAAATTGTCGTTTCAGAATCTCCTCAAATGATTAAAGGACGTATGCAACTTTTTCAAGAAAATCTATTTTTTGAGTTACAAGAAACTCCTGTTACTGAACGTCCTGGTATTTCTGAATGGCGTAAGGTTTGGAAATCATTTGGTGCAGATCCAAACCGCTATCGCCACTCAGCAGAAAGTTTAATGCGCAGAGTTGCAAAGCAAAACTATTTATCTCCATTTCATTCTGGTGTTGATTTAAATAATTTCTTTTCCCTGCAATATGAAATTCCAATTGGTATATATGATATGGAAAAGCTTCAAGGTGATGTCACAATTACTGTCGGGGATGAAGAAACAGGATACGAAGGACTCAATGGCCGTTTTAATTCATTAAAAAATATTTTATGTAGTAAAGATGAAACAGGCGCCTTTGGAAGTCCATTCGTCGATTCCAAACGTACAGCAGTAACAGAGGATACAACTGAAGCGCTTCAGGTTTTTTATTTAAGGCCATCATTAGATGAACAGGAATGCGATGAACTTCTTCAAGCAGCAGGCAAAATGTTCTGCCAAGTAAGCGGTGGAGAATATAAAACATCCATTCTTTCATCAACAGTACCTAACATTTCAATTTAAAAGGGGCGAAAGTGAATGAAAACAATACCTTTAGCAGAAGCTGTAAAATTAAAAAGCGTTCTGACAAAAAAGATTCCAGAATTGATTCAAGAAATTCATTTAGTCAGTCATGTTATTATTGAAAAAGGGGAAACACCGAAATCTTCAGGACGATTGCTTAAAGATGTTGAAGCAGAACTTGAACAGGTTCGGAAAGATGCTAGAACATTAGATCGTTTAATTTATAGAGCAAATATTGACAATACTATCAATTTTAAAGGCGAGGAGCTTCCGATAGTCGAAGCGATCGAGCTAGCAAGTCAATTACGTGCAGAGGCAAGTCTTTGTAAAGATTTAGGTAAATCTGAAAAGGAAAGATTGTATAGCGGAAGAGACAACGTTGTTTTATATCAAGTTGCACTGTATGATCCAATCGTTTACCGTCAAAAAGCCAACGAATTAGAAAAAGAAGCCCATCGCTTATCAAATTTAATCAATGCAAAAAATTATCAAGTAGAAGTCGAATTTGATGATTCCAATTATTTCTAAGATAAATAATTCTCGGTGCGGTGAGACTCCAATCCGAGGCATAACGTACTGTCTCTATTTGTTTGCTTGTCATGCAAATATTTACAATAATCGGTAAACCGATGACCTGTAACCTGTTACAATGTTACCTTTGACTAATTACCAACCATAGTAAAGGATACCATTACAGATAATTTAAATTCGACAGTCGTTATGAAAAAGGGGTATCTCTCAATTTTGAGATACTCCCTTTTTGTTTTGAAATTTATTAACAAACTTATTTTGGAAATAATAGAGTTGAAGTTTTGGAAGTAATGTAGCTATAATTGTTTTATTATTTTGAATTTAAGGAGTCTTGCCATATGAAGTTTCCACCACACCTACTATTGGTGCTTGCGACTATTCTTTGGGGGGGAAATTTCGTCATTGGGCGTGCTGTAACTGGCGAAATACCTCCCTTTACATTATCTCTATTAAGATGGTGCCTTGCATTTATCGTATTCTTCCCAATTGCTTTTAAATATGTAAAA
This sequence comes from Ureibacillus massiliensis 4400831 = CIP 108448 = CCUG 49529, assembly GCF_000772965.1. Classification (GTDB taxonomy): domain Bacteria; phylum Bacillota; class Bacilli; order Bacillales_A; family Planococcaceae; genus Ureibacillus; species Ureibacillus massiliensis. The sequence goes on along the minus strand of NZ_JPVQ01000072.1, from coordinate 4,101 downwards.
AGAGATTGGCCAAAATTTAAAGAGCACTGGCCTATAGTCATTGTTCTTGCTCTTACAGGCGTTGCGAGTTTTAATACACTAGTATATATTGGCGTCTATTATACTACATCGATTAATGCTTCTTTAATGAATTCATTAACACCTATTTTCTTATACATATTATCTTTTGCCTTTTTAAAAATAAAAGTAACACGCAATCAAGTCATCGGTACCGCCATCTCACTTTTAGGTGTTCTTTTTATTTTGACAAAGGGTTCGATTGAAAATCTTATAAATTTCCATTTTAATTTTGGTGATTTAATTGTCATTGTAGCGGTTATATCATGGAGTTTTTATTCATTACTAGTGAAACAGTACTCGGATCGATTGCCTGGTTTTTCAACCTTCCTTGTATGTATTGCTCTCGGTGCGATAATGCTCGTTCCCTTTTCGATGTACGAGTTAATGACATCGACAACTCCAATCCATTGGTCAGGCGCAACAATCGGGGCAATTCTTTATGTTGGCATACTCGCTTCGATAGTGGCATTTTTAAGCTGGAATAAAGGAATGGTTGAAATCGGTACGAACCGCGCAGGCATTTATCTAAATTTAGTGCCAGTTTTTGCAACACTCTTTGCAACAATATTCCTAGGCGAGCAATTGTATTTTGCTCAATTGATTGGCGGTATTGCAGTAATTGGTGGCGTTATTTTAACGAATCGAGCATAAATCAATTAAAGGAAGGATGCCCAACAAGTGGCTCCTTCCCTTTTTGAGAATTAATTCAAACTACTCACACGCCAACCTTGACCTTCTACAAAGATCAGTTTACCTTCCATAACTTCAACTTCTTTCGTATCACCTAATGGAATTGACAATTCATATTCTTTCACTGTCGCTGCATCAGTAAGCAATTTAATTGCTCCTTTTTTAAAATCGAGCAGACTACCGCCATCTGCATTTGGTTGTGCAAGCTTTCCGTTGTTTGTTAGGAAGCCTAAATCTTTGTAGTATTGATCTACTTGGTCTTTTGTATAATACTGACCTAAATAGTTTCTCAATTTTTCTTCCGTATTTAATGAATCGCCCATATAGCGATATTCCATACCATCTTTGGTAAATGTCTTCACTGTGCCATTACCCTCGCCGCCACTTACTACATACCAGTATGCATTTCGTGATTCTGAGAATAGATTAAGTGCTTCGCTATTAGTAATTGAGGCACTCTCGATATCTTTTAAACTGCTAATACGCCACCCTTGGCCTTCCACGAAACGAAGCTCCCCTTCCATTACTGCTACCTCTTTTGTATCACCTAATGGAATTGTTAATTCATATTTCTTCACTGTCGTTGAATTATATGTTTGTTTTATTGTTGCCTTTGCAAAATCTAATAAACTACCGCCATCTGCATTTGGTTGCGCAAGCTTTCCATTATTCACGATAAATCCTAAATCATTATAGATCTTTGCTACTTGCTCAGGTGTGTAAGTCTTTGCTAAATAGCTTTTTAGTTTATCTTCACTATCTAGTGACTGTGCCATATAACGATACTCGATTTCATCTTTTGTGAAAGTCTTTAATTCTCCTGTTCCTTCCCCCCCTCTTACTACGTACCAATATGCATTATTAGAATCACCAAATAGTTTTTTTGCGTTTTCCTGAGAGAAGGAAATAGAATCATCAGCTTGTAAATGTGGTTTATTATCAACGGATACAATTTTATATTTCATATAATCTTCTTTTGTCACGAGGAAATAAAGTGTATTTTCGCCTTCAGAAAGTAAGCCTTCGCTTTCTCCCTTTAACTTAACATTTACATGCACAGCAAACTCTGTAGTTCCATTTAAACGTGCTACTTCTTCAAAAGTAGTGACCTCTAATTTTTCGATTTCCTTACTTAAAGCCGTAAATCCAAAATCATTATTTATTGCAAATACTGTTTTTATAGCTGCTGGATTTTTTAATACCACATCAAATAATTTAATGACAGGATTCATGTTTTGTGGGATATTGTACTGTGTTGGTAAGAAATCTTTGTTTAATGCACGAGCAAGATAAACAGCAAATTCTCCCCTTGTCACTTTCTGATTCGGATTAAATGTTTCATCCTCATTCACTGTCATAATTTCATTTTGAATGACTGCGGAAATATCGTCATAGGCTTCTGAACTTTCTGGTACATCTATAATTTTAATATCTTTTGATGCTGTAAGTTTAAATGCCTGAACTAAAGCCTCTGCCACTTCTTCTTTTGTCATTGATTTATTCGGTTGGAAGTTTGATTCCTTCGAAAAAATTCCAGCCTCAGTAATCGATACAAATGTTTGATATGAGCCATGTTTTTTTGTTATATCTGAGAATTTTAAATTTGTGTTTTCATTAGTTGGTAAATCTAAGGCATTAGCTAACATTATAGCAATCTGTCCTTTTGTAATTGGTTTATTCGGTTGAAATAGACCATTTTGATAGCCTCCAACAATTTTTTCTTCAAACAGAAAATCAATTTCATTAGTTCCCCAGAAGTTTTCATTTACATCCTTAAATATAGCTGCTGATACACCAGTTGTACTAAAAAGTAATACCCCTGTTAAAGTTGATACCGCTAGAATTTTGTTAAAACGTTCCATTATTGTCTCTCCCCCAATTATTGGTTGTAATATCAAACCATTCCATTTGTCGTGTAATTTAGACAAATGTTTCATGGAACTAAAATTATTTTTAAAAATATTTGCAAATGAATTTAAAAAGCACTGAATTTGATAAACCTCTGCTAAATATAGTTTCTTAGGAAAATTAAGGGATGTATATTTTAACAAATTTCGGGAAAGCTTATTTTGTTTTTATTGCTTTTAAATGGAGGAGAGACATGAAAAAATCAACATGGATATTACTAGCAGCAAGTATTATTATCATTTCTGCCTACCTACTGCTTTCAAAGGGACTATTTACAAAGCAAGATGAGACAATCCCCGTCTGGAAGGATGCGTCTAACAATGTAAACCAGTCCGGTGAATTAACAAAAGGACAACAATTTACACAAATTCTCACTAGTACCAATTGGCAAGGTACACGGGTGTATGATTCTGAAAACAATGATTTAACGGATGCAAATTTGAACTTTATTGGTCTTTCGAAATATAATGCTGAAACCTCTAGATATGAATTTTTTGATAAAACCACAAAAGAAAGCCGCGGGGACTACGGGGTCTTCTTTATAACAAATGATGGTAAAAATAGAGTATTAATATCCGAATCTACAGGCAACCAGGCAGTCGTTGAAATTACCGAGCTTACGAAGGATATGTTTACGTATAAAAGAATGGGTAAAGATGCAAACGGGGACGACATAGAAGTGTTCGTGGATCATATCCCTTATACCGAGACAGAGCTGACATTTACTACTCCCGATAAACTTTTAGAGACCTTTACAGGAGAGGTGGATAATAATGTTGATGGTGACGAAATTTTAGCGAGAACTTTATGGCAAGGTACCGTTGCATTAGATGGAAATGGAAACGATGTATCAGACTATAATACAAACTTTTTAGGACTTGCTAAATATGATAGCAGCACAAGTAAGTATGAATTTTTCGATCCTAATACAGGAGAAAGCCGTGGAGATTATGGATATTTCAATGTTGTAAATGGAAATAAGCTACGAGCTCATGTTTCTCTAGGAGAGAATAAGTATGGTGCAATTCTTGAAATTACAGAGCTTAATGATGACAAATTCACCTATAAACGTAAAGGAAAAGATAAAGACGGAAATGAAATTATCATTACCGTTGAACATGTGCCGTATGAAGGAAACTTAAAGCCTAGTTTTTCAAATTGATTAACAAGTACGTAATATTAACTGTGTAAGTAAGGAATAAGTACGATTCCATACTTACGCAGTTTTTTATTTGATAACTTAAACAATTCTATTTATAACGTACATTATTTTCCAGGTAATAAGCTAAATGCTATTGCAGTTTTTAATGAAGAAATAATAATAAATCATATATCAAATAAATGGGGAATATTAATTTAATTCCAACCATAATCCTAAATAAAATAAAAAACATAGTAAGCCCGTAATCAAATAACGCATATAAAACACCTGGCACCTCCGGT
>NZ_JPVQ01000071.1 GCF_000772965.1 Ureibacillus massiliensis 4400831 = CIP 108448 = CCUG 49529 | reverse complement strand
GGTGGTATAAAGTTCCGCACTGCTGGCTCAAACGCTCCGCAATACTCACCCCAATTCAGAAATATGTAAAGATTTACATATCAGAAAAACACCCGAATTAAAAATAACGGCGGAAAAATTAGGACTAACAATAGATGATAAAAGAAAATCATCTTTGTTTAGGAAAGCAATTTTAAATTCAATTAAGAACCCGGTTTTAGAAGAGATACGAATACCGGTTGACCAAGAAGGAGCAAAGCAAATTTGGAATGGTTTAAAAGACTACATACCACTTTATGAACTTTTTCAATCAGATAGGAAAAATCAGGATCAAGATAGTGAAATACAAAACCCCATGAAATTACTTATTAAAGAATTAATGAGAGATGAAACTATATTAGAACCTTTACAGCAAGTTTATGAAAAAATTGTAAAGGAGTCCAAGAAATTAGCTGAACAAACTATTGAAAAACTTTCTGAAATGAACCCTGACATCGCAAAAGAGTTATCTGCCAATTTTGAAGATCCTGCCTGGGAAAAAGTATTCAAATTTACCTTAGAAACTGATCAAGGTATAGCTGTTAATAAAAGGGGGAGTGGGGTTAGAAGATTAATTTTACTTAACTTTTTTAGAGCAGAGGCAGAAAGAAGGCGAAATGAACGTAATGTTCCAAATGTTATCTATGCATTTGAAGAGCCTGAAACTTCACAGCATCCTAATCATCCAAAAATGTTAATTGAAGCATTTAAGGACTTAGCCAATTCGGATGTTAACCAAGTTATTTTAACTACACATAGCCCAGCTATAGCAAAGATGTTACCAATTGAATCGTTAAGACTGATTACTAAAAATTATGCAGGAGATACAATAATCAGAGAAACTAGTGATGATATGTTATCAGATATCGCTGATAACTTAGGTATTTTACCAAATATTGAGTTGGATAATGTCAATCGAGTTAAACTCGCCATTTGTGTAGAAGGAAAAAATGATATTAATTTTTTAAGAAACATAAATAATAATATTCTTTCATTTAAAAAAATTATTGATTTAAATGACCCACAAATAATAATAATACCTATGGGTGGTAGTACTTTACAATTTTGGGTAAATGATAATTACCTTGAAAAACTTAAATTAGCTCAATTGCATATCTATGATAGTGATGTTGGATCTAATGTTCCTCATAAATATAAAAAGTATATTGATATTATTAATACTCGGGCAAATAGCATTGGATTTGAAACGTCAATGAGGGAATTTGAAAATTACTTAACACCGGAATACGTATTAGAAAAATATCCAAAATGCTTTGATAAAAGTACCACAGATTGGACGACATTAGATATTCCAGAGTTGATTGCTAAAATAACTCACGAATCGGATCCTAGTAGTAGTAAAAGCTGGGAAGAATTAAAAGATGAAAAGAAAAAGAATAAAAAGGGAAATGCTAAGAATAGAATTAACAATGAATTAATTTTTGAGGTTTCTGAAAAACAATTAAAAAATAGTGATTGCTATAATGAAATAGAAAAATGGTTCAAAGAAGCCGCTAGACTACTAGCAGTAGATTTAATCGAAGTATAAGCATAGTCCTAACTTCTAATCCAACGTTTTATTTTTGTCTATTTACCGTCTATATTAAAAATAAATTAAATAAACCGTATGAAAATTAGACAAAAGGAGCGATTGAATAGATTATTCTAAATTTAAGAACTCATTGTCATGAAAATAAACAGATAGAATAAATATTTTTGATCACTTTGAAATTTAGAATTCTATTAAAAGGCGCATTCGTGTACCGCTAAATGTTGTGGAGAATAACGATTATTGTTAATAAAGGTGGAAACTTACCGAAGGAATATTCTGTTTTGTATTTAGAGCTTGTAATGAATGTATGTAACGTAAAAGAAGTTGTAACATTTTGCAATTTAACTGAACAATGTAACTAAGGATAGTAGGAGTTCATTTTCTTTACTTAACTCAATTCATTATAGAAAATATAACGGGTTCCATTTTGAAATATATGTACAAAACGTATATTTTCCACCTCAAAGGGACCCCGTTAATGCCAATTAAATTATTCTTTTTTATGCTTTTGCCTAAGGGATTCAATACCTTGTGATAGTGGCAAAACATTGTTGTTTATTGTTGGTTCCTCATGTACCCCTTTGAGTCTCTTTCTAAACTCCTCAAATTTTTCGTATCCTTCTGTTGGGTTAGAAAAGCTTGTATCAAAAAAGAAATCCACAATTGGGTGCCTGGTTTTTCCTGTTGCCATTAAATTAATTAATGGAACATCTGACTTGATACTGGCATTGAACCATGAAAACAAAACTGTTTGATATTGTTGAAGTAATTCTTCCAATTCCTTATTTTCTTGTTTTAAAGCCTTCATTGTACCTTTTAAGGTATTCATCTTTCCTAAGAGTTCATTGTAGTTTTTTGCTTTCTTTTCGTTTAATTTTAGTGCTTCAATAAGCCTTCTTTTGTCGGAAGGTTTGCCTGTAAAAAATTTATCTACACATTCTTGGGTATCTATGTAAACATCAGATTCAGTGGTCTTTTTGTTGACGAGGGCAGCTTCATAAGCCTTATTTATCTTATCAATTGTTTCTTTTCCTTGTCTTCCATCTCTTCTCCAATAGTCTTCACTTAATTGGTAGGGAATTGTCTCGTTCTCATAAAGCTTTTTAGAATAACGATAGACTTCTGAATATTTTAGCCATCCTGACACTTTTTCTTCTTGAGTAAACTGATAAATAATTTTATTAATTTCTTCCTGTGGGAAGATTTTTGGTTTTCGACCCCTTGTCTCCACTGTTATCTATCCTCTCTTTTACCTTGTATAGATTGATATACTTATGAACTGCTTTTTCAATATACTTAGAATGATTAATTAGTTGTTTTTTAATTTCTACATTCTCAGAGGTATAATATTCATCCTTACCTATATTCTCATAAATAGCCTTGTATAGTTTTTTTAAATTATCAATGGTTTCATTGAGGTAGGATTTCCTTTCTTTCATTTTTTGCTCTAAGATATGTTGCTTTTGGATGAATTCCTCCATTGAAATTCTCCAATGATCACACCCCCAACAGTCTTCATCCATACATCTTTGTTCTTTGTCTGTACAATACCCTTCAGTCATGATTCTTTGGAAACCTGTGTTAGTGGGTCTAAGAACGTATTTATTAATAAAGTCCATTCCCAGTGAAATTGATTTATCCTTTATAAGGTTTGAGTAACTGTCCAAATCTGTATTTGTAATAAGCTCTAGTATTTCTAAATCAACGTAATTTTGGATATGGTTAAAGTAATGTTCTTGTGAACGTATTGATGTATGACCGCCCATACGTGCAATTTCAACAGGATGATACCCTTGTCTTTTCATATTGATGAAGGCAAGATGGCGGGTATCATTTAATCGCAATTTACGAGTGATATACTGAAATTCTGTTTCCTCTGAGTTATTTGGATTAAATTGAATATGATATTCTCCGAAAACTATATGTTCATAAAAGGAAGCTAAAGTATAATTAAGTATAGCGTAGCTAAACTTTGTTCTATCTATTTTATTGTATTTATTATTACTGTTTAGAGGTATGGATTCGTAAGTGATAAACGTATCTGTGAATCCGAATTTTTCCGTAATCTGTTTGTATTCTTCTAATTTTTGATAAAAATCGTGGGGAATATAAACTTTATCAACAATTTGAATTCTATTGGAATTTACCTTTTTTTGTTTTATTCTTGGTAACTGAATGTAGTAGTTTCCGTTTAATTCTTTAAGAGAGTCCCGTGAGATGTTACAAAACTCACTTGGTCTCATTGGTATTAGATTGGTTACTTTCCACCAGAACCAAATAGGAAACCATCTTAAATATTGTTTCTCTGTCAGTTCTTTAGAAAAGAAATCTTCCACTATTCGAGAGAAAACTAATATATCTCTTGAAGATGGTAAAATACGAACCTTTTTTTCAATGTTATATTGTTTTTTTAGTTCATATAGCAGTGACAAAATCTCTTCATATTTTTCCAAATCGGAAAAATAGTCTAATAGATTTAATGATGAAAGAACAATGACCGCCTTAGTTCCTTCATTTAACGTTGAGAAGTCATCTGAAATATCTTCTATATTTATATTTGTTAATCCCTTTGTGATTTTTAAGAACTTCATTATTCCCAGTGTATAGGTCGAGACTAAAGGAACTGAATAGGAATTGAGCAAGTTTGATACCCAACATTTTATAATAGTAAGAAACTCCATATCTCTTAATTCAGTATTAAATACAGACAGTTCTTTTATTTGATCAAAGTTAATAATTCTTCGATTACTTGTAGTTTTATAATGCAAATACCATATATTATCTTCAAAATTACATTGATTTATAGGTGACTCGTTCATTTTTTCTTGGAGGATATTTTTAGCTTCTTCAACTGAATTCTCTAAATCAAACATTGATTCACTGAACTCTTCCAAATCAATTAAAAATTCTTCAGCTAAATTATCAAACACTATAATTCCCCTCCAATTCCTACTGTTTGTGGTTCGGTTAATAGATTTATCATGACATCGAACTCTTGATATTCCATTTCCATGAACATTTCCACTATATCTTCTCCAAAGGTGTTGATTGCCCCGAGGATTTTGTCATAATCATATAAAAATAGTTGGATAAGTTTAGATATATATCCTTCGGGTACATTTTTATTTTTTATTGCCACTTGATACTTTGATAATGTTCGTAATATGCGATTACAAATAGAAGATAAAGCGTAAAAGTGAGGTATTGAGAACGGACAATTTTCACAACCCATAGTTTTTGCGATGCAATCTGAAAAGAAACATTGATAATTTTCTTCTTTACCAGGGGAAAGCCCCAATTGAATTAAATTCATTTTTCTCTGTAACTCTTCCTTTGGAATATCCTCCAATAATTTCCCTAAATCTTCGCGTTCTTGTGACAATTGTTTCAGGTAGATAGCAGTATCCTCTAACTTCACAATATCTCCCAATAGCTCTCTGATTTTGATTGATCTATCCGTTCGAACTAATCGAACTTCAGGAGGCTCTCCTAATAAAGATTTTCCTAATTGGTCATAAATGTAGCCGAAAAATCCTGTGTCAAATAAGTTCCTTGTTATAAAATCTAAATGCTCTTGTGGTATATGAATGTATATGTTTGAGGTCTCACTTGATGCATGTCCTCTTAAATGGCGAGCAATTTCAATAGGATCGCCAATATCTTGATTAGTAACTGAAGAGGTAAGGGAGAGAACCGTACGATTCATTTTCCTTGATTCAAATTTAAACCCATCCATAAAGCAATTAAAGAAAGTATCGTGTGTAGACATACCTATGGTATTTCGTTTTGTGTAAAAATGAATTAAATTGCCTTCATCGTGCGGATGTAGCATTCGGCATCTAAACTCACAGATTAGTAAGGCATATGCCATTGGTAGAGTTAAATGGCTTGAACAATAAAAAAAGGCTTTTTCATTATTTTTATTGTGTTTAAACCATTGGAGTTTATAATGATTCACAATTTTATTAGCTTCATTATAGGTTAGTTGTAGATTAATTAGTGAATCAATACTGTTTAAATTGTACTTGTCAAATATATTAGAAAGATATCTTGGAAATGCAATTATATCTGACTTCCTCCATCCGTTATTCATATGAAATAGAACATATAACCACATTGAGTCGTATTTCTTAGATTTAGATTTATTTTTAAGTGCTATTTTTACATCTTCAATTGCCAATCTTTTATGTTTTTCAAAGTCGCCAACAAAGTTGTGTAATGATAAATATTCATCAATTGAGTATATTTCCTTCTCTTTAGGTTGACCCTGTTCATAAGGATTACAGTCCAGTTTTTTAAAATCAAATATTTTTTTTCCATAGGTTTCAAAGGACTGATTTATGTTATAGAGAAAAGAATAAATCTCTCTTTGGTGTATCTTGGGGACGGAATTGTTAAAAAAAATGAGATTTAATTCTTTCTCCTTAAATTCAAAAATCTCCTTTTCCATCGTTGTATTTACTAATAAACAGGTAACTTTTTTGTATTGTGTGATTCTTGAGGTTCGGGTAACATGTGACCCATATTGCTTTGCCAATTTTATTTTTACAAACTGAAACCATAACTCTTTTGTTTTTTTAGCATTTTGTGAAAAATGGATATTTTCAATTTGCAGGACTTGTTCGTATAAACCGTAATAATTAGAAGTAGTCCTATCGTATAGTAAAATTCTTTCTTTATCCAATTCGAAGCTAGAGTAATAAGAATCCACTTCGGATTTTAAATATAGCGTTTGCTTTCCTTTAAATTTACCTTTTCGTACAATAGTAGGAATACCCTTGTGCTTTTTCCACCTTCGAGATTTTAATTGAGTATTTAAACTAATATTCCCAATTCTGTTATTTATATCTTGTATTTCTTGTAATGTGTAATAATCTCTATCAAGTTCTTCATAGATTTCCCTTTGTTTAGAGATGAGAGTTTCGAAATCTTCTCTTAACAAAAAACGAAAATAAGCGTCACCAGTCCAAGATTTAATATTGTATTCTTCTAGGACTTTATAAAACAAATCATTTTTAAGTTCTAACTGAACCATAGCGTCATTTACATTAATACCATTGTTTATTTCATCAAAAAGCTTTAATTTTTCTTTTTCGATATACATAAACTCATGTTTTTGTATGAATGTTATAATTTCCTCTTTCCTTTGTCTTAACACTTTTAGAAAGACTGGTGCTGATTTATAGTGGGTTTTTTTGTATGCTTCTGAAATGGATATGTAATCCTTCTTAAATTTATTGTAACTTTCTTTATTGATAAAATATTTTTTATCTACATTAATGGGAACTTTTAATTCTATTAACTCTAAACAAGTATTATTGACCAATTGTTTGGTGTGTTTAAGATATAGCCTAGCCGATTTATAATCAATTCCAGCAAGATCTTTAAGGAAATCGTGAATAGCGATATAATCCTTATAGATTATATCTATTTTATTAATATATTTCTCAAATGAGTCGATTGAAATTAGTATTACATTGTCTTGAATGATTCCATCAAACTCACCAACGTCTAGAAGTTTACGGAGTTTGTCATTATTTCTAAATAATCCATATTTTTTTAAATCATAGAGTTGGTTTAGTTCATGATATGTTACGTAGCCTATCAATTTATCCCCCTCAAATCTTCAATCGTTATTTTGCTTTTTCTTTCAGCTTCAAAGGCGGCTTGTCCAAGTAATTCCAATGATTCTTCTGTCTTTTTTATTACATTTATTTGTTCGATATATCTTTTTGCTGATTCGATTTGATTATCTCCTCTTGCAATAGCGACTTCTTCGGCACTCCATCCAAGCAAAAACGTAAGCATATTGGTGTAAACACCTCTTCCTATATGGGTAGACCAAGGTTTTGAGGTGATAAACAGATAATCATCATCATTATGGACACTTATTATTTCTAAAAATTTCTCTCGTACCTTTGTAAATCGTTTCCAATATTCTTTACCTGAAATGGGGTTCCCATTGTTTGATACGAAATAGGCCTGTTCATTCTTTAGTTTTCCTAGTTTCTCTAAGCGATGAAGCCTTTCATCGTGATTTTTTAAAAGTTCCATAACTATATCAGTTTTGAAAACTGCTTGTGTTCTTGGCTTTTTAACTTGTTCCGAGAGTGAAATTAACTTGTTAGGGAAGAGTCTCCTCCAGTTATCTGTTATATCAAGGATAAGCGCACCAGAACCATCTTTTTTAGGTCTCTTTATACTGCTTTTCGTCAAATTGACAACATCGCCTCTTCTTAATCCTCCATAGAATTGAAAGGCTATTCCTAATGCTATTTCTGGGGCTATAAGTTCTGCCACTCTAAGGAAGTTGTTAACTAAGTCTAATCTTCCGTTACCGAAATCATGGAGTTTTCTTGCTTTAATGGCTTCCTCACTTTCTGAAGCAGGAAATTCAACACCAAGATCTATTTGTTTAAAAAGGGAACGAGCAACGTATATTTCTTTACCTTTAATTTTCTTTTTATCATAAATAACGTTTGTCTTTTCATGTATGATATTACTTTCAATTAGCCACACATAAAACTTTGTCAGTAAACGTTCTATATCATATATGTAGTTAGGTTTTAATTCTCCTAAATCTACTCTATCTTTAAGAAAGTTTAGATATTTAGCACCGTGAATTAATTTTAATTCTTTTAATCCATTCTTCTCTAACGGTAAAAACTCTTCATCTTCTTCATTGATATTATCCAATATGAAATTAAGAAACTTACAAATATCCCCGGTATATCTATTTTGTGTAGTGAGGGCAGTAGGTTTATTTATAAAATTCCCTTTTATAAAGTTAGTTAGTGGGTGAGGGTATATAATGCCAGTTATTTTATCTTGAATGCATAGAAAGGTTTTAATTGATTCATAAGGTTCTCCCGATTTTACTTCCTGTATTTTCAACTGTCTTACTATAAATTGGAAATTCATTTTAATCCTCCTCAGGCATATTGTAGAAGGGTACAGTTCGTTGTTCGTTGTTGATATGTCGATATGGGGTTTGAAAATTCTGACATTCCATTCTTTTTGATTGGTAATGTAGTAGGGATCCAATCCCCAGAAATTGCTGTTTTTAAAAATCCTTCTGTTTTTTTAACCACTTTGTTAATTGTTATATAATAAGGAAAATTTAATCAAATCCCGATTAATGCCAACATAACTCAATAAATTAAGAATTTTATTTGTAAGTGAAGTCAATGTGACTGCCAGATCAGCAAAGTCAATAATTTTTTGATGTTATCATCATGGAGTGAAGTATTTGGTGAATCGGTTTTGAGGTTGAGTGTGTAAAGATAAATTTTGAAGGTCTTGATGAGGAATTTTCCATCCTTGTTGTCATTCTTTTTGAGAGCGTTAGTAATTTTCCCGTTGGAAGCCATCGTCCGATAGTTTCATCACTTTTTGTAGTTTTCTGCTACCTCTTTAACAAAGAGAAAGTAATCCATTATACATTCCACCTTTGGTCTAAAACAACAAACAATATTTAGATGTTGTATTAGAGATCTAATAAAAGTTTAAAGTAAAAATTATACAACAAATATACATCTAATTATAAACTGTGTAGGGAATTATTTCCACACAACTTTTGTAAAGTTTGTCAAAATGGGGAAGGTTATAAATGTTTATATAGAGCCTTTTTTACTCTGATTTTATAATTATCCATTTATTCGCATGGAATTGGGGATATAATAGATAAATTATTTAATAAAATTTTCGCTTTAAAGTGTTCATAGCTTCT
>NZ_JPVQ01000070.1 GCF_000772965.1 Ureibacillus massiliensis 4400831 = CIP 108448 = CCUG 49529 | reverse complement strand
TGAGGAAAATCCTTGAACCACAAAGCTCGGCGAATGCCGAGAGTCTATTATTTTGAAAGGAGATTTTTTAATTGTTAAAAACCGAGGTATTTGATCAACTGAAGCATGCGATGAAAAATAAGGATGTAACAGCAAAAGGTGTGTTAACTTTATTAAAGTCAGCATTAGATACAGCTGAAAAGGAAAAGGGAGCTGAGTTAAGCTCTGAAGAGGAGATTGCAATTGTTAACCGCGAAATTAAGCAAACAAATCAATCACTAGATGGTGCAAAGCAAGCAGGACGTGATGATTTAATAGAAAAAGAAGAACTGAAACTCACTATTTTAAAAAGCTTCCTTCCAAAACAGTTAACAGAAGAAGAAATAATCCCATTGTTAACTGAAGCGGGTATTGCAAAAGGAATGAACATGGGTGATGCGATGAAAATCGCTAAACCACTGTTAGCGGGGAAAGCTGACGGTGCAACTATTTCAAAAGTAGTCAAATCATTAATCTAAATAAACAGTACTGTTGGGGATGACGATTTTTATCGTCATCTTTTTTTATTTGATTTTTCAAAATATTATTGACAACCTCTTTTATCTGTACTATATTAATTTCATGTAAAACAATCTGTTATAGTACAAAGGGGCTGATTTAATGTCAATGTATAGAGAAGGCTATGATTATTACGTGAATAAATGTATGGAATTCGACATTGAACCTATTAATTTTTATTATTATATTTCGCATTTAACTAAGGAACAGTTAGATCACTTTAACAAACAGGCGGATATATTGAAAGGGTGAGCAGAAGATGGTTGATTATCGTATTGGCTATGAATATTATAAAGTAGCTTGTTTACAGCATGGATTGGAACCAGTAAATTTTCATTATTTCATTTTAAACTTATCTCAACAGCAGCTAGATGCATACAATGAACGAGCCGAAAAGAAAAGGGGTCGTGTTTTTGAAAATTAAACAGCTACAACAATAGTAACCTTGCTAATCATGATAATAAATTGGCAAGGTTACTATTTTATTAATAATTGAAAATATAGTTCTAATCAAACACAAAAAGAAATCCTAATAAAATCCCAACTATCATTACATTAGAAGGATAGCGAGAGATACTATTAGGATATCATTTATTTTAATTTGTTTTTAAAAGTCTTGGTGCAGATGTGAAAATTAGAGAACCAACTAATCCTGTAAGTATGATAGCCGGTATCATATACGAACCATTATAGAGTATCGTATATACCCATACATTTTGATCTCCTGCATATTCATAGAAGAAAACTGCTCCAGCAACTGAATGTGCAACGTATCGTAGCAAGCCGCCTACAGTAGTGCCGAGGATAATGTATAGACTTATTTTTTTCTTGTCTAAATTTTTTGCGGCTTCTAAAATTTGCGTACGGAATATCCCTGCTAATCCAACTACTGGAAATGCTACTACATAATCGAGCATTCCTTGCACCCAATGAATCACAAAGCCGCCTAATGCAATCTGTATAACTCCAATCAATAATCCGGTCGTAACTCCAGCTAATAAGCCCCAACGAATTGCCATTAAAATAATGGGTAGCATCACAAAGCTAATCGAGCCACCTTGAGCCCATATAGAGAATGAAATTTGGTCTAATACTAGCCCCACTCCAGCAAAAATGGCAATTTCAACGAGCATTAATAATTTTGATTTGTTCATAACAACTCTCCTCTCTTTTATTCCGATGTAGAACAACTTGAGAAGGAATAGAAAACTATTAAACAATTAACTCCATTTCATATAAAAAATGGAAAAATGGTGCCAGGACAGAGCCTGACACCATTATGGAGTCGGTTTCTATCCACATCCCTACGCAAGTGTTAACTTACAGGTTCGAAGGGTAAGTGCAATACGTGCACAGTCTCAGCTGACTTCATCAGCGCCCCTTGTGGGTAATACATCAAATTTAATTGTTTGAACAGTATTATTTTACCAAAAAATATGTATTTTTCAAGGTATTCTAATTTTTTATTTAAAAATAAATATTAGTATATATTTCGAAATTTTCTACATTTTTCGTCAAAATTCCACAAGATTTATTGTAAAAGAATTTTAAATAATATAATATGGACTAAAGTATACATAATTACTATTCTTATAGTTTTTCTCAATTTCTTGTGGGATTGGAGAGGATTATTTTTGATAAATCAACTCAGCACATCTACAAAAACAACTATTGAAATGACATTTGAAGAGCTAAAAGATATTAAGTCGGCATTAGATGAATCTGTCATTTTAGCAGTGACTGATGCAAAAGGGATTATTACTGATGTAAATGAACGGTTTTGTCACATTTCAAAATATACTCGTGAAGAGCTAATCGGGCAAAATCATCGTATTTTAAATTCCGGATATCATCCAAAGTCCTTTTTTAAGGAGATGTGGAAAACAATTGGGAAAGGGAATACGTGGAACGCTGAAATATGTAATCGTGCGAAAGATGGATCCCTTTATTGGGTTCAAACAACGATTGTACCTTTTTTAAATGATAAAGGGAAACCATATCAATACATTTCAATTCGAACTGATATTACAGCGCAAAAAAATATTAAAATTATTAGCCATTTTGCAAATCATGATGATTTGACTGGACTACCAAATAGAAGAAATTTATCACAACGCTTAAATTACTATATAAAAGAGGCAAAAAAAGAAAATACCAAGTTTGCGTTATTCTTTATCGATGTTAATCGCTTTAGGCATATCAACGATTCCCTAGGCCATAATATCGGTGATTTATTTTTAGTAGAGGTTGCTGAAAGATTTAGAGAAATAGATGAACAAGGTAATTCTTTCTTTCGTTTAAATGGGGATGAATTTGTTTATATATTAAATGCCATAAATAAAATTCAGGATATGCAATCGAAAATTATATCAATCTTTAAAAAGCCATTTCATTTTGAAACGTATGAATTTTTTACAAGCATTTCTATTGGTATTAGTATCTTCCCAGATCACGGTAAAGAAATTGAGGAATTATTAGTTAGTGCAGATATTGCTTTATATAGTGCGAAAAAGAAAAAAGGAAACCAATTTGAAGTTTATCAATCGAATATGGAAGCTTTAAATGGTCGAGGTTTATTACTAGAAGCAAAGCTTTATAATGCAATTCGAAATAATACACTTGAATTATATTATCAACCAAAAATTGATATCCAAGAAAACAAAATAGCCGGTATGGAAGCGTTGCTTAGATGGAATGATTCTGAATTAGGTTTTATTCCTCCTGACCAATTTATACCCTTTGCTGAAGAATCTGGACTTATTAGCGAAATAGGGGAATGGGTTTTAAAAAATGCGTCGTTGCAAATTAATCAATGGAAAAAACAATTTGACTTTGATTTAAGGGTGGCAGTAAATATTTCTCCAACTCATTTCCAGGAAGATAATTTTACAGAACGCCTAAAGAAAATTATAAACGAAACAAATGTTGACCCAAAAAATTTAGAGATTGAAATTACTGAAATGAGCATGATGAATTATCATGGGGATTTGATCGATAAAATAAAAAGTATTAAAGAACTTGGTATAACGATTTCGGTCGATGATTTTGGTACAGGCTATAGTTCATTAGGATATTTAAAGGAATTTCCAGTAGATGCTTTAAAAATTGACCGTTCATTTATCGTTAACATGAAGGACGGTGATTCTGGTGTCGCCATGGTTGCAGCGATTATATCACTTGCGCATGCATTAAATTTATCTGTTGTAGCTGAAGGCGTTGAAACGGAAGTAGAATTAAATATTCTAAAACAACAGAATTGTGATTTTGTGCAGGGCTATTATTTTAGTAAACCATTATCAGTTCAAGATTTTACGTTAAAATTAGTGGAACTATCACAGAAATAAAAAAAGAAACATCACATAAGGATGTTTCAAATAGTTGTAGTAGAGGAAGTATTTCTTAATGGAAATACTTTTTTTATTCTTCTAGTAGATTTTGAATTTTTTCGTATTCTTCATCGCCGACAGATTGATAATATTGATAAAGTAAGTCTGAGTCGACTTTAATCGTATCTCTATGATTTAAGTATATTTGTTCAGTCAAATGACGAATGATTAATGGTACTGGTTTATTATGATTAAAGTGATTCATATACTTTTCAATAAAATCCTCTGAAAGCTCACACCAAAGGTTATGTCCAAGAGCATCAAATTGAATATATTTTAAATGGGCAGTTAAAAAATCATCCGTTAAATATTTGTTATATTTACATACAGCGCGCCAGTCAATACGATCACGATATCTATGTAACCAATGCGGCTCTAGTACAGCGCTTAATAAAACAATTTGTTTTTCTGTGTAAGAATTTATTATTGTATCCATTTCTTTATTTGTAAGTTTTTTAAATCCAAGATCATCATATATTTGACACGCTAATGATGGGATTCCTTTTACTAAATGCTCGCTACCCATCCATTTGTATTGCCCGAGGTCGTATTCAAAAAAATGGAAATCAAGGAGTTCTTCTTCAATATCATCCTCTTCGTCTTCCAATAAGTCGATATACCCATATTCGCTAAAATATGTCTCATCTTCAATAAATGTATCAATTTCATCTGCAAAATGGTCGTTCATCTTTACATTCTTAAGTTTCAATTGATCGATAATGTACTTTTTAAAAGATGCAGAAAGTCTTGATAATACAGGGTAGTTAAACTGTAAAGTAGTGAAATCCACTTGTTCAATGTGGTGAATTAAATACTTTTCAGATAATTGATCGCAAGCATAACAAATATATGAAAAATCTACGTAATCTAAATAGGACTCAAAATCAGTAGGGTGCATTCGAACGAGACGATAACGCCAGTAACAATAATCCTCTACAAATTGCTTGGTGAAAGTTGGATTTTTTTCTAATATTTCATTCATATCAGGCTCATCAATAATAGGGCCAACGTAAGAAGGGATAGACTTAACATCAAAATTATCAGGAAATTTCAATCTCTCTAAACTTTTCTTTGGGTTGAAATTATTTTTACGATTAATATGAGTTTTAAAGCTATAAGATCCTATTGAACCACGTTCATCTAACAAGATATATGCAAGTTCTTGTTTTTGATCACGTGTTAATTTAACGTTCTTTGGAAATTTAACCGAAGCAAAATACGTATCGTTTGCCATATCATAAAAGAATTTATAATCACCATCAGGAGTATATTCAGAGCGCGAATTATTTTTTCTCCAATATAAAAGCGCACCATTTATCGGGGGATAATTTGAAAATTGAATATTTGCGATAGAAAATATATTATGTGAAAGCGAATCATCATATATCGCTTTAATAAACTCAATATTTTTGATTTTAAGCATTTTATACCTCCATTTAAAAACTATTATATACTTTTAGACAAAATATCAAAATGAAAAGTGTGAAAAAAATAGAATATTTATAGAGATAAACTCTTAATATTTATGTACATTTAATATAGATTATGATGGAAGTTGAAGTCTTTGTTCATTTAGTATATGAGAAAATGTTGCGCCTTGTCGTTACTTTTAATTTTTTTATTATCATAAATTTAATAAGTGCGGATGACGATGGTCACCCGCACGAAATTTTCTTAATTATTTGGACGCATATTAATGGTTCCGGTTCCATTTATGTTTTGTCGATTGTTCCTTTCAAACATACCATTTGTTTGGCTTGTAGTGACTCCTTCTTCATTCAAATAGGTCATACTTTCCGTTGAAACTGCAAATTGAACATTCGTAGCACCATTATTATATTCATATGTGTTGTAAAGCCCATCGACGTTTTTGCCTGTTAATATTCCACCTGCTTTAAAATTATACGATTCCCCGTTTTCGATGGTTGGTGTACTAATTAAAACTGTTTGGAAGTCTTTTTCTGGCGCAACAGCAATGATGGATTCACCATTTTCTGTTTCTATATTTATGGCAGTACCAGCTGTTTGTATTTCCGAAAATGTCATTTGAATTGCATTTTGAGTAGAGTTTTCTGAAATTCCTTGTGCCATTCCACTGCTGCCAGCGGAGACTAAAATACCCCCTTCGAGAATAAAGGATTCACTATAATCTAATGAGCCATTAGCAGAAGATGTTGGTCCGTATACTAGTACAGTTCCTCCAGTCATATGGATTGATGAATTTGAATCCAATCCATCACCGTTAGCATTAACGTAAAGATAGCCCCCTTCGATAAAAAGCTCCCCAAATTCATCATCAGTTTCATTTATTGAATTTGTTTCACTTTCATTAACAGTGGATTCATCGTTTGTGAATTGACCTGGAATCATTTCCTTAAGACCACCAGATTCTACAACATTTACGTTAATACCATCGTCTTCAGCAGTAACATGAATGTTACCGTCAGTAATAGTAATGTTTTTCCCTTCAATTCCTTCTAAACTTTTTTCAATAGAGATATCACCGCCAAAAATTGATACATTCGCATCGGCATGAATTCCATCATCGCCAGTTAATATTGTAATGACTCCACCTGATAATGAAAGGTCTTGATTTGAATGGATTGCATCTTCCAAAGAATCAATTGTAAAGGATCCACCAATTATATTTATTTCTGTACCTGCTTTGATCCCTTTTGTACTAACTGTATCTTCAGTAGTCGAATCTTCTGTTGATTGTTCAGTAGAAGAAGGGGAAGTAGTATTCGGATCAGTTGGATTCGATTGTTCAGGCATTTGAGGGGAATTGTCTTCATCCATATTTGGAGGTTGCATTTCTTCAAAGCCTTCAGTAATCGCATTAGGCTGCCCATTGTCTTCGTTCATTTGATCCATCTCTTCAAATGGAGGTTGTTGACTCATTCTGCTTTTTCTTGACTCTTCGAAAAGTTGTTGTAATTCAGTATTATTTTCTAGGATAGCTTGTAATTCTTCATTAGACTCCGTGCTTTCTATTTCAGCCTTTAGCTCTTCTGAAATGTCAGCATCTTTTACAATTTGGTCAATCATCGATGAAAGATTTTCGGATCTCATACCACCTGGGCCCATTCCGCCACCCATCATTCCAAATTGTTCAGTACTTTCAATTGTTTCAGGACTACCTCCACCAGCTACGATTGAAAATTCGCCATCCACTACAACAATCTTTTTCTCAGATTGGATGCCATCGCCTGCAGCTTCAATTGAGAGTGTACCACTCTCTAAAACGACATTGCCTTTCTCTTCCTCTTCATCATTGGATGATTTTAAACCATCACCTTGTGCTGTAATAGAGATGTTCGCATTTTTCATGGCAAATAAATCTCGTCCAACAATCCCATCATCAATAGCTTCTACTTGAATTGTACCGCCCGTTATTAATAGATTATCGTTACTTGAAATCCCGTCATTAAATGACCCTTTCACGATTAATGTGCCTAATCCGTTTATGGTTAAGTCATCTTTACTAAATATCGTTGAATCAGGTTCATCATTTTCATCTTCATATACATACTCTGGTGCATCCGATAAGCTATTTTCAGTACCTTCCTCTAATGAAATGACGGTTTTATCCGCCTGTTTTACATAGATAGGTGCACTTGTTGTGGAACTAATTGATACGCCATTGAAGATTAGTCTTACTGTCCCTTTGTCTTCAGCATCTACAACAATTTGGCCATCTGAGAGAGTTCCAGAAAGGACATATGTACCGGTTGTTCGGATGGATATCTTATTGTCAGAAATAATTACCCCGGTATTATTTTCAACGCTTGCTGTATTGTCATTTAAGGAAATATTTGTCACTTCATCTGATTGCCATTCAATATATTCGTCATCTGCTTGATAATTTACCAATTCGTTTAATTGTACACTATTTTCACTATTACTTGATGTATCGTTACAAGCACTTAAAAACAGGAATGAAGCAACAGAACATGCAAGGACATTCATGTATTTTTTCATGTCAAAAAGCTCCTTATTATTATTTGTTCCCCATGTGATGAAACAGTGGGGAACATTTTCATTCATCTATTAAGCTGTAAAATTACCATCGTAGCTTAACATAATTGCAGAGTTTACACCTTTTATATTTGTAATGTCAGAGATTACTTGTGCATCATTTGCTTTTACACGAATCTCATAAGTAACCTCAATTTCAACATCTTGAATCATGGATTTTGATTTTAAAGCAAATTTTTTTGTTTGTTTTTTCATTGTCTCTTCAACTTCATAGCCAACAGAAGGGTCTTGATATTTCACGACTAATAAATAAGGGTTTTCCACCTTGATTTTGTTTGAAAATAGTATAATTACCAGACTAATAAAAATCGTTCCAATGACTACTAAAGGAATAAAACCAGCACCACATAAAATACCTGTAGCAACAGACCAGAATAAATACATTAAGTCCATTGGGTCCTTAATCGGTGTACGGAAACGAACAATTGATAATGCACCCACCATACCGAGTGATAACAAGACATTTTGGCTAATACCCATAATGACAAGGGCTGTGGCAAGGGTCATGATTAATAATGAAATGTTAAAAGAATGTGAGTAAATAACTCCTTTGAAGGTTTTCTTATATACATAGTAAATAAATAGCCCTATTAAAAAGGCAGCTCCTAATCCGATGAAAGAATCAGTTATTGAGAATGAAGATGTTTTTTCTAAAAAACTAGATTTAAAAATATCAGTAAAAGTTGTAGTTTCCATTTTTTTCTCTCCTAAAAAATTTAATTTTTTATCGTTTGATCTTGCGATAAAGCTTGACTTTTAAACTTCCAATTAGTGAAGGGAGCTGTCCTACACTAACCAAACATTCGGCTTAGTTGATATTTTGAATAAGCTTCCTGTCTTGTATCTGTAAGTTGTAATAAATGTTTAATCACTTCAGGAATATATTCATCAAATTTTACTTCTAAAATGACTAATTCCGGTTCTAAAACGTCGACCATAGGCAGGTTTTTATTAAACATATCCGTGTTGTAAAAGCTTGATTGAATCTTCATATCAAAGGTAATGCGAATATTGCCATAGGGATATATAAGAGCTTCTCGTTCATAATCGACAACGGTTTTCGGTTTGATTTGGCTGTAATACATTTCATGATATAAATCTCTCATAAGAGATCGTTCATCCTGTTCCATCCAAGCAATTTCACCAACGCGCATTTTTTCATATTCGGCTCGCGTTATTTTACATTTGGATTTAAAGGTCAGATTGTTTCTTTTGCTTTTTCGTTCAAGGTGAATGACTTTATCGCACTTGTCGTAAATACGAACACGGTATTTATCACGTTTTAAGTAGCCTTCTTTTTTCTCATTCAATACTTTGTTTTCAAAATTATCAAAGTATGTTGAGCGAATGGTGTATTTACCATCTACACCTGCATAAGGATCACGTTTTAAAAAGTGCATCAATTTATTGCGCAACACAAAATATTCAGCTTTTGGTATGGCATATTTTAATTCGTTTCTCCCTTTTGGGTTAAATGAAGTGTGAATGGACATTTTTTCTCCTCCTTATAAATGTATAGACTCTCGGCATTCGCCGAGCTTTGTGGTTCAAGGATTTTCCTCA
>NZ_JPVQ01000069.1 GCF_000772965.1 Ureibacillus massiliensis 4400831 = CIP 108448 = CCUG 49529 | reverse complement strand
TAGTTTACTACCCCTTATAAGAGTTGTCTAACTTAGTGTAGCCTATCCATATTTTCACTGTTTATCCAATGTTAGGGGGGCTTTATTATTCTTTCTTTGATTGGTCAGGTACTAGCTCTGTAAAGGAATTTATCGGGTTTGATAATTATAAGCAGTTGTTACGTGATTCGGTTATTCCTAAGGCGATTTTAAATGATTATTTTTTTGTATTTGTGAAAGTATTAGGGATTATGATTTTATCACTTTTTTTCGCCGTAGCTTTAACACAGCTTCGTATAAAAGAAGCACCTTTTTATCGAATCGTGTTCTTTTTCCCGAACATTATGTCCGTCGTAGTAATCGGTATATTATGGCAATTTATATATGATCCGAATATCGGAATCATCAATAGTTTTTTAAATGCAATCGGACTGGAACAATGGGCAAAACCATGGCTAGGTGATATGACTTGGGCATTACCGAGTATTGCAATACCCGCAATTTGGGCAGGGATTGGATTATTTATGCTGCTATTAATGGGTGGAATTACGAATATTTCTAAAAGCTTATATGAGGCAGCGGAAATTGATGGTGCAAGTGAATGGCAGCAATTTTGGAAGATCACAGTTCCATTAATTTGGCCGCAAATTAAAACGTCCATTATTTATATCGTCATTACGTCTTTGAATGGATCCTTTGTTCTTGTGCAAGTAATGACTGGTGGGGGTCCTGGGAATGCAACAGAAGTGTTAGGTTCCTATTTATATCAACGAGCTTTTGAAGATTATAAATTTGGTTATGGTGCTGCAATTGGTGTATTAATTCTCGTTATATCTCTACTAACTGTAATTGTTTTACAATTTATTTTGAAAAAAGAAAAAGTGGAATATTAGGAGGGAGGTTAGCAATATGATAAGAACTTTATCCAGATTAGCTGTGCGAATTCCATTATTGCTATGGTCCTTTATCGTCGTTTTCCCCCTTATATGGATGTTTATTGGTGCATTTAAGACGAATGCAGAAATTTTTGCTTCACCATGGGCATTACCTCAAAAGTTTAATTTCCATAATTTTATTGCAGCTTGGACAGATTATAATATTGGAAGTGCCTTTTTAAATAGTTTATTTGTAACGCTTTTAGGTACATTATTATGTTTAGCCTTTTCTATCCCTACAGCATATGCCCTTGAAAGATTACGTTTTAAAGGGAGCGAAGTCTTACTCAACACTTATTTAGCCTCCATGATGATCCCATCAGTTCTAGGATGGATTCCTTTATTCTTTTTACTTTTAAAATTAAATTTGCTTGATAATTTATGGGCGTTGTCCTTAATTTATGCGGTTTCACATATTCCGTTTACAATCTTTATTTTAATCAGTTTTATGGGAAATGTACCAAAGGAATTGGAGGAAGCTGCGACAATTGACGGAATGAGTCCATACGGCATTCTTTTTAAAATTGTTACACCATTAGTGAAATCAGGCATTATAACGGCTTCTATTCTAAACGCTATTTCCTTCTGGAATGAGTATTTCATGGCATTAATCTTGTTGCAGCAAGATAGTAAAAATACTTTAGGCGTTGCAATGGACTTGTTAAAAACGAATGCACAATATGAAAGTGCATGGGGAGTACTATTTGCAGGTCTTTGTATCGCGGTGATTCCAGTCATTATTTTCTATACGATATTCCAGCGCCATATTGTGAAAGGTATGACAGAGGGTGCAATAAAGTAAAGGATTAGGAGGGAAATAGTGTGGTTGAAAAAAACTTCCTAAAAGTTTCAAAGTTTTTAAATAAACAAGTAGAAGAAAAATGTATACCTGGTGTCGTTGTAGGGGTGACAACTGCAGAAAAAACAATCTATAAGGAAGCCTTTGGATATGGACATTACTTAAAAAATATCCCAATGACAAATGAAACGATTTTCGATTTAGCTTCATTAACAAAAGTAATTGCAACACTACCTGCCATTTTACAACTATTAGATAAAGGTGAGCTGGATTTAGACGATTCTATTTCAATTTATTTCCCTCAATTCGAGAAGAAAAATCGTGACATTACGATTAAGAATTTATTAACACATACTAGTGGTTTTCAGCCAGAAATCAAATTTTATCTAAATAACATTTCCCAAAATGACACAGTTGACTTTATTTCTCAAATAGAAGACAAAAGAAACACAGGAGAACAAGTCATTTATAGTGATTTAAACTTTATGTTACTTGGTAGTCTTGTAGAAACACTGACAGGAATATCATTAGCAGAGTATACAAATAAGTTTATTTATAAGCCATTGGAGATGCAAAATACTTATTTTAATCCTTCTAAAGATAAATTAAACCAAATAGCCGCAACAGAATTTAATGAAACTTTGCAAGAACATCAATGGGGAGAAGTGCATGATGAAAATGCCTTTCATTTTGGAGGAATCAGTGGACATGCAGGATTATTTTCTAACGTAGAGGATTTAGCTAAATTTGCAAGAATGATTTTAAACGGTGGAATGCATAAAGGAAGCAGTATTTTATCGTCACAATCCATTGAGTTATCTACAAAGTCTTTTACAAACAAATTAAATTTAAATAGAGGTTTAGGTTGGCAATTAGCTGATACACCAACATTCTCCGGACAATTTTTACATGAAGGTTATGGTCATACAGGATTTACTGGAACATCGATATGGTTTTCTAAGGATAGACAATTTTCAATAATTCTTCTAACAAATCGTGTGCATTTTGGTCGAGAAACAGATATTAGTCGATTAAGAAGAATTGTTCACAACTTAATCGCGTTGGCAATGGATTAACATACGAGATAAAGAGGGAACGACTATGGAGCCTTTAAAAACTAAGATAAAAAGAAGATGGATAGGGATTGATGGTGGCGGATCAAAAACGAGTTGCGTTATAGGCGATGAACAGGGAAATATTCTGTCCTTTGCAAAAGGGTCATCAAGTAATATACATGGCACCCCGCCACAACAAGTCTATCAAACTTTAACGCAATTAATTGAAAAAGTAATGGATGATTCCCAAACGTCCATTAATCATATTGAAGGCATATATCTTTGCCTAGCTGGTGCTGACAGAGAGCAAGATCAAAAGGTGATTAAAGATTTACTTAAAAACACGCCATATGAACAGAAAATAAAATTAAGAAGTGATGCAGAAGCAGCTTTAGCGTCGGGTACATGGGGACAATCGGGAATTTTATTAATCGCTGGTACTGGTTCAATTGTATATATCGTCAGCCATGAAACGAACAAAAAATTGCGTGTCGGAGGATGGGGCTATCTGCTTGGTGATGAAGGAAGTGGGTACTATATTGGCCAGAAAGCTTTGCGAGCGATAATGAAGGCATATGACTTCAGAGGTCAAGATACCCTTCTAACTAGCCTTGTATTAGATCACTTTAAATTACATCAAGTGCCAGAACTCCTAAAGCTTTATTCCGTTGAAAATTTTATTCCAGATATAGCGAGAATCTCTGAATTTGTTTTGATAGCAGCAAAAAAGAAAGATGCGGTAGCAATAGAGATTTTAGAGGACGCTGTTTTTGAGCTTCTTCAAATGGTAAAGGTAGCTTATCAATATCACTCTATCAATAAAGAGTTAACGCTAGTTTTACATGGCGGACTTTTTTTAGATGAGTATTTAAAAGAGTTATTTCTGAAAAATTTAAAGCAAATAATTGGAGATGTTCAATATGTTCAGCCAAAAATTCCAGCAGTCTTTGGTGCTTATTTACTAGCTATTAAAGATTCAGGATTAAAAATTGATGAAAATATCAAGAGGAATATTGAAACTTCATGGAATGAGATTAACCAATAATACGATGCACTTTTTACAAGGTGATTAAGACGCATTCTTAAGTAAAGGAGTTTGTGTATGGAACTATCAAAACTGACGACAGAGAGTAGAAATACTGCTAGTACTACATTAGATCAGATGACGACAATGGAAATTTTACAAACAATTAATAATGAGGATAAATCGGTTGCCTTTGCAGTAGAGGAAGTATTGCCAGTAGTTAAAAGAGTTACAGAGAAAGTTGTTGAATCATTAAAAAATGGAGGAAGACTTTTTTATATCGGATCTGGAACGAGCGGCAGAATTGGTATGATGGATGCTTCTGAATGTCCCCCTACATTTATGACTTCGCCGGAAATGGTTCAAACAATAATGGCAGGAGGCAATCAAGCTTTCTTTCAAGCAGTTGAAAATGCAGAGGATAACGAATTGCAAGGAGAACTAGATTTACATTCTAAAAATTTAACGAAATATGATGTGGTCATTGGGATTACTGCTAGTGGTAGAACTCCTTACCCTATTGGTGCGATTAAATATGCAAATAAAATGGGTGCATTTACTGTAGGTCTTTCTAGTAATAAAAACTCACTTATTAACAAATATACTGATGAGGGAATTGAAGTTATTGTAGGTCCAGAAGTGCTAACTGGTTCCACAAGAATGAAAGCTGCAACTGCCCATAAATTGATTTTAAATATGATTAGTACAGCTACAATGGTGAAACTAGGTAAAGTTTATGAAAATCTTATGGTTGATGTAAATGCGAGTAATTTTAAGCTAAAGGAAAGAGCAAAAAGCATTGTTTTGGAAGTAACGGACAGTTCCTATGAAGAAGCTGAAAACATATTAGAGCAGACGAACTACGAGGTAAAAGCTGCCATTGTGATGCTGAAAACAAATGCTAGTTATGAAGAGACACTGTTGGCTTTACAAAACCACAACAGAAATGTAAGGGAAACAATCACGTATTTATTAGACAATAAAGGATGAACTTTATGAGATATGAAAGGGTATGAATCGATGACACAACAGCAAAGCCCAATTCTAATAAAAAACGGAACAATTTATTCAGAAAATAGCATTTTGAAAAACGTTTCGCTTCTATTAAAAGAAGGTGAAATTGCAAGAATAGTTTCGGATGATGATATAAATGTTGATGATCTAACTGTAATCGATGCGACTGATCTTCATGTTATACCAGGTTTTATCGATGGTCATATTCACGGAGCGCGCGGTTATGATGTAATGGATGCTAGTGAAGAAGCTTTAGATGCAATTGCACACTACTTACCTCAAGAGGGGGTAACAAGCTTTCTTGCTACTACTATCACACAGTCTTTTGAAAATATTGAAAAGGCATTAGTAAATGTAGCAAAATTCCCAAATAAACCTTACCAAGCAGAACTAATTGGAATACATCTCGAAGGTCCGTTTATAAACGAAAAAATGGCGGGTGCACAACCAAAAAAATATATTATACAACCAAATAAGGAATTGTTTAAAAAATGGCAGAAGCTTGCAAATCATCAGATTAAAACAATTACAATAGCTCCCGAACTCGATATAGACGGTGAATTCATTCATTATTTAGTTGAAGAAGGAATTAATGTTTCAGCAGGGCATACTGATGCAAGCTTTGATGAAATGAAAGAAGCAGTTCAACACGGAGTTCGTCAACTAACACATCTTTGCAATGCAATGAAGGGCATTCATCATCGAGATATTGGTGCTGTTGGGGCTGCCTTTCAATTAAGACCATTACGCTCAGAGCTAATTGCGGATGGGGTGCATGTTTCCAAAGAAATGCTACAAATCATCTATAACAATATCGGGAGTGACAGAATTATTCTCATAACAGATGCAATAAGAGCAAAAGCGCTTGGTTCAGGTAACTACGAGCTTGGAGGTCAGCCAGTAAAAGTATTAGTGGATAAAGCTATATTACATGATGGAACGTTAGCTGGGAGTATCTTAAAAATGCAGGATGCAGCTTTTCAAATGTTTAATTTAGATGGGGTAACCATCCAAGATATTGTAAAAATGACTTCGACAAATATAGCAAAGCAACTTGGTATTGATGATCGGAAAGGGGTTATCGCTGAAGGGAAGGACGCTGATCTCGTTGTTATGGATTCTAAATTAACGATTAAATATACGATTTGCCGTGGTCAAATTTCTTATAAGGGAAATTGATATGAAAATTATAAAAGTAAAAGATTATCAAGAAATGAGTCGAGCCGCATGTGAAATGATTTTGGAAAAAGTGAAAAACATAAAACAGCCTGTACTCGGATTAGCAACGGGCTCCACTCCTGAAGGGTTATATCGGTGTATGGTTCAAGCCTATAAAGGAGGAAAATACTCTTTTCAGCACGTAATTACTTTTAATTTAGATGAGTATCTTAATTTGGATCAACATCATCCGAACAGTTACCACTTTTATATGAGAAAAAAGTTGTTTGATCATGTTGATATTCCTAAAAAGAATATTCATATACCGAATGGAGTGGCAGAGGACATTGTAAAAGAATGCCGACGATATGACGAAAGAATAAAGAGCGTAGGGAACATTGATATTCAAGTTTTAGGACTGGGAATAAATGGTCATATCGGGTTTAATGAACCTGGTACTTCTTTTACAAGTACAACACATGTCGTTCATTTAGATGAAATTACACGAAAAGCAAATTCAAAGTATTTTCATAATATTCAAGATGTCCCCTATAAAGCAATTACAATGGGAATAGGAAACATTATGGAAAGTAAAGAAATACTATTGCTTGTTTCAGGGAAAAAGAAAGCATTGGCATTAGTAAAGTTGATAAATGGAGAGGTTTGTGAGCAATTTCCAGCATCAATTTTAAAGCGGCATAAAAATGTTACAATCATTGCTGATTATGATGCGTTAACCGAATTGATTTAAGTTTAAAAGTTTATACATTCTGAGTGAGGGGAATGATAGAATGGCAGATTTACGTCTAGAAAATATCCAAAAAAAGTATGACAAAAATGTTGTAGCTGTTGAAAATTTTAATCTGCATATACAAGATAAAGAGTTTATTGTTTTTGTTGGACCTTCTGGCTGTGGGAAATCTACTACTCTTCGGATGATTGCTGGTTTAGAGGGAATTTCTGATGGAGAATTATATATCGATGATAAGAAAGTGAATGATGTACCGCCAAAGGATCGGGATATTGCCATGGTTTTTCAAAACTATGCGTTATATCCGCATTTGAATGTATATGATAATATCGCGTTCGGATTAAAGCTGCGCAAGTTTTCTAAGGAAGAAATCGATCAAAGGGTAAAAAATACAGCAAAAATTCTCGGTTTGGAGGAATATTTAAAACGAAAACCAAAGGCCCTTTCAGGAGGTCAACGTCAAAGGGTTGCTTTAGGACGTGCAATAGTCCGAGAAGCAAAAGTATTTTTAATGGATGAACCGTTATCAAATTTAGATGCAAAATTACGTGTGCAAATGCGTACAGAAATTTTGAAGTTACATCAACGATTACAAACAACGACGATTTATGTGACACATGATCAAACAGAAGCAATGACAATGGCTACACGAATTGTCGTAATGAAAGATGGGAAAATACTGCAAATCGGGACACCAAAAGAAGTATATGATCATCCAAACAATGTGTTTGTAGGTGGCTTTATTGGTTCACCGCCAATGAATTTCCTCCATGGACGATTTGAGGCTAGCTATTTTTTGATAGGTGGGATTCAAATCGAAATACCAGAAGAAAAAAGAACGCTCCTGCAAGATAAAGGATATGTAAATAAAGATATCATTTTAGGGTTCCGTCCAGAGGATATTCAGGAAGCTTCAGACAAAACGCTAAATGGTTCAAAAATTCCAGCAACTGTTGAAGTAGCTGAATTATTAGGCGCGGAAACATACCTTTATTCGAAATTGAATAATCAGGAATTCATAGCACGTGTGAAGGCGAATACAAAAGTTGCTAGTGGAGAGATGATTGATTTCGTCATTAATATGGAGAAGGCTCATTTTTTTGATGCTGAAACAGAAGAGGTTATTAAATAGTGAAAAGGCATAATGAAAGCATATCCTTAGTATGAATTTTTATTAGAACCGAGTAACTTTATCAATCTATTAATCAGAAAAGCCTTTTCAAATAACCTTAAGTTTAAAAGCCAGAATATAATATTCATGAGCGATCTTTTACCATTTAAATGAAACTATATCTTAATAGCGAACCAATTTGTAATCCCAAGTGAAGGTAAATACTTGGGATTTTTAAATGCAAATATGCCGTTTCAATAAATTAATAATTAGAATATATAAATATAAACTGGAAAATTAATGAATCTTTTTCTATTTTCTATTCGTTTAAGTAATATAGAGGTGAGTATATGAAATGGTGGATTGGCGCAAACGTAATACTTGTACTTGTATTAGGATTTGGTTATTTTTATCTTGGAACTGAAATTGAAAAAGGGAAAGCACCGATAGCAGATGGATCTAATGACTTTTTAATTATACTGGGCGCAAAAGTAAAACCAAGTGGTGTACCATCACTTTCTTTACAATATCGATTAGACGTTGCCATTGATTATTTAAAAAAATATGAACATGTTCAAGTAATTGTATCAGGAGGGCAAGGAGACGATGAACCAGCAACTGAAGCTTCTGTAATGGCGAAGTATTTAATAGAAGGTGGAATTGATCCACTCAGAATCCAATTGGAAGAAAACTCTACTTCTACTTATGAAAATCTATTATTTTCTAAAGAATTATTACCAGAAGGCGTTAGCGAAATAACAATCGTTTCAAATGACTTCCATTTAGCTAGGGCGAAATATTTGGCTAAAGTAGTAGGGTTAGATGCAGATGTAATCGCTGCCCCAACACCGAATAGTGTAGAAATACAATCAAATCTTCGAGAACGCCTTGCTTTATTAAAAACATATATAGTGGGGAAATAGCGGTTATTAAACAGAGTTTTGCAACGGAAAAATGTACATGGTACCTATCTTTTGCTGTCATGAAATTCAAGAAGCGAACCATTTTTGTATGAGAATAAACGGAAAGTCTTTTACTTAAAATAAGGCAGCAAATTATCTAAAAGTATGTATAAATTTAAAAAGGTACCAGAATGAATTATTCTGACACCTTTTGTCACAATATAAAACGCATCATTTGTATGTATGCGTTTTATTTTTTGTGAATGAGTGTATCCATAAGTGGAATTCCAAACACAATAACAACAACTGTTACAACTGTAAGGGTTTGTAAAATACCAACCGCAACTTGATCAAACATATTATCTCTCCTTTTTCTTTTTATCTATCTTAACTTATATTCTGTACATTTTCCATATTCCTATTGAAAAGTAATAAAGTAAGTACAAAATCATTTGAATTCCCCCTAATTGTAGACAGGAATACACATATGAGAAGAGGTTAGTGTCATCGATTTGCAGTCCTTTTTTTCTTTTGATATGTAAAAGTATCACTCGGCATTAGAATTGGTTAGCGGTTGATTTCATTACCAATTTTTTTGTTTGTTATATGAAAATAAAAAGACCTTAAAACTAGAAACTTTGGTCAAAGTACAAAAGTGAGTTTTAAACTAACTTGTATAACAAATAAACTGTATAAGGTGTAACAAGACAAACAGCTGTATAAAGACCAGGAGTATAAGTTTTTAAAATAATTGTTTGAATGATATGTACTAGATTATGTAAGAGAACGAAACATAAAAAAGATATAAAAAATAATGCAATCCAATGACTTTCTATAAATTGGACTTTTATAAAAACAATACTTGAAACTACTATAAATATAAATACATCTCTTTTGGCAAAAGAATGTGAATTGATATCCCAAAACTTCCAAATTAGTAGTTTCAAGTTCTTTTAGAGTTTTTAACAAGATGATAGGTTTTCTGAGACCAGTTTTCAACAGTTATTATTTCCCACTAGCGTCGCATTAAAATAATTCAAAGCCCTTTATAAATCTGAATTT
>NZ_JPVQ01000067.1 GCF_000772965.1 Ureibacillus massiliensis 4400831 = CIP 108448 = CCUG 49529 | reverse complement strand
TCCTGGGGACTGTGGTTGTGACAAATTTTATACTTTCTTATCTTTTAAAAAAGAGGGTAATACCCCCTTTATCAATAAGAACGATTATAATATGTCTATGGTTTCAATATATTTTGATAATTGTATTTTTGATTTTGTAGTTATTGACGAATTGTCTTTAGTGCACTACTCCATGCAATAACTTGATCTAACATATCATTTACAGATTGAGCTTGAACTTCTTTTGGTTTGAAAATTGTTCCATTTTCAAAATCAGTAAATAATGAAAGTGCAGGATGAACCCGAACATCTGCAATAAGCAGCTCACCGCAAATTCCTCTTAAATGTTCTGCTGCACGTGCACCGCCAACTGATCCATAACTAACTATACCAGCCGCTTTATTGTTCCATTCATCTCGGAGATAATCTAAAGCATTTTTCAATGCACCCGAAATACTATGGTTATATTCACTTACGATAAATACAAATCCGTCACAGCTTTTTACTTTACTTGACCATTCACCTACTCCTGAAGTATTTCCTCCAGCTTCACCTAATAAGGGTAATTTAAAATCAGCTATATCAATGATTTCATATGTTGCATCCCCTCTACTATCTCCAATTTTTTTTACCCATTCACCAACTTGCGGACTAACTCGACCTTCTCGCGTACTACCTAAAATAATTCCAACTTTTAGCATAATTTTCCCTCCAACTTGATAGATTAAAATGATTTTTTGGTTGTTACTTGTAAAAGTTTACTTTGCCACAATTGATTCCATTATTCAGATGAAGTATTTGCAAATTCAGAAATAACTCAATTGATGGAAATCGATTTATCTTAATTACTATAAAAAACTGCTTTAAACATTATTAATATTTCTAACTGTCCATTCATTTATTCCATAAAACGATTATGTTAGTAGTTATTTTATATATCTCTTTCCTAAAATATGTTTTATGAATTTTTCGCATTATATCCTACTTTTTTTAATAAATCAATGAGAATATTTACTTCATCATCTGTTATTACATTAAAGATTTCTTCAATAACTTCAATATGGCGGGGGAAAATTTGATCCATTATTCTTTTTCCCTCATCTGTTATGGCTGCATATGTAACTCTTCGATCCGATGGACATGCTCTTCTTACGACAAATCCTTTTTCTTCTAATTTATCAACGACATAAGTAATGCTACTGCTTGCAATTAATATTTTTTTACCAATCACTTGAATCGGTTGATCACCTTTATGGTAGAGTAGTTCGAGTACGGCAAATTCAGTAGGATTTAAACCATGCTTAGAATGATCTCTTTTAGAGGCTTCTTGAACAGATTGACTAGCTCGTAATAGGACTGTAAACGCTTTTAATTTCTGGTTTTGTTGTTCCAAGATTATCCCTCCTTTATTACCAATATCTCGAAGTAAATTATCTTTAATTCGAGA
Source organism: Ureibacillus massiliensis 4400831 = CIP 108448 = CCUG 49529 (assembly GCF_000772965.1). Lineage (GTDB taxonomy): Bacteria > Bacillota > Bacilli > Bacillales_A > Planococcaceae > Ureibacillus > Ureibacillus massiliensis. Next base: position 8,879 of record NZ_JPVQ01000067.1, on the reverse strand, counting down.
TAAATAATATCATGTTATGAAAGGGTTGTCAAACTTGCTTCTCTTAGTATGTTTCATAAATGATACGATATTCGTCTATAACAAACTCGTGACGAATCACGAATTTGTTACATAGTTAGAAATTGATTTTTGTAAGTCTCCGATTGCATCTTGGATACTTTGAAAACCTGGTATTTCTGGAATGCCCTTCTTTTCCGCACTAATTTTTTGATCAGCTGCATTTGACATTGTTTCAAATACAAATAATAGTTGTCCTAACTTTTCATCATTTAACATCGGTCGGTTTCTCAATCTTCCACATTTCTCTAATAAGTAACCTAACCTCTTGTATTGAATAAACAATCGGCCAATAATATTCAAGAGACTTTTTATCTTTTGGAATCTCCCCAGTAGCTGTGTCATATATCAAAGTTAAATTAGTAATATTCGTCTCCATTTTATTGAGTATATTGTCTTTTCTATAGCTTTGGTGAAACCCTTGTTCAGAAAATAAAGCAAATAGTACCTGAGCTTGACTTCGTATCGTTTTTGAAATCAAATGTGGTAATCTACTTGATGCTGATCTTCTCCCAACGAACCAAACTCCTATTAAACCAATAAAAATACCTATGACCACGTCAATTAATCTTGCCGAAGCAAAATACATAAATGAGTAATCCCCTGTTGTTCCTGCTTCTGCCATAATCAATGCCGAAGGAGTAAAGAATAAAGCTGCTAAACCGTAATTTTTAACAATGAACATTTCTGTTATAAACGTTAAAAGAAAAATCAAAAGTGCAATCATGAATCCAGTTGGATGAAATGCAAGAATAGCACTCGCAATAATGATACCGAAAATCGTACCTAAGCTTCGTTGAATCGCCCTGTGTAATGTCGCAACAGCTGTTGCACCTGACATTACAGCTACACAGGATAGTGGTATCCAGAAAGAACGATTAAATTCAAATTCATATGCAATAATCGCTGCTAAAATTGTAAAGAAGCCAAATCTTAAAGCATTAATGAAGACGATTGAGTTTTTATCGAAGGCTCCTAATATTATTCTATTTGGAGATATACTTTTGATTTGCACTTGATCTTTTAGTGAACTACTAGAAACAGTGAGTGAATCCTTTGCTTCATTTATTTCCATATAAAGCTGTGCGATGGTTTCATCCATTGCTTCTGGGTGTGGTAATTCGACTAATGCGTCATCTTTAATATTTTTTGAATCCACTAATCGTGAAATCATTCTTAATGACTCACTAATTTCCAAAGGGATCATATCTTTCTTTCCTTGTATTTCTTCTGTAGTATATAAGAAGATTTTATTTGCATATGTATTTAAAACATACAAATGAGTAAATAAATCATTCTTTTTCCATGGTATATATCCAGATGCAAGTATTTGACTCGCTTCTTTTAAAGTGATAAGAACTTCATGTTGCTTCTCGCTTTCTAAACCCGTTCCAATTGACTCGATATAATCTGCTAATACATTATAGGATCTCTTAATAATGTTTTTCTCAGGTCCGTATGGATTAAAAAACCCTCGACTCATCGCTAAAACGAAAGATAATAACCCTCCAAGAAAAGCCAAGAATGCTCTTATAAAAGCTTCCTCGGGAGCAATTGGCATACCAGAAGTCATTGCAAATATGAGTACAAAAAATAGCGCAGATGGTCCTACTAATCGAAATGCACCGAAAAGAAAAATTGCTGTTGCTCCAATCAATCCCATCATGATTGCAACAATAATGGGATAAGGGGCTAATAAAGTGCCTAAAAATACGCATGCTGTTATGCCAAGAACACACCATGTTAATTTTTTTACTAGCTGCGCATAGGGAATAGGAAATACATAAAGGAAAGCGAATCCTCCTAAGCCCGCGATTAATCCATAATGAAGATTATCAAAAAGTAAACCAATAAAAATCGGTAACCCTGCTGCAGCTCCAGCTAAAAAAGCTTTTAACCATGGAAAGGGACTTTTATTAACAGTTAATGCTTGTCTTATGATTGAAGGTGATTTATTTATTGCTTGTGCTTGCATTTATACTGCTCCTTTATCCAAAATTAAAGCTACTAATATCATGTCCTAAATATAATTCAATTAATATCTAAAACATTTTAAATTAAAAATCGCCCATATCTCATGTGAGATTGAACGATTATTATAAAATAAATTATAACATATCAAAATAATTGGATTTTTCATCAAAAGAAATAAAGGGTAAAAGATAACCGAAACATGCTAAAATATAGAAAATTGGAGGTGTTCAAGTGAAACAAAGTGAGACGGTTTATTATACTTTGTTTGATTATAAGGGCTGGCTTATGTATATTGCTTCTACCGGAAATGGGCTATGCTATGTCGGTTCACAAAATGATCCTTTTGAGGAATTGGAGAAATGGGTAAATAAATATATCCCCAAAGCTAGGCTCATAAATAATGAAGTAAAATTGGATTTATTTTATCAGGAATTAGTAGAATATTTTGATGGAAAAAGAAAAAGCTTCACTTTTAAATTTGACTTACGTGGTACACAATTCCAAGTTGACGTTTGGAACAAATTATTAAGTATTCCTTTTGGTAAAACAAAATGTTATTCCGATGTTGCAAATGATATCGGTAATCCGAAAGCAGTTAGAGCGGTTGGTACTGCAATTGGAGCCAACCCTATTGCTATTATCGTACCTTGTCATCGAGTACTCGGTAAAAATGGTACTCTAACAGGATACAGTGGTGGTCTACCAGTAAAAGAAAAATTACTACAATTAGAAGAAATCCAATATAAAGCATAGTTAAAAAGAATTTCTATGAACTTATACGAATTTATATAACCACAGCTGGGTAGTCCTGTTACCCAGTTTTTTCTGTATATAATCATCAAAATCTTATTAAATATCCTAATGAAAATAAAATTAAACCACCTATCAAGTTTAGGAAAATAAATAGAATAGCATTCCAAAAACGTTTTTGATCAATCAATTTCACGATATCAAAGGCAAAGGTTGAAAAAGTTGTAAACGCCCCTAACACTCCTACTGTTAGAAATGCAAGAAATACATTTTCTAAAAATGCTAGATGTGCTGAAATTCCTAATAAAAAAGAGCCTAATAGATTTACGACTATTGTTGCCCAATTGTTAGGATAATCTTGAATTTTCATTAAGCTAGTAACAAAATACCTCAGTGTAGCACCTATTCCGCCACCAACCATAACCATCAACCAAACCATTATTGCTCACCTCGAAAAATACGATAACCTAGCAATGCCACAAAGCAGCAAATTAATGTCATCGTTAACCCATAAACTATCCCGATTACATAACTTTCCTGTATCAATTCAAACCACTGTTGCGAAAATGTAGAAAATGTTGTGAACGCTCCAAGCATACCCGTAGTAAAAAATAATTTCATTTTTTCAGTCGACAGCTTTTCATAATAGCCGTTCAAACAACCAAGTAAAAAACTTCCTAAAACATTGGCAATCCAAAGCATAATAAATGTAGAGAAAAACGTTTGAATGCTAAAACGCAAAGCTGCTCCAACCATTCCACCTAAAAAAACTTGTAATATATTCACTAAAATACCCTCTTTACTACAGTTCTACTTAATCTTTGATCTTTGTACTAAACTGATGATAATGACCAAAAATAATAGTCCGATAAATATAGGTAAAAACCAAATTCCTAATGACTGAATATCACCTTTTGCTACCCGAACAATTTGCACTATTAAAGTAGCGAAAGTGATGAGACAAATGTTTTTAATTATATTAAGTGTTTTCCTACTATTGATATAAAATTGTTCTACATTGTTTTCATTAAGACGCTTAGGATAATTGTGCATATGGGGAGCCTTTTCAAAAAGGGATAACAAGAAAAAAAGAAACATTCCCATGATCGGCAGTATAATGATTTCATATTTCGAACCCCAACGATCCACTTCACCTAATGAATTAAAATGTCCTGGTATACGATCTGGTATATCCACCCAACTATATAGGACAAAAACTAAAGATAAAAGAAAAAAAGTACCTCCTATTAAATCCGAAATTTTCTCCATCCTAGTTTTTGGAATTTTTAACACTGGACGATAAGGAAATTTCAAAAAATCACCTCGATATTCGTTTCTTATATCTTAAAGAAAAGCTAGAAGTAACCTTTAATCGGCTAGTTCTAGCTTATTCTCAACTGTTGACTTCAGCTTCATTATTTAGTTCTTTAAGGTATTCGATTATTTCCCTTGTACCTTCAAGTGAATTGACCAATATAGTCGGTTCAACACAGGTAATCATTCGATCTTCTAAATTAGCAATCGCCGTAAAGTATTTAGTTCTTGAGTAGTTTACCAGTCCGACTTGTGTTAATTCGCTTTCAGAGAAATTTAAAATTTCCTTTGCTTCATCAACAACAAGCCCAAAATTTACTACATCAGTATTTAATATAATGATTTTAGCTGTAGTTTTTTGAGAAGGTGTATTGTATAGAATAATTCCGAAATCTAAAACAGGTATTAATTCCCCTCTTATGCGAGTAAAGCCTAATAAATAATTTGGTAAATGCGGCACAGGTGTAATGCTCTCTAATTTTTCAATAGATACAACCTGTTCAACTGATACTGCATATTCTTCAGTTTTACATCGAAACACAACAGACTTTTCAAATGACATATGATTCACCTCTTTAATTGCCTTATTTTGTAGAGCATTTAACTACTTCAACTAATAAATCGGCTAATTTTTCTAATTCTTCAATAGGCATTCTTTCATTTGTAGTATGGATATCCTCATAGCCAACAGATAAAACTACCGTCGGAATTCCAAAACTCGAAATTATATTAGCATCACTTCCGCCACCGGATAAACCAAGATTAGGATTTCTACCTATATTTTTAACAGCTTGCATAGCAACCTGTACAACCTTGTCTTCCTCAGAAACATTAAAGCCAGGATACATTAATTGAATATCTACCTCTGCTCTTCCCCCATTTTGTAATGCAACCTCTTCAAATATTTCTTTCATATGGTTTGTTTGAGCATCAAGTTTAGATTGATTAATGGAACGGGCCTCAGCAACAATAATCACTTCATCACAAACAATATTTGTTGCTTTTCCACCTTCAAAACGTCCTATATTTGCAGTTGTTTCTTCATCAATACGTCCTAGCTTCATCCTTGCAACTGCCTTAGATGCTAAAGTGATAGCAGAAACTCCTTTTTCAGGTGCAACTCCTGCATGGGCAGTTTTCCCAATAATTTTTACGTTTAACTTTGCTTGATACGGCGCACCAGTAACAATTCCTCCCACTTTTCCGTCACTATCAACAGCAAATCCGTATTTCGCTATTATTTTACTACGATCAAGTTCTTTTGCACCTGCAAGACCACTTTCTTCACCTGCAGTGATTACAAATTGAATCGTGCCATGTTTAATTTCTTGTTCTTTTAATCGTTTCACCATTTCGAATAAAGCAGCAATACCCGCCTTATCATCTGCTCCTAGAATAGTGGTTCCATCAGAATATATGTATCCATCCTCTCGAATAACAGGCTTGATTCCAACTCCAGGAACTACTGTATCCATATGTACAGTAAAATAGATCGGCTCTACATCAAGGGAACCTGACAATGTAGCTATAATATTTCCAACGCCATGTCCATTTCTTGTATGCGCATCATCCTGATAAACTTCAAAACTCATTTCTTCAAGCTTCCTAACTAATATCGGAGCAATTATTTCTTCGTGTTTTGTTTCGGAGTCTATTTGAACTAATTCCAAAAATTCATTGACTAAACGTTTTTTCACTTTCAAACTCCTTTATTTCATCTTTTCTTTCCATTTTACGCTTGAAATTCCATAAAAACAATCATTCTTATCTTTCGATTAAATAGAAAAGGGTTATCCCTGTGAGGAGATAACCCTTTGTTTGTTGACTAGAATTCTATTTCATACTACTTATCTATTTTAAGATTAATAGATTATTATACTAAAGAGCCGCCACCGTTTTGAAGATATTTTTCGATACCTTCTGCTGCACGGTAAGCTAAAGCACCTACTGTACCTGTTGGGTTCATACCAGAGTTATGAGCAAATGCATTAGCACCCGGAATAAATAGGTTTTCACAATCCCACATTTGTAGGTAGTTATTTAATGCAGATGTTTTTGGATCTGCTCCCATAATTGCTCCACCAGTGTTGTGTGTAGTTTGGTATTTTGTTGTATCCCAATCACCTTGGTCACCTGGTGTTGTAACTTCTGTTGCGCCCATTTCTTCTAAAATCTTAGTCGTAATTTCACGAATAAATTTTTGTTGGTTACGTTCATTGTCTCGATAGTTAAATGTAATACGTAATAGCGGGTCACCAAATTGATCTGTGTATGTTGGATCTAAATCTAAATAGTTATCTTTATGTGGTAATACTGATCCTTGAGAACCAACGCTTAATGTACTATTAGCCCATTTTACTGATGCATCTTTAAATTCTGCACCCCATGAAGGTGTACCTTTTGGTGTTGAGTTAGTAGCAATAGGTCGTTTACCATAATGACCTAATGCAATATTACCTCCATGTAGGAAGTCTAAATCTGTATGATCAAAATTATCACCATTAAAATCATCTATTACTTTAGCTAGAGCCCCTGTACCAGCATAAAGGTTAAATTCTTTACCTTCAAAGAAACCAGTCGATGCAGAAGAAGTCATTTGGTAACAATAGTTTTTACCAATAACACCTGTTTGTGTTTCATGGTTATATGGAGTACCAATTTTAGATAACAGAAGAAGTTTAACGTTATTTAAAATGTAAGCAGATAAAACAACTACTTTTGCTGGTTGAATAAATTCTTCACCTGTTGTTGAATCAACGTAAAGAACGCCTGTAGCTTTACCATTTTCATGTAAAATACGACGTACATTACAATATGGACGCACTTCAAAATTACCTGTTTTTTCAGCTACTGGTAACACTGTTACTGTAGGTGAAGCTTTTGCACCATATTCACATCCAAAGCGTTCACAGAAACCACAATATTGACATGCACCACGAGTGATGCCATCAGGATTCGTATAACCTTCAGATAATGTTGCTGCAGGTGCAGTATATGGATGATAACCAAGGCTCGTTGCCGCTTCACGGAACATAACCATTGCTGGTGTTTCTTTCAATGGTGGAGTTGGATGATTTGCTTGTGGCATTTCTTTTATTGGGTTTGGCTCCCCTGAAATCCCTGCCATTTGTTCAAACTTTTCAAAATAAGGGACCATTTCATCGTATGTAATACCCCAGTCTTGAAGTGGCATATCTGCAGGAATTTTACTTTCCCCATAACGCTCAATTGTTTTTGAACGAATTTCAAAGTCATAAGGCATAAAGCGATAAGTTAAACCATTCCAGTGTTCACCAGATCCACCTACTCCGTCACCAATTAAAAATGAACCATGTTGACGGTAAGGAAGTGCCGTTTGATTTGGTTCATGTCGAACTGTCCAAGTTTCTTTAGATAAATCTTGCATCATTTCATTACGTTGTGCGTATCGAAGCTCATCATGAACCATTAAATAATCTTCTGTTGTACGAGGCTTACCACGTTCAAGACCTACTACTTGATAGCCTTTTTTTGTTAGCTCTGCAGCTACGATACCACCTGTCCAACCGACACCGACTAATACAATGTCTGTACTTGGTAATGTTGTTGCCATAATTATTTTCTCCTCTTCTTCTAAACTTAAAACTATTAAATTAACAACTAGTTAATTTTTCTATTAATGCTTATGTTGAGAATTTAAACTTTGTGGTTCAAATTCTACAAACTCATCTTTTTCAATGACATTTGTATAAGACATTTGATGTCCTGGATATTTACGCATTTTCCAGCCAGCCATATCTTTATTACCACCATATAATGGATCAGCGTATGCACCTTCGATTGTGGCACTACGCAATAATTTAAAGAAATAAGACGGTTTTACTGCAGCATTTAATGCTACTTCGTCAGCTTCAACTGCTTTTAAAATCTCTACTTGTTGTTCAGGTGTAATTTCATAGAATGCGCTTTGGAAGCGTGTTTTTGCTTCGTCATTCAATAATTTAATACCTAATGTAAAGATTTGTTGATAGTTTAAATGAGTTTGGTAACCAAATAAACTGTTTGCATTTGGATTGAAAGGGCCTTTTGTGTAATCTTTAGCATTTAATCCCCAAGTTCCAGCTAATTGGTGATCAATAAAATAAGCAACAAGAAGTGCTTTTGCTCCCGGCCCCACTTCTGTTTCAGGGAAAATTTGTTCTGTTGCTGCTTCAACTATTTTATATTGTTCATTTGTGAAGAACATTAAAGCTTGGTTAAAATTAGCAGTTTCAGTACCATGTTCTGAATGAGAGTCAGTAGTTGTTACATCACTTTCATTCTTGTTTACTACTAAACTAGTTACTGCTCCCCCTAGTACAAGCCCACCTAATGTTAGACCGGAATTTTTTAAGAAATTACGTCTAGTAGATTTTTTTTCTGTAAAAGTTTCTTTCTTTTCTGTCACAATGACTCCTCCTTGATAAAGTAAAAAAACTAACTAAATAACGCTCCAAAATTGAAAAACACTGATAAAATTACTGACATTACTATCATGCTTGCCATAAAGAAAGCGTGTCGTGTTCCAACCCAGCAACCTACAATTATCGATAAACCAACTGCTGTTCCGATAAGTGCAAGTGCAGGTACAGAACCATTAATCGTTAAGATCGCAATTGCTAACCCAAAAACTAAGAATAATCCAGCTAATCCCTGAAAAATATCAGATAGCTCTTCACGGTTGTAATCAGTCATTCTATAACCCCCCTTATAACTTTCGTATTGTCAAAAATAATTTATATAAATCGCTAATAAATGTTGATTTT
>NZ_JPVQ01000068.1 GCF_000772965.1 Ureibacillus massiliensis 4400831 = CIP 108448 = CCUG 49529 | reverse complement strand
AATAGTATTATTCAAAGACCGAAGGTTTGATTTATTTTCACAGAAAAAGTACTGAGAAGATATTTCCTCTCAGTACATTCTATTAGTCTCTTAAAGCATCTATCAATTCAGGACTATATTTCCCTTGGCGAAGCATTTCAATCTCTTCTTTATATGGCGCTTTTTTATTTTTCGCGTCATTTCCTACCCAAGGCGTTTCTAGTATTTTTGGTATCTCTTTAAATACTTCATGATGAACGATATTGTTTAAAGCTGTAAATCCAATATGACCAAAGCCAATATTTTCGTGTCTATCTTTTCCAGCACCACAAACATTTTTACTATCATTTACGTGAACAACTTTTATTCGATCTAGACCGATAATTTTATCGAATTGTTCTAAGACACCATCAAAGTCATTAATGATATCATAACCTGCGTCATGAGTATGACAAGTATCAAAACAAACGGAAAGTCGCTCATTGTTTGTTACACCATCAAAGATTTGAGCTAGTTCTTCAAAAGTTCGTCCAATTTCAGAACCTTTACCTGCCATTGTTTCCAATGCAATTTGTACTGGATGGTCTGTTGCCAATACTTCATTTAAGCCTTCAATAATTTTGGCAATTCCTGCTTCAACTCCAGCACCTACATGGGCTCCTGGATGCAGAACGATTTGAGTTGCACCGATTGCAGCTGTTCGTTCAATTTCCTTTTGCAAGAAATTTACACCTAGTTCAAAGGTTTCAGGCTTTGTTGTGTTTGCAATATTAATAATATAAGGAGCATGCACAACAATATTTGAAAGACCATTTTCTTTCATGTGGGCAAGACCTGCTTCAATATTTAACTCTTCGATTGGTTTACGACGAGTATTTTGAGGAGCACCGGTATAAATCATAAATGTTGATGCACCATATGACGCAGCTTCCTTACTGGAACCAAGCAGCATGTCTTTACCACTCATTGAAACATGTGAACCAATTAACATTCTCATTATCCTCCTACGCGAAGGGTTAACCAAAATGACACTGGTTTGTCATCGGTTTCCATATAAATATGGCTTTAAAAAAGCGATACTTGTAAAATTAACTTCGCGGTTTTTTATTATCTTGTTTCGTTCTTTTTTTACGTTCTTTCTTCTTGATTTTATCCATTTCCCATTTCATTGCACGTTTATAGCCAGGCTTTACTTTTTTAGGTTTACGAACCTTTGCTTTAGCAATCGCATCAATTTCATTTTCATGTTTCACACGATTTTTACGTGCATGACGTTCTTTTAATTCAATCCATTCACCTTTTTTTATATCCATTTGTTCAAATGGAATGCCCATCGCTTCGATACGAACAATTTTATCTTCATCTTCCGGCTCAAAAAGTGTGATGGCTGTTCCTTTATTACCTGCACGCGCAGTTCGCCCAACTCGGTGAATAAAGAATTCTAAATCATCTGGAATTTCATAGTTTATCACGTGAGAAATTCCCTGGATATCAATTCCACGTGCTGCTAAATCTGTTGCAACGATGTATTGATATTCTAAATCTCGAATTTGCTTCATCATTTTCTTTCGATCTCGAGGACTCAAATCACCATGAATTTGACCAGATTTAATTCCCTCTTCTGCTAAATATGAAGCAACCGCTTCTGCCGTTTTACGTGTATTACAGAAAATAACCGCTAAAAACGGATTAATTCCTTCAATCACTTCAACGAGTCTTCGATTACGAGATTTTGAGCGGATTGGAACAAGAACAAAGTTAATTCCTTCTGCAACAGGTCTTTTGTCGTTCATTTTAATATGAATTGGTGAATCCATATACTTTTTCAAAAACGGTTGTAACTTTTCTGGAATTGTTGCTGAGAATACATACATCTCTAGCTTTTCTGGCATTTTTGATGCGAATCCGTCAATATCCTCTATGAATCCCATATCGAAGGCTAAATCAGCTTCATCCACTACTAAAATCGGCGCTGTATGAACTAGTAACGCATTTTCATTTACTAGGTCTTTTATCCGTCCAGGTGTTCCAACAACGATTTGAGGTTGAGTTGTTTTTAATTTATCCATTGCTCGTAGTTTATCAGTACCACCAATAAACAATTTAGCTTGAATATTACTACCTTCGATTAATTGGTTCAATGCATCAAATATCTGCTGAGCTAATTCACGCGTCGGCGATGTAATGACTGCTTGTACCTCTTGTTTTTCTTCCTCAATACGTTGAACGATTGGCAATAGGAAACTATGTGTCTTCCCAGTACCTGTGTGCGCTTGTCCAATGGCACTTTTTCCTTTTAAAATTAAAGGAATCATTTCTTTTTGAATTGGAGTCGGTTCTGTAAAGCCTAATTTTGCAATTGCCTCACGAAGAAATGGCTTCAAATCATAATCCGAATACTTCGACATATTTCGTACCTCCTAACATGATTCATATTGTAACATCTCGCTACCTTAAAGAACAACAAAACAACTAATTGCGTGAATTTCCCGGTTATTTTATCCTATTTTTATACCGATGTTTAAAACTGTATATCATGAATTGGCTTACAATATGGGATTTAGATGTCTTTTTGCTTCAATATAAGGACAAAAAAAGACCAGCTAACAATATAGCTAGTCATTTATTGATTTAAAATGGCATAATTTTGTCAACAGGCTTTGGTGTTTTGATTTTCGGTAATATTTTATCAAGAGAAACAGAGCGATTTATTTCGTGTGTTGACGGATCATTATGATCAAATTTTTCTAAGAAATTAATCACTTCTTTTACAATTGGAGTTGGTGTAGAAGCACCAGCAGTGACTGCAACTTTTTCTACTCCTTCTAGCCATTCTAATTTTAATTCTGAAATATCTGCTATGCGATAGGCAGGTGTATTTGCAATTTCTTGTGACACTTGCGCCAATCGATTCGAATTATTAGACATTGGGTCCCCAACAACAATTGTCAAATCTGCCATTCCCGCTTGCTCTGCAACAGCTTCTTGTCGAACTTGAGTTGCTAAACAAATTTCTTTATGAATTTCGACATGAGGATATTTCACTTGCAGTAAATCCATTAAAAGTTTGACATCCCATTGACTCATAGTCGTTTGGTTTGTAACTAAAAGTTTATCATTCTTTAATTCTAGTTTTTCAACATCTTCCGCATTTTGAACAAGATGAACATGCGTAGGTGCAACACCTATAGCACCTTCTGGCTCTGGATGTCCTTTTTTACCAATATAGATGATGTCATACCCTTCAGCAGTCTTTTCACGTATTAAATCATGTGTCACTGTAACATCGGGGCATGTGGCATCAATTGCAACAAGGCCTTTTCTCTTTGCTATTTCTCTAATTTCAGGTGATACACCATGAGCAGTAAAGATGACTGTACCTTCATTAACTTGCTCTATGATCTCTTTTCGATTCGGACCATCAAGAGTAATAATTCCATCTTTTTCAAATGCATCTGTTACATGTTTATTATGAACGATCATACCTAATATATAGATAGGTCTCGGTAATGATTTATCTAATGAAGCGTTTCGCGCGATTACCATAGCATCGACTACCCCATAACAATATCCACGGGGATTAATCTTAATAACTTGCATCATGTCAACTCCTTTTGTTGTAACCATAGCTATATTATAAAGGAGGATGACATTTAATACAAAGATTCATTGTTTAAAAGTTATAATTCATCGATATCAAATGGTGGTTGGAATATTTTCGGAACTGAAGGTTTTGTCTTTTTAGGTGGTGATATTTTTTCTACGGTTTTTGTTGGATTTTTTCTTTCTCTTTGCACTGGGAAAAAGCTATGTGGAGCACGATTTTGTTTACTATCTTCTTTAATAATAGTTTGTTCTTCATATTTTCTATTTCTTGGTCTGCTTCTTTTATCATCATCATTTGTATTACGTTTACTTACTTGTTTCACTTCTTCACTTTCTTTATATTCGTATTCAAATTCTGATGACTCATACGAATACTCATCGTCTTCTTCCTCGTCTTTAGCATCTGGTGCAGATTTGAAGCCTTTATAAATTCTCCATAATGCGGGTAAATTCCTAAACAATGGTGTTGCTTGAGCAATATATGGTTGAAAACTTTGAGCTGTTGATAAAAATCGATTTGCAGTTTCCATGAAAGATTCTAGTTTCGGCATAGCTCCCTTTGGTCCAGTTGGGCCAGGTGGTGGAATAGGTGGAGCCATACCGGGTCTGAACCCACGTGGAGCTTGTTGATATCCATAATTAGGCATGCGGCTAGGACCACGGAATTGTGGAAACGGTCTATTTGGCATTTGGTAATAGAAGTTGTGATTTCGCATGTTAATCTCCTTTCTTAATAAATAAGAATCCAATTGGCGTAGGTGTTCTATCAGCTATCATATGCAACTATATGTACATTTGTAATAGGTTAACTGCCCAAAAAAAAAGACGACTTCGTTATTTATAAGTCGTCTTTTAAATCATATAAAATATTGGTTGATGGGTCTTCCAATTCCACCGTAATGAACATCCACTTTTAAAAGCTTTTGCTTTTCTAGAAAGTCCAAGTATCTTCTTGCTGTTACTCGCGCAACCCCTATACCCGCAGCTACTTCATCCGCAGACGCACCATCTTTTGATTGTTTTATAAAGTTTAACACCTTTTCAAGGGTCGCACGGTTAAAACCTTTTGGTAAATCTATAATATTATTTAAATTCGTTTCCGTATGAACTTTTACCTCATTAAATTGATGAATCATTTCGTCTAATTCTTTTTGTGTTACATCTTCAACACCTTGAGTCATTATTTTAAATTTATAATAATTTTGTAAAGTTTTTTGTATTCGTTCAAAGGTAAATGGTTTCATAATATAGTCGTATACACCTAAGTGTAGGATTTGTTGAATTGTCTGCATATCATTTGCTGCAGTTACTGTAATTACATCGACCGGAACGTTTTCTCTTCTTATTTTTCTCAAAGTTTCTAAACCGTCTTGTTCAGGCATAAAAATATCCATAATAACTACCTCAGGCTTCAGTTCTATAATCTTTGCAAAGCCCTCTACACCATTACTAGACATGCCAATCACATGAAAGCCTTCGATTCGTTCTATAAACTGTCTATTTACTTCACGAACCATTGGATCATCCTCAACAAGTAGAACGTTTATTTTCGTCACCATTGCTCCTCCTATATGTCAAATGTTATTAAAAAAGTCGTACCCTTATTAAGTTCACTTGTCACTTCAATAGTACCATTACCCTTTTTCACAATCTCACTTATTAAGTAAAGGCCTATACCACGGTTTTCCTTCGCTTTTGTTGAATAGCCGTTTTCAAAAATTCTTTCGGCTGTTTCTTTTGACATACCAATGCCATTATCACTTACTAGTATTGCAAGTACTCCATCCTGATCATCGATTGAAATCGTAATTTCTTTGTTTTCTTTTTCAATTTCATTTAGGGCATCAAATGCATTTTCTATTAAGTTTCCAAATAATACTACAAAGTCATGCTGATCAAGCTTATCCGGAAACCTCGTAAATTTACTTTCTGGATCTATCGTTACTTTAATTTCAAGCTCTTTACCACGGCTAATTTTACTTAATAATAAACCTGAAATATTTTCATTGTAAATTCGTTCATTTAAGAATTTTGTAATATTGTCGTGTTCATCACTGACCTGCGAGATATATTCTAAGGCTTGCTTAGTATGTCCTAGATGAAGTAACCCCGCGATCGTATGTAATTTATTTTTATATTCATGAGTATGAACGCGCAACGCTTTTACACCTGTTAACTCTTCAGCTAATTGTTTTATCGCTGTTAAATCCTTGAATACTGCTACAGTACCTACCCTTTTTCCATCCACATGTATTGGCACACGATTGTTTAAAATACTACGCTGATTGATGTAAATTTCCTGATTATAATCTGACCCCTCTGGTAAAACAATATCTGGAAGTCTCGAGTCAGGGAGTACATCAAAAATATTTTTACCAATTAAATTAGCTGGGTTCTCCTTGATACCTAAAATTTCAGCAGCAGTATTATTAAAAATCGTTATATTTAATTTACTATCAACAGCAATAATGCCTTCATGCATCGCGTTAAAAGTCTCAGTACGTTCCACATACATTTTTGATATTTCATGTGGTTCTAGACCAAACATTTGCTTTTTAATGTGACGGCCAAGCGTACGAGCACCCCACACACTAAATAAAACAATCAAACCAATTGCAATAAAAATCTCGGTTTTAAAATCTTCCAAAATTTGAAGGATGGTAGGAATTTCATAACCAACGACAGTAACACCGACCTGAATATTTTCGCTATTCATTATTGGTACAAAGGCCCGAATCATTGGCCCTTTTTCTCCTACCGCTTTTGATAAATAATAATGTTGAGCAAAAGCAGGGTTTATATCGGTAGATTCACTTAGTTGTCCAATTTCATCTTTGGATGGATGCGAATATTTTAATTTTCCCATATTCATAACGACGATATATTCAGGGTTATGGATGCTTCTGATTTCTTCTACTATTTGATTGATTCCTTTAGAAGCTTCATTAAAATCTTCACTTTGCAATAAGTTACTGATTTCTGGTAAATTGGAGACTGTACGAGCGACCAACATCGCTTTTTGTCCAATTTCTTCTTCCTGATCTTTAATAATACTTCCAATCACAAATGTTCCAGCAATGAAAAAAGAGAAGGCAATAATGAAAAACGTTAATAACATGATTTTTTCATTTACTGATATTTTACGTTTGTACATTAACTTCCCTCTCTTTCATTGTTTCTTCGTATGTTCTATTTGTATAATTTAACTAATCTATTATTCGTGGTGAGAAATTTGAAAAACTTTATAATCGGTTCAATTATAACAATGATAATATTAATCGTCTTAGTAGGTTATCGTCAAAATTTTTTTTCTACAAAAACATACCCCTACGATGACGAACAGGTAGGCTTAGAAAATCAGGTCATCATAAAATTTAGTCATGTAGTCGCTGAAAACACTCCAAAAGGGATGGCGGCAGAAAAATTTGCAGACTTAGTCAACGAGAAAAGTAATGGAAGAATCATTGTACAAGTTTACCCAAATGGTATGCTTTACTCTGATGACAAAGAGCTACAAGCATTAAAAGAAGGTGAGATTCAAATGATTGCACCTTCCTTTTCAAAAATGACGGACTATTTACCAAATTGGCAAGTGTTAGATTTACCGTTTTTAGTTGAAGATGAGGAACAGTTAGAAAAGGTTTTAACAGGTAATCTTAGTAAACAATTACTTTCTGAATTGGATTCTTTAAATATAAAAGGGCTAACATTTTGGAGTAATGGATTTAAACAAATTGCCACTAGTGGTACGCCAATCATTGAATTACAGGATTTTTGGCATAAAAAGGTAAGAATGATGTCTAGTGATATATTAAAGGAACAGTATTTATTGTTAAGAGCCAAACCTGTGGATACTACTTTTGATACCCTATACAATGATTTGGAAAATCACTTAATTGAAGCGCAGGAAAATACTATTTCGAACCTTTATTCTAAAAAGTTCTACCAGATTGAAAATCAGATTACATTATCGAACCATGGTATTCTCTGTTATGCGGTTATGTTCAATGAAGAATTTTGGAATAATTTAAACTCTGAAACTCAATCAATTATTATTGAATCATTAAATGAAATGCAGGAATGGCAATTTAACCAAGCTAAATTAATAAACGAAAAGAATTTAGTTTCACTATCTAATGAAGAAAATGTTCAAATCTATGAACTTGATGAAATCAATAAAACTAAATGGAAGAAAAAATTAAGCCCAATATATGATTACTATCGTAAAAATGTAAATGCTCAATATTTAGATGAGCTTTTGGAGGAAATTAACAATTAAATTAAACGATTTATTGAACATAATAAACAATATTAAGGCTATCTATTAAAATAGGTAGTCTTATTTTCATTTGTCCTATAACAAGAAAAAGTCGTTTCACACCAGTAGTATAACAGGATAAACCCTTAATAATTCTATATTCCTTTGAAAAACTAATTGAAAATGAACTAAACGAACTATATGACCTTTAAAAACTAAACAGCTTTTTCAGAATTTAATCCGTTATGATATGTCTATGAAAGCGATAACATAATTTTTTTAGTCATATGCATAGGGGGATGGAAGTATTGAAATTACTTAAAAATTTAACTGCTCAAGTTATTCTCGCAATTATTCTCGGTATTATTGTAGGGTTTATTTGGCCAGAATTTGGTGCAAGCCTAAAAATATTAGCCGATTTATTTATTAAATTAATTAAGATGTTAATCGCTCCGATCATCTTCTTAACAGTTGCTATAGGTATTGGGGCAATGGGCGATATGAAGAAGGTTGGTAAAATCGGAGGTAAAGCATTACTATACTTCGAAATCGTTTCAACTATTGCTTTAGCTATCGGTATTGCTGTAGCATTGGTCGTTAATGCAGGTCATGGTATTGATACCTCTTCAGCTGAAGGCGCAGATGTTTCTAAATACACAACTGCTGCAGCAGAACAAGATCATAGTATTGGTGCATTCATTAGTGATATAATCCCTGAGAATTTTATTGGTGCATTAGCTAATGGTGAATTATTACCAACATTGATGGCGGCAGTATTATTTGGTTTAGCAGCAGCAGCACTTGGCGAAAAATCAAAACCGGTTATTTCATTCCTGGAAGTTGTATCAGAGATATTCTTTAAAATTGTCGGTATGGTTATGCGTTTTTCTCCAATTGGTGCATTTGGGGCAATGGCGTTTACAATTGGTAACTTTGGTATAGATTCATTGCGTAATTTAGGGTTATTAATGGCGGCAATTTATATCACAATGTTCTTATTCATTGTCTTTGTTCTTGGTTCCATTGCAAAATTCTATGGTATTAATATCTTTAAATTTATTGCTTATATTAAACAAGAGCTTTTCTTAGTAATTGGTACCTCTTCTTCAGAGTCTGCATTACCATCTTTAATGAAAAAACTCGAAAACATGGGATGTTCTAAATCGACAGTTGGTTTAGTTGTTCCAACAGGCTATTCATTCAACCTAGATGGAACTGCAATTTATTTATCAATGGCGGCTCTATTTATTGCGCAAGCCTATGGAGTAGAACTTTCTTGGATTCAAATTTTAACACTTCTTGGAATCTTAATGATTACATCTAAAGGCGCCGCAGGGGTTACAGGATCAGGTTTCATTGTATTAGCAGCAACATTAGCAGCATTCCCAATGATTCCTGTTGAAGGTATCTTCTTGTTAATCGGGGTTGACCGCTTCATGTCTGAAGCACGTGCAATTACGAATATCATTGGAAATGGTTTAGCGGCAGTCGTTATTTCAAAATCAGAAAAAGAGTTTGATGTAGCAAAATTTGATCACTTAAAAGAAGAACATTCACATTCACATGCATAATCTATAATTTGTTTGTCCTCTATAATTGAAATATAGTGTTAAATGAGTAAAACCCCGAATGGTAATCACTTTAAAGTGTACTTTTCGGGGTTTGTTCTTTTGGAAATATAAACTGAAATTTACATTGCCTACTGTTTTATTCATTCTTTATTTATATAGTTTTTTATTCTATTTGTAATACATTATTTTATTTTCGAGAACTGCAATATATTTTTTGCAAATTCTTCATATGAAATTGAATTTCCCCAACGGTTATACCACTTTCGAATTGTTTCTACTAACCAGAAAGGAACTGGATTCCCGTCTAACAAATGATAATATTGTTCATATGCTTTTTTTAAATACTCCCACCTAAAATCATTGCCTGGTTGCGAGTATTCAGAGACATCAATAATTTTTGCTCTTCCGTTTTGAAGTAAAATATTTTTTAAATGGATATCACGTGGATTTAGTCCTTTTTTACGAACATATTCTCTTGCATCCTCCACGTCTTGTATAACCTGTTTTGGAATATGAACACCTTGAAGAATGCAATCATAAAGTGTAATTCCATGCTCATAGCTTAAAACAAGAGTATGGTCAAATGATGCAAAGCATGTTGGAAAATAAGGTGAATCTTCTAAAATACGATAAATATTTGCCTCGATTTTTACTTTTTCTATTTTCTCTGTCGCGTATATTTTAAATGCATAGGCTGGAGCATTTAGATGTTGAAAGACAGCAGCATCTGTTCCCACACCTATACACTTCAAATCATCCGCATCACCGACAATGGTTACCGGATCGTTATTTGAATTTGACAACACAGTAATTTTAGAAAGAGAATCTTTTGCTAACGCCCAGTTGTGTTCCATATAATTCCCCCTCTA
>NZ_JPVQ01000008.1 GCF_000772965.1 Ureibacillus massiliensis 4400831 = CIP 108448 = CCUG 49529 | reverse complement strand
TCTGTATTTTTCGTTGCAATTCTCTGCACTTTTCTGTTGCAAAACACAACTGTTGTAAAATACACCTTATATCCAGCTAAACAAGTTTAAATTCCTAAACCAATCGCTATATGCGTTTTACCTGTACCTGGCGATTCGATTAATAAGACGTTGTGTTTTTCTTGAATAAAATCTAATTTCTTTAAATGCGGAAGGCGAGAGGCCGAATTTTCCGGTAATCTCTCAGTCTCTAATTCATTTAAGAGAAACTCGCCGAACGAATCCGATTCGCTTTTACTCGCACTTCTCGATCTTGCATCTCTTGCACCAGTGCGTGATATAAAAAATCCTCTGCTGTCTGATGTTGTTTCCACATATGTTCTTCTTGAATAAATGCCCGAATATTTGGTAGTCGAAGTTATTTACATAAATTACCATACGTAAAAACTTCTGGTACAAAGCCTAAATAGTCAATACACTTTCTTACTTTCTTGATGAAAGGCAAGTAGCACTTTCTGTTTCTTCTCCAATGAAATCACCTCTATACGCTCCTAACTCTATGAAGTTAGGATTATTTTCATATAAAAGTGGATCAGTTTTAGCTTATCAAATATATACAACATCAGAAAATAAAAAAACCAGGAATTAACCCGGTTAAAAGATATCTATGATTATTTATTTTAAATAGTCCTCTAACACCCCACTTATAGCCACTTCAATAGGACGTTGTTTCACAATTTTAATATATTGTTTTTTTTCTAGTGCTTTTAGTTCTTTTCTTATGACATAATCCGTTAAGTCTAACCCGTTTTCTAACTCTTTTTTAGACATAGCTGTTCCTTCTATCCCAAAGATGAAGTGTTGTCCTAAAACGAATAAAATATCCTTTTCAATGTTATTAAGACCTTCAAGAGTTTTTATTAGTTCAAATAATCTTTCCATTTTCCCCTTTTTTTCTGATAAATCTTGCAAAATATCATTTTGGGCATTATGAATTATTTGGAAAAACACTTCACAAAAATAGGTTAACTCTCCCTTGTTTTTAGGATCATTACTTATAGTAAATGCATCATAATAAAATTGTTTCGATTTATTAGTTGAGTAAGAGAGGGTTATGGCTGTTAATTTGTCTAGTTCATCTATTAGATACATACTACTAATATATCTAGATGTACGTCCGTTCCCATCATAAAAGGGATGGATATAACCAAAATAATAGTGGGCAATAGCAATTTTATATAACATTGGAAAACTATCATTGTTTAAAAAACTTATTAGGTTTTTTAAATGTTTTTGAATAGACGTTTCAGGAGCAACTCCTCTATGTACAGTTTTACCTGAGGAGGTTACTACATCAACCGCTTCCTTTCTAAATAGCTCTCCATCCAATTCATCTTCATTTTTTATTTCTTCTTTCACTAATCGATCATAAATATCTCTTATCTCCTCAATCGATTCAATAGCAGTTTTCACTTCTGATAAAAGGTTAAAATAAGTATTCGTTAAACTTAAATGTCTTACTCTCTTCTTTGGTATATCCTTTTTGACGACAATTTCAATGACTGTTTCCATCTCTGCTTTTGTACTTCGAACACCTTCAATTTCATTTGTACTAAGCAACTCATCTACTAGTTTAGACTTAATGTATTGATTAATAGCAATGCTTGGTAATTTATCAATCATTGACTGAATTAATCTACTTTGTTTTAAAATCTGTTCATGTAACAAGTCAAGTTCAGGATGATTTACATAAAAACAAGTATACTCTTCGTTATAGTTATAAGGTTTTATTTGAAAAGGAAGTTTATATGTTCCATAGCTATTAATTCTTTTCTCATACTCAGTTCTATACTTTTCTAAGTCTTTATAATAAAGCTTGGATAACACCTCGTACATAAGACACCTCTATTCATAAAAAATGCTGTTTTTTTAAATATAATTTTTATATTATAAATTATAACCAATAAAATATATAAATATTTAAATTTATAATTAACTCTTTTAATTATTTAACATTAAATTCGACGAAATTTAATAAATACCTTCATTATAAAAAATTATTATGAGTTCTTTAAATTTATATAAGTCTTAGAGAAAAATAAATTATATCCATTGATTCTACCAATACTCTCGTCAAAAAATGAAAAATAACCCATCCTTGAGTCAGTAACTCTGATGGGTTATTTTCTTTCTACTTAAAACAGGGACATTTGTTCACGTTCTCCTAGTCGCTCTAAACTTTCTGGTGCGTGATCTTGGAAGAAGGCTGTTTGGATTTGTTTTTCTTTTGTCATCACTTGTTTGGAAGAGCCAGCTAAATGACGTAACCGACAGCTATAAATAATTGGGAAGTAATCTGCCAAGAACTTCCCTTCTGCATGTGCTGTTAATGCGATGACTTGGAATCCTAGCTGTTCTGCGATGAAAAACACTGGGCTTAATACATGATCACTTGATGCTTTACCAAATGGATTGTCTAATATGACCGTACGATGACGTTTCGCATTGGATTGAATATGCTGGCTTTTTTCTGCAATGAAATTCAAAATCCCTAAAAATAACGCCATATTTTTACTCCATTTTTCTCCTCCTGACCATTGATTGGATTGTTCCCATGAGTAGTAGTTTTTCGAAATATAGTTATCACTTTCTACCTTTAGACATTTAACCTTGATGGTTTGATTTCCAATTACTTCTCGAAGCAATGGAACTGTCTGTAATGATTTTTCTAAAAACTGGCGAATTTTTATTGGATCTTCTATTCCATTTTCATCCATATATTGTCTTTGTTCGATTTTCGATAAAATCCAGTTGATGTATTCTCGAATTCTCTCTTTTCCTTCATCTTCATCCCAATCAGGTACTTCGACTTTGTAAATAGTACGCCATTCGTCTCCTACTTTGACACGAGTTCTTCTCGGAATTTCCAATAAATCTTCTCTTACTTTTCTTAAATGAAGGTGAATATACATCATCACACGTTGTTGTTCTTCATCATACCCACGAATTGAAGTTTCTGCGAATTGATTCGTACGATCAATCTGTTCTTCTAACAATTGATGATGATTTAAAACCTCTGAATAGGTTGATTTTGTATCTATGCCATCCAGTGCTATTTTCCGCATTTTAGGATCTGTTAATTCATGGCAAAACTTTTTGAATTGCTCTTTTGCTTTTCCTAAATAGTTATACTCATTGTCAACTTGTTGTTTGTTATCATCGAGTCCACGTATGACCTTTTCAATGATTGAAATACGGCTGTAGCTAAATGCTTGAATTTCCTCATCCGTCAATTGACCAGCATTTAAGTGAGGATCATTTAATTTGTGTAACTTCTCATTTTTCTCAAAAATAAGTTGTGCTTTTTTACAATTTCGTTCAACTTGCTCTGCATTTTGTTGTTGTTGCTGTAAATAAAGATGCCGTTTTGTTAACTGAGTTTGTTCAGCATCAAGAATAGCCTCGACAGTATTTATGTCCTCCTCAAAAGAAATCAGTTCTTCACTAGAAAATGTACTTTCATACTGTTGAATGAGTTGTTTTATTTTACTTTCTTGAACAGCACATTCAGTATGCTTATTTTGTAAATGATCTTTCTCTTCATTTAAGTCTCTTTCTAATTCTCGAATCGTACGTTGTAATGAATAGATTTTTTCTTTACCGTTTACAGGAAATACAAGTTTTTCATCAAAGTTATCAAATTCCATGAGGAGATTTTTTTTCGTATCTTCTAAATCATTTATCCGTTTTTTACTACTTTCTCTTCTCGCTTCCCATTCGCCCCTTGTTTTTTGTACTTGTTTTAATTGGTCAAGGGTATTTGTTCTCAGCTCTTTTAAAGTATTCATATTCGCTGTGGAATTGATTGGTCGAGTAGATTTCACTGCTTCATATATCTCATTTATTTCTACTTCGAACTTTAATTGATACTTTAAAGATGATAGGTCATCTCGATCCTTCAAAATGTCATCCAACACTTCCTGAAGTTGAACTTTCAATTGACCCTCTATTCGTTCTTGCTCTTTTAAGTGGTTTTCATAAAGAACAATTTGAGATTCTTGCTGTTGTACTTCCTTTTTCAAACGAATAAAATCGTTAGCGAGAGGTATCCGTTTTTCTTGTAAATTTTGGAATCTTTCTTTCACACCACTTAGCTGTTGTTCTTTAATGTCTAGATCTCTTTTTATCTCATGAATTCGATCATCCAGTTTTTGATTTTCTAATTGTAAGTTTTCCAATTCATGAGACAAACCCGTAATTTCAAAGTTTAATTCATTGTATTGTTCAATTGGAAATTCGTTTATGAATTGGTGGAAGGACTGTTTTGTTTGTTCCCAAAGTTGGATGGTTTTTTCAATTTCTACACGTTCCATCGTTTTTTCTTCCGCATTTTGAGAAATGGTTGCTTTCCATTCATTAAAAATATGTTCATTAAAATTGTTTCTCCATATAGTAGGTTCAACTACTTCATTTAACGACGGCTCACCTTTAGCATACCTAGCTGCATCATGGACCGTTAGAACAAAAATTGGATATGTTAAATGGTGTTGGACTGATTGGAGCTTTTCGATTAATGCTTCTTTTTCATGTTCTGTAGTTATTAATGACGTTGCCCAAAATGGATAGTCAATGTTGGATGCATCTATTTCAACGGATTGTATATAACTGATTCCTGTTTTCAAATAGCTAAATTGATTCCATTGGTGGATTTGTTTTTCAACATAAGGATCTGCAAAGAAGTTTTCTTGGTTAACATAATCATCTACATATCGTTTTGCAATGCGTTCCTTTATTAAGGATTCTTCCTTTTTTCCCTGAAGGATTGCAAGGCGCTCTTCAATTTGTTGTTGAATGGAGGATTTTTTCTCGTAAACCGATTGTAAAAAACTCCATTGATGTAATGTTTCGGCAAGCTGTTTGATTATACGTTCATGAGCCTGATCAAACTGAAGTTTCTGTTCTATTTTCTTCGTTTGTTCCATTTGTTTATCATGAATTTCACCATTCTTTGATTTAACTTGTAGTTCCTTTTCTTGTCGTTCAATATTCAGCTGCTTTATTTGTTGATGTAATGTGATTTTTTCTTCATCTAACTGATTTTGTTCGTCAATCCATTTCGAAAGTAATTCTTCTATCGACTCTTCCTCATGAGATACTAGTTGTAACTTTATGAATTTCATCTGATTCGATTTTTCTTCCACTTTCGTCTTTGCCTGAACTTGTTTCGAACGAATATTTTGTATTTCGCTTGATATAGTGTTTATTTTTTCTTGAACCTTATCTCGCAGTTCTTCATTTTGTTTTTTCGATAAAGTTGTATTCTTTATTTGTTTTTCGAATTTTTCTTTTAGTTCTAAAAATAAATAATGAAGTTGACCATTGATATCATCAAGTTTTAAATGAAGTTGCTCAACCGTTTCGTCCTGGTCTAATGTTTCTAATTCTTTTTCAACAAATTGTAGATTTTCTAATTCATTTTTCAGTTCTATATTTATTTGTGCCAATCTCAATGAATAGTATTCTTGTTGACTGTTATTTCGTTTTAATTCAAGTTGGTCCACTAACTTTTGAATGTTATTTTGTTCTTTTTGCAGGTTGTTTAAAGTTTCATTCTCTTTATGAATGTGTAAGGAAGTCCTTTTTTGCTCCAGACGTTGTTGTTCAGTTTGCCATTCTTGAAAAGACTGTTCTAATTGTAGTAGCTGTTGTTCCACTTGATGAAGTTCTTCTAAAAGCAACTGATAGTAACCTTTTGCTGATTTTCTTGCCTGAAGATAAGTTACTTCTTTATCATCCACTTTTTTAAATTGTTCAACATAGATAGCAAGTTCTTGTTGAAGGAGTTTATTTTCTTGAATTTTTTCTTTTAATTCTTTATATTTTTTAAATTGTTCACGATGGTTTTCAAACATATCTGCAAATGTATCTTTTTTATATCCTGCAATTCCTTTTTCAACTGAAGGAATTAACAAACGGTCGATTAACTCATTTGTTTTCTTACAATTTTCAAAGAATTCTTCAATGCCGCCTTCTGATCCGTTTATTTGCACAATACTTTCCCATTCATTTCCAATAATGTGATAGTTGTTTTCGATAAATTCTCGAAATGATTTAATGGATTGGGAAAATGTTTTTGCTTTTGTACTATATTGACTGGTCATGTAGGAGTAATAATCCGACATTTCACCACGACTACTTGGGCGCTTACCATTTCCTTCAGGCTGTGTAAAGGGGATTAAATCAATTGAATGAGCATCATTTTCTCCATATTCGTAAACATATCGAAGGGATTCAATTCCATTTAATTTCCTATAAAGGGTTACAGCCGTTACAACATAACGCCGTGGCTTTTCATTCAAGAGCCACTCAATTGCAATATGTGCTGCTCCTTCATCTAAATTCAGTGTATCTTTCACTTTGCGTTCTGCAATGTCTGTATGTGGAATAATGGCCTGTAATACTGTTTGGATAAATACCGTTTTTCCACCGCCATTTTCTAATAAGACGGCTCCATTATGACCATCAAATAGAAATATTTCATCGTGGTATCTTTTTTGCCCTTGTTCATATACAACATTTGTTAAACGGATTTTGCTAATAGCTGGCATGTCTTTTACTCCTTTCTAATTAATCTTTTTTGAAAATAAAATCAGTCTTTACCCTCATCATAGACTTTAAATGTTAATCACTTTTTTGTTCTTCTTCAAAAGCATATAAAAATTCTAGTATTCCTCTATTAAATTCACGTTCCATAAAATATCTTCCTACAATAACTTTTGTTTTTTCAGTAATGGTGATTTCCCCATTCCCAATATTTTCGACAATCTGATAGGTGATTAAAAATCTGCGAACAGTATCTAAGAAACTTAAACGACTTAGCGTATTACCTGATTGTTTATTCGCTGTTTCTTTAACATCATCTAATGCATCCCATTTTTCAATAATCGCTGTCCATCGATATGAAAACTCTTTTTCAAGTTGTTCCAATTTCTCTACATCATGTTCTTTCAAGCTATCGATACGATTATTTACTTCATTTAACCATTCATCTAGGGTAATGAAGTTTAACGTTGGCTCTATTGATTGATAGCTATCATAAAAACATCCAATTAGGACAATTGAACAAAAATACAATAGGTATAGATCGACATTCGTCGCCTTTGTGCCTAGATGCATTTTTTTAAGTTGTTCATTGGTCACATGAAATGGAGATAGTTTCGTTTTCGGAACAAGGTATAACTCTTGTCCAACAGAAAGACAGACTGCATCATTCATTTCAACAAAATGGTCAGTAAGTGATCTAATCGCTTCTTCTACTTTGTAAGCTCGAGCAAGGTCACCTGAAGCGACTCCTTTTTGAGCAAGCTCGGAATATAATGAAAATGCCTTTAAAACTTGGTCTTGTTCATATCGCAACTCGTTATTTCCCCCTTATGTATGTGAATTTTCCTTTAGATAAAAAGTCATATTTTGAATTTCAAACCGTTCATTCACTTTAATAATCTCTTGAATTTCTTCAATGACTACTATTTTGTTATTTAATAATTCTAAGGCGTTACTTAAAAGGTGTAGCGCACTTTCTTCTTCGCTTTCCTTCTCTTGGAAGAGAGGACTCCTCTGATGACAGAGAATAATAAAATCGTAGAAAGCACGGTTATTTAGCCAAGGATGTTGTCTGGTTTGTAACTGGTCAATCCATTCAGAAAGTAACCATTCAGTTTTTCCTTCAAATATTTCCACCATATTGTTCATCATGTCAGCATAAAGCTTTCTTTTTATATTTACGTATTTTGCATTAGCTTCTTCTTCATCTATCGTGTCAAATACTGCATTGTTACTACTTTGGTCATCTTCTGACCAGGATTGTGGTGCGAATATGGAAAGTAATGACCATGTTTCGATCTTTTCGATTGTTAAAAATGGTGCTAGTACGCCTTTCATTGATTCAAGTGGTAATGGAGTACTTATAATTTTTGACACAATATCTTGGTCTATATTAAACGTATCCACACCAATATAGTATAGCGATTCCTCTGCCGCCTCTAACGCATGTTTTTTTAATACAAAGCTTTGATTTAGTAAATCACGATGCTGACTATGTACGATACTTAACTCTTTTTCAATTTGTAACAACAACTCATATGCTTCTTTTTCTTTTTCAGGGTTAGGTTGATAATAGTAATTGTTTCTTGTTTCTGAAACAAATTGCTGTAGTTCTTGAAATTCTTCATTTTCTAAACTAAGACGAAAATTACGATCTTCAATGACTTCCATAAAACGCTTTTGCGTTTCAATCGACACAATACTTCTTTTAATCTCATGTTCGAGTTTCACCATTCGCTCATGGATTGTTTCGACATCCATTCTCATTTCGTTAATTTGTCTTAAAGCTCCAACAAATTCCCCTTTTTCAAGTAATTTTCGTAGCATTAGCTGATGAATAGACAGCTGAAACTCTTGAAAATACTCTTTTGTTGCAAATACGAGCTCTAACCCATCATCATCAAGGGTATAGTATTGTCGATTATTCTTAACATCAAAATCTGTTGCTTTTATATATGAATAATCTATTTGATCATCTTGTTGAGTTTCCCAATTGAAAAAAGATTGTATTTTCTTCTTTCCTGTACCTGGTCGAAACGTACTAAGTATGATTCGGGCAATCTCTTCCAGTTGCTTTTCATCTAAATCATATGTACCATTAGTGAATTTCTGCAAAAATTGTATAAGCTCAGAAATTCCACTCTTTTTTTCTCTCATCAATTTCATTTCAAAGAAAAACAGTAGTGTAAACAAACCGAGACTTTTCATATCGATTTCTTTACCCTTTTTATCAGTTCGATTTTTTCTTCCTAATTCTTGTAAGGGCTCAAAAAGAAAGACTCTTTTAACACGTTCTTTATAATCTTTAGCTATTGTTTCGATAAAAGACTGGTCCAATCCGATTCACTCCAGATCTGTTTTAATTCGTTTGATGATAGCATTTCTTGAGGATAGTAGGTATCATTGGTTAAAATTTTTAGAAGTTCACTTTTTTCGTGTTCGTTGAAATAAGATAAAAATTGCTCATTAGCAGCATCGTTTTTTGTCTGTTTCGTTTTAATTGGGATTGGTTGCTTCTTTAATATAGATTGGTAAAAATAAAGTGCTGGAATAGCATCGATTTTTTGAGTAAGCAAATGCCAAATCTTAATTCCTTCCCAGTCTACATCACCAAAATAGTAGAATACATGTTTTGCAGTGGGAATAGGTATTTGTTTTTTGAAATGTTCAATACTTTTTGTAATTTTATATCCTTGTCCATAGATCAATGTTGTAAATTGAGTATCTGTTATTTTTCCAATTAGTCCATCAAATGTTGTTTTATTTTCTACGATGAGATGATACTGAGTACTGTTATTTATGTGAAGAGGATTTATTGCAAAGCTTAATGGATCATGTACAGGGATAATCCTCAATTGATCCCATATTTTTATACTTTCAAGTAGTTTTTGTCCATTGTTTTCTTGAATCCATTTTTCATCACCTACAAGTGCGAGACTACGTTCAGGAGCGGGAACTTCATCTTCTGGGAAACCATGCTTTTGTAAGTAAGAATTAATTTTTTCTATGTAAAGCTTGTCCTCTTGCCACTTTTGAGGTAAAGCACTTAAGTAAGCATCCAGTTTTATTGCTGGATGGATGAAAAGACTGAATTTTTCAATTTCCCCCTGTGAATCTTTTTTCAGTTTTGAATAGTAAATGCGATATTTATAAGCAAGTGAAGGCGTTTTTCCATTCCTTCCAGAACTTTTAACCGCTTGTAGTAGTCCTTGTTCTTCTAACTCGAGAATTTTTAACGAAAACTGTTCATAAGTTTGATATGTTGAGTCCATTTTTTCTAGTTCGTCTAGTGTGATATAAGTTTTTGAAAAAGTAAACAAGTGATCTATTAGTTCCATCATAACTCCCCCTTTACATAGTAGTTTCTATTGATTATATTCTATTAACTATTTTCCCATAGATTTAAGCTCTTAGAAGGGGAAATCTGATTTTTTTATTATTTTGTCACTTTTAGATTCATAATATTGATCATCAACTTCCAGCATTTCTTCTAACTTTTCATGCGTTACTCCATACTCAAATCCACTACTCGTATAACCCGCTATGCATGCGAAATAACCCTCTGATTCAATTTCTTTATATTTTTCTCTTCTCTGTTTTTTCTTTTTCATTATTTCCTTCTTTCCTTCATTTTACAAGTTGTTTATAACAGGTTGTTACTTGTTCAATTTCCTCCCCCACTTATTGAATACTTAGTATTTGACATTAAAAATACAAGCAAGATATTATGGATATATTAAGTCTACAATTGGGTGATATTATGAAGTTAACAAAAGCAACGAACTATGCTCTCCACACCATGTTATTTTTAGCTATGAATCCCCCTAATGAGCATATTGGCGTGGTGAAATTGGCTGAACGCCAAGAAGTTTCTACAACATATTTATCTAAAATACTAACAAAATTAGTAAAGTCGGGTATGGTTGAGTCTGTTTCCGGAGCAAATGGTGGGTATAAACTAAAACCGGGTTGGGAAAGACTTTCATTACTGGATGTTATTAAAGCGATTGAGGGTTTGACGCCTATTTTTGATTATTGTCACAATCATAATCCCGATTGTTTAATTCAAAGAGCGATCGAATCTGCAGAAGAGAAGCTTTTAAATGAACTGAATCACACACTGATTGTTGACCTTGCTAACAAAATGAACGAGACATCTTTATAATTCATGATGTCTTTTGCCTTAATTGTAGATATTATAACTCTATAATATATATTATAGATACGGAGGGAAATATTGATGGATAAATTAGATTGTATTGTCATTGGTGCAGGACCTGCTGGACTAAGTGCAACCTTAACCTTAGGAAGAGCACGTAGAAAGGTTCACATAGTTGATAATGGTACAAATCGAAATCGCGTGACGCAAGAGTCCCATGGATTTTTAACGAGAGATGGTATTAAACCACAACAACTCAAAGATATAGCAATGGAACAATTAAAACCTTATCCATCTGTTTCAATTTCGAAAGAGACAGTTACCGAGGTTTATAAAGATGATCAAAAGGATTTATTTACAGTCCATACTTCGAATAATAAATCATATTTAGCAGAAAAAATCTTATTAGCTACTGGTATACAAGAGGAATTTTCCATTTCACAGATTAAACAATATTACGGGAAGAGTTTATTCAGCTGTCCATATTGTGATGGTTGGGAGCATAGAGATCAGCCGTTAGCCGTTATTGCAGAAAATGAAGCACATATTACTCATTTGACTAAATTGGTTTTTAATTGGTCGAAGGATTTAATCGTTTTTTCTAATGGTCACCAACTATCCAATAAACTTCGAAATGAATTTGAGAGTAAAAATATTAAAGTTTACACAGCAAGAATTAAAAACTTACATGGGGAGAATGGCAACTTAGAAAGTATTGAATTAGAGTCCGGTGAAAACATCTTTAGAAGTGGTGGCTTCGTCGTTCCAAGTTTTTATAGCCCAAATAAATTTGCCGAACAATTAAATTGTCAGTTTGATGAAAACGGAGAAATTATCACAGATGGGGATGGACGAACAACAACAAACGGGGTTTATATTGCTGGAGAAACAGAAAAAGCAGGACCATCTTCTTTGATAATTGCGGCCGCCCACGGAAATAAAGCTGCTGCTAGTATAAATCTAGATTTAACATTAGAAAGGTTTTAAGCTCATGTCGCTTAGATGTAAACTCATCAGCGAACATCTAGGCTTTGCTACAAAAAAAACCTCATCAATTTATTATGTGGAAATGATGATGAAAATTAGGTATCCTTTTGGGTGTTTTTGCAGCACTTACATCCTTTTTTCTTTTAACGATAAAAATAACCCATCCTTGAGTTAGCAGCTCAGATGGGTTATTTCTATTATGTAATCAACCGCCTTTGCGGAGATCGACTATTATACTTAAGCTAAAATATCATGTAACTTATAACAACCCACCATTTATTCGAATCGTTCTAATTCCTGATATTCTTGCATAAATGGGCCGTTATCGGCTACTGCGGAGTGATAAAGTGCTTTTATTGCTAGATTTTTATCTAGACCCGTTTCTACTTTTATTTTCTTTAATTCATCGTGTAATTCACGGTGCTCATTTATTAGTTTCGTCATTACTTTTTTGGCTCTTCACCACAAGTTGTACTTGAGATTTTAAGATAGGTATGCATAGGGAAAATAGAGGATACAAAAAATGCGAATTTTCCTGTATGGTAAAGGTGACCAAACCAAACCATTGGAGGAAAATTCGCATGTACGCTCAGTTTATCAAAGAACTCATCGATTTACCAGATGTTTTGATTCAAAAGGTGCGAAAAGAAGAAGAACGTTGGATTTTCGAACTTTCTCTACCCGAACAATGCCCATTATGTCCTGTCTGCTTGAAGCGTACAATCAAAATGACAGGCAAAAAGAAGCAATGGATGCATGGGTATGCTCAACGGATCGGCATCTTTCGGGTGGAACTCCCTGTGGAGCGTAGACGTTGTGGTACATGTGGCATGACATTCAGCACGTCTTATCCCGGAATTTCCCCTCGAAGTGTAGCGACGGATGCGTTTCAGCAATGGGTGGCGCAATCTTGCATCGGAACATCCATTCAGGCGGTGGCTCGTATGCTCAAGCTTCCTTACACGACCGTGGAACGTTGGTTTTATACCCATGCCCCTTCCTTCCTATCGAATGACATCCAACCAAAGGCAGTTTGTGTCGATGAGTTTGCGTTTCGAAAAGGGCATGATTACGGAGTGGCG
This sequence comes from Ureibacillus massiliensis 4400831 = CIP 108448 = CCUG 49529, assembly GCF_000772965.1. Lineage (GTDB taxonomy): Bacteria > Bacillota > Bacilli > Bacillales_A > Planococcaceae > Ureibacillus > Ureibacillus massiliensis. The sequence continues at coordinate 94,339 of NZ_JPVQ01000008.1, read as the reverse complement.
ATCATGGATGCCGAAACGGGAGAAGTGTATGCCGTTGAAGCAGGAAAGAACGAGGAAGCCATTGGACGTGTGTTGGCTCCTGTGTCTGATTCTGTTCAGTATGTCGTGAGCGATTTGGCTCCAGCGATGAAAAAAGCGATTCAAGGGGCGTGTCCGGAAGCGAAGCATGTGGTCGATTATTTTCATGTGATTCAATTGTTTACGGAAGCGTTGGATCGATGCCGCAAATCCTTCGGAAAAGGGAACAAGAAACATGGGCATGTCCGGTATGTTTGCCGCTTATTGACCCAGCGCCCCGAGAAGCTCACCGAGGAGGAACGCCAAACGGTGCGGGAGTGGCAGAAAGAGAGCGATTCCTTGCAGGCTGTCTATCAATCCCTTCAACATTTTCGTTATGTATCCAAAAGCCAAAAGCCAAAACGAGCGACAAGCGAAACGTCGTTTGAACGCCTGGGTTCATCGGTATTTGTTTTGTCCTTGTTCTGCTGTTCGCGCCATCGCAAAATCACTCGTCAAACGAACAGACGAAATCATATCGTGCATTTTATCCCCTTATTCAAATGGGAAAATGGAGGGAACAAATAACAAGATCAAGCTGATGAAACGTCGGGGATACGGATACAGAAATATCCAGCGTTTTGCATTGCGGGTTCGGCTAGAAACAGCTAACATACTTTCATGACAGGTGCAAGTACAACTTTTGGTGATGAACCAATTTTTAATTCTCGCTCTTTCAGATCGTTTGAACGACTTAATTCAGAAGCAATTTCATTGAGCTTTCTTACCATTTCTGGAATATCACGCTCATAAAATTTTTGCCCCATATGAGTTTGAAAAAATTGAACCATATAAACCTTCTCCTTTTTTGTTTTTTTAATAGATAAAGAGGACAACCGAGTGGATTGTCCTCTTTGCCCTCTATATTTTCTTTCCAACATCAATATGGCTATTGTATTCCCATGCTGGAATATAAATCTCCATATCCACATTGATGTCGTTTTTCAAGTTTAGATAACTTATAATTTCGTGAGGGGAATCATCAAAAATGATCCATTCATATTCACGAATTGCTTTATCCGAAAAGACTTTCCTAATCACTTCACCCTTCGGCACTCCGTCTGTAAAGTAAAACGGAAAAGTGAAGGGTGTGTGTTCATTAATCCATTGTCTTGTAATTTCAGAAGATATGTGTTTTTTATTTGGTCGGGAAGTAAGGAACATACACATATCTTTTTTGTCGTCTATTATTCCTTCGATGTTTTCAATGACTGATTTCATAGGTTCTGCATTTTTAAAAATAGAACCGTCATCAAACAAACGTGAAGGAACAGGTGATGGATATATGTCGGTTCTGTATCCTTTATCTTTAAGTGCTTTGTTAACATTGGCAATGCAATTGTCTATATCAACAATCACTATTCTTGACATATATTTTTCCCCTTTCTACCAACTACTTTTGTAAAAGATGATATACTCTCGTTTCGTTTTTAAATCCGCCAACGTGATCAAAAGAAATAAAACAGCCTGAGTCCTTATGTAATTTTAGGTCTCAGGCTGTTAATGTCTGTCTGCGTGACAGGGCTTATTTTCGAACTAAGATAAAGCAGGTCACGAGTTTGCAGTCATTGGATGTTCTGTTTTTTCATTTTATGTCATTTGGTCAATTCTTACATTTTCAGGGCTTGTTTTACGGTTTCCTTCAGAGGGGTCAAGGATCCGATCAGTTTTTGCAGATCATCTGATGTTTTGGACGCTTCTCCTTTGGAAATCGCGTCATAGATCGCTGCCGTAATTTCAGCAAACGGCTCAGGGACACCAGCGTTTACGAGGAAATTTTTCTCTTCTTCGAATGAGACAGGCTGATGCACGACTTTTTTGCCGGAAACCTCGGAGAGAATTTGGGCAAGTTCATCAAAGGTCCACGGTTGATTGGAAACAAGGTTATACGTTTTGTTTTCATGCCCTTCCTCTGTAAGAACCGTTGCGGCAGCCAAAGCAAGTTCATTGCGTGTTACTGAATTAACGATCCCGCTTCCCGCATTCGTAACAATTGCTCCAGACTCTATGGATGCGCGCAGCCCCTCATTTACAAAAAAGTCCGTATATAAGGCATTACGCAGGAAAGTATACGGGATATTGGTCGTACGGATGGCATATTCCGTTGCTAAATGTACGTGTGCAAGGGGAATTATTGATTCCTCAGCAAAGGCATATCCTGTGTAAGCAATATGTTTGACTCCCGCATCTCTGGCAGCTTTTACGACATTTGCATGTTGAACGATAAGAAGCGTATTATCATAATGCGGACCTGAGATAAAGAGCAGCTTGGAGACACCTGCAAAAGCCTTTTGAAGAGATTCCGGTTGATTATAGTCGCCATGGCGAACTTCCACGCCTTGATCGGCAAGAGTAGAGGCTTTTTCAACATTACGCACGATGGCAATGATTTGACTGGCGGGAACTTTTTTGAGCAAATGTTGAATCACAAGCCCACCGAGTTGACCAGTAGCACCTGTAACCGCAATTGACATAATCATTTCTCCTTTTTTTCTAAAAATTTTTTGAATAAATAACATCATCTAGGTGGCGGAAGCCAAAAATAAACGAAGGCGGCCGCAATTGAAGACTGGATTGAGGAATGACTGTTTATTATGTATTTCGGCCATTCTTGCCCACCATTATAATTGCATCAGAAATGTAAATCAAATCTTATGCCTGTGCTGCTAAACAAGGTGAATGCCTCCTATCATTTTGTCGCGCCTATCATAGATAAGGCCGTGCAATCAAAATTTTTACAAGTCAACTCCTCTTTTTAGCTTTTTAATAGTTTGCCGCTGTTGTTCAACTCATGAAAAAGTTATTTTCTCTTTCCCTAAACTAGATAAACCTATGATGCTTCGTGTTTTTTATATATGATAGAGATTTTTTGTGTGAGCGTCAAGTACAATTGAACAAATTTCGCCAAATAATTTTGAGCACCTAGTCATTTCCAAATATGGTTTTCCTGTATTTCAAACGATAACTGTCACCGGTGAGATGAATCACCTCGCTTTTATGGAGTAGCCGGTCCAGAATGGCTGTGGTAATGGCCGGATCACCCAATAACTCTCCCCAATCTTCCGGTCCTTTGTTGGAGGTGATGATCACAGATGATTGGCCATAGAGTTTGTTGATGAGTTGAAAGAAAAGATTGGCTTCATGCCGGTTGATGGCCATAAACATCAAATCATCAATGATGACAAGATCTGACTGAGTGATTCTTTTCAATTTTGTTTGGGCGCTTCTTGTTACTTCTTGGGTACGCAGCAACTGGATTAAATGATCCATGGTCACAAAGCTGACTTTGTACCCTTGCTGAACGGCTTCTACTCCTAAGCCAATGGCCAGGTGAGTTTTACCCACCCCTGGCGGGCCCAATAAGATGAGGTTATAAACTTGTTCAATCCATAAGAGTTCACGCAACTGTTGAAATTGCTGCCGGCTTAGGGCAGGCTGGGCGCTAATGTCGAACTCATCGAGGGATTGGTGGACAGGAAAGTCTGCCCACTTGAGCCGTTTGGCCAATTGTTTTTCTTCCCGCTTGCGTATTTCGTATCCCAACAGTTTCGTCAGAAACTGTTGATAACTGAATCCATTTGTTTCGGCTTCCATCAGTTGTTCCTCAATCACTTCGGCGATGGAGGCCAATTTGAGTGTTTTCAAGCTGTGTTTCAATTGCACTAAGCTTTCTGACATAGGCTCTCTCCCTCCAGGATACGAATGTAAACTTGAGGATCTCGAATTTCTGCTTTCACTTGCGAGTGTGATTGATGTCCGAGCACGGTGGGTTTGATCTCAGGTTGATGTTCATGCTGGTGTGCTTGTTGTCTCTGTGCTTGTTGCATAAAATGTTGCACTGCATCGCTGAAGGCTGCTGCACTGTACAGTTGGTATGTCAGACAGTAGGCTAAAGCTTGTCCAATCACTCCAGAATGAGGGTTGGCTTTGTTCATGACTTCCTGTATCTTTTGCAATTGATCTCTCATATAACGCTGCTTCCGCTGATAGATTTCTTTCAAAAAGAGGGTGGCTTGATCCGGTTCTGGAAAACGCCCGGCCACTTGTTGCATTAACGCTTGAATCCCTTTGCTGCGGTCCCTTTTATGATTCGTATTTTGAATCAACTTGCCTTTTTCGTGGCAAATCGCGTGTTGGGCAAGTACCTCTCCTGTTTCCCAGTCGTAGATGGTCAGGGTATCGTCTTGAATCTTTAGTCCAACGCTTTTACCCTTGTCATCATAGGTCCCTAGAGGGACCGAATAGCGGTTCCCGGCATAAAGAATGGTATTGTCTTTTCGGACAACTCTTGTTATACTGGCCTTGGCTTCATTGAGATGATATTTTTCTTGGACCGGGCGAAGGTAAAGGCGTTCCTGTTGGAACACTTCGGCCGGTATTTTTTTGGTTGTCTGATGCACTTTGCCATTGCCTGTTCGCTCAAGCCAGGCCAGACAGTCTTCACTCCATTGGGCCAGATTGTAATAGGTCCGGTGACGGGCAAAGTTCTTTTTCACATAGCCAACAACGTTTTCCACTTTTCCTTTGCTTTCCGGGTCGCCTTTGCGGCACATGCGAACCTTAAATGCCCTGTGCTTCAGATAATTGGCAAATTCTTTTGTGTAAATAAGATCTCCACCATTTTCACTCACTAAGATGAGATGGTCTTGATCATAAACAATTTCTTGAGGAAGACCGCCGTAAAAGACGAAAGCTTGTTCATGAGCCTGAATGACATCTGCTGTTGTAAAGGGACGGTCCAGCCAATACACAAATTTGTAACGGGAATGGGATAATACGCAAGCCATAAACCACAGTTTCTGAGGTTGATGAAACGTATTTCTGACGGTGACCTGACCAAAGTCAACTTGCATTTGTTGTCCCATAGGCGGGTCTTCAACCGCTTCATATTGCCGGGTCACCTTTATTTTTGGAATACTATACTCCTTTCTCAGTTGACTAACATAGCACCTGACGGTACTTTCACCGACCGTAAGGTCAGGATATCTCTCCTTAATCCAATCATGGATCTGTGCACTTGAAATGTCGGGATACTGTTTCAACCAGGTGATGAGCTTCTCTTTGATACAGTCTAATTTCTTTTGTCTCACTTCCATGTGCTCCAACATATCTTCAAATTCTTCAGGTGTCATATTGATATATTTGTAAACTGTATTGCGGCTAATCCCCAATCGTCTGGCAATTTGCGATTTGTTAAGTCCCAGTTTCTTTAGCTGTTGAATCTCTAGGTACATGTTCCACCTTTCCATTTTATTCATATTTTCCTCTCCCAACTGTTTTGATGTTTCCAGTGATATGATACTGGGAGAGGAATGTTATGGTAAATAGTGTTCACTGTTATCCAGCGATTTTTGTTAATTCTAATTTAGCATTCACAATACATGGAGTTTAAACTATCAAACTCACATATTTTATTGTCCAATTCGATGAGTTGCTCAAAAGAATATCCTTTCACTTTTGGCATGGACTCCAAATACATGTCTAAACCCATTTTAAATCTCTCCCTTTTTGTTTTTTATTTTTATTTTTGAAGTATCTTAACTACTTCTGAACGCAAAAGGAGTATTTTTTCCTCAAACTTTTCCGTTTCAGAAGAAGTTAACTCTTTGTATTGCTTGTAGTCACGAATAGCATTATTCGTTTCCTCTACAAGCATCTTAATCTGGTCTTTCCTTAGTCCTTCTGTAGAACGACATTGATCAAGCAAGTGATCTAGGTAGTCGTTTAATTTTTTACTTACCATGTGCCTGTTATCACTTGAGTTAATAACAGGTACTTTAAAAGCGTCACTGTTTTCCAGTGAACAAATAAATGTCACTAAGTTGGTCAGCCCAGCCGTCATGCTATTGGGAACAAAATATATTACACCATTTTCACGCATAGGCGTTGGTGCCAATGAACCCAATATTTTTGCGACCATGACCCGAATGTGTTGGCTCGAATAATGGTCACGGTACAAGTAGAACTTCTGCTCTGCTTGTTTACACAGCTCTATTGCTTCGGAGTCTGACGTCTCGAACACCAAATTGCCATTCTTCTTATCTAACCTAATAATGGCTGTTTGGGCTTTGTAGCCTAGACGTTTGTTATTCTGATCAACTGTTTCAACTACTACATTTCGTTGAATAGTCCCAAGATCAGCATAGACTTCCCTTATCAAGTAATTTTTAAATATCTTTGGATTTGCTGTTGGTTTTTTGGTCTGAACCTCTTTGGTGGCTCTCCTGAAAGCATCAACTGACCGAATACGATTAGGCATCCATTCTTCGCCTAACCCTGAATCAATCAATTTTTGCTTTAAATCATCCACCCTCACAAGCTGTTTACCAATGTTGAACCAAAACAGATGACCTAACACATCTTGTGTCGATTGTGTTGTAGCAATAATTTCCTCTGCTTTTATCATTCCCATTATCCTCCCTCTATAAAGTTTAATTATCTCCCGAATACTCCCGTATTCTTAAAATTTCATAGTCACCTAATCGTTGACACACCTCAAATTTTGGATAGATGCGGTTTGTCTTAAAATATTTAGCAGGATAGGGTCCATCCTACCTTCCAAACTGGATGGGTTTGGAAAAATTGCTATAACCGTGCGTAAAAACTCCACGCAACTCACGGTCGCTTACCCTCCCATATCTCACTGGATTGAGATCCATACATTCCTTCGTCCTGCGTATCCATGAGGTGGAGGTCGGATATGCTCCTTTGCTGGGTCAAATGCCCGTATGGTGAATATATTCTCCGACTCTGCACTATTGGTGTTTGTGTATAAGATTCTGGTCGTATTCAGAAGTGACTAACCAAAAATTGTGTTAAGCAACTTGTAATGTATTGATTTGAGGTAATCCTCGCAATAGCTTTGAACCATCAAACTTACATTGTTTATTCCCAATGGCAAACAACACACGCAGTAATTTGCAACATACAGCAATGAGTGACTGTTGCTTCTTTAATGGGCGATCAGGTCGTTTGGTATAATAGTGGTGCAAGGCTTTAAACGTTGAATTATGGGCAACAAGTGGCCGAATGGCTAGATACAGTGCTCTACGTAGACGACTTCGTCCTCTTTTTGAAATCCGTGTTTGCCCTTTAAACTTTCCAGAACTATGTTCCCGTAACGAGAGCCCTGCTAGATTAACTAATTGCTGAGGGTGACTATAGTTCCTGATGTCTCCCACTTCAGCGAAGAATAAAGCGACTGTTGTTCGACCTAAACCTGGAATCGCCATCATTTCCTTAGCCCCTGGTATCGTTTCTACAAGGGCTTCTAGTTCTTGATCCAACTGTTCCACTTGCTCCTTGTAAAGCTCATATTGATCGAGTAGACATTCTAATTCTCTTTGGGCAAACTGCAACCCAACCTTGATACCAATACTCTTTTTCGCCGTTTCCACCAGCTTTGTAGCACGCTTGATTCCTACACCACGTTGGACAAAAGGTTTCCATTTCATAAGGACACCTTCTGGTGTCATCTCCTGAATCTGTGAAGGGAATGGAAACATTCGTAATGTGCAAAAAGCAGCTTTACCTTCCCAGTCTCCAAACACATCGAAAAACTCTGGGAAGTAACGTTGAATGATATTTTGGATACGTCCCTCAATGATCATTAACTGTTTAGTGAGCTGGTCTCTTAATTTGACGCCTTCTCTTAGTTCGGCATAAATGCCTTCCAAGAGGTTTGGTACGGAGTACCGCCCATCCTTGATCAGCTGTGCAATCACTTTGGCATCCTTAGTATCATTCTTCGTCGGGGAGTTATCATCTAGCTCTTTGCTCTTCTTGACATGCATAGGATTCACCAATACAAAGTCATATCCTTTTGCAGTGAGATAATAAGCGAGATTCAACCAGTAATGCCCTGTTGGCTCAACGCCAAAGATGATGTGATTTTTCCCATTTGCTTTTGCATGATGTCGTATCCATTCCAATAACTTTTCAAATCCATGTATTCGATTTTCAAAGACCAGACGTTTGCCAAACTCAATGCCTCGATCATCTTGGGCACGTGCCACATGTTTGTCTTTGGCAATGTCAATTCCTACAACTAATGTTGATGGTGTGATTTGAGAGATTTTCTGATTTTGTGTATAATTCATTTTGAGTCCTCCCTTGGTATTTTATTAATTTCGGGGTCAATGCATTGACACCCTGTACTATACCAAGAGGGCTCTTTTTTGTTCAATCCTCAAATTTCTTCATTACAGGAATGCTCCTTTAATTTTTTTATAATAAAAACAAGCGATTGCTTGTCTTTATTTAAAATCAATCAAGTTATTTATGAAGTCGCTAATTAAATCACTAACCATGTCCTCAATACTTATCTGTTGGAAGTATTTAATGATTAGTAATAACGCTAATATCACCACATAAGCTCCCAACAGTTTATAAGTTAATTTCATTTTCAACCTCCCAAATTGCTGTTTTTAAACATAAAAAAACACATTCACTTCTAGCAAAAGCTAGGTAAATGTGCCTTTTTAATCCGTCCTTTGTTCGTTTTTCAAACAGTTACTGCCTTTTTTTTGGTTCATCACCAAAAGATGTACTTGACTTTTAAAGACAAACATGATAGCAATGTTGCTCAAAGAGATGTGTGGTATAAAAAGGAAAAATGCTGTTTTGATTTTCTTTATCATAATCGTCTTTCTTTGTCAAGTACACTTTGTGGTGAAGAGCCACTTTTTTGTTATATTTCATATTTTCATACCTCTAGTTCATCACTTTTATAAAAACAACTTTTAAATAGTTAAATTCCGGAAAATTATGTGGGACCGTAAAATCTTCTGGCAACTGATATTCTTCTAGAATTTTGTAACGTCTATTCTCTTCTTTGAACGCTTTTTCAATAAATGATTTAAACTTTTTCATGTTAAAGCTATCGTTATTTGTAGATGCAATAATGACCCCATCATCATTTATAATTTTTAACGCGTCTTTTAACAACTTTGGATAGTCTTTTGCTGTACTAAATGTCATTTTCTTCGTACGTGCAAAGCTTGGCGAATCTAATACAATAACATCAAATTTCAAATGATGACGTGCTGCATAACTAAAGTAATCAAAAACATTCATTACTTTAATGTCTTGGGATTCATAATCAATGCCGTTTACCGCAAATTGTTCAATCGTTTTTGGTAAGCTACGTTTGGCTAAATCTACACTGGTCGTTCCTACAGCACCGCCAAGAGCAGCGGCTACCGAAAACGCACCAGTATAAGAAAAGGTATTCAGTACAGTTTTTCCCTCGGAATACTTATCACGTAAAGCTTTTCGAACATTACGTTGATCTAAGAAAATTCCTGTCATGGCGTCATCATTTAAGTGCACGGCATAATTCATACCGTTTTCCAAAATGATTAAAGGAAACTCTCCCTTTTCCCCTGAAACATAATCATCCTGATTAACATATTGACCATTTGTATAAAAACGTAGCTTTTCATAAACTCCACGCGTATTTACTACTTCATTTAGTGCGCTATAAATATCTTCTCGGAACGAATAAATACCTTCACTATACCAGCTCACCATATAAAAACCGTTGAAGAAATCGATTGTTAAACCGCCGATTCCATCTCCTTCACCATTAAATACGCGGAACGCCGTTGTATCTTCTGACGCAAAAAAATTAGCTCGTTTTTCAACTGCCGCACTTATCTTTTTGACAAAAAATTTCTTATCAATTTTTTCTTTTTCTTTTCGGCTTAAGACCCAGCCTATTCCCTTATTTTGAGTTCCATAATACCCAGTTGCAATATACCCACCATTTTTATCGACTAAGTGTAGTAGGCTTCCCTCTTCTATTGCAACTGCTGGAATTTCAATTGCATCTTTTAAAATTAATGGATAGCCATTTGTAATATCTTTGATTGATTTGGATTTTAATTGTATTTCGATTAACTGTCTCATTTAGTCATCCTTCACGTGTTTAATCTCTTCATTATGTCATTTTTCATCGCAATAAGCGAAAATATTCGTCTTTTAACCATAAAAAATAACCCATCCTTAAGCCATACGCTCGGGATGGGTTATATTATCCAAATGTTTAATAATAGGATACAGAGACTGACTAGCTTTTCCTGTGGAATATAAAACTGGTCAATGTACTTTCAACTTAAGTCTCTTCTAATTTAATTTTTAATAAGCAGACCATAGTATGTTCATTTAACATATTTTTCAATTCTTCCTCGTCTTGGTAATCGTATCCCGACCGGATTGAATCGCCATTCTTTTGTCGATAGACGGCCAGCAAGTATGTTTTACCGTACTCTAGTTCTTGTTTTTCCTCGCCAATGGCATATTCCCAAGCTTCCATTGAATTTGGAACCTTTAAGTTTTCGATAATTTCTGGACTTGTTCTTATCTCCGGCGCAGCAAGAAACATAGAGATTATATTTTTATCGGTGTTCATCATTCCAAATAGAATATTCCCTTTATCCACTTTGTTAGGACTTAACCCATACGATAACTTAGAAAGTGGCTCTTCTGACAACTCTCCATTCTCATACTGTTCTACCCAAATTTCTACCCACGTTTTATCTGCGTCATTTAGAATAAAATTAAATTCAAACAATCTTCCTATATTTAAATTTTTGAACGTTTTCACTTGTTCCGAATCGGTATTTGCTTGTATGGTCGCTATACTTTCATTAGAGCTTGAGCATCCTGACAACATCATTATAAAAATAACAAAACTAACAATATAATAAATCTTTTTCAAGGACTCCCCCCCAGTTCTTTATATATATATCTTTAAGAACCATACATCACTTTCCACAACATTTCTTAAATTTCAGCCCACTGCCACATGGACATGGATCGTTTCTCCCTACTTTGCCCCCGATGATTACCCTCAAAGGTAATGCTTGTATTGGTGATGCATGTTGTTTGTCTATTCTCGAAAGTTCCTCTGGCGTATGACCTCGATTTTCCCAAATTCGTGTCGTGTTTGCAATGTTGGTGAGGACTTGAATATATTCATTTGCATGCTTTAAATCTTGAAATTCATAGCGTCCTAATAAGTCACTTACTACCTCGTTAAAATCGATTTCTATTAACTGTAATTGACCAACGATTTCATCGATTTCGTCCTTGACCATCAGTGTGCTTCCTCCGAAAAAGTCTTTCGCTAACATCTTCTCTAACTTTTCTAGATAGCTCGTTTTTTCGTAGTAAAGTTCATCGGTATATCGTAATAATTCTTCTTTTACAGGAACATAGAACGGCTTTCCTATAACCTGATCTAAAAAATTTCCGTAATCCTCTACAAACTCAATCGCCTCATGGATAAATGCACGTTTATGTACAAAAACAAATTGCTGTTCCAATTGTTTTGCATACTGAGGAGTTGTAATTAATGCCCTTAATTCCTTACTAGATAAGGACGGTTTGTTTTGAGCATTATAAATTTTTAGAAACTCTTGATATTCAATTAGCCCATATAAATTCGTACAAGCAACTGCATATTGAATGATGAGGTCTTTATTTGGCAGAGCTTCTAAATCCACATAATCAGAGCCGCGGTATTTATCTGAAAGCACATAATAATTTTCATGATCAATATGCATCCATTCCGATTTTTTATATTTTACATGTTTTAATTGTTCATTTACTTCATCGTTATCAAGTGGTAAATAATACATACTTTCCGCCCATGCATAAGTTGATAAATAGTCAGAGTGTGTAGGATCCTGGTAGATTTTAAGAAACTCTTTGTATCCAGATGGACCACCTACATCCTCTGGTGGAGCAACCCCTTCTCCTGCAAGTAGTGTTGGATAGCCAAAATAATAATCCTCTACCGTCTCTTCAAGTACTACTCGAATCCGCCAGTCGTCTCCAAAATCATAGTGATATAAGATTTCACCATGTTTTTCAAGATAGTTATCTATTTTTATTCGAGATGGCTGTTTCACTGTCAATCCATTAAAAAGTCTGCCTTTATATTCTTCCAATAAATTCCTATCGTTCGTAATAAATAAATTCTCTATTTCGAAGCTGAAGTTATGATAGGAATCTAATTCACTTTGAAAGTTCGTCACATATTGAATCGTTTCATGTAATCGATTAAATGTCGCACCAGCTGGCAAAACTACTCGTCGCCATATCTCTGGCTTAATCTCTTCGAATGTAAGTTTTAAAATATAAGCTTTCACACGTCACCTAATTTCTTATAAAATAGTTATTAATAGTATAACTTATAAGTAATAGTAATATATATAAATTGTATTATTTAACCAATTATCATAACTAGGGAAACCTTCCCCTAGCGTAATCTGTTAAGTATGAAATATTAATTTGTCAATTTCTTCACTCAACCGTATCCTCAAAAATAAACACCGACACCGCCATATCCTCATCAATTTTCACATCTGAAAATAGATGGAGGAGTTTGGAGCCAATGAGTTCTTCCATACCTTCTGGGATTTGTTGCTTATAAAGATCTTGAATCATTTGAGTTCTGGCGTTATGGATTACTTTTTTGCCTTCTTCGGTTTGTGTGATGAATTTTTCGGTTGGGGTTAGAATTCCGTACATGACAGTAACAGCCATGTTCTCTACGAAGTGGGTATGAATTCGCTCCGGTCCCTTTCCATAAATCTCTTTTCGCATTTTCCGCACAATATCATTAAACATCGTTTCCCTTTTCCCCATGTTCTTGCCTCCTAATAGCTTAATACTATACAACAAAGACTTTTAAATATTCAATCACCCTAAATATGTCTTGTTTTTTTAGAAAATCGGCGTATAATCATGACTATTATTTATCATTTAAACAGCTTTTGAAATGGAATTCTAATAAATTTTTTGTTAGAACTCTATTTTTATTTTTCCCATGGAATGATTCGTTAGTAGGGATTGCTAATAAATTACTCCACTACAAGATGTCATTTGACATTATCTTGTGGTGGAGTTTTTTTGTTTTTGTACTATTTTAATCGCGGATCGTGTTTAAGTTTTAGGAGGTTTTTTAAAGGAATGTCTTGGATTGTCTTACATTTTATCGGAATTATTTCTTATGCAGCGAGTGGCGCCTTTGTGGCACTTGAGGCAAAATACTCTTTTATAGGAGTTTACGCACTTGGTTTAACTACAGCCTTTGGAGGAGCGCTCATTCGTAATGTAATTATTGGTGTTCCCGTTACTGAGCTTTGGGATCCTATCATTATTTTTACAGTTTTAATGACACTAACAATTATTGTTTTACTGCCACTAAAGCTACTTAATCATTGGCGCCGTTGGAGTTTATTTTTTGATTCTATTGGACTTGCTTCCTTCGCTTTACAAGGAGCCATGTTGGCCAAAGAGATGTTTACGAATGATTTTGGTGTAATCATTTTAGCATCAATGTTTACCGGCATTGGAGGTGGAATGATTCGTGACATCATAGCACAAAGAAAACCACTTGCTTTAAAGGAAGAAATTCATGCGATCTTAACTATTTTATGTGCTTTCTGTATTTGGTTAGGTTGGGATTCTCCCTTTGAGTTAACAGTTATCGTCCTTGTGGTTGTTGCTTTACGAATGTCTGCGATTCACTACAATTGGCGTCTACCTCTTCCCTACCACCTTCATAAAGAAAGTGAATAACAAAAAATTGGCCTAGCGAGTCGTCTTGCTGGGTTTTATTATGAAGGTAGTCGTTGAAATAATAATGGCTCCTCGTTCTTGTAATAAATTGAACGAAGAGCCAAATTGAAAATATTTATATTAGGATTCACTAGGTGATAATCTTCAATTTTCTAAAGTAATTTCTTGGGGTGGTTCACCAGACATATTTAAAATACGGATAATCTCAGGTTGTATTTCAAGAAATACGTAATTTGGATCTTCTGGGCCATCAAACCACTTTTCATATGATTCATCCCAATATTGCTTTTTTAATTCTTGGGAATCATTTAGGGTAGCTGTTCCCGTAATTTCCACGTAAGCATCACTTAACCCATTCTCTTCATATCCCAACAATACAGCAACAGCTGGATTTGATTCAATTTCTTCTATTTTTTCGGTATCCCTTTTAGTTGGTGAATATAACGTTAAGTTCTCATTATAAAACGTCATATATCTTGAATGGGGTTTATTATTTTCCACTGAAGAAAGTACACCCATTTGATGACCTGCTATAATTTTTTTCACTTTTTCTTTTATATCTTCACTCACTGTTTATTACTCCTTTTTCAACTTTTTCATTACGTTTTTATCATTTCCAAATACATAAAATTCATAAGGTGAATAACTAGAAGGAAAAGAAGAGTAAGTTTAATGAGTTAAAAATTCTACAACCCAATATAGAAATGGGATGGTAACAATACATAATAACGTAGTTAACAATACCGCTAACGACGCAAAGGAAGTATCCGCACCATATTTTTGTGCATATAGAGAAATCGTTGGTGCAGAAGGCATTCCAGACACTATAACAGCAATTAATAATAGTGGTGTTGGTACAGAAATTACTATAAACGGAATCAATAATAATGGAATCATTATAAGTTTCGCAATTGCAATTTTCCATAGCGCTCTATTTTTTAACATCGAAAAAAGAGACACGGATTTTATATTAGCGATTAAACTCCCAATTATGATCATTGATAGTGGAACGGTCATTTTTCCAACCATTTCAAGACCATCTGAAATCATATTTGGCCAGCTTATCGGTGGCAATATAAAAATCACTAATCCTACAATTGTAGAAATAATACCTGGATTTAAAAATAAATCTTTTCGTTTAATTGCATCATTACTTTTACAAAACAGGTACATACCATACGACCATATTAATAATAAATAACATATATTAAATATTGTTAAATAAATGATTCCTTGGTCTCCAAAAAGAATATAAATTACCGCATAACCTATAAATCCTTGGTTTCCAAAAATGATCATTCCTTCGTACACACTAGCTTGCTTTGTAGACAGTTTAGCATTTCTTCTCATCCAATTAGCTAACAGTATTGATAAAACAAGCACATAAATAGACATTAAAACAAGCCAGAAAAATTCCTTTACTAAGGAAAAAGAAAATGAAACATCTAAAGAAAATAAAATTAAAGCCGGTAATGTGATGTAAAGAATCAATTGTGTTAATACATTATTTGCATTTTCATTAAGGATGCCCCTTCTCCTAGCGATAAAACCTAGTATTGCTATTCCATAAAGCATTAACAGTTCTTGCAAAAGTAAACTTATTGACCCCATAATCCCCCTCCATGATAAAGGGTATGAATAAACTGCATGAAAGGTTATTCAAATATTATTAAGGAAGAATATAGAATGAGGTTTTCTCGGTTTAAAAAAAGTTTTCATCTTAAAATCTTCATGAAGAGCACTCTATTTTTTCTGCGTTCGAGAAGCGGTTGTTTGCACTGGAGCACTTTCATTTACAAAAGAAGACCAAACTGAAATAGGTTGTCCGACTGAAAATACATCACCGTTTTCCACAGATACATACGCCGAATCATATTGGCCATTATTTTGTATTGCATCGGTTTCCTCTACGTACAATCGATTCCCCTTAATCTCGATAATTTCCCCAGTAATCACTAAAATTTCTTCTGAAAGCATCTTTTGTAATTCGGCAAAGTCTTCGTTTGAAAGCTTATACCATGAATGCGAGTCTGATACTTTCACCAATACTGCCGATTGATCATTAATCCATAAATAATATTTCTCTCCATCTAAATCAAATTCAAATTGAGGGTTAAAAATATCGATGATACCTGGTTGTTTAATGGCTCTAGCCCTTGCATTAAACAGTATTTTATATACATGCTCCTGTGTTGTATTGAATACAACTGGATAGTCATTACTTTCTGTTAATTCTGCATAAATTGAATTTAATGTTTCTTCATCTTGTATTGACTTAAAATCGATTTGATATTCTTTCTCCAAATCGGATTTTTGTATCACTTCATGCTGACCATTCATTTCAAATTGCACATAGTCTGCATTTTGCACTAATGCAAATACGTAAAGAGCTAATTTTAATTGTAGCTGTTCAATTGTAGCGGGTGTGGTATGCACAATTAATCCGTAGGGCTCGTTTTTCGTCTGCAACTCGATATATTCATACCCCTGCTCCCCTACTACTGTTGACACAATTTCCGATAATGCCGAATTGTCACCAATATATGTCCCTTTTAACTTAAAAAGATTCAATGATTCATAGTCGTTCTCAGGATTTCCATTCGTACTGTCTATTGATTCTTTTGTTAACGGTGATAACAATAGAAACAAAGCAATGAATACCACACCGATGCCAGCAACAGCTGGCTTCCACATTCGTTTTGTTACCTTTTCAGCTTTTTTTGCTCTTACCATCCCATCATGAATACCTTCCTTTTCAAAAATCCTATTTAAACTTTCCTTTACCTCTTTATGCATCAAAATCCACCCCTTTCATACCAACAAGTTTTTGTTTTAACTGCTCCCGCGCTCTCTTTAGCCTCGTTTTGACTGTTCCTTCAGGTATATTTAAAAACTTTGCGATTTCTAACGTCGTAAAGTCTTCGTAATAATACAAAACGATGATTTCCCTATATTTTGGTTTTAACTTTAAAATAGCGATACCAAGCTGGGCTTTTATATCTTTCAAAATGGCATTTTTCTCAGGTGTTTCAGAATTAAATAGCTGTGCAATCGTGTTTGTTATGGACAATTGCTTATATTTCCAGCTTCTTAAATAGTCATAACTTCGATTAATGGTCATACGAATCAAATAGGTTTTATAGGAAGCATCCCCTCGAAAAGCAGATTCCTTTTCAATCGCTTTCTCGAATACATCCTGCACAATATCCTCAGCCATAGCACGGCTTTTTACATATGTATAAGCAAGTTTAAGCAGCATCACATGATGTTCATTAAATTCCCTCTCTAAGGAGTTAATCAAAGTTGCCCCTCCTTTCAAAAATTTATGATTAGACGGAGAAAAGATTAGAATGGTTTCAAAAATTTTTGTTCTCTTCTTCTTTCCAGTTAAAGCGTCACATAAAAAAGCTAAATAATTTTCTAGCAAAGACTTTGTGTAACGTAAATACTTAATAAAAATATGGGGTATGTTAATAGTTGTCGCATGGTTCATCGTGTATTAAATATGAACCAATTTACACACTTGTCCTTATCATTTTTCTATTGCTGGAAAAAAGCGTTCTACTAACTTTCTTCCGAACTATATAGTTATTTTGATATAGCAATAATTGGTTAAATTGGATAACGATTTTGACTATAAAAATATCAACCCCTTTGTTTCCAATAAGCTCAACATTATAAATTGAATATAATAAATATTAATATTTTTCATAATTTTGTTTCTTTTAAAACTTCATTGACTATTTAATTGTTTATAAATTAAGATAATTATACTAAAATAATTAAACGCAACCTAGAGGCGCATCAAAAGTGGAAACAACTATAGATCAACATACAAAGAAGCACCCTCCTGGATTATATCTGTTATTCATGACAGAAATGTGGGAACGCTTTAGTTATTACGGTATGAGGGCCATCTTAATTCTTTACCTAACTAAATCTTTAGTTAGCGGTGGATTAGGCATGGATGAAAGTACCGCTCTTATGCTTTATGGATTCTTTACAGGAGCCGTTTACTTTACACCATTAATCGGTGGTTATCTATCAGATAGATACTTAGGACAACGTAAAGCTGTTACAATTGGCGGTATCATCATGGCACTAGGTAACCTTGTTTTATTTGCACATCAAAGCTTTACTGCCGTATATATTGGCTTAGGTTTACTCATTATTGGTAATGGTTTCTTCAAACCAAATATTTCTACCATTGTTGGGGAGCTTTATGGTCCAAAAGACAAACGTCGTGATGCTGCGTTTACAATTTTCTACATGGGAATCAACACAGGTGCATTTTTCGCGCCATTAATTATCGGTGCTATTACTGATAAATGGTTTGCAGTGTCAGCAAACGGAATTATCGAATACGGATATAAATATGGATTCCTTGCTTCTGCAATCGGTATGGTTATTGGACAAATCTTATTTAACGCTTTAGGAAATCGTTTCTTAGGCGATGTTGGTAAAAAACCTGTTGGTAAACCACAAGTTTCAAGTACAGGAGTAGTAGAAAAACAACAACTTACAAAAGTTGAGAAAAACAGAACTGCTGTTATTTTCATCTTAACAGCGATTGTTATCTTCTTCTGGGCTGGATTTGAACAAGCTGGTGGAGCACTAAGTATTTATACGGATAAATTTATTGACCGTACGGTATTTGGATGGGAAATACCAACAGCATGGTTCCAGTCAGTTAACCCATTATTCATCATCCTATTAGCACCGCTTGTATCCATGCTATGGGTGAAGCTATCAAATTCAAAACGCGGAGATCTTCCAGTTCCAACAAAAATGGGGATCGGTATGATCTTGCTTGGATTTGGATTTATAGTGCTACTATTTGCAATTATGCAAACAGGTAGCGACGATAGCAATATTACTATCAAAGCAAATATTATGTTTATTGTATTCACATATCTTTTCCATACAATTGGTGAATTGTTCCTTTCTCCAGTAGGACTTTCATTTGTAAGTAAGTACGCACCAATTAAATTTGCTTCTTTACTAATGGCTGTTTGGATGGCTAGTTCTTTTGTGGCAAACATCTTAGCCGGTCAATTAGGTGCCGTTACTGCAAGTATGGGATATTTTGAAGTATTCTCTGTTATTGGTATTGCTGTTATTGTTCTTGGCCTAGTTCTTATTGCAATTTCGAAAAAGCTTGTGAAGATGTTAGGTGACGACGATAAAGAGGATCAAAATGAGGATGAATTAGTAAAAGCAAATTAATAATAGTGACTTTCTAATCTCTCCTACCCTAAGAGTTTATCTTGGTAGCTAAAATTACGAAAAAGGCACATCTAGTAATTTAACTAGGTGTGCCTTTTTTCGTGCAAACAAAAGTTCATACGAATCAACTTTGCGTGTTTTTATCCTAATTTATTATAAATCCCCAGACAATAATTCACTACCTTTTGCCTTGTACATTGCTTTATCTGCTTCTTTGATCATATCCTCTAAATCTGCATTAGAGACCTCTGTTGAGTAAGACCATCCAATGCTTGCTGAAACTTTTATCTCTAAATTGTTCATGTTCATCGGCTTATCCAATACTAATTGGATTTTCTCTAAAAGACTTTCTAAATTTTCTATGTCGATATTGGATGATAAAATAATAAACTCATCTCCGCCTAATCTACATAGTAAATCTGTATCTCTTAGGAAATCATTTAGCCTTGAAACAAACCTTTCCAACAATTGATCTCCCACTTCATGTCCATATGTATCATTTATTCGTTTAAAGCCATTCATATCAATAAATACTATCGCGATAGAATGGACCTTTATACTTTTTAATAGATCAAATTTTTCCTTTAGTAATAAGCGGTTTGCCGCCCCAGTCAAAGGATCCTTATATGCTAATTCCTTCAGACTGTTTTTTACCTTTCTTATTTTGTGTATAAATAGTAATAGAAAGGCCGTCATAAATACACCAAATAAAATTAAATAAATAAAATCCTCCATTACAACATTCGGAAAAATTTCATTGTGGAGATAAAAGAAAGCATAAAAAGTAATAATAATCGATGCATTACCCGCTATCATTACCAATTTGGTATTCTCATAAATAGTAGAAAGAGGCAGGGCTAGCCACATGAATAAATAATTTACTAAAAATGGAGAATCACTCAGTAAGTAATAAAAATAGATATACATGCCGATGACGATAACATACATCGTTATCTGTGGTTCTATTTTTTTATAAATCAATAGTAAAAAGATAATATCAAATACGATAAACAAAAAAGCTGGAGGAAAGACACTTCCAAAACCTTCAATAATAATATTAATGATTACATGTACGAAATAAAAAACGGTTATTAAAATGAATAAAATTGTATTTAGACGATGTATGGATTCATTACCGTTCATAGCTGATCATCCCGTTCCTGTAGTAATGGAGGCTGAGTTTGGTTTGTTATGTAGCTCTAAAAGATATCTAAATTCAAATTTTATTATAGCGTACGCACTTTTACTTATGTAAAAAATTAGAATTTTTAACCAACAATCAGTCCAAAGTAATAGTAATTTTTAAATGGATATAAAAAAATCCCGACTATTTAAAATTCGAGATTTTTACATTCAATTTTAACTCAGTTTTCGATCTAGTAGAATATTCATAAATTAATCGTTCTGTACTATTCAACAACCAATAATTTATTGTCCCTAATTGTCACGCCAAAATGTTTTAGCACTACTGTTTTGACAGCATTCTTTTCATTGGCAAACACGATTAAAATTCGGTCATCAAGTATATCAATGCCTCCATTGTCACCTTTAAATCGTATACCCATTGACTCTTCAATTGCTTCATTTGTCGAATAAGGACCAAACACTTCGGCTGCTCCCCATTCAAAATCCGTTAGTTTTGTTAAGTCTATTTTCTTTTCCCCTTGCTCGATTAGGGATTGAATTTCCTTACTTAAATTCGTATCTAGACTCGCTCGGTTCCAAAATAATTCAGCCACGATAATGACAATAGCAATCAACAAAACTATATATACAATTTTTTTCATAATGTCTCCAATCGATGCTAGGTGGTAATTTAGAAATCTTAACTATGTTAAAAATTATAATTGTTGCAAACTCATCACTCTTGCTATGTTATAAAGATCTTCATTATTTAATTTAAAGCTAGCACCCATAAAAATGGACAATTCATACTTCCCATTTCTATCTTCTCTTACTTCTCCGACCCCGGTGAAATAGATTTCTTTATAATGACTGAGCATTTCCTTAATTGCCCAGAACTTATTTAAATAACTCTTATTTAAAGGCTCTTTTCTGAAGCGTTCTTCGAAAACTACTTTCATCTCTTCATTGTTAAATCCTATAATTATTTCTGCAGCTGAATCGAGCAATTCAACATCTTTTACATATCCTTTAATCAATCGGACTTGTCCTACATCATTTGGGGCAATAAGATGAACCCATCTGGAAAGAAGCTTTTTTCCTTTATAGTTCGAGCTTTCTTCATCAAGGTCACCGCCGAAAAGCTTCAGTTGGAAGGATTGTTCCTTTACAGCTCCGTTTGTTTTTGGGCTATCATTCTTTTTGGGTTTGTTGTTTGAAGGTTGTATTAGTTCGCTTCCATCTACTTCAACCATTGATTTGTACGCTCTTGATAAAGCATCTTGTATTCTCGTTTTACTAATATTCATCGTATTCGCTGGTGTGGAGCCTACAACTGTTCTTCTCCCGTTCCGATTAAGATGATAAATACAGTCTGGAGAATGGTTACTGAAGCGCCATGTTTTATAATGTGCCTTTTGACCGCTGCAAAATGACACTTTTGCAGGACAATTATCAGTGGGGCAAAACAGTTTACCTTTATAAATTGCATCATATTTTTTCTTTGTAATTTCATTGAGGGTTACCATCTTGATGTCATCTTCAGTAATATATCTTGCTTTCGGAATTCGCATAAATATACCTCCAATAACTCAACTATTTAATTAATGAATACTTACCAACTCAACTACTTGATGCTATTTTAAATCTATTTGCAAAGAAGGGAAATTTTACAACTTAATTCTAATAGTTTCATTATACATCCTAATTACAGGAAATTCCTTATTTAGAAACGAAAATTGAAGTTTATTTTATCGCTATTCTTAAAGATGTTATTTGTAAAAATAGAAAATTGAAGTGAGACGGGGGGAATGGGTTCTTAGTAATATAGAATCCCTTATAGTATGTAATAGATAAGATATTGTTACCATCTTTAGATTTTAATATGATAAATACGAACATATGTGCTATAATTATTTGTAATAGTTTGGTAACTCAAGGGTGGTTGGCTCACTGCATATAAAAGAACGCAGGCTACTAAGAGTACCGCGTTCTGTGATAACGTCCCAATTACCTGCTCTATTATGCAGGCCGGGGGGTGATGCCTCTTGACAGTATTCGAAGCACTAATGTTTGCAATTTCTTTTACTACATTAGTCATAATGATTCTGTCTTTTAACTATAAAAAATAACCCATCCTTGAGTTAACGGCTCAGATGGGTTAGTACACCACTAGCCAATCCCCTTGTAGGGACCGACTATTATATTGACTACTTGATGTCGCATCATCAAGTGGTCTTTTTTAAATTACGTTTCTACTTCCTTTATTATACAAGAATTTTATGATTTAAACAAGAATGCATCATATCGCAAAGTAATATGATTCGATTTACATTATTTCAATTGCGTTTACACCGTTATAACCTACAATTATTCCTCTTAGACTAAAGAAGCACTTGTTAATTACCAGATATATTTAAAAATTTTCGGATTCTTTCTATCCCCTCTATTGCTTCCTGAAGCTTTGGCGCTCTTTTCAGCATTGCTTGGAAAGAGTTTATTGCCAATTTATAATTTTCCGTAGCACGAGTTATATCATTATGTTTCTTGTAGAAATCCCCTAGCAATTCATAGGTTTTTGCCATGCTGTTATCTACATAAATATAGTTTGACGTACTTTTCAATAAATCGTAAATTTCTAATGCTTTTTGCAAATGAGGTATAGCAAGAGTTGGCTCGTTCTTCTTTATATACATAATTGCTAATTCACGATAAGCAGAACCTATTCTATTTTGGGCTCCACCTTGTTTCGGCGAAAGTTCAAGTACAGCTTCAAAAGTCTCAATGGCTTCATTGAAGCATTCTATAGCTCGATTGTATTGTTCTAACTCGATTGAAATTTTTAAATAATCAACAAGCGCATGACCTTTCTTTTCAAGAACATCAATAAAATCTGGTGCTTTTTCAACTACTTCATTAAAGATTGAGATAGCTTCCTCATAGCTTTTGAGTTTATCGATGGTCTCTGTTTTCAATTCATAGCTCTCACCTAATCTTTTATATGCCAGCCCCATATTCGCTAAGGTTCTAACATCATATTCTCGCTCTATCGCATTTTTATAATGCTCGATAGATTGAAGATAGTATTGTCTTTGTTCATTAGAATTAAAAGTTGAATGTAGCTCACCAAGTTTTTCATATGATAAAGCTAATCTTCCATAGGCAACTGCACTCTCAGGTGATATTTCTAAAACTTGATTACATAATGAGATAGCTGTTTTGTAATGCTCCGTAGAATTTTCATATTTAGAAAATCGAATATCTAATTTACCTAATCGGATATAAACTAGAGCTAGTTCCAATAGCACTTCTAATTCTTCACTATTTGTAGTTTGATAGCTATTAATCGCATTTGAAAAATAATCATATGCTTGATCAAAATTCGTCATTTGAATCATTATTTCCGCCAAGTCATTACAACATTTTAGATATTCTCGTTTTTTTGTTGGAAGCTTAGCATAAATTGTCGCTGCCTTTTGTAGTAGTTCTAGTGCTAGTTCATAATTTCCTTGAAGAAGGCCAATCCCCCCAAAATATTGATAAATAGCCGACGCTTGTTCATTATCTTTATTAGAAATCTGTTCGATTAGTTCATTATAATAAGAAGAGATCAGTTCAAATTGTCCGCAGTCTTGAAGCTTTTTCCCTATAGATAAAAACCAATTCAAAAAGTCGTCTGTTTCCATAATAATATTCCCATGGTAAAAGGCTTCTCTAAAATATGGCCAATCCTCTCGAGATATTTGCCCATTCTCTTTATTTGTTATTTTCTCGTTGTAATATTTATAAAGGAATTGATGTGCTTTTTTATAAAGGTAAGGATTTTCTTTCTTTATTTCTTCTTGCAAACTGTTTCGCATCATTAGGTTCATATCCCATGTACGATTTTCATATTGGTTAATGAAGGAGAAACGAAATAGATCTTTATAAGCAAATATAGGGTAACCTGTTTTAAATTCACTGACTAATTCAACAAACAATTCTTCAGTCCAGTAACGAGCAAAGGATAATACTTTTAATGTCTCCTTTTCATGAAGCTCTAAATAATATAAAAATCGGTCAACAATCTTCTGAGGCGTTTGTGAAAAATCATCTAACACAGGGGTTCTTTTTTGATTATCGATAATGACTGTATACGTATCAACCATTAAATCTAAATAATATGGGTAGCCTCTACTCCCTCGAATAATTACCTCTTTTATCTCCTGACTATGGATTCCACAAGAGGATAAAAATCTTTCACTGTCCTTTTCTGAAAGTTCCCCTATTAAATGTTGATCGAGATAATTTTTCCACGCTTCCTGAATATCAGCCCAATGAATTTTCTCTCGCCCTGCAATAACCCATAAAACTTCTGGTAGTTGTAAAACAAGCTCCTGCACCCATGAATCTTTATCATGAAATGCTCCTTGCAAGCGATTTTTCGCCCACAATGCTTCGTAGGTATCTATAAAAATAACCGCGCTTTTTCCTGTTCGTTTTAAGTATTCCTTTATATCTTCAGCAAAAAAGGCTGGTAGCATTTCTTCGATTTCACTTGGAATTGATTCCTCTAAATCCTCCATCACTTGCTTTCCTATCCCATGCCACCATTGTAATGACTCCTTATATCGCCCCATATTACCGATTAATTTCAACGTTTTTGGAACCCATTGAGCAAATGGGACATAATCAAGCTGCTGAACTAAATCTGCAACAAAGCTTCCCTCTTCAAGAAATGGTAAATCGCCATTATTTGATTTCATGGATAGTTGAGGATTTAGCTTTTTCCAATAAACTGCATAGGCTAAGTCAAATGTATTAAATTTAATCTTATGGGATCTTTTAATTTTGTCTCTTATGAAAATAAGTGCTTCTCCCGGATTACGGTGACTTTCTTCTTTAAAGTCTAGAAGAACTTTAACACAAGCAGAATCAACACTTTCTAATTTATTATAAAGCTCTGTTAATAATCTGCTTTTCCCTATCCCCCCTACCCCATAATAAGTAAGGACTTTATATTCATCCTGTGTCTTTTGTTCAACCGCATTTAAGAATGCTTTTGTCGGTTCTTCACGGTCTGTGAACTCTCTTGTTGCAGATGCATTGTCTTTATTCCTTTTTAACACTTGATACTTTGGCCTTAAGTCTCCCATAAGTATCCCTCCATTTCCCGATATTTATCACTTAACTGCCAATAGATTCTTTTAGATTTATTTTCTATTACATTACTATTATTGTCCGCATATTTCTATACGGAACTGTTCACACAAGTAAATAGTGAGAGTAATAGAAATGGCCCCTTATATTAAATCTAACATCCTATTAATAAATGAATAAAAAACAATCCCACCCCAAATTTTATCCAACACATCTTTTTTCCTCAATTTCCCCAATAACTACATACCTATTGAAATTTTGACAATACTAAATTACGGAAGAAGGTGATTTCAATGCCGGGAAGGCTTGCTTTTCGTACATTAAAAAATCTCTTTAGAAAAACATCCAATAATGAACCAGCTAGTCAAACATCACAGCAGGAAGTTCCTGAAAAGCTGGACTCTTCCTTAGATCACAATATCGCAAAAGTTAAACAAGCGTTAGGAAACAGTGCCGATCTTGTTATACGGATTATCCAAATTGGACCGTTAAATGATGTTAAAGTTGGGGTACTTTTTACAGATGGGATGATAAACACTGCTGCACTTCAAGATTTAATGGACTCTTTGATTAATAAGATGCGACCGAACGATATTCATCCCTCCGATAATACAAACATTGTAACAGCTATAAGAAAAAACGCTGTTACTGTTGGTGAAGTGGAACAAATAAACGATGTTAATACGTTAATTACAAATGTCCTTTCCGGTCATGCTGCATTATTGATTGATAATGAATCACAGGCGCTTTCAGTCAGGATCTCTGGGCCTGAGAAACGTGGCGTGGAGGAGCCTCAATCCGCCACTTTAATCAAAGGACCTCGTGATGGATTTACAGAAACCCTTAGCACAAACACATCTTTATTAAGGCGGAGAATTAGAAGTTCAAATTTTTGGCTAGAATCTAAAGAGATTGGCAGAGTCACTAAAACAAAAGTAGTGGTGGCATATATTAAAGGTATTGCAAATGAAGATGTTATCAAAGAAGTACATGAGCGACTTGATAAAATTAATATAGATGCCATATTAGAAACAGGATATATCGAAGAGCTGATACAAGATGAAACCTACACCCCCTTCCCTACTGTTTTCAGTACGGAAAGACCAGATACAGTAGCAGGAAAATTATTGGAAGGTCGTGTAGCTATTTTGGTCGACGGCTCTCCTTTTGTTTTAGTTGTTCCAAGTTTAATTATTGAGTTTTTTCAAGCGAGTGAGGATTACTACCAGAGGGCTGACATTGCGACTTTTTTGCGTTTATTACGTTTTCTCTGTTTTTTTATCGCACTACTTGCCCCATCTTTCTATATTGCGATCTTAACATATCATCAAGAGATGTTGCCGACCACATTGTTAATTAGTATCGCTGCTCAACGGGAAGGTGTTCCTTTTCCCGCTTTTTTCGAAGCATTAATCATGGAACTTACATTTGAAATTTTGAGAGAAGCTGGCGTTCGAATGCCAAGAGCAGTTGGACAGGCAATTAGTATTGTGGGCGCACTCGTATTGGGTCAGGCAGCAGTTCAAGCGGGCATTGTTTCGAATGCGTTGGTTATTGTTGTTGCACTTACTGCTATTGCCAACTTTTGCTTCCCATCAATCAATTTAGCCACTTCTATTCGCTTAATACGATTTGGCATGATGTTTTTAGCTGCTGCTTTCGGGTTTATTGGGGTTTTATTTGGAATCATCGCCCTCTGTATCCATTTAAGCACCCTTAGATCATTCGGTATTCCATATACAGCACCCGTGGCACCATTTATTTTGCAAGATCAAAAAGATGTATTTTTCCGATTACCATTATGGTCTATGTTTTCTAGACCTCGATTAATCAACCAAGATAATATTATCCGGGAGCAAACGAATCCTACGTCTAAGCCGAAAAGACAGAATAGGAAATGAGTGATACTTCTATGAAAAAGTTAATTTTCATAATTCCAGTTTCCATTGTTTTAATGATAATTTTGACCGGCTGCTGGGATCGACGAGAAGTGAATGATTTAGCTATTGCGGTAGCCCTCGGAATCGATAAAAGTGAGGATAAGGGATACACTGTTTCCGCACAAATACTTAACCCTTCCGAAATCGCATCCTCATCATCGGGTGGTGGTGGCAGTGTTTATGATACACCTGTTACAACCTACACCACTTCAGGCGATATTATTTTCGAGGCACTACGTAAGCTTACACAGCAAGTACCGCGCAGAATCTATTTAGCACACATTCGTCTCATTGTGATCGGCGAGGATATTGCAGAGGAAGGTATTTATAGCGTTTTAGACTTCTTATCACGAGATCCTGAAATGCGAACGAACTTTTACATCATTGTTTCAAAGGATAGTAAGGCCGAGGATGTTTTAAATCTTCTCACTAGCATCGAAAAGATTCCAGCTAATAAATTATTCGAGTCATTGGAATCATCAACTGAAGCATGGGCAGCTACAAATAAGGTGAAATTAAATGAGCTAATGGATGACATTGTAAACGAAGGAGTAGAGCCGACCTTAACTGCTGTTAAAATTATTGGTGGTGGTGGAAGAACTCTAACCAATGTTCAGACAATTTCCCCAAGTTCAGTACTTGATTTTGACGGCATGGCCGCTTTCCGAAAAAACAAGCTAGTAGGCTGGTTAACTGAAGATGAAAGTAAAGGATTGAACTATATAAAAGGCAATGTCCAAAACACAATTGTTGATTTTGATTTTGAAGGTGATCAAGTGGGCATAGAGCTTTTACACTCAACAGCTGAAATTATCCCTCACGTTCAAGGTAATGAACCTATTTCCATTGAAGTGAAGTTAACCGGAGAAGCCAATATAGCGGAGGTAAATACAAAACTCGATTTGATGACTGACAATGTCTTTTATGAGCTTGAAGAAAAAACAAATGAAGATATAGAAGGTGTCATTACAAAGGCTGTGAATAAAGCCCAAAAATATTATGAGTCCGATATCTTTGGATTCGGAGAACAAATTAACAAAAAAGCCCCTAATGTATGGGAAGAAATTAAAGACAATTGGACGGAAATGTTCCCAGATATAAAGGTAAAAGTTAGCGTTGATATAAAAATTAGACGAGTAGGAACAATTACAAATCCTATCCACAATGAAATAGAGGAGTAAAAAGATGCTAAAAAGCCTTGGGGTACTATTAATTTTTACCGTTATTGCCCTATTTCAGATTCCACAACTCACAAAATCAGGGATGAAGAAAGAGATTGTCATATTTTCTATACTCTCAGTATTCGGCGCTGTCATTGCGATTCTACAAGTAAATAATATTCCTGTTCCAAATCCGTTAGATTTAATAGGATTTGCCATGGATCCAATAAACCAAATGTTCTCATAACAGATTAAAAGGAGGTCATACAGTGGAGGAAAAAGTAAAGCTAAGTCCATTTGAACTTTCTGTGCTCACTATTCTTTTTACAGCGGGAACAACCTTCCTTGTTATTCCTTCTAGTATGACCGCCGAATCTGAACAAGACGCTTGGTTGTCAGCTTTAATCGGCATGGCTATTTGTACAGGATTAGCTTATTTCTTCATTGTGTGCGGTAGAGCGATGGGGGACAAAAACTACATACAATACCTGGAAGATGTATACGGTAAAATACTTGGAAAGATTATGGGGATTTTGTATGTATTTTTTTCATTTATCGGCACTGCTACACTGCTTTCTTACTTCGGTTTTTTCACTACTACTCAAATGCTGCCGAATACTCCCATTGAAATTATGCATATTTTGTTAGCACTATTGGTCATTTTTGTTGTAAGAGCTGGGCTTGAGGTGTTAGCAAGAACCGGAGAACAATTAATCATCTGGGTAATATTATTACTTCTTACTTTAATAATTTTTTTAATGCCCGAGTTTAAACACGAACATCTAACCCCTTTATATGAAGCAAGTGCTATGAATCATCTCAAAGCAGCTCTAAACTTTGTTGCAACTGCAGGGTTTCCATTAGTATTGTTTTTAATGATTTATCCAAAGCATATCAATCGACCAGACCATGCAAAATGGAACTTCATTACTGGTACTATTATCGGTACGGGAGCAGTAACGATTATTATTATTCTTTGCATTTTAGTTTTAGGACCTTCAACAACAGCTAGACAGTTGTACCCGAGTTACGTCCTTGCTAAAACCGTCAGTATATTTGATATTATCGAACGAATCGAGTCCATCATAGGTGGAATATGGGTTATAACTATATTTTTTAAAACAGCGATCTATTTTTATGCTTGTGCTGTCGGGTTTGCACAAGTATTAGAGGTGAAGACCTATCGTTTTTTAGTTATTCCTATGGGTGTTTTGGCAGCTCTTTATGCGACGGTCGTATATCCCAATATCGAGTATATGATTCATTGGGATTCTAGTTATTGGATCAGTTATACAGCAATCATGGGCTTTGTCCTCCCTCTTATTACGTTGATTGTTGATAAAATGAAAAAAGCGATCAAATCTAAAAAAGCTACCGCCAATTCCTCTAACACTTCTTAAATATAGTTGCCCCTGAAAAAACCGTGGGATTGAGATTCTTCTCCCCACGGTTAATATCACTCTTATTTATTTTCAAATGCACTTTATCCCCTAACCAAATACAATAATCACATCATCCAACCACCATTTAACAAATAACTCGACTTCTTTAGTTCTATATCATTTTCCATGTAAAAGTGCTCATTACTTCCGGCTTATTTTCTACTCTATTTGAAATATGTTAAGATAATTTTCGACATCTTAGAAAGGAGAGGAAATATGCCTAATAAGATATTTTTTGGTAATTGGCGTTCTAGAGGAGGCGTACTCATTGATGTAGATGATGTAGGTAAAGGCGTATCTGGTGGAATATCAATACTAGGAAAACTGGCCATTGGTATCGCCATTTTAAGCGTCTTACTAGGCGTCATGATTGTCCTAGGTCTTGGTTTTTATAGTTTAGTTCGTCCGATTTATGATTTTATCCTCATTAAAATACTCGTATTCCCTTCTACATTTGATTTGTTTTTCAACATTTTAGGAGAGAACCATTTAGCGCAAATTCTCATTTTCATTGGGTTGATAATTATTTACATAGCGAGTGGGATGTTCATCAAAAAGAAATGGATTCGAGGTTACCTTTTTGCTAATTCCGGTATTCTCGTTCTACGTATTCTTTTTTCCATTTCGATGGGCTTAATGGGTCTTTTCTTGGAAGAAGGAGAGACGTTTTCAAATGGACAACTTGTGCAAACTGAATTTAAGCTAGTGAATATTCAAAATGAACATGAACATTCCTTTGATTACTATACATATTCTGAACGTGAAAAAGAAGAAAGCGGCAGGGCTCAAGATGCAAAAAACGTTTTATGGGTAGCATTCGGAGAAGATAGAGACGAGATTGGTCAGTTTTCAACTTTCTCGACAGAATTTCAATTTGATGGATTTCTCTTTAGCGCTCCGCAGGATATCAATCGTTTCCAAACGACTGTATCATATAGGCCAATAAATGAAGAGTTAAACGGTACTACAAACCAAACCACATTTAAGATTAATGTGATAGCGGATGGCGAAGTGATTGGACATTTTTCATTATCTCCTACAAATAACGAAGTTCATATTGATCTCCCTCTTCAAGTTGAGGAAACATTCAGTATTGAATTCGAAGGAGAAGTTCAGGATCGTTCGACTGTTTCTTTATTAAATCCGAAGTTTATTCGAGAGTTTTAAGGGTTGATTAGGTTAGTAGTGATTTGTGAGATTGTGGACGGATTTTGTATCGTGAAGTTTCGTTAACCAGTATGCTTGGCATTGCTATTTTCCCTTTCTTTTCAGGAGCATTTTTCGCTTGGGAACATTGAATACTCCTATGGCCTTTCTTCTTAGGAACTTTTTCACTCGGGAACATTGGAGCCATTTTACAGTACCTTTCCTCTGGATTTTTTCCGTTCAGGTACATTGGACTCCTATGTGTCCTTTCTCCCGGATTTATTTTTCACTTATAAGCATTGGTGCCACCTCGTATAAGAGTGGAACAGTATTTTGTAGCACGAAAAAAAGAGAGGCATACCACCTCTCTTAATAAATTTATTCGTAATAGTATTCTCCAAAATCTTCAGGCCGCTCAGCTTCAGGGTTGAAGAATCCGTATACTTCCGAACCATTCTCAGGAGCATAAAGGACCCCTTTTATGTTTTCAGCAATTTCAGAGCGATCCTGCAATAGGTAATTATCAAAGATAAAACGTTCATGATAATCGATAATTTCTCCCGGTTTTACATACATCGTTTCATCAAATTCAGAGTCAAACATCGTTTGGTCCGTACCATAGCGAGCTACATCGTCGTAAAGATAGATTTTATTTGAATCAAAATAAATTTCAGTACTTGATGTATTTTCCACTCTTATATAGCCATCTTCTTTATCAATTGGACCGTATAAGGAAATTACTAAACCAAACTGCGATTCGGGACCAACAATTTCCTCATATTCCGGATACATCATCGCCATGATTTGTTCTTCATATTGACTAGGGAAATTTAGCTGTAATGCAACGGTTTCTTCCGTTACTTCTTGATTGCCTAAATATTTGAGCCTTACTTCCTCGATATTTATCGCAAATATATCCGGTTTTGCAAAGGATACATTATAATAACCAAAAATAACGTTTTCTTCCTGAGGAGCTAAAGTAATTTCTGTTGGAAAAGCTGTCTCCCCTAGGGAAAATTCAGCATTTGGATCTTGTGTATCATATAAAGTAAAATCTTCTTGTTTTACTTGTATCTCTTCATTGCTATTATTTTTTACGATGATTGCCACCGTTAAATATCCGTAAATATCTAATTCATTCGTTTGTAAATATGCTTCATAAGCAATTGATTCTACCTGTGTTTCTTGCTTTACTTCTTGCTGCGCTCCCTCAACTACCTTCTCATCCGTGCTTTCTTCTGCATGGTTACACGCAGCTAGCACTGATATGACAAATAAAAACCCTAATAGTTTTTTCATGATGACTTCCTCTCGTTGATTTATGTATTAGTTACAGAGGTTATATAAAATTCTCCCGAACTCAATACTGCATAATAACTTCTTGATTATAATACGATTTAGATGTGAATAGCTTTGGTAATTTTTGTTTTAGGTAATGAGCTATCTATATTCATTTTCTGATTCGATTCCCATCAAGCTCTCCCTTAGGAATTCACCAAACGACGATTATTTAATAGGGATTAGGTGAAATGAAAAAACCTTCATCGCACGGTTAAATACGATGAAGGTTTATCATTAATCTATTTTGCCACTCTTATCGAAATCCTACATGTTTAGATTCTGATTCTGAATTCCATGTACGATTTTTATTACTTTTGTTATCCAATTGAAGCTGCTTACATAATGCATCTATATCTACAACACGGTCATAGTGCCATTGTAGCGCGATAGAAGTATACAGTTCATTTAGCTGAGCAAAGGAAAATCCCTTAGTTTCCTTAACGATTTTTTCTACATCCTCAAATGAAATGAACTGGTGAATATCTTTTTTCAATAAATATTGTTTACGTAACTCCTCAGTTGGAAGTTTTATTTCATAAGCTCTATCAAAACGACCCGAGCGATTTATTAATGCGGGGTCAATTTTTTCAGGGTAATTGGTAGTGCCTATTAGAAACACGCCTTCTTTTGAAGTTGCGCCATCTAATGTGTTTAAAAATACGGAACGTACCTCTTCTGGCATCGAGTCAATATCCTCAATGACCAAAACCATCGGCGCCATTTTTGCTACTGTTGAAAATACTTCATGAATTGAGTAGCTAGAAGTAAATTCTGTAATTTGCCAGTAAGCTACCGGCGCTGAAATGCTATTGGCAATGGATTTAACAAGGGTTGTTTTTCCATTACCAGGATTTCCATATAATAAAATTCCTCTTTTATATGGGATATTATATGTTTTAAAAAAGCTCCCACTTTTCGAGAAAAATTCATCGATTGAGCGATAGATTTCTTTTTTCAAA
Source organism: Ureibacillus massiliensis 4400831 = CIP 108448 = CCUG 49529 (assembly GCF_000772965.1). Taxonomy (GTDB): domain Bacteria; phylum Bacillota; class Bacilli; order Bacillales_A; family Planococcaceae; genus Ureibacillus; species Ureibacillus massiliensis. The sequence continues at coordinate 61,217 of NZ_JPVQ01000008.1, read as the reverse complement.
CCTTCTTCTAAAAACACTTCATCTCTCGATACTAAACTTGTAATCTTTTCTTTTGTATTATCAACACCATCTTCTGTATCAGTAAATACAGTGACATGATTTTTAATATATTCCCTTTTTCGTTCTAAAACATATTCTAAAAATGCAACCATACAGTTATCATCTTTTGCTAATATAAAATCATGGGTTAAATCACTATGACTTAGGAATACAGGTGTTTTTGATAACGCTACTTGAAATTTTGGATAGTAATAAAGAGCATTTTCAATTCTATTTTTAATTATTAGCTCTAGCTTTTCTTGAGTATGATTGGACGAAATAGTTGCAGTCTCTATCCCATCATAAATATAGGAAACCAATGTTACTTCACTTTGATTACTTTCAAGATCCTCTTCTAATACTTCCCAGATTTCATTTGTTGTTTCATCATCTGCGTACATTTTAAATTCAAAGCCAAACTTCTGAACAAGTTTTTCTTTTATGCGATGAATGACAAAACCATACTCAAAATAATTGGATTTTGCATTCGGATCAGTTTCATGGTGCTTTACAATATAATTCACGTCGTTATACATTTAAAACCCTTTCTCTTTAGCGAAATAATTTATTACTCTCATATTACTTTAAAAATGTTCTATTATAGTAGTGGTAAATTTACCTAAAAATTTCATGTTATGTATTAGATAAAATAAAAGATTACTAATAATTAAAACCCCACAGAATTCTGCGGGGTGAAGATTTGTTCCCTTCAAATGTTACTATAAATCATACGAATTAGCGTTTTCAAGTTTTGTCCTGATTTTATTTTCACATCATTCATAACGTTTAGTAAATAAAGTCCACCATATTTCGAAAGCTCCAATTCCCCATTAGTATAGTTAACCTACTTTACCCCTTCCATCTCTTCACTTGCAATACTAGCTTCTTGATACTTATAGGCTATCCAAATAAGCCTCGCCATCATTAAGCTAATGAAACATGCTAACAGAAGAAAAAGACTATGAAAGCCAATCATGACTAGGTCAGTATTTTCTTTATTCGTAGAAGTCATCCATTTCGTAATGGAACCGTTTGCGAAAAAGTTCATAAAGGTTACACCGAGGGCTGTCCCTAAAGTCATTCCTAAATTTCGAAACAACGCGATATTTCCACCCATACTTCCAGTTTCAGATAAAGGTAAGTGACTCATCACGAGATTATAATTAGGCGATGTCAAAATTCCCATAGAAACACCAAGTAAACAAAGAAAAACCGAGACCGTAAATAGCGATGATGTTGTCGATAAAGTTCCTAGCCCAATTAATGAGAAAATCATTAAAACCATTCCAATGATGACCACTTTAAATGAACCTATTTTGTCTGATAATGCACCACTAATTGGACCAATCAAAGCTAGCAGCAAAGGATAGCTCATTAACAATACTCCCGTTAAAGTAGACGATAGCTCCAGAACACCTCTTAGGTAAAAAGGAATGACAACCATCGTAGAAAACGTTGCCATAAAGCTAAACACGATGATGATTAATCCTGTACGAATGAAAGGATGTGAAAACATAGTCATATTAATAAATGGTTCCGGGAATTTTTTCACCCAGAAAGAAAATAGGATTAAACTAATAATACCAATGGCACCAATTAGTAAATAGGTAGAATCGGTAATTCCTTCTCCAATTTGATTTAGTACGTAAACGATAGAGATGATGCCGACACCAAATAGAAATGCACCTACGACATCGAAGGAATTTTTTTTCGTACCCACATCATTTGGAACAAAATAAATCGATAATACAAAGGCTAGTAAAACTAAAGGTATTTGTATCCAGAATAGAACATCCCAGGAAAACCAATGTATTAAGATTCCACCTGCTGGAGGTCCCAACAATCCACCTACTCCAACTGACGCTCCAATCAGCCCTAATGCCTTTCCTCTTTTTTCTTTTGGGTAATTCTCCGTAATGATGGCCATGTTCACCGCCTGTAGCATTGCAGCACCTATACCTTGTAGGACTCTTGCAACTAATAAGAAATAAAGAGTTGGTGATACCGCAGATAAAATGACTCCCACTCCAAATACCACATACCCTGCATAATGAATCTTCTTTTTCCCAATCATATCTGCTACCTTTCCCATAATCGGCAAAAACAGCATAACGGCAAGTAAATAGCCTGTGACAACCCATTGGGAAAAGCTTAATGACACTTGAAAAACAATCGAAAGATCCGGTAATGCAACATTTACTAATCCTGCTGAAAAATGAGATAAAAAAGAACCAGGAAGAACGGAGATTAGAATTAATAGTGGAGGAATAGAATGACTTTTAATACTCCTTTGAAAAGATATCGTAGTTTCTGTAATCTCCTTTTTCATACGTTAAAGTCTCCTTAGCTAAATTGATATAAAAACCCCATTAATTTAGATGATTAATGGGGTGAAATAAATTATAATGATCCTCTAAATTTCTAATTCGATTGGAACAGATTTGATACCTTCCCATTCGTTTGCAAGTTCTTTTGAATTGGTCACTTCACCAAAGAAGCCACTCATATTTTTTAATGTCATCTCGTGAGCTTCGCGAGAGTAGGATGCTGTGCAATCTTCAAGAAATACAATATTGTAATCTCTCATAAAACCATCTCGGGCAGTGGATTCCACGCAAACATTCGTCGCAACACCTGTCATAATAAGCGTTTCTACTTTCAATGTGCGTAATACTGAATCTAGCCTCGTATTCAGAAAAGCGCTATAACGATGCTTATTGACGATAATATCATCTACATCTGGAGCTACTTCATAAAATTCAGCTCCCCATGTATTCGGCCTACAAATATTCGGTTCTGCATCACTACTTATTCTACGAGACTTCCAACTTGCAGAATCCGTCGCCGCCTCGTGGAATGTTTGAATGTAAATGACCGGTACTTTATTCATTTTGGCATTGGCTATTAATTCGATTAAATTAGGCATCATTTCATTAACCATCGTAAGATCTGCGCCTTGTTTTCCTAAATTTCCATCCCTTGAGCAAAAATCATTTTGAACATCCACCACAATTAGCGCCGTACTTTCAGGAGAAACATTTGTTTTTAACGACATAAATACCACTGCCCTTCAAATTATTATTTTTTATTATTGAAAAACTAATTCATCCCAAAACTATTCATCAGAGCTTTCAACAAATTGCATATCGATCAATTCGTCATAACTATACCCATCTGTATAAATACCAGTTTTCTCAACAACTTCCATCGTTAACGCTAAGCTTTCTTCTGTAATAAATCCGTCTTTACTCCATAGTTCGTCTTCAAAAGCACGATCAAGAGCCGCTTTCATACTCGTTTCATCAGACGTAGGGAATTCTTTCATGAAAATTTCCTCTGCTAAGGCACGATCTTCATTGATAGCTTTCAAGCCTTTTATGACAGCATTAACAAATTTTTGAACCGTTTCCGGATCCTCATCTATAGTTGATTTCCTTACGCTAATTACTGAGTACGGATAATCACCTAAATCCGTAAACTTATAGAAAGGCTCACCCCAAACCCCTTTTGCAAGTCCATCTTTAATTTGTGGTTCAGCTCCATTGGCAATTTGGGCTTTTCCAGATTCGACTAAGGAAATAGCAGCAGCTGGGTCAGCTAGCTCTTCAAGTACGACATCTTTTTCAGGATCTAAGCCAAGTTCTAACAGTAACCAACGAGTCAGAACATTTAAACTCCCCCCGTAACGGTGTGCAGAAATGGTTTTCCCTTTTAAAAATTCTGCAAACGCTTCTTCATCTGAAGGGTCTGGAACTTCCAAACCAGTTTGTGCCATTAAGTATACATTTGCTCTATTCGCAACATTGACAACAGATACAATAGGATCTGGACTTCCATTGTTAGCCATTTGGTTTGATTCTGGTCCACCAATATTTCCCCAAACTTCTCCACTAACAACAGTCGTAACATGCCCACCACCTGTTGTTGTTATAATCTCAACTTCTAAACCTTCCTCAGCAAAATAGCCTTCGTGAATGGCTGCGTAGATCGGTAAGTAACCTACATTATGAACCGGTTCTGCAATGACCAGTTTTTTTGTTTCCTCACTACTAGTTTCTCCACCACTTGTCTCACCATTAGTAGTACCTGTAGATCCAGTTGACCCTGTTGATTGTGTTGAACCACCACATGCTGCTAGTATGAAAACCAAACAAATTATTAAGATGGACATTAAGTTTTTTTTCATATAATTTATCCTCCAAAAGTGTAATCTACATTTTTTACTTTTTTATATTTTCCTGCTAGCACCTTTTAAAAGCAGCTTTTCGAGATATACCGTTGCTAAATACATAACTATTGATAGGAGAGATAAAACCACTACCCCAACCCAAACAAGATCAATATCCATAATTTGTCCGGCATAGGAAATCATGCGTCCTACCCCTTGGCGTGAAGCGATAAACTCACCTACTATTGTCCCAGCAAGGGCAAGGGCAATGTTAATTTTTAAGCTACTAATAATCCAAGGCATAGATGATGGAATAACTACTTTTGTAAATACTTGATGTCTTTTTGCTCCGAGGGAAAATAGCATCTTTTCAAGATCCGGATCTACAGCCTTCACGCCACTATGTGCTGCTAATGCTGTGACTATTACGACCATTAAGAATGCTAGTATTACTTTTGAGGAAAAACCAATGCCTAATAAAATTACAATAACGGGTGCAAGGGCTAATTTTGGAATGGAATTAAAAGCGACAAGGTAGGGTTCTGATATACTTGAGTAAAGCTTTGACCACCAAAAGGATAGTCCTAAAATAGCGCCTGTCACTGTACCTAGAATAAATCCTAATATTGTCGCTCCAGAAGTAAATGCCATATCGGTTAATAGAGTACCTTCTGTGATGGCAACCCATGATGTCTGTAGAATAATTTGAGGGCTACTCCAATAATAGGAATCCATGACCCCTATTCTAGTAAGGATTTCCCACAATGCGACAATCAATATACCCAAGGTGACTTGACCAATGAGCGTCTTCCTTTTTATCTTTTTAAGCTCTAATTCTTCATCTTCAATAATCACTTTCGAACTTTCTTCCTTTGTGAATTTTGGTTCTAAGATGATTGACTCTATGACTACTCCCATTTTTTCTTTCATAGAATTAACCTCCTCCTCTATGATTAATTTTCAATTCTTAGTTAACTCGAAGCTTCCTCAATTTGATCTTCTTTCAACATTTCTAAAAGCTGCTGTTTTAAACGAATGAAATCTTCCGAGAGTAAGGATTGATCATTTCTTGGTCTTGCCATATTCACACTTACTCTTGCTTTTAGGCGCCCTGGTCTTGGAGATAACACATAGATTTCATCTGATAAATAAATCGCTTCATCTATATCATGGGTGACGAACAATACCGTCTTCTTGAAATCTTCCCAAATTTGCAACAACCAGTTTTGCATTGTTAATCTTGTTTGTGCATCAAGCGCTCCAAAGGGCTCGTCTAGTAAAATAATTTCAGAATCATATAAAATAGTCCTTAACAAGGCAGCCCTTTGTCGCATTCCTCCCGATAATTCATTTGGAAGATGATTCTCAAAACCTTTCAGTCCGTATCTATGCAGTAAAGGCAAGGCTTTCGCGTGGGCTTCCTTTTTAGGTGTCCCCTTTATCTCTAAGCCTAAAATGACATTTTCAAGAATCGTTCGCCAAGGGAGTAATAAATCCTTTTGTAACATGTAGCCAACGTGTCCGTTTTCTCCAACAATACTTTTGCCATCTAAGAGAATTTCTCCACTAGTCGGCTTCATTAACCCAGCTATCATGTTAAATAGAGTCGATTTACCGCATCCACTTGGTCCGATAATACTGATGAATTTCCCTTCTTCAATTTGGATTGTGGTGTCTTGTAATGCAATAAACTCTTTTCCACTTTTTTTGAATATTTTGTTACCGTTAAGGACTTCCAGTTTGTAACCACCCATTTAACCACTCCCTCTCTATCACGTTAACTTTTCTAACATAAAAATTGTTAAAAAATGATTAAAACCATACTATCATACAAAAAATCGTTTTAAAAATACCGAAATTTAATAATCATTATTTGAATTTGTTATAAGAAAAGAGATATTATCATATAAAATAGAAGTATACAGTGATTTTGTGTTATAAAATATAACATTTAGAGGTGGCTTATAATGGATATAAAACACTTAAAGCATTTTAAAATTGTAGTGGATGAAAATCAGAACATGTCTAGAGCTGCTAAGAAATTACATATTTCACAACCTCCTTTGAGTCAACAAATTAAAAGTATGGAGAAAACCCTTGGCGTTAATTTATTTGAAAGACATGGTCGGAAATTGGAGCTTACGGATGAAGGAAAAGCACTTTATCAGCACTCTGTTAAAATCGTCAACTTATTTGAAGAAATGGTGAATGAAATGAAGGGAATCGGTAAGGACCCTCAAGGAGACTTAGTCATTGCCGTTTCAGTTTTTTACTCTTCTATTTTTGATTCTTCCATTCTCTTTAATAAAATCAAAGAATTTAAAAAGGATTATCCAAAAGTAAAATTAAAAATCGCCATTGTCGATGGAAATCAATTGAGAGAACGTATGGAAGCAAAGGAAATTGATTTAGCAGTGTTAAATCTACCTGTAAAAAATGATGAATTTTCATACATCCATCTTGAAACACAACAATTTGTATGTGTCGTCCCTGAGCTCTGGAAGGATACGATAAACAAAAAGAAGGAACTTTCTTTTAAAGAAATAAAAGATTTACCATTAATTCTTTTAAAAAGAGATTCTGGCAATGGGATTTACGAGAGGTTTTTAGAGGCTTGTTTAAAAGAAGGGTTTTATCCAGATGTTACAGCAGAAAGTAATGATGTAAACACAGTTTTATCATTAGTAAAAGCGGGCATAGGCGCTACCATCCTCCCCCAATCCATTGTTAGTGGCTTTTTGGGAGAAAATTTAAGAGTAATTAAATTTTCGGATACCAATTTCTATACAGAATCGGTTCTAATGTGGCTAAAAGATCGCTATATGTCAACGACAACGAAATTATTTTTAGAATACATGAAAATGGATTATTAAAGACAATTTATAATAAATAGTAAAATGCGTTATCCGTTACTGGCAGAAATATAAAAAAACTTTTATTTATACGAGCATTTTTCAGCTCATATGAATAATTATTGGTTATCAATAAAGTTCGTATTACCAGCACCAAAAAGGTATTTAATCGCATTTAATCGAACATTATTATTACATTTTTCGCATCTAAAAAATTTTGTACGTCTTTCTTTATATAACTTATATTGAAGGCTACCTTCAGCAAGCTCATATCTTTCACAACAACCACTACATTTAACATAATAAGACATTTTCTCATTGCTCCTTATAAGTTTTTAATAGAGCTAAGCTTATTACTGTGTGATTATAATAATAACGAGTTTTAGATGCTAAGCGCTAATTAACTCAATAGTATCATAGAGCGAAGGGATGTCAATTTTAGTTTCGCGACGTTTCGAAAAAACAACTACAAACAAAACTCTTAACTAAAAATAACCCATCCATGAGTTAAGACTCCGATGAGATGGGTAAGAATTTTTCCTGAAATCACTAACTAAATGACGAAAGGAAACTCCTTGTAACTTTGTAGTTCTTTTGTACAAACTGCCCTTTAAACTATCTTCTAAAAATATTTAAAATGGAACCAAACTGCCTCATCATTTGTATCCCGTTGTTGATTGTTCCCATATGACCTACTAATGTATTAAAATGATCCGGCAATCTTTCAAAACGAGAGGGTCTCCGTTGTTGATTTGGAGGAGGTTGTTGCCCTTGCATTTGATTTGGATAATAGTCAGGAGTTCCTTGACCTCTCATCTCAGTCGGATAATATTCAGGCGCTCCTTGTCTTCTCATTTGATTCGGATAGTAATTCGGTGCTCCCTGCCCTCTCATCATTTCATTCGGATAAAAGTAGGCCGCATCCTCTCTTCTAATTGCTTCAGGGCGAAATCGTGGATTCCCTCTTGAATTACTGCCCATTTGCATTTCATTAGGGTAAAAATACTCCGCATCCTGTCTACGCATTAGATTGGCAGATCTTGGTCCCGTTCTTTGTGGATACATAGGCGAGTCTGGTCTTCTTGAATTATCTGGCGGATAATACACCAATTTTATTCACCACCTATCATGTATTAACTTCAGCTTAGTATATGTGAATTTTTACCGATAACTTAGACATTAGGGACAATTGCTTAAAAATTATCTTCCTATTTGTGTATTTCTAATTCCCGTTAAAGCGTTATTTTAATTTGCCCAAGACTTCATGTAAAAAATCTAATTTTATTTAAAATTACGGGTATGAAAATAACAGAACGATCTATACTATTAAAGATTTCACTTCTAATCCAAGTGACAAGGAGGGTCAACCCGATGAGTGCGAATGATCGTTAACTCAAAAGGTCCGTCAACTGAATAGCTAGAGCAAGGTTTTCTTAGGGTAAATCTTAAGATCCAAGCAAAAAGCGGAGGTTGAAGTGTCATGGAGGATGAAAAGTAAGTGAGAATCGCCCGGAATTTATTTCCGGGTTTTTTTATTTTTCATCGAGTTTTCCTATCATTGAATTTTTGTTAAAATGTATCCCCCCTTCAACTTTAAATATTATCAAGAAAAAATCCCCAAGTTGTAAACGTTTGCATTATTTTTTAAAAAGGAGTATGATAGATTCAAAGAGAAATATGTCGAAATTATGACAATCTCTAATAATAAATATATTTTTTAATTTATGGGGGCAGGAATTATGATTTATGCAAATCCAAATACAGAAGGTTCTTTAGTTCAATTTAAAGATCAATATCAAAACTTCATTGGCGGAGAATGGGTTGCACCAGTAAAAGGTCAATATTTAGAAGTAATTTCTCCAGTGACAGGTAAAGTATTTACAACAGTTCCTCGTTCAACAGCAGAAGACGTTGAATTAGCACTTGATGCAGCACATGCAGCAAAAGATGCTTGGGGTAAAACAACTGTTGCTTACCGCTCACAAATTTTAAATAAAATTGCGGATCGCATTGAAGAAAATCTTGAAATGATTGCTGTTGCTGAAACTTGGGACAATGGTAAAGCAGTGCGTGAAACATTAAATGCAGATATTCCTTTAGTAGTTGATCACTTCCGTTATTTCGCAGGTGTTATTCGCGCTCAAGAGGGCGGTATTAGTGAAATCGATGGTGATACAGTAGCATATCATTTCCACGAGCCACTAGGTGTAGTTGGACAAATTATTCCTTGGAACTTCCCACTACTTATGGCTGCATGGAAAATCGCTCCAGCACTTGTTGCAGGTAACTGTATCGTGATGAAGCCAGCTGAGCAAACACCGGCTTCTATGTGTGTATTAATCGAGCTAATCCAAGATTTATTACCAAAAGGTGTATTAAACATCGTTCAAGGTACAGGTTTAGAAGTTGGGAAACCACTTGCAACAAACCCACGTATTGCAAAAATCGCCTTCACTGGTTCAACAGCAGTAGGTCGCTCAATTATGCAATATGCAACTGAAAATATTATTCCTGTAACATTAGAGCTTGGTGGTAAATCACCAAACATTTTCTTCCCAGACGTAATGGATGCAGATGATGAGTATTTAGATAAAGCAATTGAAGGCTTCGTATTATTCGCTCTTAACTCAGGTGAAATTTGTACATGCCCTTCACGCGCATTAGTTCATGAATCAATCTATGATAAATTCATGGAAAAAGTAATGGAACGCATTAAAGCGATTAAAATTGGTAATCCATTAGATACAGACACAATGATGGGTGCTCAAGCTTCTAAACAACAATTAGATAAAATTCTTTCTTATATCGAAATCGGTAAAGAAGAAGGTGCTGAACTTTTAATCGGCGGTTACCAAAACAAATTAGAAGGCGAATTAGCTGAAGGATACTACGTAGCTCCAACTGTATTCAAAGGCACAAACAACATGCGTATCTTCCAAGAAGAAATCTTTGGTCCAGTACTTTCAGTGACAACATTCAAAGATTTCGACGAAGCAATTTCAATCGCTAACGACACATTATACGGCTTAGGTGCTGGTGTATGGTCTCGTAATGGCGAAATCGCATACCGCGCTGGTCGTGCAATCCAAGCTGGTCGCGTTTGGACTAACACATATCACCAATACCCAGCACATGCTGCATTCGGTGGTTACAAACAATCGGGTATCGGTCGTGAAAACCACTTAATGATGCTTAGCCACTATCAACAAACAAAATGTATTTTAGTAGGCTACAATAAAGGATCAATGGGCTTCTTCTAATATGGAGAAAGTTGTTGCAACAGCTGCTGCTAAAGAGCTAATCAAACAATTACAAAAGCAGCACGGAGAGCTTGTGTTTATTCACTCAGAAGGCTGCTGTGATGGGACTTCCCCTATTTGCATGACAGCTGGTGACTTTTATCTCGGTAGCCGTGACGAGCAAATAGGAATGATATTGGACGTGCCTTATTATATGCACACCTCAAACTTTTCTTATTGGCAGCATCTGCAAATTATCATTGATGTCGTTGATGGATTAGGCAACTCCTTTTCACTCGAAAGCAGCATGAATAAGTCCTTTATTATCCAAGCTAAAAAATTAGAAATGTAGTTTTACGTAAATAACCCCCTTTGCTACCAACAGAGCGAAGGGGGTTAACTATATTTCTCAACTTATAATTTCAGCTAATTAGAATGGATTCGTCGCAATTAAGCTTGCTGTTTTCACATAAACTCTTGGATTTAATTTTAGTTGATCCACAATAAACTCAGCAATGTCATCTGGTTGCATAATTTTAGATTCATCGTTTTCTTTAATTAAGTTTAACTCAAGGGATAAATCTGTTCCTACAGTACTAGGCGTTAATGCTGACACGCGAATATTATTGCGTCGAACCTCTTGTGCTAATGACTCAGTGAAACCAATAACACCAAATTTTGATGCACTATATGCACTTGATGTTGCAGCTCCACCTAATCCGCTTGTTGATGAAATATTAATGATGTCCCCACCATTTTTTTCGATTAGTTGAGGTAATACGGCACGCGTTACATAATAAGTACCCATCAAGTTGACATCAATGATTTTTTTCCACTCTTCTGGATCCATATTTAAAACCGTATCAAATTTTGCAGTACCTGCATTGTTAATTAAAATATCAGCAGTACCTAAGTCTTTCGTTAATTTGGAAACAGCTGTTTCAACTTCCTCTTTCGATGTAACATCCGCCACAGCATAAGCAACTTTTACACCTAAGCCTTCAACTTCAGCCGCTACTTCTTTTAATGTGGATTCTGTTCTTGCAAGTAAGCCTACATTTACACCTTCTTTTGCTAAATGAATTGCAATCGCTTTACCAATTCCTTTTGCTGCACCAGTGATATATGCTACTTTTCCATTTATTGATTGTGCCATTTTAACGACTCCTTTTTCGCTGTATTTATTTTCGCTCCCATTATACTATCTAGTGGATAGATTTGGTATGAATTCGATTTTTGTGAACATCTTTTATATCATGCACTGAAATTTCTTAAGCTTAAATTGTAATAATACTGATTGTTTCGGAAAACATAGTTTTAAAAAAGGATGGCTAAGATGAAAGAACATACAGAAACAAACTTGAAGACTTTTTGTAAGAGTGAATACGATACATTAAAACGAGTAATCCTTTGCCAGCCTCAGTATATGAATATCCGAGAAATAATTAACGAAACACAGAGGCACTTTAAAAATGAAGGGATTCATATCGAACGCGCACTCAAACAACATGAGGAATTGGTGAAGACACTAAAAAAGTATAATATCGAGGTTATTTTACTACCCTATCATAAAAAATATCCCGAACAGGTCTTCACTCGTGATATCGGTTTTACTCTAGGACAAACAATCTTTGTTGCGAAAATGGCAAACAATCTACGTCAAGGTGAGGAAAACGTTTTAAAACAATGGCTAGAGGATGAAGAAATCTCCTATTTCAATTTAGTTGAGGAGAAAATTGAAGGTGGAGATGTAATTATAGACAGAGATACTATATATGTTGGACTAAGCGATCGGACAAATCAAAAAGCAGCGGATCAATTACAACGACTCTTAAATCAATTTAATGTCATAACTGTACCATTCAAAGAAAAGTTCTTACATTTGGATTGTGTATTTAATGTAGTTTCCCCTGACGTTGCACTCATCTATCCAAAAGCCTTAACAGAAAAAGACATTGATCTTTTTGCCTCACGCTATGATTTAATCGAAGTATCTGAAGAGGAACAGTTTCAATTAGGTACAAATGTCTTGAGCATTGGCAACAAAAGAGTGATTAGTCTACCAGTGAATGAAAAGGTAAATAAACAACTTAGCAATAAAGGCTTTGAGGTAATTGAAGTTGATATTACCGAAATCATAAAATCTGGCGGGTCATTCCGTTGCTGTACCCTACCTCTTTTGAGGGAAGAGTAAATTTTCGGCAGAAGCATAATAAGTACTAAAAAAGACACCCTTATCTATCAAACTAATTTTGAAGAAAAGGGTGTTGTTATTTTTAAAGGAATCCTTATATATAGAATCATGCTTCATTAAATGGAACATAAACTAACCTTTTTGCTTCTGCAGTAGGGCGTTCATCAGCTGGTTCATTTTTTCTTGTAACTGCTTATTAGACTCTCGAACATTGGCTAATTCTTCTTGGATCCCTTCTAATTCATTCACAAGTTCTTTATTATCTACTTCCATCTCCTGAGATATTTTCTGTGCATTATTAACGATTTCTCCAAAGAAGATATTTGCGACGATAAACGCACTAATAATTATAAAGGAACTAAAATATATCCAAGACCAACCAAACTCTAGAAAAATTGGTCTGAATATTGCACTTGCCCATGATTCTAATGTAAATACTTGAAATAATGCTAATAATGCCAATTCCAGACTTCCAAAGTATTCCGGTGTAACCTCTGCAAAAAACGTTGTACCGATAATGGCATAAATATAAAATACAATCACCATTAATAAAAAAGTACTGCCCAATGCAGGTATAGACATGAACAGTGCGTTTACTAGCCGTCTTAATGAAGGGAAAACTGAAATAGTTCTTAAAATCCTTAACACTCGAATAATTCGTAAGACGCTCACAAAGCTCGTATTAATAAAAAGTAAGCTTAGGACGACGATAGAAAAATCCATTACGTTCCAACCACTTTTAAAATAATTACCTTTATAAGCGACCAATTTTAGTGCAATTTCAATACAAAATAGTGTTAGTATAACGCGATCCACAATGATGAACAAATCTTGATATGTACTATGTAGTTCCGGATACGTTTCTAAGCCGATGCAAATTGCATTTACAAGAATGAGCAACATAATTCCAGTAGAGAATAATCGATGTTCAACAATACCTTTTAATTTCATACATTTTTCCTCTCTTAAACTTCAGTTATTTTCACCGCTTATGTTACTCTAATAGAAGTTAATACTAGTTTAATATTAAAAGGGCTCAAAAAGAAGCCACTGATTTTTATATAATCAAAAAATATTTACACGAAAAGAGGTATAAGTATGGCCGTCAACTCATTTTTAATTCGACTTTCGCTCATTATCATTATTATTTTTGGAGGCACTTTTATTCTTCGTTACGTTCGAACAGGTGAACTATTTTTAGACCAAATGATTGGTGGAATAGTTGGAGTAATTTTATTAATCGCTTGTTTGATTTGGAGGAAGGCAAGAAAATAAAATGTTTACATTTCTAATAGCAAACGGACGCCAGAAAATTATAAACTGCGTTTGGTGGATTATAGACCGGATTTTGGACGATAATAGACAACCCTCATTGGATAATAGACAAAACAGTCCGATAATATACACATTGCATTTTGCGGCAAGTTAATGGACAGACCTCACTGGATAATAGACAAGCCAATACACTTAATAGACATCTGTCGCAGTGCCAATCCATTATAGACAGAAGTTCCAGGATAATAGACAGAATGAAGCATATAATAGACAATCCCGGAACAATAATAGCCCCACTACAAAATTATAAAAAAACTTCTATTCATATCGCCTCATGCCTAATAAAAAAGTGTGCAAAATCTGATTTTGCACACCTTTCATCACTTTAGTCAAATCCATTTTCCTTAAGGCTACTCCATTATTTCAATCTCTCCACAAAGTATTTTAAAATCCTTGCCGTTAGCCCCCAAATCGTGTAGTCTTCATAGTCAAAAAACCATTCCTCCATGGAGCGTGTTCTCCACTCATATTGTTCACCATTCATAATTTTATGAAACGGAAAATCAGTTGATGGTTTTACTTCAACCGATGCATAATGCATATAAGGCTCGTATTCCAACAGCCAATCTAAAGGAATCGTAAACACTTCTTCCACTTCATGTTCATTGATCTGAATTTGCTTCACGTCCAGTATTGCAACAAAGGGATATACAACAAACTTCGGACTTGTGACAAGTGGACTTAACTCACTAATGACGTTGATTGATTCAAATTTAATTCCTAGCTCTTCGACTGTCTCCCGTACTGCTGCTTCCAAAGGAGATTTGTCTGTTGGATCTATTTTGCCGCCAGGAAAACTGATATCTCCAGGCTGTTTTCGCATTTTCAATGAGCGCACTTCAAATAGGACGTGCCACACTCCATCAACCTGCACTAGCGGAATAAGCACTGCAGATTGAAATGCCGTATCCTCCCCTATAAAAAGTGGCTGATTTTGATTAAATCTCTCTCGTATTTTATCAATAACCATAAAATCCCCCTTCCCTTTGGACTTCGTTTTAGTCGCGCTTTATTTACAATCATCCTTTAATTATTTTCCCACAAAAAAATGAAAAATGATAATGAACAGTTACTTGAAGGCAAAATGTCGCCATTTCTTTGCATCAACACAACAAAAAAGGTCCCGCAGCTTATCTTACTGCAAGACCTTTAAAAAACTAGTGATAATTCATCAAAAAACGCTCTAGCTTCTCAATCACTTCACTACTAATATAGGTTTCTACATTTTTTACTTCATTTTCGATTTTTTCCTGCTCGATACCTATTACTTCGAAAAGATGCACTAATATTTTATGCCTCCGAATAAGTCCCTTGCTTATTTCATTTCCCTTTTCAGTCAAAGTAATGATGCCGTATCGTTGAAATTGTATTAGGTTCTCTTCATTTAATTTTTTCGCCATTTTAGAGGCAGAGGGAACTGAAACTTGTAATGATTTTGCTAATTGCGATACTCTCGTGTACCCTTCTTCGTTTAAATTGGTATATATCTCCCAAAGGTGTTTCTCTCTATTAGCTGAAACCAAACTTTTCACTCCCTATTTCGCAATACGTTAAAACAAACTTCATCATTTAGCTGTAGCTGGGCGAATCCAATACGAAAGCATACCGTGTCGAGGTGAGAATAAAAAACTAATAAGAAAAACGATACCTGTCGCAAATGCCATAGAGCCTGAAATGGAGGTATCAATCCATAGGGCAAAGTAATACCCAAAAACTGCTGAAATTGTTCCAAAAAGAGCACTTAAAACAAACATCATAATAAGTTTATCCGTCCAGAGATAGGCTGAAGCTGCAGGGGCAATTAGCATGGCAACTACCATGATAGCTCCAACTGCATCAAAAGCTGCAACAGTTGTCATCGATAGCAATGTCATATATAGATAATGCATTGCAAGCACTGGAAGTCCAATACTTGCAGCAAGAGCTGGGTCAAAGGTTGTAATTTTCCATTCCTTATAAAATAGCCCTATAATTAAACTAACAATGAATAATACAATCATTAAAGTCAGTGTTGCAACAGGGACTTCTCCGAGCAAAGGTATACGAATGGTATCCCACGGAATAAATGCGATTTCCCCCATTAAAGCATGTTTAACATCAAGATGAGCATTCCCTACTTTTTTTGCAATCAGAATAACCCCTAATGCAAAAAGTATCGTAAATACTACACCAATCGATGCATCGTGTTGAACCCCTCTAGAATTTAACCATTGCACAAGATATGTGGTTAATACACCTGCAACGGCTGCACCTATCACCATATGAATGCCACTTAAACTCTGAGTTGCCAAGTAAGCCATGACAATACCCAGAAGTACAGTATGACTAATAGCATCTGCCATCATGGCCATTCGACGTAGAATCAAAAGCACACCCACAATCCCACAGGAAATTCCTACGAGAGAAGCGGTTAATAATATCCATGCCGTATAGCTCATGATTTCCCCTCCCTTACAACTGGTGCCTTTAAAGAAAGCTGCTTCATTTCATTCTTTTTATTGCGCAGCATCATATATTCGATAATTAACCCCTTCTTTGCACCTAAAAATAAGGAAGCTAAAAAGATAAAACCTGATGTCAATACAATGAAAGGTCCCGTTGGCCAGCCAGCACCAAATGTACTAATGGTTGTTCCAATCGCACCAGCAACACCACCAAATACTGCCGATAACCACATCATCGTCTTAAATGAATGCGTCCAATAGCGTGCACTAACTGCCGGAATTATGAGTAGAGCGGACATCAGAATAACGCCAACCGCCTGAATTCCAATCACAATTGTCAATACAAGTAGTATTAGATAGAGAGCATTCATTCCTTTAATTGAAAAATTAAAGCCCTTCGCAAAATTAGGATCGAACAAAAACAATTTCCATTCTTTAAATCCAGCAATAATTACGAAAATGATTAGTAGAGCAAGAGCTGACATTAGAGTAACATCTGATCCTACCATGGAGGCTGCCTGCCCAAATATAAAATTGTCTAAACCGGCCTGATTTCCGCCACCACTCCGATTCACAATCGTAAGAAGAACCATTCCTCCACCGAAGAATACCGCTAAAACCATCCCCATTGCCGTATCTTCCGTAATGCGAGTGGTTGATTTTACTAACAGGATTAATAATGCGCCAAGAAGGGCACTAATACTTGCTCCTATTATTAATACAATAAAATTCTTTTCATGGAATAATAGAAAACCAATCATAACGCCAGGTAGGGCAGCATGAGAAAGGGCATCACTCATTAAACTCTGCTTTTTCCAATAGGCTAAACAACCTATCAATCCGGAGGCGATACCTAGAAAGAGTGTACTCATGAAAACCCACTGAAAGTTACTAGATAGGAGAATGGACAAGGCCGATCCCCTCCTTCAACCAACGAACAGTACCACCATATGCTTTCTCAATATTTTCTGTTGTGAAAGTATTATGAACCTCGCCATGTGCAACAACAGTACGGTTTAAGAACAACACCTGATCGAAATAATTTTCCACAGTTTGAAGGTCATGATGAACTACTAAAACTGTTTTTCCTTCATTTTTTAATTCACGTAATATGGTCATAATCGCCCTCTCTGTTGCAGCGTCAACGCCAGCTAGTGGCTCATCCATAAAATACAAATCCGCCTCTTGAATTAAAGCTCGCGCTAAAAAAACCCGTTGCTGCTGACCACCAGACAGTTCACTAATTTGACGATGAGCATAGTCAGCCATACCTACTTTATCTAATGCATTTAAAGCTTTTTCTTTATGTTTTTTATTAGGCCATTTCAGCCAACCAATCTGGCCATACATCCCCATCATCACGACGTCTAATGCATCCGTAGGAAAATCCCAATCAACAGAACCACGTTGCGGAACATAGCCAATTCTAGTTTTCACTGTTTTTAAAGGTGACTCAAAAAATGATACATTTCCAGTAAGCTTAGGATGTAAATCCAGTAAAACTTTGATTAACGTAGACTTCCCTGCACCATTAGGACCAACAATTCCAGTAAGTGAACCTTTCTTAACGGAAAAGGAGACATCATGAAGAACTGTATTTTTCCGATAAGCGGCACTTAAATTTTCTACTTTTAGAACATGCATTACTCAACACCTCTAGTTAAGCCTTCATAAACAGTGTTTACATTGTGGCGATACATACCTAAATAGGTTCCTTCCTCAGTTCCTTCTTCGCCCATCGCATCTGAGAATAGTTCTCCACCAAGTTCAACTTCTAAACCTTGCTTCGCAGCACCCTCAATAACTGCTTGAATAGAGTTTTGATTAATACTACTTTCTACGAAGACGGAAGGAACCTGTTTATCGATTAACAAATCTACTGTTGATTGAATATCCGATAAACCTACCTCATCTTCTGTACTTAACCCCTGTAATCCAACAACCTCTATGTCATACATACGACCAAAATAACCAAATGCATCATGAGCAGTAACTAAAACGCGTTGTTCATCCGGAATACTAGATAATTTCTCTGTGGCCTCTGCCTTAAGTTCATCGATTTGAGCAAAGTATTTCTGTTTGTTTTGCTCAAAATAATCAGCATCCTCTGGGGAATATTCCTTTAACACTTCAGTTGCATTATCCAACGCATCCTTCCAAATATCTAAATCAAACCAAATATGCGGATCGATTGCACCTTCCTCATCCTTTAGTAATCTACTTTCATCAATTGACTCCCCAAGAGCCAGTGTTGTTTTGGATTCCTTTAATTTGGAAAATATTTCAATCATATTTCCTTCAAGATGAAGGCCATTGTAGAAAACAATCTCTGCATTTTGTAATGTCGTAATGTCTCCCTGTGTCGCTTCATACAAGTGCGGATCCACTCCAGGACCCATTAAACTTTCAACTTCTACACGATCTCCACCTATAATTTGAATCGGTTCACCAATTTGAGAAATCGTCGTAATGATCTGTATAGAATCATTTGAATCTGATCCCTTTGCCCCTTCCTCGGTTGTTGAATTACACGCACTTAATAGAATCACACTCCCAATACCTAACACTATTAACTGAATAAAAGATTTTAAATTACGCAATTATTCTCCTCCTTGCTTTTAGGAATATTTGTTGCCCTAAGGAAACTTTTGGGGTAAAAAATTTAGCAGTTCTCTAGTACAAGCATTTCCTACAAGACAAAAATTTTCCTTGAGGAAACTTTATGTTATGATTCCAACTTTGTCAACACATAAATAATAAAAATTTTAAAAACCCTTTGTTTACAACCTGATACCCGACTCATCAATTTCGGATTTCCAAAGGAAAAACGCTACTAAATCTAAAATTGGATTAGTAACACTTTACTTATTTTCCCTAAGTAATTAAGACGTATTTCGTTTATAGGTCAAAATAACTAACAAATCCAAAATTCATTTGAATACAAACTATTCTAAAAACTGAATCAAACTATTAACATATACCTAAATTTTCAGATATAATTCAAAGTAAGAACAACTCTATTAATCATCTATTAAAAAAGGAGACCAATCGAATGAAGTGGATCAAAAATCTAAAACTTACTCAAAAATTCACTTTGCTATTAGTCGTTACTTTAATAAGCCTTATATTAATAGGCGTCATTAGCTATACCCAATTTTCGAAAATGGGAAATAAATTGAGCGATATGTATGATAACAAACTCACTCCAATCGAAACTGTGAGTGAACTGAAAAGCAATTCGCAATATATCCGATTAGCATTAATAGAATTAATGATTAATACAAGAATTAGCCGTAACGAGGAGCTTTTACTTTCCATTAACGAAAGAATAAAAGCAAACGAAGATTTACGACAATCCTATCAAACCGATGATCCAGAGAAATTAGGATTACTAGAAAAACTCGATGCTTTAGAGGCAGAATTCTATGACTTAAAGGATGAAGTAATGAGTTTAGCAATAAAAAATCAAAATACAGAAAGCTATAATTTATATGTAGCTGAAGTAGCTCCTTTAGTAAACGAAATAGATGATTTGTATTCCCATCTTATCAATGTAAATAATTTAGAAGCCAAAACAGAAAATGAACAAAACGAAAAAGATATAAGCACATCATTGATTTTATTAATTAGTATCATCGTTGGTGCGTTAGTTTTATATGTTGGACTAAGTTGGGTCATTTCACAACTCATTTCAAAACCAACAAAAGAAATGGAAAAATTGATGAAAAAGGCTGAGCGCGGTGACTTAACTGTACAAAGTACATACCAATCAAAAGATGAAATTGGATCGTTAGCTCATTCCTTTAATGAAATGCTTAGCCAATTAAATAGATTGGTCAAGAATGTTCGCGATGCATCCAATCAGGTTGCATCATCCTCTGAAGAATTGATCGCAAGTGCTGAAGAAACAAGCAATGCCTCACAACATATTGCAGAGGCGAGCACACTTCTGGCTACCGGTGCGGAAAGTTCATTAAATGATACAGAGGAGATAGCTATCTCAATGCAAAATACGGCAACAAGCATTGGAGAAATTGCTAATTCTATTTCCCTTGTTTCTAAGCATTCAAATACAACTTCCGAAGAATCGGAAAAAGGCAATGTAGCTTTAAATAAAACAATTGATCAAATGAAATCTATCAGTAATACTGTTCAAGCTTCATCAAGTGTTATTAAAGAGCTTGGTAATCGTTCATCGGAGATTGAAAAAATAGTAGCTGTTATCACTGGCATCTCTGAACAAACGAATCTATTAGCCTTAAACGCGGCAATTGAAGCTGCAAGAGCTGGTGAGCACGGTAAAGGATTTGCTGTAGTTGCTGAAGAAGTTAGAAAATTAGCTGAAGAATCAAAACGTTCTGCAGAGCAAATTACACATCTTATTTTAGATATTCAAAACAACACGATAGATGCTGTCTCATCAATGGATAAATGTACATCAGAAGTCGAGACTGGTTTACAGTTAATCCATGAAACTGGAGAATCCTTCGAGAAAATTTTAAGCTCTGCTATTGATGTTGCAAATAAATCAGAAGAGGTATCGATTACATCAAAACAAATTACAGCATCTGTAGAAGAAATGAGCCACAAAATACAAAATATATCTAAGAGTGCTGAAGAGGCTTCTTCAAATTCTCAAAGCGTTGCGGCTGGAGCTGAGGAACAATTAGCTTCCATGGAAGAAATAACCGCTTCTGCCCAAGCACTTGCTAATATGGCAGAAGACCTAAGAAACGCAGTAAATACGTTTAAAATTTCTTAATACAAACTTAGAGTGTAGCATTTTTTCTACACTCTATTTTTATTTTAATTTAACCTAGCATTTCCTCTCCCCTAATGTTCGAACCATTCAAAATGTAAATTGCACACCTAGCAATTTAATGCTGGTGTGCATTTTATTCTTCAAACTTATTTTTAAGATACGTTTGTTTTAGCGACTTTTGGTTGAAAGGAATGGGAAAAACCTTCTCCAAATACCTCGGTCGCTTCACATAAAATAATGAACGCACCGGGGTCAATTTCTTGTACAATAGCTCTAAGTATAGTTGCTTTTGCTGGATTTAAAACAATCATCATAATAGCTCTTTCACTATTCGTATAGCCACCTACTCCAG
Source organism: Ureibacillus massiliensis 4400831 = CIP 108448 = CCUG 49529 (assembly GCF_000772965.1). GTDB lineage: Bacteria > Bacillota > Bacilli > Bacillales_A > Planococcaceae > Ureibacillus > Ureibacillus massiliensis. The sequence goes on along the minus strand of NZ_JPVQ01000008.1, from coordinate 39,832 downwards.
ATATTTTCGTTAATCCTCTATCTAAATCATGGAGAACTTTCTCTTCAATTTTTTTCTCATATTCTTTAGAGGTAATAATATATGCAACCTTCGAGCCTTTTTTATCGCCATGGATGATAATATCCATCGTTTTTCTTGTTAGGAATGCACCAACTAAAGCATACAAAGCGATTTCCGGAGAGAAAATAATTCCTCCTGCAATAATAACCGTACCATCCATCACCAACAGAGAAGTGCTATGTTTAACAGACTTCATTTTATATAATATTTGTGCGATTAATGAAAATCCACCTACGTTGCCCCCTACCCGAATTACAATACCTAAACCAATGCCGACACCGACACCTCCATAAATTGATGCAAGTAAAGGATCATTTGTCAGTGCAGGTAATCCATTTGTTAAATTGACGAACAGTGGAATTAATAACGAACCTATAACGGACTTTCCAATTGATTTGATTCCTAAAAAATAACTAGAAATAACTAATATAATTATCGTAATTGCCCATAAAATGATACTTGAAGGAAGATGAAATATAGAACTAAGTACCAAGGAAGTCCCCGGTAATCCACCAGAAGCTATTTGATTGGGTCCTTGTAATACATTAAAGGATAACGCAATAATTAATGTTCCTATAATTAAAGAAAAATAAAATTTCACTTGATTCACATTTTCTACCCCTTCCCTAAAAAAATTATAAGGGTAGAATAACTTTTATGCAATATTTGATATTTATGGTACTTTTTTGATTTAATGCGTTGATGCGTTGAATTACAGAAGTTTATTTAAATAATTTTCCCTAAAACAAAGTAAAAAACGTCTCTACAATTTAGTAGAAACGTTATATCAAAATAGTTATGGGAATATTTTTATTAAGAAAGTTTAACTGGAATAGAATGGTCAATTTTCAAACCATCTTCTACCACAATCGTATCATAGGCTAAAATTTGTACCCCTGCTTGGTGTGCCAGGAGCAATGCATCTGCAAAAGCTGGATCTGTTTCTCGATTTGGAGTAAATTCATGACAACCCTTTAATTGCACGATTAAAAGAATGGCATTTTGGTATCCCTCTTGCTGGGCTTTTGCCAATTCTAGAACATGTTTTGTCCCTCTTGTCGTTGGCGCATCTGGAAACATTGCAATTCCATCTTTTTCTAATGTCACACCTTTCACTTCAATGAATCCTTTCTTTCCATCCTTCTCATAATAAAGATCGAATCTTGATGCACCATAGGTTACTTCCCTTTTAAGGTTAGTTGGAATTCCAAATTCAACTATTTCCCCTTCACTCATCGCTTCAAATGCGACCTTATTTGGCGCTTGTGAATCAATATTCACCCATCTACTATCTTTTTCAACTGCGACAAGGGAATACTTTGTCTTTCTATCCGGGTTATCACTTTCTTCTAGCAGAACTGCTGTTTCTGGGATAAATAGCTCCTTTAAGCGTCCCGTGTTTTTAATATGTACGCGTTCTTTTATTCCTTCTATCTCAACTTCAGCAATAAAACGATTCATTCTCTTATGGAATTTGCCATGTACAATGTTCTGATACTTCATCTATTCACGTCCTTACTCGGTATATCTTTCACTTCTACAATAGTAAGTCATTCTGCTACATTTTACCGCAGTTATATTTGGTTATCGATTGATTTTCTGAAAATATTGAAACACTTTTTTTAGTTTTTTGGATTGATTTCCTCCTGGATTCTCCATTGAGCCAAATTCAAAAAATTTCACTTTTTTCATGCCCGTAAAATGAAATAAGCCTTTCTTCATCAATACTTGGTGTGCATTGTGGAGTAAAAAACGTGGATAGAATGTAGGTCCTCTCATCGTCGATATACAGACAGCAGACTTTCCTTTCAAAAGTCCCTCTGGTAATAGTCCATTTTTAAATTTATAGGCAAAATTGGCTGCGAATACTTGGTCGATGTAGCCAAGCAACATTGCAGGAGGTCTTCCCCACCAGATAGGATAAATGAATACAATTTTATCTGCCCAGGAAATTTGTTTTCTATATCTCTCCATTTTCGGATCAAGATGCATATCCCTTCTTCGCTTTTGTTTATTAAATTGTAAAGCCGGTTGGAACTGTTGTTCATATAAATCTAAAACCTGCAGTTCTGTAATGTTTGGATTTTTTTCACTACCTTCAATAACCTTTTGTAAAAATGAATAACATAAACTTTGATGATTCGGGTGTGTATAAATAACTAAGACGTTCATATAGCACCTCTTTTATTTATCATTTGATAAGTATAGAGTATACCGCACGGCATTTACTTGTCAAATAATAATTGTTTTTTGATAATAAATTTGTTATGTTTTGATGTGAGGTGAACCTGATGGATAAAAAAAGACTTTTTCAAAAAGTAGTGTCGTTTACAGCTTCTTTTTATCGAGTAACACATGAATTAACGAAAGACGCTAAAGCAGATTTCGTAACGCCCGTGCAATATGACATTCTCGAATTCATCACGGTGAATCAACCTGTCACTCCAAGTGAAATTAGTGATTGCCTATATATATCAATGCCTAATACAAGTCGAGAACTAAGAAAATTAAGCGAGAAGAACCTTATTGAGAAAATTACTGACTCAATAGATAAACGCAAGCAATTAGTTCGTCTTTCGAAGGATGGAGAAAAAATGATGGACGAAGCCTTTGCATTAGTTGAATCTCATTTTTTAGCTCGGATTAAAAATGCATCTGAAGAAGATTTAGAAGAGATTGAACGAGCTATGGATATACTTCATAGAAAGTTATATTATTAGCACTATTTCGTTGTATACCATAATGCAAAAAGTACGCATTGGCCTAATTTCCAATGCGTACTTTTTATTTTATAGGTGTAAATTACAACTACGCCTTATTCATCATCAATCTCACCGTCACCAATTTCATCTTCTTCTTCAATTTCTTCAATATGTTCCCCATCTTCCAGTTCATCGTCCCCACAACCTATTAAAGCAACTGAAGAAAATGCTAGGAAGAGCAAGAAAAATAGCTTTTTCATTTGAATTTACCTCCTTTTTCATTAGCTTTACCTATTGTTCTAAGATTATGAAGGTATACTTTTACGGAATTTCACTACAACACAAAGAAAGCAAGCCTAGTTTTAATAGACTTGCTTTCAGAATTGCACTTTTTACAGTGCCTGATTATTTTAATATTTCGTTGCCATTCGAATCGAAGTTAATTGTATGCTTTTTGGCAGCTTCTTCGATATGCGAGAATGCCCAGTTCGTTGTTGGGACATCTTTGAAGGTTGGTGTCGTGAGACCTGTTAACGGACCACGTTTAAATAAATTATTTAAAACAACAACGGCTTGCGCTCTTGTTAGTTTTTCATTTGGGCGGAATGTGTTGTCTTCATACCCTACCATTACTTTTGCTTCTTTTACAAAACTGATGGCCTCAATTGCCCAATGTTTAGATGATACATCGCTAAAAGTTGCTGTAGAATAATTCGTTATTTTTTGACAACTATCAAAAGCAGAATTATCATTTTTACATTCGTTTTCAATCCATCGATAGGCAATGACAGCCATTTGCGCACGGGTCACTGTCCCATTTGGGTCAAATGTTGTAGGATTCACACCAGTCATGATACCTGCACCTTTAGCTTCCATGATCAGTGGATACGCCCAATGCGATACTTTCACATCGTTATATAGCACTGTAGAAGGTATTCCTTCCAGATTTCTTGAAAGCATTGATGCCATTTGCGCTCTTGTAATGGACGCATTTGGACGGAACATATCTCCGTAGCCACTGATATAAGGTTTATGCATCAGATCCTTCTGTTCATCTTGCCCAGAACCATCAGTTGGTCCTTGATTTGAATCAGGAATTAAATCTTCCCAACCTTCCATGTTTAGAATCGTAAAAGTACTAAACTTCGTGATTCCAAATTCCAATCCAAGTTGACCATCTTTATATTGCACAACGGTCGGTTTAAGTAATTCTTTGTCTCCATCACTATGTTCAATGAATATTACTAAGTCAGCTAAAGAGGCTTCTTTTTCTGAAGCATTTGTAGGTATTTCCACTTCACGTAGTGGCAAGATAAGTGTCACTGGACGACTTTGTAAATTTGTTTCAATTGTCATTGGACGCGATACAACATTGACTTCCTTATCCCCTGCAACCTCTTTTACAATCGCTTCTACCCGCGCACGACTTTCCACCTCTTGTCGCTGTACTTCATCTTTAATTGGAATAACACGGAAATATAAATCCTCTTCAAAATTATCCAATGAACCTTCAGGGACTTGAATCCTTACATTTTCTGTATAGATCTCAAGATTTACGATCTCTTCGCTTAGTGATTTTGCAGCTTCTTTTGTGATTGAAACATCAACTTGTCCAACTTCATCCTTATCATCTGGAATCACAATACTTGCTGTGTTTTGTCCAGAACCTTTTACATTTGTTATTGTCTCTTTTGTTTTTTCTTCAGTTAACGTTACTTCATCTTGTACCGTACCATCTGATTGTTTCGTACGTGTGACAGTTGTTTGGCTCACTACCGAATTATTATCACCTGTTTTAACATCAACTTTGATTTCTTCTTTTGATGATTGAGGTTTTGAACTGCTCCCACCAGAAGAATGAGAAGTTGAGTCTTGTACTGTTAGATTTAAGCTTTGTACTTCACCTTCATTAAATACAAAAATAAGTGTAGATGTACCTTTTGGGAGTTTTGCTAAATATTCTTTTTTCAGTACTATAGTTGAATCACTAATTGTATAGTCCTTACCCTCTTCCAATGGGCTATCGCCATTTGTAATACTATCTAAAGTAACTTCCGGACTATTTATTGTAATGATGATATCTTCTTGATTTTCAGATTTTTTATCAATTCATCTTGCCACATGTAAAGACCATTATTCAGTTTATTTACTACAGTTTTATACATGTTGACTTTCCTTTCATGAATAAAATTACCCACTAATTATGACACCCAAAACACCTTTCTACAAGATGATAAATCTTACTAAAATGTGAATAAAAAAGAGTAGAATTTTTAAAAAATCCTACTATAATTTAATACTTAATTTATTTAGATTATCAATTCAATACTTCTATTGCTTCTTCATAAATTCGAACCTGATTGCGACCACTATGTTTTGCAGAGTAAAGAGCTTTATCTGCTCGATTTAACACTAGATTTAGTGTCTCATCCTCTTCATACGACGCCTCTGCTACACCTAAGCTTAATGTGACAGAATGAACCCCTTTAGAAGAAACAAGTGGATTAGATTCTACATATTGACGAATCTGATTAGCAATCGCCTCTCCTTCCTCTACTGTATATCCTTTAAGGGCAATGACAAACTCCTCACCGCCATAGCGAGCAAATAACATATCATCCGTTAATTGAGTTTGACAAGCATTCACTACATGAACAAGCATTTGATCACCTACATCATGTCCATATGTATCATTCACACTCTTGAAAAAGTCAATGTCGATTAAAAGAAGTGTAAAAGGAATGCCCTCATTTTTCGCTTGTACAAAGTCTTCTTCACACTGCTGGAAAAACGCACGGCGATTATAAATTTTTGTTAATTCGTCATAATAGGCTTGTTTTTTTAGCTGCTCTTGTAGCTTTTTTAACTCGGTAATATCCGTAAACATCAGGAGTAATCCTTTTTGATGATCTTTCTGTTTTAGAGAAGATACGCGAACCTGATAAATACGTTCTTCAAATTGGATAGTACTTGTAAGATCTTTATTAGTCACTGTCATTTCAAATTGTAATGGAAATGCTTCTCCTGATAATTCATACCAAACCTTATTAAAATCCGTTCCATACATCGATTTTTTCAACCTAGAGAACATACGTTGACTTTCTTCATTGTATTCGATTAATCTAGTGGATTCGTCAAGCACCATTACCCCATCATTCATGCTATTAAAAATCGATTCCTTTGCAATCGGCATTACCATAAACAATTGTGATGATCGAATCGACCAAAGATAAAGCAATGAAGTCATCCATAATACCATTGGAACTGGATCTACCCCAGTAGGTGTTAAACCAAGTAAATATATAAAAGCTGTTAACATCGGTACAAGCTGACCAAACATGAGGGCAATCAATTGAGGGCGATAGGTCTTCGCTGTATCTTTCCACTTTCTTAAAACAATAAAGAATGCGAAGAACATACATCCAAAGATGTAGGCTCCGTGGACAACATACCAAATCCCCATTTCTTGTAGCATATACGGAGCGCCTAATTGTGGATGAAATTCGTACACACGATAATGTAGATGGTGTAGATCGTTTGTTGCAACCATTAATAAAGTAATAAAGGGCAGTGTAAGTAGGGAAATTGCCTGTTTTTTCGTTATAGGAATCCCTACATATTGCATAGCAAATATTAATCCTAACGGAGGAGCAAATGGTATTCCCACATACTGAATAACCGTCCAAAACTTCATTTCTTCTAATGTAGTAGACATTAAGCCAAAAGCAGAAGCAAAGCAATAAATCGTGATGACTGACGTACTAAGAATAAAAAAATTTAAGATGTTTGTATAATTATGCCGCTTTCCAAAAACATAAACACATAAATATAGATTCAATACACCCGACGTACAAATAAGCGCTATATAGGCAGTCAATTGCGAATTCACGTTCATACCTCTTTACTTTCAAAATTTTCCTTTTTTAATGTAGCATATCTAGAGATAAAAGTGAGAATTTTTCGAAAAATATTTTTCAGTATTTTTAATATTACTTTGAGGTACTTATTTTAAAAGCATAGTCCATGACCATCCCATTTATTAATTTAACCTTCGAAATGCTTCTCCTTTTTGGACCCAGTTGTTGGTCACCTCTAATATATGGGTTACAATCTTTTCCTTTGTCCGCCATCGCATCACTTTTTTAGCTGGATCCATACCGTATTCAGAAACGATGTCTTTTAGTTGATCAATTTCTAATTGATTTAAGGATTCAAAAAGCCCCTCTTTTCCTTTTTCACTTAGGACGATTTCTGGGTTGAACAATGCTGGTTTTCTTTTTCTTGCCCTTTTTTTGCCTGTAGTTGAAGTATTTGTGGAGCTTGCGATTGTCTCCAGTTTAGGTTTCCTTGTGGTTTGCTTTTTCTGCTCATACTTCCCGAACTCCTTCTCTGTGAAAACCGTCTCAATTTTCTTAGCGAATTCTTTATTTACGTTTATTTCTTGTAAGATCACTTTAAATAATTCCAAGAGCTTCATTTCAATGTTCATTTCTTTCATACCTCTCCACTATTTCATTAGCTAAGCTGTAAAAGGCATCAAATTGACCTCCATAGCCCCATTTTTGACGGAATGTCGCATAAGTCATGGTGAAATCAGCTGCACTTGCCATTTGGTTATTTTCTTTAAATATTCCACTGAGTAGTGGTGCATCGATTTCCCGCTTCAATTTCCTCAAAGTTGTTTTATGAATATTAGAATTTTCCTTATACTTCGTTATCACTATACCTAGCGTCTCAATTGGATAACCAATTTCCCATGCGAAGTCATTTACACGGTTTATAATTTGTGGAATGCCATATGTGGAAAGCACATCTGGAATTGTAGGAATCATATAGCCATCTGCAATTCGAAGGCCATTGAGGGTAATAATGCCAAGATTCGGTGGACAATCAATTAATATATAATCATAGTTGTTTAGAATCGGCTGAATCGCTTTTCGTAAAATGTCAGTCGGATTATTTGCATAGAGTGGACCCATCGGCACTTTCGCTAGCTCATCCTGTACTTTAATCAAATCTAAACTAGAGGGAATCAGATCTAAACTCATAACAGATAAAATATTGGATACATTACGTTGCAATGTGTTTTCTAAATCAAAGTTATATTCATTCGGCTTTAACGCGCTTTCAAATAAACGAGCTAACGTATAGCCTTGGTCATTCAGTTCTTTCCATGCATGCTCACCAATTAACATTGTTGTACCATTCGTTTGAGGATCTAGATCAATGAAAAGCACCTTCTTTTTAAACTCAGATGAAAGAATCTCAGCTAGTCCAACACTTGTCGTTGTTTTTGCTACGCCACCCTTTAAATTAATAGTCGCAATAACAGTAGCCAAATAATTAGAATCCCCCTTCATAATTACTTATCTTTTATTAATATATTTTGAGAGGGTAGAGATAATGATATATTTAAAATTTTCTTTAATAACCATAGCTTCTACAAGCTGCGTTTCTATAGCAGAAGCAATTCATTAGCCAGGAATTCACCATATTGTGTACGATGGAAATAAATAAACAATGGAGGGATACAAAATGACAACTGTTTACGACTTTTCCGTAAAGCTACCTACTGGGGAGATGAAATCACTTAAAGATTATGAGGGGAAACCATTACTTATCGTCAATACTGCCAGTAAATGCGGGCTAACGCCACAATTTAAAGGTCTTCAGGAACTTTATGATAAATACAAGGAGCAAGGGCTCGAAATTCTCGGTTTCCCTTGTGATCAGTTCAACAATCAGGAATTTAATGATATTGATGAAACATTGCAGTTTTGCCAGATGAATTACGGTGTCACGTTCCCGATGTTTGCAAAAATCGATGTCAATGGCGATAATGCTGATCCCTTATTTAAGTTTTTAAAAGAGCAGAAGAAAGGTGTTTTATCGAAAAATATTAAATGGAATTTTACGAAGTTTTTAATCGATAAAAATGGCAGTGTTATTGAACGCTATGCACCGACAACTGAACCAGAAAAAATTGATGACGATATCCAAAAAATATTGTAGATTAGTACTTTATTATAGAGCAAATGAGTTTAATTTCGTTAAAAAATGCCGTTTCCAATTGAGTAACGGCATTTCTTTTTTGTTTTCACAGTTGACTATATACATTCAATTTCTCATTCAACTTTTTATAAACGACTTTCATTTCTGGCTCCGTACTTTTCTCAATGGCTTCTTCAAGTCCCATCCACTGAATGGCACTATTTTCATCTGGTTTTACTTTTGTTAATTCGTTTTCGTCAGCTTCTAATAAATATGTAACATTTAAATGAACATGTGTCGCCACATGCTTTCCTCGTTTTTCATGAGCTGGTACTCCTAAAATTTCAATCGAATAGATCTCCTCTGATACCGGTTTGACCAGACTCAATCCCGTTTCTTCCTTCGCTTCCTTAATAGCGACTTTGAGCAAATCCTCTTCACCGTCTGCATGTCCACCAACCCATGACCATGAATTATAAATATTGTGATACGCCATCAATACTTTTGTATGATTTTGATTTACAAGCCATGCCGATGCAGTAAAGTGAGCAAATTCATTATCACGTACCAATAAATTGTCGAATGTATCCATGTATTTCAGGATGACTTCTTGATCCTTCATTTCTTGTGCATTATATGGTTTATAGTTTTCGATTTGTAGTTTCAGATTCATAGGGTACTCCTTTATTTAACGTTTCTTATAATTTAACATAATTAGCTATACTCATAGGTATTAGCTACAAACAAATTGCTCAATAAATCTACGATGGCTCCCAACCATTCTGTCTGGCAATTTACGGCAATTGAAATACTGCACATCAATTGTTTCAGATGAGTGTTTATGAAGCTCCCCTTCCACTTCATTTGTTAAAAACACAGCTGTCACTCCATAAAACTCATCACCATTTGGGGCTTTCGCATAAAATTCTTCTCCCGAAAAAACATGGAGCAGTCTCAAATTTTGAATATGTAAACCTGTCTCCTCTAATACTTCTCTAATCGCTACTTGCTCAAAGCTTTCGCCAAGATTCATTAACCCACCTGGTAAACCCCATCTTCCTTCAGGTCTCTTTTGCAGTAGAACCTCTCCTAATTCATTTAAAATGATTACCGTGGAGCCTGGTAATATTAAAGGTTTTGTTCCAACATACTTCCTCAAAAACTTATAATACTCTTGATCTTCTGGCATATGACGATCTCCTTTAATCATGCTTTCAATTTATCCTATATATTAAATTTTGCGTCTTAATGGTAGTCGTTTTTTTAGACTTATTTCCAATTCTACGCACATGTCCCTAAAGTTATAGTATGAAACTGAATAGAATAGGAACAAATAAATATTCGAAACTTTCCACTCTTCGCTTCGTATATGAAGAAAGAGATCGGATTGGTGATGATAATGAATTTTGCTTCTTGGGTAGCGATTGGTATTGCAATAGCAGTTGCATTAGGTTTATTTGACAGTAAAAAAGAAAAATAATGAATCTCGTTTTTATCTATTAACCCTTTTCATACACCTCATTTTAACCGATACCTTACTGGTGTCGGTTCTTTCATGCCCATAACTTCTATCATTTGTCGAAGAAATTTAATTTCAATGAATTTCATGGAATATTTCCTTGGAAATAATCGAAATTTGTTTAAGTAGAAATCGTTAATCGACATTTTGTCTTTGAAATAGCCATCGAAATTCTCACTTCTATATTACACAATGCGATTACTTTAAAAAAATCAAAGAGACTTGATATAGAAAATCAAGCCTCTTTTCAATATGCCCTAATTATTATCGAAATACATAAATATCTTTTAAAACACTTTTTTCCCCCGACAATAGGTTGCTACGATACTGTGTGGAAATTCATAGCCTGCATATATGGATTGTTTATGCTTTGCCATCATATTTCCTTTCGTCACTACAAAAGGTACTTCCTCTACTACTGCAAAGTCTGCATCATAACCATTTGCAATCCTGCCTTTCTGAGTAATGCCGAATCTTTCCGCAGGCCCTAAAGCTGTTAATTCCGCTACTTTTGTTATCGGTAAGTCTTTTTCCTTTGCAACCTTTAACATTGCCAGTAGCGTATATTGTCCGCCGCTAATCCCTCCCCACGCTTCAAAAAAGTTAAGCTTACTTAAATCCTTCAAATGCGGAGAACATGGGGAATGATCAGAAGTAATGAAATCGATTTTCCCTTCTACCAATAACGCTACTAATTCATTTTGGACACTTGGTGGGCGAAGAGGTGGTGCACATTTGGCAAAAACCCCATGTTCTTCAAAGGCTTCATCATTAAATAGCAAATAATGTGCACAGGTTTCAAGCGTTACGTCTAAGCCGCGCCCCCTTGCCTCGTGGATAATTTGAACAGCCTCTGGACTACTAATATGAACAAAGTGAAGGGCACAGCCTGTAATTTCTGCATAGCTTAATGCACGAACTACGGCTTCCACTTCTGCTGCAATCGGTCTTGATTCGCAATAATCCTTTGGCGTTAACTTTCTATCTGCTATTTTTTCAGCTTGTAGGAAGCTCGTCATTTCATCACTTTCCGCATGCAAAGCTAAAATTTTATCTAATCTACGTATCTCTTTCATACCTATTAACAAAGATTGGTTATCTACTGAAGAAAAGGGTTCAAATCCAGAATTTGAAATAAAAGCTTTAAACCCAATAACACCTTTTTCAGCTAGCGCCTCAAGCTCTCCAATATTATCTGGGACTAGACCTCCCCAAAATTTATAATCAACAACGGACTTTTCCTTCGATAATTTTTCCTTTAACTGTAAAGAAGGTACATTAATCGTCGGGGGATCGCTATTTAATGGCATATCAAAATACATCGTTACACCACCAGCAGCAAGCATTTTAGTACCTGTCTCAATCCCTTCCCACTCAACGTTTCCCGGTTCATTAAAATGCACATGGACATCAATGGCACCAGGTAAAACAAACTTGCCCTCTAAATCGACCACTTGCACGTCTTCCATATCAATTGAAGGAGCGATTTCTACAATTACACCATCCTTAACTGCAATATCACATATCGAGACTTGGTGTGGTTCAACTACTGTTCCTTTTTTTAAAACAAGGTCATATACCATGATACTTCACCTTCCTAAAAAGAGATGAAAACAGGTGCTTCATAATAATCAAGCGCTGCCTGCACACCCTCACCACGAATTGGTTCAAAACCACTACGGATTAATGCTGCTTCCAATGCATATAACACAGCTAATACATTTTCTTTTCTACAGCTATATCCCATTGTGCCGATTCGCCAAATCTTCCCATGCAGCGGACCAAATGAAGAAGCAATTTCAACGCCAAATTGCTCGAGCATTAATTTACGAACTAGTTCACCATCCACCCCATCAGGAATTTCAATACATGTCACCGTTGGAAGTTTGCAAGTACGATCGCCAAATATTTTTAATCCCATTGCTTCGATTCCTTCAATCAATGCAGCCTCATGATAGCTGTGCCGTCCAAAACGTTCATATAATCCCTCATCTAACACAAGACGCAATCCTTCTCGCAATGCATATAGCATAGACGTTGCCTCAGTATGATGATTTAAACGTCTGGGTCCCCAATAATCCTGAAGCATTGCTAAGTCAAAGTAATTACTTCGAATCATATTTGTACGTTTCGTTGCAAACTCTTCCTCTGTTGCAATACCATATTCCACTTTTTTACGCTTTTGAATAATCGCTTCTATTCGATCATTATACGTAATCGGTGACATTCCAGATGGTACAGATAAACATTTCTGTGTACCACCGATAATCCCATCAATATACCACTCATCTACTGGGATATTGACACCGCCAATAGAAGCAACTGCATCAACTATGAGCAATATATCTTGCTCATGACACGCCTTTCCTAGTTCATTTAATGGTTGCATACAGCCTGTAGATGTCTCACCATGAACAATGGCCACTACTTTTGGCTGAACCTTTTTCATTTCATTAATGATGTCTTGTTGGTCAAAAACCGTACCCCACTTTGTTTCCATCGTATAAACTTCAGCGCCATAACGCTCACATATTTCAACGAGCAAATGACCAAAGCGGCCGAAAATTGGTACAAGAACTTTATCACCCGGCTCAATAATACTTGCTAGCATCGCTTCATTTCCTGATCTTGAAGTGCCGTCTATCGGGAATGCCCACTTATTTTTCGTTTGGAATAGGGAGCGTAGCATCTCCATTACTTCATTCATAATATCCGTAAAGGCTGGATCGAATTGCCCAAGAATGGGGGTACTCATTGCCTGCAATACTCTTGGATCTACTTCAACAGGTCCTGGAGTCATGATTGTTCTACTTGGTGTTTGTAATGGTTTATAAAACATTAGGCGATGCCCCCTTTATATGCTAGGTGGTATAAAGTATCCATCATTACTTTTACTCCCTTTTCTAAATATTCATCTTCTGTAAATTCAAGCGGTGAGTGACTAATTCCGTTACAGCTCGGGATAAAAATTAAAGTGGTCGGATAATGTCGTCCAAATACCTGTGCATCATGACCAGCTCCACTGACCATTTGCATATGGCTAAATCCCTTTGATTCTATTTTCTTTTTCATTAGCTCATGCAATGATTGATCTAAAGTAACAGGATCGATATCAGTCCACTTTTCTACCGATAATTGAATATCACTTTCATTAGAGATACACTCCAGTACTTCTATAACTTTCTCGCAATAGCTATCTAAAACCTTCTTATCGTGGTAACGAATATCTAATGTAAAGCTAACTTCACCAGCTACTACATTAGGAACATTCGGCTTGGCAATGAGTTGTCCTGCCGTTATTCTTAGTCCTGGAGCTAAGCTTATGGCTATTGAAGTTAGCTGACTAATAGCCTTTGCAGCACACACCATAGCATCTTTCCTTTCATCCATCGGTGTTGTACCAGCATGATTACTTTCACCCGTTAGCGTAATTGTGTATCGTTTTTGGCCAACGATGTGAGTAACAAGGCCAATATCCTTCAAATTCTTTTCTAAGATTGACCCTTGTTCAATATGAATCTCTACAAAATGTTCTATATCATTGCGCTTTTTCGGAGAATAAGCATCAATTGGATAGCCTGCATCATTCATTGCCTTTTTAAAAGGAATCCCTTCATTATCAGAAATATTGTCAATGGATGTTATTGAAAATTCACCAGTAATATTTTTTGAGCCCCAGAAGGTTAAAGGAAAACGACTTCCCTCTTCTTCACATAGTGACACTACTTCGATTGTTTTTATTGGGGGACCGTATTTCTCTACTAATCTTCTAACTGCAAGAAAGCTCGCGAGTATACCGTACGCCCCATCGTATTTTCCACCCTGTTTTACTGTATCAATATGAGAGCCCGTTAATATGACAGTATCACCTTGAATAGAGCCTTCGATTCTTCCGTATAAATTCCCTACTCCATCAAAATAGGTTGCCATTCCAGCTTCATGCATTTTTTGTTTCAACGCTTGCTGTGCTTTTATCCATTCCGTTGAGTACAGTAATCGAGTTACACCCCTCTCGTTTGTTGTACCGAAAGTCGAAAGCCATTCTACCAATTCTCTAATTTCAATAGTTTGAACGTTTGTTGTACTTTCGCTCATAGTTGACACCACCTCCCTGCCTGTTACGTTTCCTTTATTTTAAGGAAAGGTTTCCTACCGTTCATCGTCAGAAATGTGAAAAAAAAAACACTTTTTAGTTAACTTAAACAAAATAGACATATTTCCAGCTTATTTCATGTAATGTTTTCTAACAAATATGTACATAACCAATGCATATATGTTATATTTTGTAACATATAACGAAAAAGGGAGGTTTTAATTGTGAATATTCTACAAATGTTAACCCAACAAGAATTGGCTCCAATTACGTTGGTGGCTGGGGAGGCAAGTAAATATCGTCAGATAACATCCATTACAATGATGGATGCACCTGATATCATTCCATATTTACGACCAAATATGCTTATCATTACAACCGCCTATCATTTAAAGAATAATCACGACTACTTCCAAGAGCTTATTCGTGAAATGGCTGCAAACGGATGCGCTGGGATTGGTATAAAGAAAAACCGTTACCTACACGAAATCCCTCAAGATATCTTACTACTAGCAGAACAACTAAATTTACCCTTTATGGAATTACCGGAGCACTTATCATTAGGGCAGATCAACTTTTTAATGACAGAGAAAATATTACAGAGCGAAGCTTCTTTATTGACGCACGCAATGGATATTCATCGTCAATTCACTTTACTTATTTTAAATGGTCACGGGGTTCCAAAGTTAATACGACAGCTATCATCACTTATCGGGAGGGAAGTTCTTCTCATAAGCCCTTATTTAAGACCTATGTATTCAACACAGCAATACGTACCGGTACTTGCAACTATACAAAATATGATGAATGAAGGTTTTCAAAATCCATTAAACTGCGAACAAACCTTCACATTTTCTCTCATTGAAGGAAAAGAAACATTCGCCTTTTTTCCTATCAATACCCACGCGGAGAAAAACTGCTTTTTAATGGTTAAAGGGAATATCGATCAACAGGATATTACAGTGCGTTTAACGATTGAGCAGGCCATCAATGTACTATCATTCGCATTGATGCAGGAGCAGGCTTTACAGCAACAAAAGCGCAATATTCGCAATCAGCATTTAAAAGATTTTTTAGAGAATGATAGCGGATCTACCGTTGTTACGAAGGCGATGTCACAGGAACTTTCCCTCCCATACCAACAGGCGTATGTATGCATTATTGGTCATGTGATAACGAAAACACCTTCTTACTCATTTCAACCTACTTTTACAATTGAACAAATTCATAAATTTTGCGAAGAAACCCTTCAGTCAACACGAATACCTATACACGTATTCTCATTAAATAATGAATTGATTTTTTTATACGAGCTTCAAGATCCAAACTCTGATTATATTTTATTTTTAAGAGAATTGTTTTCGGAGCTGGAAGGATCCATCTATCAATATTTTGATTTGCATATGGTTTTTGGTGTCAGCAACCAAACACAAAGCTTTTCAGACATTCAGCGAGCATTCAAAGAAGCACAAAGTACAATAGTCACTTTACGGAATAAACAGCGCGTTGTTTCCTTCTATAAAAAGAAAGAGATCAACGAATTACTACAAATGATTCCACAAACAGATTTGTTGAACTATCAACGAATGGTATTTAAGGCTTTTGCTTCTTTGCCAGATGATGAACAAACAATTTTATTTGAAACTTTAAACGAATATTTAGAATGTCATTGCCAAATTTCTGAAACAGCAAAACGTTTATTTGTTCATCGAAACACCGTCATTTACCGTATTGAAAAGTGCAGCTCTTTATTAAATAAAGATTTAAAGGATCCAGAGGTAACATTACAGCTACGCCTTGCCCTAAGAATCCGCAATCACCTTATCATTGAACAACATGCATAATTCATCAAATCGCCTTTAAATGCAGATATAAAAATGGATATAACGGTATACATTTTCTTAAAGCGAACTATATCGTTAAAAATAAATTCAGATGCCTTTGCATCATTTTGGAGGTTATATTAATGGCTTTAACATTAGATCAATTAAACAACTTTACAGAAAAAGAGTTTACTAATCTATTCGGAGAAATCTTTGAGCATTCTCCATGGATAGCAAAAATTGCTGCACATATGCGACCGTTCTCTTCATTTGATATCGCCTTCGATACAATGAAGCAAATTGTGGTGGAAAGCGGCAGCGAAGCACAGCTCTCACTTATAAAAGAACATCCGGAGCTTGGCAAACGAATTCAAATGAGCCAGGCATCCGTTAAAGAACAGCAGGGTGCCGGTCTTGACTCTTTAACACCTGAGGAATATCAAATCTTTTCCGAAGTAAATCAGGCATATATGGAAAAGTTCCGATTCCCTTTTATCATTGCCGTTAGCGGAAAGGATAAAAACGATATATTACAAGCAATGAAGGAACGTCTTTCTTCTAACCCGGAAAAAGAATTCCAGACTGCTTTACAAGAAATCTACAAAATTGCAAATATACGTTTTAGAGGAATTATCGAAACTTATAATTAAGGAGGCTTTTTCATGCCATCTCTTTCAACACATGTGCTCGATTTATATCACGGGCACCCCGCTAAAAACGTAAGAATTGATCTTTATTTCCAGCTTGAAACAGAACCCAATCTATTATTAAAAACCATCTATACAAATGAAGATGGTCGCTGTAATGAGCCCCTTGTTACAAATGCTACTTTTAAACAAGGGACATACGAGCTCGTTTTTCATGTAGAGGATTATTATAGAGCTACAGAAGTAGAGCTCCCAACACCAAATTTTTTATCAACGGTGCCTGTGCGATTCCAAATGCTAGAAACGGAAGCCCACTATCACGTTCCATTACTCGTTACACCTTGGAGCTACCAAGTATACCGAGGAAGCTAACAAAACCGACCGCTACACCTTTTATAAAGGAGGCGGTCACATTCTTTTTTTAGTATCATCGATTACCCTCACCCTCCACTTCAACTCACTCCCCCTTTCACAAAGTAATATGTAACAAAAGGCAACATGCAATTTAGACCTTTTAGTTAAACCGCACAAAAGCAAATTTAATTTTTAGATAGGCCTATAAGGAATGTTAAATTTCAGAATGTTAAGATAGTTATATAAATAGATGTTAGAAGATGTTACATAAAAGTAAAGGAGCTGTTCCTATGAGTCTTGAAGCATTAAATGAGCAAGTAAAAAAAGATCTTTCTTATATTGCCCATCCCGGTAAAGAGTGGGTAAAACCCGTTACACATGAAGATAGCCATGTTTATGATGTAGCAATTATCGGAGGCGGTCAAAGTGGATTAAGTACTGCTTTCGGTTTATTTCGAGAACGGATTACGAATATTACGATTTTAGACGAAAATCCAAAAGGTGTTGAAGGTCCATGGATTACTTATGCTCGTATGATTACGCTTAGGACTCCAAAGCATCTCCCTTCTATTGACTTAGGGGTCCCATCTCTTACGTTCCAATCATGGTTTATTGCTAAATTCGGTCAAGAGGCATGGGATGAATTAGATAAAATCTCCCGGAACGATTGGATGGAGTATTTAAAATGGTATCGAGAAGTTTTAAATTTACCTGTACAAAACGAAGTAAAGGTTGATTTAATCGAACCAGTCGGCAATAAGTTACACCGTCTTCATTTAAGCGGAAATGGCGCACCGTCAAAAACGATTTTAGCTCGTAAGGTTGTTCTCGCTACTGGTATACAAGGCGGCGGAGAGTGGCATGTACCTAATTTCGTCAAAAACGCACTTCCGAAATCACTCTATGCACATACTTCAGAAACTATTGATTTCGATGCATTAAAGGGTAAAAAAATCGGTATTCTCGGTGGCGGCGCTTCTTCGTTTGATAATGCAAATTTTGCCTTATCAGCTGGTGTGAAAGAAGCCCATGTATTTGTTCGACGTAAAGAAATGGTGCGCATCAACCCAATGCGTATCCTTGAACAAACTGGCATTATTGAACGTTATCATTCTTTAAGCGATGATGAAAAATATGCGGCAATGGCCCATTTCTTTAAATTTAATCAACCTCCGACGAATGATACGTTTAACCGCGCAAGTGCATGGGAAGGGTTTAAGGTGCATCTTGACTCCCCTTGGATAGAAGTGAAAGAAACAGAAGAAGGGGTATTCATTCGCACACCCCACGATACATTTACTTTTGATTATTTAATCATTAGTACAGGTTTAGTTTCAGACCCAGCATTGCGACCTGAGTTAAAGGCTGTCGAAAAATATATTACACGCTGGGGCGATGTGTATAAGGCAAGCCCTAACATTGCAAGCCCAATGATTGATGCACACCCATATTTAGATTACGGTTTTAAATTCATTGCCAACTGCGAGGAAGGGAAAGATGCTTTATACGGTTTATTCCCCTTCAATTATTCAGCATTAATCAGCTGCGGTGTATCTGCTTCTGCACTATCTGGAATACGTTTTGCCATCCCAAAACTCGTCATGGCCATTGCAGACGAATTGTTCCAAGATGATAAAGAACTTATTCTCAAGGATTATTTTGAATACGATATAGTGGAGTTTACAGGCAATCCAAAGATTCCTACCGTTTAATTTTCAAACCTTCAAAATTACCCGGAACACATTAGGTTAAATACACAGAAACACTCGGACAGATTAAAAGAAAGGACTTAAGCTTATAAAGAGCTCAAGTCCTTTTTCATAATATTAGAGATATACCCCCTGATTGGAGCTTTCTCCGCTTTGAACGCCACTCATCATATCAGTTTTTGGTTCCGTCGAATATTGAGGATTCCTTTGATGAATAATTTGTGTTCCAGCTAAATCACTAGTAATATTGAAGCTGTACCAGGAGTAGCTGGCGAAGTGGTAATGCAACCGTATATATCATTGCGTCCACACAGCTCATATATTAGCACTTCACGAACTCGGTCTAAATGTTCAATACATTAAACATGCTCCTACTTAATAAAATCTAACCCCTTCCTTCTAAAGAAACACTCCACCAACCACTAAGCCGGCTAAAATTACAAAGGCTGGGTGGATTTTAAGCTTTTCTAAAGCAAAATATGCACATACTACAATCACCGCAGTAATAACTAATCCAATTACATCATAAGACGTCTTTACAAAATCAAAGGTCATTTCAGCTAACAACACCGCAATCGCCGGTAAAACAAAGCTTGATAGACGCTTAACTCTCGGAGAATTGCGGAAGCGATACAAAATATTTAAAAGGATTAGCATTAATATTAATGAAGGTGCTACAGTTGCAAATAATGCAACAACCACTCCAAGAACCCCGCCCACTTCATAACCAATAAAACCCGCCATTTTTGTTGCAATTGGTCCGGGTAATGAATTACCAAGGGCGAGCACCTCACTAAATTCGCTCGTTGTCATCCAACCATAATTTTCTACCACCTCATGCTCAATTAACGGAATTGTAGCAGGCCCTCCTCCATAACCTAAAATTCCAGGATAGAAAAAGGCTAAAAAGATTTGGATGTAAATCATTTCGCACCATCCTCCTCTTTTTTAAATGGCAGAAAGAGTGCTAACAACAATAAGACAGCAATAACGATCCCCGGATGGATATGGAATAAAATCATACTTACACCAGAAGCTACAAGAATAATAGCTCCCTTCACCCAACCAAGCGATTTTTGGGATTTCTTTAAAAAATCCCAGGTTAGCACTGCTAGCATTACTCCAACAATCGGTACTACCCCATTCGTCATCCCTTTAACAAAATCAAATTCTCTTATTTGATTTAATGAGGCTAGTAATAAAATCATTAATAAAACAGTAGGTAAGACCGTTGCAATCAGTGCATTAACAAGCCCCAACCATCCGCCTACTCGATAGCCTATATAGCCAGCCATTTTCGTTGCAATCGGCCCCGGCAATGTATTTCCAATGGATAAAACATCTGAAAACTCTTCATCTGTCATCATTTTATAGGTTTCTACAACTTCTTTATGTACCAACGGAATCGTAGAAGGCCCTCCTCCAAACCCGAGCATACCCGAACGAAAGAAGGCGATAAATATCTCTTTTTGTTTTCCCATACACCTAATTCTCCCTTATCATTACATCCTCAAATGAGCTTTCCATTCAGATCGAATTTTCTAGCCTTTGCCTAGCTTTAATAACCAATCGCCATACCATCCCCACGCGGATCAGCACCACCAAATTTCACATTTGTTTTTCCATCAATAAATATTGCACCTGCATGACCCATTGTGTCTGTATAGTCCGCTAATACTTCAACTTCATGACCAAGTCCTTCAAGCTCACGACGAACTGTTTCCTCGATTCGACCTTCCAGCTTCAAACTGTTGGATGAGGCTCCCCATGTACGCCCATATAAAAAGCGCGGTGCTTCAATAGCTGCTTGAACACTCATACCATAGTCAACCATTCTCGTCACAAGCATCGCTTGAGTTTGAGGCTGACCCTCTCCCCCCATCGTCCCATAAACAATGGCTGGTTTTCCATCCTTTAACAACATGGCTGGATTTAGCGTATGGAAGGTTCTCTTCTTTGGCGTTAAAGCATTGACATGTTTTTCATCAAGCGAGAAAAAGCTTCCTCTATTTTGCAGTAAAATTCCTGTTCCTTTTGGGATAAAGCCAGAACCAAACTCATGGTAAATACTTTGAATAAAGGAAACCGCATTGCCTTCTTCATCAACAATGCCAAACCATACGGTATCACCTTTTACATCTAATAATGCTAATTCACTTGCCAAATGGTGTTCTTTTATTTTTTCAGCAAATACTAACCCGCGTTCAGAGCTTAACAATTCCTTTATAGGTATATCGCTAAACTCCGGATCCGTTAAATATTGATCTCGATCCATAAAGGCGTGCTTTACTGCTTCAACGAGAATATGATAATAGGTAGAAGACCCCTCTTCCATTTGCCGTAATTCTATATGGTTTAAAATATTTAAAATTGATAAAGAAGCCATCCCTTGCGTATTTGGAGGCAAATTGTAAGCAACATAATCTCTGTAAGGGACTGATATCGGTTCTACCCAATCGCTTGTATGTTGTTTAAAGTCCTCTACAGTTAATAGCCCTCCGTGTTTTTGTAAATCTTTAATAATTCGCTCTGTCAATTCACTATTATAAAGATACGCCGCACCATTCTTCGAAATATCCGATAAGGTATTCGCCAAATCTTCCTGTACCATAATATCTCCCATTTCATAGGGCTTGCCATCCTTTAAAAATACGCGAGAAAATTCCTCAAACCGTCCAAGGTCACGAAACTCCTTATCTTTTTCATCTAAATTCACCTGTGTCCAATACTCCTGACTTGGTGTCACAGGGAAACCTTCTTTAGCATAGGTAATAGCTTGTTCTAGTAGATCACTCCATGCTAAGGAGCCTTCCATTTCACTCGTTCCGTATTTATAGGCTTCCCCCCAACCAGCCACCGCGCCTGGTACGGTATTAGCAGCAACAGCACCTCTTGAAGGAATTTTTGAGAAACCTAGTTTTTTGTAAAAATCAATTGTCACCTTCTCACCTGAACGACCACTCGAATTTAACCCTTTTAATTCATTCTTCCGCGCATTGTAAATAAGCCAGAAATTATCTCCACCAATACTATTCATATGAGGATAAACAACCGCAATAGTAGAAGCTGCTGCAATCGCTGCTTCTATAGCGTTACCACCTTTCTGCAAGATTGCCATCGCAGCCTGAGAAGCTAAATAATGCGGTGTTGTCACCATCCCCTTTGTCCCCATTGTTGTCGCTCTATATTGTTGCACCATTTCAAATCCCCCTCACAATCCCCAAAGTCTTAATTTTAATTACCACTAAAGTATTTTCGGACAAATTTTAGCAACGACCGATCACATTGCTTATTTGCAATAAAGGATAATCCTAATGTCATGCCATCTTCTCTTAGTACTGGGACCGTTACCTGTGGCAAACCTGAAATTCCGGCAATACAAGTTAATTGCATAGTCATAGCACGGACACTTTCAACCGCTTCACCGGGTGCATTTTTTTCAGGCGCAACAGAAGCTGCTGTAGGAATAATAATCATGCCGTCTTCCCCTAGAGCCTCGCTTATCCTCCATGCTATTTGCGCTTGTTGTTTTTTCAGATCATCATATTGCATCGGATTTAGAGAGCTAGCATATTGGAATCTCCCATAGATTGCTTCAGAAAATCTCGGCTGCGCGTTTGTGATCCATTCACCATGTGCACGCCACGCTTCAATACCTTGTATTCTTTTAAACAGTTCTGGCCATTCAAAGAATCCAATAGATTTGAAATCTACTTTATCAATAGAAAGTCCTTGAGGAATTTTATTCCGCAATATTTCACAGTCTTCGGAATTCATTAGACTCCACGCATTTTCTTCTATATAAAAATGATTAAAGGCGGTATCAACAGCATTAGGTAGTAAAACCGAGCCTACCGCCTCCAATGTTTCAATCGTTTTCGCCATCCATCCAACCGTATCAAAACTCGGTGCCAAAGGAATCACACCATTACAAGGTATGGAGTCATGTGTAGGTCGGATACCAAATAATCCGCAATAGGATGACGGTATACGAACGGAACCTCCCGTATCTGTTCCCAGAGCAAAATCTGTTATTCCACAGGCAACTGCTGAAGCAGAGCCACTGGATGACCCACCGGGGATACAATTTGGAGCAATCGGATTCAGCGGAGTACCATAGTGAATGTTCTCTCCATTCAAGCTATACATTAGTTCATCTGTATGAGTCATTCCTTTTAAAGTAGCCCCGTTATCTAATAACCTTTCAATCACGGGCGCTGTATGTTTTCCCTTTTCATGAGTTTCGTACCATGTTGGATTTCCTGCACTATTACGATGCCCACTCACTTCGTACACATCTTTTACTGCAAAGGTCATTCCACTTAATGGCCCTTCTTTTTTTGGCAAGATCATGATCGCTTCATCAAAAAATGCATGACTCTCCATTGTAAAATCCCCCTTTTACCAGTAGTTTTTATTGTAAATAAATACGACACTTCATACATTGGTATTCTCCACAAAACCCTATTATTAATTTAGTTACCATATATAATTTTCTTATTATTCAGTTAATTCTATCAATCTACCGAATTTAAATAAAGTCCTAATACAATAAAACAAAGAGCCAATCCAAACAATTGGATCAGCCCTCTATTTAGATATAGGTAATTATTGTGGTAAAAATTCTGTTGTAAAGATTGTGCTTGCATCATATTGCTCATCAAGCAATCCTAAGCTGTACAATTGTTCAATTAATGTCGCCCAACGCTCTTCCGTCATATAACCTACACCATTTTCAGCAGCATCCATTCCGTAAACAAATTCAGCTTGAGATTCAGCTTCGAATTGCAATGATTCTAATTCTATATCTGGATTATCTGCCTGGATGATTGGATTAATCTCTTCGTAAGAATCTTTATATAAGTTCCAACCTTCAACAAATGCTTTTGTGAACGCAGCAACTGTTTCTTTATTTTGTTCTAAGTAATCTTTTGTTACGTAAAGTACTACGTTATAAGGATCGTAACCTGCATCTGCAATTAACTTTGTTTCTACTTCAACACCTTCTAATTCCATAAAATACGGTTCAGAAGTAAGGAATGCTTGTGTAACAGATTCTACATCAGGAATGAAGTTTACATGTTGACCCGTGTAAGTTAATTCTTCAACACCACTAAGGTCATATTGTGTTTTTAAATATTCCCAATATATAATTCCTGGTTGGATAAATACTTTTCTTCCATTTAGCTCTTCAAAGTCTTCAATACCATGACCTTTATGGAACATAAATGCTTGAGGACTTCCTTGCATCGCTGTCGCAACTGCTACTAATTCAATTCCTTCGTTACGAGCCATTGCGATTTGGTCAGCATGAGCAAGACCAAATTCCGCATTACCTGATGCGACCATGTTAATCGAAGATACTTGAGGTCCACCTGGCTCAACGGTTACATTTAAACCCGCCTCTTCAAATAACCCATTTTCTTGCGCAGCATAAACACCGCCATGCTGTGCTTTAGCAAACCAGTTTAAAACTAATTTGACATCCTTCATTTCTACAGGTTCTTCTGTTGTTTCCGAAGGTGTTTCACTACCAGACGTTCCTGTCCCTTCACCTGCCGGTTCGCTACTTGAACCACTTCCACCACAAGCAGCTAAAACAACTAATAAAGCTAGTCCAAATAATAATAAACTTAATTTCTTTAATTCCTTCATAACCTTTACTCCCTTCAATTTTCAAAATGCATAAATTTTGAACACATAGGCCTGTATCATTGGAATATGTTAACCGATTCTTAAAATCGATTTTCTTCTTAGAAGTGAGATAAATTAAAGGTTTTCTTATTTATTGAAATGATTAACATATCATTATAAGCCCATTTATATAAAAGAATTTTCAAACGAAAGCGTCTGTCATTCTCCTACATTACGAATTTACTACTATTTTTCTACTTTCATCGCTGATTCGTGCCAAGATTTTAGGACTAATCGCGAAAGCAAGCTGACTAATAGATAGAACACAATTCCAAACAGCGCACCTGCGATTGCACAAGCGAATAGATAAGGCGTCTTCAGCTGAACTGCAGCTACAGTAATGGCATAACCCAATCCACCTTTTCCGCCGCCAATCCCTGCGATATATTCTCCTGTTATGGCACCAATGATAGCTAATGTACATGAAACCTTTAAACCAGACATAATAAACGGCATTGCAGCTGGAATTCGCAGTTTAAACATCGTTTGCCATTTGTTCGCATTGTACAGTTTGAACAAATCACCCATGTTATTATCAACGGAGTTTAGACCCATTAACGTATTTGAAACAATCGGGAAGAATCCTATTAAAAAGGAGATGATTACGATAGAATTAAACCCTGAACCAAACCAAATAACAACAATCGGAGCGATGGCAACAACAGGAATGGTTTGTAAGATTACCGCATAAGGGTAAAGACTAATCTCTAATACTCTTGAGCTCGCTAGTAAGATAGAGATCCCTATCCCGATAACTGCACTGAGAACAAAGCCAATCACCGCTTCAAATATGGTCATTTGCATCGCTGGCCACAGTAAATGCCAGTCCTCAATCGCCGCTTCCAAAACATCCGTTGGTTTCGGAAGAATAAATGGTTTAATATCCATTAACATCGGTACAAACTGCCAAACAGAAATAAATACTACAAAGGCAATGATTGGACCGAGATACTTTAAGCCAAACAAGCTTTTCCATTGCACACTGGATGTTTTCTTTACAGCTTTTTTTGATTCTGTAGATACAGTTTTAACCGTCATTTATACTAACTCCTTTCGTCCCATACTGTGCTCAAGACTTTGAGAGGCAACATTTACAAGATCTGCAAATTCGGTATTTGTACGTTCTCTCGGATAAGGAAGGTTGACATCAATTAATGTTGATAGTCGTCCAGGTCTTGCGGACATAACCGCAATCCTAGAGGATAGGTATACCGCTTCATAAACATTGTGGGTAACAAACAATATCGTCATTTTTTCCTTTTCCCAAATATTTAACAAATCCATTTGTAATGTTTGACGTGTTAACTCATCTAACGCAGCAAAAGGTTCATCCATTAACAAAAGCTTTGGTTTTGCAGCCATCGCACGCGCGATAGACACCCTCATTTTCATCCCACCCGAAAGCTGACGTGGGTATGATTTAATATGATCTTTTAACCCTACTTTCTCCAATACTTGAATTGCCGCCTCTTTTCTACTCTTTTTATCAGAGCCTCTTAATTCCAACGGTAACAAAACATTATCCAAAACCGTCCGCCAAGGAAGTAAATTTGCTTCTTGGAAAACAAATGCTACATCGTTTGTCTTTTGAATAACTGCCTTCGGATCTTGACCAAATACATTCACTTTCCCTTTCGTCGGATCACCTAATCCTGCAACCATGCGTAATGCAGTAGACTTCCCACAACCCGAAGGACCTAAAAAACTGATAAATTCTCCTTCCTTTATCGAAAGGTTTAGCCGGTTTAACGCCACAGTTCCTGTATTGTAGATCTTATCTACCTGTTCAAATGAGACAACCTCGTTTTCCATTACAACCATTTTAAACCCTCCTAATCTAGCGGATTTCTTATTTTCAATTCGTTTTATTCTTTAACCAAATTCAGTACAATGGCTGAATGCTATTCCATAAATCAGAAATAACGTTACTTTTTATAACTTATTGTGTATAAGTTTTATAACATGATTTAATTATATTTTCTTACTTTCTATTTGACATTAGCTATTGCTTACAAAATTAGGTTTACTATTTAGCTATTTTAACTAAGTGAAGTAAACGTTTTTACACAAACCTCTTCTTATTAAATAGAAAACTAATTGAACAGATTTGGATAAAGTAACAAAATGGATATCTAGGTGCATCATTTTTTCTATTCACTTTAAGTATCCAAAATTGAACTTAAATTTAAAGGAGGCTGGGACAAAAGTAAACTACGAACAAGTAGACACAAGAAAGAATAGTAAATATTTGTTCACCGCTTATTTGGAAGTCGTTCGTTGGAGAGGTAGGCGAAGACTCCTGCGGGATGTAAGAGCAGTGGTGAGACCCAGCAGAGCAAAGCTCGAGGAGGCTCACCGCTCGCCCGCGGAAAGCGAAGCCTGCCTCGGAAACGAACGGTTCTATATCAAAAAAGTACAATCCGCATTTTAAAATGGATTGTACTTTTCTCTTTATGTCCCAGCCTCTCTTTGAGCGTTTTTTCACCCAATGGCATGTACACTTTATCCCGGATATTTTTCATTATTTGTTTACATGTTCATCGTCATTAAATAATAGTACAAAAACATCCAAATAATCGGTATGAAGTTAATGAAGAACGAAGCAATTGGTTTCTTCGAATGAAAATACCACGCAATGATGGAACAAACTACAATCACCACTGGATATACGGTTATCGTTAAAACAAACAAAGTATTATCTAAATTAATCCCCGAGCCAAAGGTAGTAAGTGACAATCCCCAAATTAAAAACCATGGCAGTATCGTTAGAAAGTACACCATCTGCGTCACGATAAAATAAACCCTCATTGCTCTCCCCCAAGTAAGTATATTTTCGAACGAAGATTTTAGGATTATATTATATTTACGATTTTTCGAGGACGAGTATGTTAATTTCATCATAAATCCTTTCATTTCAAATACGTTCCATTTTTCTCGAACCCATTAATGACAAAGTTAAATATTAGCATAAAATTTTGTTGTTAAAAATCCCCGCTCTTCCAAACTTTAAAAGAAGTAATAGACATTAATAGAACTCTTTCTAGCATAAATCTCATAATAAACTAATTAACTATCTATTTTTTTCAATTTTTTTGTACTCTATTATTCATATTTACTATTTTTTTTGCATATGTAGAATAGAATCCATTTTTACTAAACATAATAGAAATAGAAATATTTTCATTGAATAGGAGTGAGAACACTTGGAAAATTGGAATCAAATTCTATACACTTTAATATCAGAAAACCCTATCGAAACCGCAATTCTATTATTTACGATATTTTTACTGTCCATCGTTTGGTTGAGGTTAAATAAAATTGTGAAGATTGATTTACTAAAGGATAAACGGGACGCAACGGAAAAGGCCATATTATTCGCAGATCGTTTTACAGATACTGTCGTCCCACATTTAAAAAATTATAAAGTTAAAGTACGAGATTTAGCTTATGATGACCCATCTTTTGTATCAGATGTAAAAGGTATTCACAACTTTAAATACGATTATCCGCTAACAAAGGACCAGGTTGCTATCCGCGAAGAATTGGATGTACACGGCGCATTGTATCACTTGAAAACAATTTCAACAGGGATTCAACACGGTCGAGTTGATAAAGATGTTTGCTGTAAATTATTTGGGCAGGAATTTTGCGAAGCTGTTGAAGTTTACTATGATATGATTCTTCATATTCGAAAAGAAGATAGCAAAGCATATGACCAGGTTATTTCTTTATATCAAGACTGGCGTAAAAAATTCACAAAAATCAAAACAACAAGCACAAGTAAAAGTATTGAATTCATTCCAGAAATGATTACAGAAGCAAATTAAAAGTGGCCCCCTCAACTTTTTTTGAGGGGGTTATTTATTTATCTTAATGCTATTATATGAATAGTATTTATTTTATTGTTTTCACAATCCCTTTTCTAGCACAAGAACCTCCCACCCCTCTATTTACAACCAGTAAAAAGCTACCTAAGTTTTTTTACTTTTCAGATAAATAAAGATTGATTACTTGGAATTTTATGTTAGTATATAATTGTGTCTATCTAAAAGATTATAACTCAATAAACCTACCACTTAGCGAGGTGTCCATCATATTACAGCATAGTTTTATACCTATATTGGAAGTAGCCACGCTCTTTCTTGGATTATTTTACACACTAAATGTGAAGCCAACACTTAATAGGACATTTATTTGTATCGTTTTTGTTTTCTTACCATTATTGATATTGTTTCAACTAGGAACTAAATGGATATTTACTATATTCTTAATACTATCTACATTAGCCATCTTTAATTTCTTTTCTAAATCAATTCGCTCTATATTAGATTTAAGCTTCTTAGTACTTGGCTCTAACCTTTCAGAGGATAGCGCTCAAAGGCTTACATACTTTTTCATTAGTAATGAACAATACCATCTTTACTACTATACATCGATATATTTGGTAGCCTTTTCATTACTAGCATTTCTTTATAAAAAGCTGATTTCCAATATTAATCCAATTACACCATTACCTTTTAAAGTTCGTCTGTATATTTTATTTATTTCCATTTTTACAATTATCGTGGTTTACTTGAATACTTTTATCCGCGTTGATCCTAGTGAAACGATTGCATTCCGCATTAACGTTGCATTAGAAACTGGCTATTTGTTCATGATGGCTATCCTAGCAAGAATTCTTTATCAAAGTATTAAAAAACATAGAGAATTTCAACAAATGACAAAGGAACAAGAACAACAATTGAATTACATGAACTCACTGGAAAAAGTAAATAAGGAAATGCGTAAATTCCAGCATGATTATGCAAATATCCTACTTACCATGCGTGGTTACTTAGAAAATGAGGATTTAGAAGGGTTAAAAAATTATTTTCAATCTCACATTTTAAAGGCTGAAAAAGAAACTCTTATTAAAAACGAAGTACTTAGCAATTTAGATAATTTAAAAATTGTAGAGCTTAAAGGCCTCCTTGCAACAAAGTTAATGAGAGCTGATCAAATTGGCATTAAGATGAATATTGAAATTCCCGAAGTAATTGAGGCGATTGATATGGATATTATTGATTTAACTCGAATTATCGGCATCTTAACAGATAATGCAATTGAGGCTTGTACAAAGTTAGAAGAAGGTGAAGTTCACATTGCTTTCATCAATACTCATCA
This sequence comes from Ureibacillus massiliensis 4400831 = CIP 108448 = CCUG 49529, assembly GCF_000772965.1. Lineage (GTDB taxonomy): Bacteria > Bacillota > Bacilli > Bacillales_A > Planococcaceae > Ureibacillus > Ureibacillus massiliensis. Next base: position 10,077 of record NZ_JPVQ01000008.1, on the reverse strand, counting down.
GAACTCAATATTAATCGGGATAGATAATACAGTAGATGAATCATCCATTAACATTACTGACATTAATAAAGAAAACTTTTCAACAAAAGGTGATGGTCGCGGAATTGGTTTATCCAATGTAAGAGATCTTTTAAAGGGCTATAATAATGTTAAAATGTCTACACAAATTGAAAATGGTTGGTTTATGCAGGAGATTGAAATACCCAATAGTCAATTAACATTACATGTTTAATTAAGTAATTTTAAAATAATGCATTTGCAATTTTTCTTACATAACAAAAAGCTTATCCACGAGATAATACGGATAAGCTTTTATAATTTTCTATCAAACTTTCTATCACATAAAACCTCTGCTATTTTTATTCTATAACATCCTCAAGGGTTTCATTTTCTTCCTTCTGACCGAAAATCGTCACGATTTCATCCGATTTCTTACGTTCTTTTCCTTTTGGCAATTCATCAAAATACCCTAACTGGAGCATTGAAATAATTCGTTCCCCTGGCTTTGCACCAATCGCCTCGCGAAATGCTGGAGCATCTAAATATTCAGGCGTTTTCCAGCAAGAACCAATACCATAATCCCATGCCAGAAGCTGGATATTGTGAATAAATGTACTCGCTGCAGCGTAATCCTCTAAACGTTGTTTTTGACGAACATCCTCTGGCACAATCACAAAAACGAAAGCACCCGGTGTAGTAAATTTTTGCATTTGTTTTTCTAACACTTCAGCTGATAAATCCTGCCATCTTGGTATAGCGGTATCTCTTAGTAAATCATGCAATTGGAAAAGTTCTTTCCCACACGCAACAACTAATCTCCATGGTTCTCTATTTTTATGATTCGGCGCCCAAACTGCATCATCGATAATGTTTAATAAATCTTCTCTATCTACAGGTTGGCCATTAAATTTTTTAATGGAACGTCTTCCAACGATTGCTTCTCTAACTGATAATGATTGTTCATTCATATTGTCGTTTTCTCTCCTTAAACTTTGACTCGACAAATACCCCATTTCATATCAGTTACCTTATCATAAAACAGATAAAATGGAAATAGTGATTATATTTTACTACTTTACATGCTATGTAAGTTAATGTTTTTGTTTTTAATTAAATACATCATCAATTTTATAATAAAAATACTGGGTATTTGGTGTGTAGGCTAAAGAATTTCGATAATCATAGTGACGATTTTCACTATTTACCGTATGCGCATGAATATAAGGCACACCATTTATCATACTGGTCACAATGGTACTATGATTAGTCCTTCCATCCCCTTCAAAGTCATAAAATATCACATCGCCAACAGTTAATTCTGATGGCGAATTAACTCTTGTTGCCGTTAAACCCGATGTGGCATTTTCGAGGTATAGTCTTAGCGCATGCGATACTGACCAGCTATAACTCCAAGTCTCCCTCGCAAACTGCCCCGGCCGTCCTGTTTGCCAGCCATCAGTAATCCACCAACCTCTCCCCCTATTTGGCGCTCCAGTCATTGGTGCACCACCAGCTCTTAAACATTGAGAAATAAAATTGGTACAGTCGTCTACAAACGAAGGGTATACTGGATTTCGACCATTCCACCAAGTTCTTGCATATTGCACCGCCGCATTGCGGTTATAATAAGTTGCGATTACCGTCCCTCCTCTACAACCATCCTATGCGTATTCCCTCGCTATTCTGCCTAAAATTTCAAATTTATTGAACATGATTTAGTAATTTCCAGGTAATTTATGTAATAAAAATGAAACATTTTTTTGTCTATAAAATTTAACTTATTCCACAAAATTAATGATATATTATCAAGATAGACATCATATTGTAAGTTGCATATTTTTTGAGAGTTTTTCAGTGAGAGGATGTATTAACTTGACGCAGCATGCTGAACGAGAAATTGTGGAGCTCACCCGTTTATGTGATAAAAAGGGAAATTTAAATCCAAATGCAATCGGATTTGCCCGCAAACCATTGATTGAAAGTAATTTATCTGGCCATTTTATGCGTAAGAAGAAATGGAATTACTGGTGTGTTTTTGGAGAAGAAATCTTATTTTCTGTAACAATTAGCCATTTAGATTATGCTGCGGTATGCTTTGTTTATTTCTTAGAATATGAGACACAACGGTTTATAGAAAAAACTATTACAATTCCATTGGGTGGTAAGGTCAAAATGCCAACAATGGTATTAGAACCAATCCAATTTTCAAATGCGGAATTAAATATTAGTATTACTCATTTACAACAGACTACTTATTTATCTGTTGCTTCAAAAAACTTTGATAATGCTAATTTACAGGCAGAATTAATTATAGAACATCCGGCTGATGATGAATCCTTAAATGTAGTTATTCCAAAAAACCGTCAAATCTTTCAATTCACTGCCAAACATCACACTTTACCGACTACCGGTTTTGTAAAAATCGGGGATCGTACTTATAAATTCAATGAAGAAGATTGTTTTAGTGTGCTTGATTTTGGTCGCGGTATTTGGCCTCGAGAAGTGGTTTGGAATTGGGCAATGGCATCTCAACGGGTTAGAGGGCAACGAGTAGGTTTAAATTTTGGTGGTCAATGGACAGATGGCACAGGTATGACTGAAAATGCGGTTTTCATTGATGGTAAAATGACCAAGATTCATGAAGATGTGTTATTTAGCTATGATCGTACTAATTTCATGAAGCCTTGGTATATCACAACGAAATTCTCTGATCAGGTAATGCTCAGCTTCCACCCATTTTTTGAACGTGTTGCAAAAAATGAGATGAAGATCGTTCATTCGGAAGTCCACCAATTAGTTGGTTATTACCATGGACAGGTTAAATTAGAAGATGGAAGTACAATATTAATTCAGCAGATGCTAGGGTGTATTGAGGAGCACGAAGCAAAATGGTAGTTCAACGAAGAACTTCATAGAAACAATCACCTATTAGATTTTAAAATGATACATTAAATTGGAGCCAACCTATGAAAAGGTTAGCTCCATTTTTTTCTATCTATTATGGATATACTTATACATTTTCTCTGGCTCGTCTGTAAATATACCATCAACCCCAAGTTGTAAAAGTTGATCAACGTAGTCTAATTCATTTACTGTCCAAACCCTCACAATAGAACCTTGTTTTATAGCATCAAGTACGGGTTTTCGAACTGCAGTCGGCAAATAGACATGTAAAGCTTTTGCAGGAAGCTGCCTTTGATATTCCTTAACATTTAATATCATATTTGCAAACAATGCTGCATTTTCCACATCTGGAGCAAGTTCGAAAATTCGATTTACCGCTTCATGGTCAAAGGATGAGATGACAACGCGTTCCACCATCCCACATTCCTCGACTTCCTTTAGAACTAGCTCTTCTAATCCTGTATAAACAAAAACATCTGATTTCAGCTCAATATTAATGTGGTGATGGCATTGACGAAATACATTTAATACTTCAGATAAGGTTGGAATGACTTCCCCTTCAAACTCCCTACCAAACCATGAACCAAAGTCATAACTACGCAACTCTTCAAGGGTCATATCTTTAATGTATCCCTTACCGTTTGAAGTACGATCTATGGATTCATCATGAATGACAACAACTTGGCGATCTTTCGTTAAATGCACATCAAATTCAACTCCATGTACAGGTAACTTTGCGACTGCACGAAAAGCGGCTAATGTATTTTCAGGATAACTCCCTGAATACCCCCTATGTGCATAAATTTTCATACGACCCCTCCATTATCGGATTCAGATAATCCTATTCATTTAACTTCAAACCACTTACACCTGTTTTTCTACATGTTATCGAAACTTTATTACTCGATACAATACATTTAACAGAAATACAAATTTTCCATGATATAGTAATCACAAGTAAAGCATATTCCATCTAGTATGTGTCAATAAATATTAAATAAAGTGAAATGAGGGTTACATGTTGAATTTAGATGATAAGTATTTACAAGCAAAAAAGAAAGTGGAAAAAATAAAGGCTTTTTATATTCATCTATTTGTTTATGTCGTTGTAAATATCGGGTTAATCGGCATTAATTTATTTAATTTCGATGGTACATTATGGTTTATTTATCCCTTATTAGGATGGGGAATTGGTATTGTTTCACATGCCTTTGCCGTCCTTGGTCACACATCACTATTCGGGAAGAACTGGGAAGAACGACAAATTGCTAAATATATGGATGAGGATTAGTCCGAAACATAAACGCATTGATTAAAAAGAATCAGTGCGTTTTCCATCTATTTAAATAACCGATCTAATTCACGTCGGATTAAATACCTTACTCTTTCCTCACCAATCGGTACTACCCCCATTAATATATGTAATGCTAGCCCGTCGATTAACGCATGTAGATGAACGATTTCCTCTTCTAAAAAAATATTCTCTTGAAGGACACCTTCGTCATTTAGCTTTGTTACTAGTTGCACAACAGCAGAATAAACATTATCTTCTCCTACTTCTTTCTTTCGAATTTTGTAAGAAACATACTCCAACCATACTTGCATTTCAATATTGCGATTTTCAAATGGAACAAGCTCCATTAAGATGTTCAATGTAATTTCCTTTAGGCTAAGTGGCCTCTTTGTATGCTCGATAATTCGTTCCCTCACCTGTTCTTCAACAAGCTGCATTGCAAACTCCAGCAGTTCTTCTTGTGTATTAAAATAGTGACGAACTGCTCCAAGTGATAAATTCGCCTCCTTTGCAATCGAGCGTACAGAAGCCCCTTCTAATCCATACTTCGCAATAACATTCCAGGTTGCTTTTGCGATTTGTGTTTTTCTTTCTTCATGATTTACTATTTTCGGCATGTTTTTATTATAACAATATTTTTTAAATAATACAGTTGTATTATTTAAAACACCATGATATCATTTCAATACAATTGTATTAAATAAAATTTAAGGGGTAGAGTTTTTGATTACATGGATAATTGCTGCTGAAATTGCCTTTTGGATTGCAATAGCACTCGGTCTTGTTTCAAGATATATATTGAATTTGAAAGGTCTTAGTTGGTTCTTTTTTATCCTTACACCTTTTGTTGATTTAGCACTTATTGTATTAACAGCTATGGATTTAAAAAATGGCGCTATAGCAACAACTGCCCATGGAGTTGCGGCTATTTATATCGGCGTTTCGTTAGCTTACGGAAAGTCGATGATTGCATGGGCAGATGAGAAATTCCAAGTGCTGTTTTTAAAGAAGTCTTCAACAAAAAAGAAACTTTCAGGACTGGCAAAAGGGAAATACGAAATGAAAATGTGGGCTAGACATGTCGTAGCTTATGTAATAGGCAGTTCCTTAATTTGGCTCATGATTTTCTATGTAGGACACCTTAAGGCAGAAGCGTTGTTTAATCTTTGGAGAATCTGGTCAATTGTCGTATTAGTCGATGGTGCAATTAGTGTTTCGTATATTATTTTCCCGAAAAAATCTAATTAATTTTAGAGCGCTCATTAAGCTACTCTATACAAATAACATCTAACAAAGATAAAAACTTAAAACGCTTGGGTATTTTAAAGATTCCCAAGCGTTTTTTCCGTTTTAATTATTCTTTAACCCTTAATAATCTCATACTATTTAACGAAACTAACAAGGTTGCACCCATGTCAGCTAAAATAGCAATCCATAGCGTTAGCCATCCCGGAACAACTAGTAATAGCGCTAATACCTTTATACCAAGGGCAAAGATTATGTTCGATTTGATAATACCCAATGCTTTTCGACTTAATTTAATTGTAAATGGTAGCTTCGTTAGGTCATCTGCCATTAGCACAACATCAGCTGTCTCCAATGCAGTGTCTGTTCCAGCACCACCCATTGCAACACCAACTGTAGCTGCTGCAAGTGCTGGTGCGTCGTTAACTCCGTCTCCTACCATTGCCACTTTGCCATATTCAGATCGTAATTGTTTAATATAGTTTAATTTGTCTTCTGGCATTAATTCTGCTTGAACATCAGATACACCAATCTCATGTCCTTTTGCTTTTGCAGTCGATTCATTGTCCCCTGTTAACATAATGGTTTTAATACCATGTGAATGAAGTTTACTTATAACACCTTTACTTGACTCTCGAACTTGATCTGCAACAGCAATGATAGCTAAGGTTTCTTCTTCAGTACCCATTACCATCACCGTCTTACCCTCTTTTTGAAAGGCAGTTATTTCGGGAAAATCAACCGTTGTTGTTTGGAATAGTTTTGGACTACCAATATAATAAGTAATTCCTTCAATTGAACCTTTTATCCCTTTACCTGTGATAGATTCAAAATTTTCAACGACAATACCTTTGTAGCTAATTCCCATTTCATTTGCTTTCCTAACAATTGCAGATGCAAGTGGATGGCCAGAACGGTTTTCCAGCGCTGCCACATTAGCAAGTAACTCTTTCTCACTCGATAAATCTTTTAATAATTTGAAATCTGTCACAACCGGTACACCTTTAGTCAATGTCCCTGTTTTATCAAAAGCAATAGCCTTTATGCCGCCCATTTCCTCTAAATAAATACCGCCTTTTATAAGGACACCCTTTTTTGCAGCATTGCCTATAGCTGAAACGATTGAAATTGGAGTTGAAATAACTAAAGCACACGGACAACCTACTACAAGGATAGATAACCCTTGATACACCCAAGTTCCCCAATCTCCATTAAACAATATAGGAGGAATTACCGCTACCAATCCAGCAATAATCATAATGAGTGGTGTATAGTATTTAGCAAATTTATCAATAAAGGCTTGAGATGGCGCTCGTTCACCTTGCGCTTCTTCAACCAGTTCAATAATTTTTGCAATCGTTGTATCTTCAACTAATTTTGTTACCTTTACTTCTAATAAACCTTCTTCATTTAATGTTCCTGCAAATACTTCATCATTAACTTCTTTTGCAACTGGTACAGATTCGCCAGTAATGGCTGCTTGATTGACTGCAGAATATCCTTTAACAACCAAACCATCCATTGCAATTTTTTGGCCCGGTTTTACAATCATAACGTCTCCAATTGCAACGGATTCAACATCTACTAATATTTCTTGCCCATTTCGACGAACGAGTGCTTCTTTAGGAGCAATATCCATAAGGGAGCGAATGGATTGTCGTGCTCGATCCATTGAAAATCGTTCCAACGCTTCACTAATGGCAAATAATATAACAACGATAGCACCTTCAGCCCATTCTCCAATAATAGCGGCACCAATTATGGCCACAGTCATCAGAGTTTTCATATCAAAATCAAGACGAAGTAAGTTTTGAAAACCCACTTTAAACAATGAATAGCCACCTATTAAGATTGCAGCTAAAAACAATAGCGTTGTCACAATATTTTCTTCACCATTTGTAAATAACGAAATAAATCCTATGACAATTAATAATGCAGAAAATAATACTTCCTCATATTTTTTTATAAATGAAATCTTAGTTTCTTTTCTACCTTCATCTTGAGCTGTGCCCCTTTGTCCAGCTGTTTTCTTTGGGTAAATTTTTAAGTTTTCAAACGCACCTGCTTTTTCAAGCTCCTCAATGGTTGCATTTCCTACAACTGAGATTTTTGATGCTCCAAAATTCACCTTTGCATCACGAACACCGGGTAGCTCCTTTACGTTCCGTTCAAATTTGCCCGCACAATTGGCACAAGAAAAACCTTCAACCCGAAACTCTTGTTCATCTTTTTCTTTTACATTATTCAACTTTTGCTACCTCCTTTTGATGGGCAAAAGCTACTTCAATTAGTTTTCTCACATGGTCATCATCTAATGAATAAAAAACTAATTTTCCTTCTTTGCGTGATTTCGCTAAACCTAACTCTCTTAGGTTTCTTAAATGATGTGAAGCTGTCGCTGTTGTAGATCCAACAATATTCGCAACATCACAAACACATAATTCATCTTCAAAAGCTAATGCATAAGCGATCTTCACCCTTGTAGGATCAGATAAAACTTTAAAAAATTTCGCTACATCCAAAGGATTTTCTTCAGCCAATTTATTTTGAACACGTGTCACCTTTTCCTCATCGACACATGTGATTTCACACATATCCATTTCTTTTGTCAAGATTCCCACCCCTATCTCATTCAAATATCCGTTTGATTATTTATTCCTAATATATGCTGTTTCATCTAAATAGTCAAACGAACATTTGAATAATAAGTTGAATAAAACACTAGTTTTTGTATAATGATTAAATATGACCAAATTTTATAAAAAATTGATATTATTTTACACATTAATCGGAGGTTATTATGATAAAAAAAATAATTGTATTCACTTGTGTCTTTTTACTATCCTTTATGAGTTCTGCATTTGCCCATACTCATTTAAAAAGTTCTACCCCAGAGAATGGAGAGGTTGTAACTGAGCAACTACAACAGGTTACCCTCATATTTGAAACAAAAATTGAGCAGGGCAGTACTATGACGTTACAAAATACAAATGGTGAGTCAATAGCCATTAACAACATTACTATTAATAACGATCAGTTAACTGGCGAACTTTCATCACCTCTTGAAAATGGGGACTACACATTAGAATGGAGTATTATTGGCGCTGATGGACATCCAATTGATGAAAGTATCTCATTTACAATCGATATTCCTGTTGAAAATACAGGCACACAAGAACAGGAAAATGGCACTGTTGAAGAGACAAACGTTGAGGAACAAGAGGAAACAGTAGAAGAAACTACAACGCAAACCGAGGAAAACTTAGCGGAAACAGAAAACCATACAGACCATGAAGTAGCGGAAGAACCTGAAGAGGAAAATTCTATTCTTATGCCGTTTCTAATTGGCGCTTTAATTGGAATTGTGGTCGTTGTTCTCTTCTTCATGATTCGAAGAAAGAAATAGAAGATGCTGATTATTACAATCATTAGCCAAGCTTTACTATATCTTTGCCTTTCTTTATGTATAGGAACTTTTATGTTTTCTCTTGTTCCTAATATAAAACGCCCAAAGATTACTGTTTCCAAAAGTGTTTTGTTAGTTGCTTTAGGTGGTATATTGATTTTTTCATTTTTACCTGTTTTACAAGTCATTCTTTTTTTATCAACAAGAATGGCATTTATAGATTCCGTTCAATCTGTCCTATTTACTTTTGAAATTGGTAAAGCATGGGGTTTAACCTTACTTATAACGCTTATCTGTTCCCTATTTGTTTTTATTTTTGATTATAATGAAAAACGCCGCTATGGATATATCGGTGTTTTCCTTTCTTTTCTTATAATTTTATCGATTGCTTGGTCTAGCCACCCTAGTTCTATAGAGCCGCTATGGGGATTTATAAGTGATTCCATGCATGTCCTTGCCGTCTCCATATGGGTAGGTATCCTTATTATTGTTAGCTGGTTATCAAGTAATCATGACAATTGGTTAAAATTTTTAAACTGGTTTACACCACTAGCATTTCTTTGCTTTGGCGTAACCATTATATCTGGATTACTTCTTATGAATTACGTTGTTAACTATGAAGATTACATAAATTCATGGATGATTCCCTATGGTCAAGCTTTATTATTAAAGCATTTGTTCATCATTCCATTAATCATTTTCGCAATTGTAAATAGCATTTTTATAAGACGCAAATTAAAACACGGAGCCAGTTTCAATCCAAAGCCATGGGCAAAGGCTGAAAGTATCATTATACTCATGATTTTTTCAGCAACAGCAGCATTAAGTCAACAATCACCACCTAAAGAAACGATTATTTCAGCAGAAACTATTTCTCCTACTTTTTCAATGTTTTATAGCGAAGACGTGCATGCAGATCTAAATATTCAACTTAGTTTTAATTTCACAAGCAGTTTATTGCTTTTACTATCCATTTTATTTTTTGTTTTAATAGTTTTATCGTTTATTAAAAAAGTGCCTGCTGCCCTAAGCTTACTCGTTTGCATTTTATTTGTGTTTTGTATTTACTTATCATTCATGACTGGTGTTGCTTAATCAATCCATTTGAGTTACCAATGGGGCACATTTTTTCCAATATTTCATTTAGTATAGATAAAATTAAATGAACGCACCTTAATTTGGTAGTGTCAAAACTTCTATGAAAAATTGAAAATCACAAAAAATTAGA
>NZ_JPVQ01000065.1 GCF_000772965.1 Ureibacillus massiliensis 4400831 = CIP 108448 = CCUG 49529 | reverse complement strand
GGTGCCGTGTAATATCACTTCACCCCAACATTTGACATAGAACCTTTTTGTTTAGCTTTTCGGAAAAAAAGACATACTAAAATGTGTAAATTTTTTTTCTGAAAAGGGGTCTTATAAAATGAGTATTGAATTACAGGCGACAAGAAGAAATATTGGATCACGATCATCACTAACGAGTTTAAGAAGTAATGGAAAGTTACCAGCTGTATTATATGGTTACAATACAGAAACAATGCCAATTGTATTAGACTACAAAGAGACGGCAAAAACTGTTCAAAAGTACGGTAGAACAAGTGTATTTGAAATTAATGTTGAAGGTAAGAAAGTGAATGCCATTTTACATGAAATCCAAAGATGCCCGCTTAAAGGAATCGTAAAGCATGTAGATTTCCTTTCAATCAATATGGAAGAAAAGATTGAAGTAGAAGTTCCAATAGTTCCTACAGGAGATGCAGAAGGTGTTAAAGAAGGTGGAATATTAACACAGCCAGTAAGAGAATTACGAATAAAAGTAAAACCTTCTGAAATTCCTGAGCATGTTGAGATAGATGTAACTTCATTAGGAATGGGTGAATCATTATCTGTTCGAGATTTAACTGATAAAGTTCAGTATGAAATTTTAAACGCAGATGAAGATACTATAGTAACGATTACACCGCCAGTCGTGTTTTCTGATGATACAGCGGGTCAAGGCGATAATGAAAATCAGGATATTAAAGCAACGGATGCACCTGAATCTCAGGCTTAGCATATAAATGTATGGGCAAAAAAATTGCTCATACATTTTTTCTATTTGTAGATGATAAATTTTAAATGAATTTTACAAACTTCTTAAACATCTCCATCAAATATAAATCAAACATCGATGCGCTATTGATAGTGTATATGTTAAAATTAGCCTACGATTAGCTATTAAAGGATGATTAGAATGAAATTAATAGTAGGATTAGGAAATCCAGGGAAACAATATGAGCATACGCGTCATAATATAGGTTTTGAATGTATAGATGCACTTGCAGAAAAATGGAATGCACCATTAAATCAATCAAAGTTTAACGGCCTATATGCAACGATTCATCGACATGAGGGAAAAGTAATGTTACTGAAGCCACTAACGTATATGAATCTATCAGGTGAATGTGTACGACCTATAATGGATTATTTTGATATAGAGATTGAAGATATGATAGTTATTTATGATGACCTAGACTTAGATGTTGGAAAACTGCGCTTAAGACAGAAAGGAAGCGCGGGAGGTCATAATGGGATAAAGTCATTAATTCATCATTTAGGAACTCAAGAATTTAATCGAATACGTGTAGGAATCAGTCGACCTCCTGCAGGAATGAAAGTACCAGATTACGTTCTTTCTAAATTTACAAAAGAAGAAGATCCAATTATCGAAGAGGCTGTAGAAAAAACCGTAAAAGCTGTTGAAGTATCACTATCAAAAAAGTTTTTAGACGTGATGAGTGAATTTAATTCATAGTAGGTTAAAAAATCACAATGCATAAATGATTGAAAAGAAGTCTATACTTTGAATACATATAGGGATTGCCGATGTATAAAAAGGAGGACGTGTCTTCATGACAATTCGATATCGTTGTCGACATTGTGAAACCGAGATTGGGACATTACCATTTGATGCAGACGAAACAATTAAGAAGCTTCATTTATTTGAAGTAGGAGAAGTAGATGATTATATTGAAAAAGATGAAAATGGGCATACAACTGTACACTGTATATGTGAACATTGTGAAGATTCATTACGTCAATTTCCTGATTACTATGCGCTTAAAAAATGGTTACAATAAGGAATTACGCTTTGGTACTCATTTTTGAGTTTCCAAGGCTTTTTCCATGTAGATTTATCTTATTCTATGAAATTAACGTTTTACGCCTTCATATGTCATTCATATAAGCGTATACATAAAAATATTATGGACGAATCATTTCGAAAAGGGGGTTTATGACATTGGACGTTTTATTTCAATTATTCTCACAGGATAAACATATAAATGGGCTGATCCAACAAATTAATGATAAAGCATATGACTCTCAATTAATTACAGGTCTTACAGGAACTGCGAGGCCAGTATTTATTCAGACTCTTTTTAAGGAGCTTAAAAAACCGATATATGTACTCTCTCCTAATCTTCTTCAAGCTCAAAAACTAGTTGAGGATTTAACTTCACTAGTAGGCGAAGAATTAGTTCATTATTACCCAGCAGAAGAATTTATAGCGGCTGATTCAACGATTTCATCCCCTGAATTGCGCGCAGAGCGTATAGCTACGTTAGGACATATGGTAGAAAATCATGTCGGCATCTATGTTATTCCTATTGCTGGTATGAGGAAAATGATGACCCCAAAGGAGCAATGGAAAAATAGTTTTCTTGAAACAGCTGTTGGTGAAGAATTCGAGATTGAAGAATGGCTATCAAAGTTAGTTTCAATGGGCTATACAAGAAATCAAATGGTTACGACACCAGGTGAGTTTGCATTACGAGGGGGAATTTTAGATGTTTATCCACCCTATGCAGCCTCACCTATTCGTATTGAGCTTTTTGATACGGAAGTAGACTCTATCCGAGAGTTTTCGGCTGATGACCAACGCTCTATTCAAAAGTTAAATACTGTTCAAATCTTGCCTGCTACAGATTTACTACTAAATTCTAATCAACGTATTGCTCTAGCTGAAAGATTGGAAAAAGCATTGGCAAGTAGTTTGAAAAAAATAAAAAAGCAAGAAATAAAAGAAACACTTTACCAAAATATTCAGTTCGATATGGAATTACTACGTCAAGATAGTATTCCAAATCATATAACGAAGTACGGATCACTACTTTATGAGAATCCAACTTTCTTAGGTGACTATTTTTCTAATGATGGCATTGTTATGTTTGATGAACTTGGGCGAATCCAAGAGGTAATGGATGCCTGGGAAAAGGAAGAGGAAGGATGGTTCATTGAGCTATTAGAGGATGGGAAAATTGTCCATGATGTGAAGCCTTCTTTTTCATTTAAAGAAATCATTGCAATGATTCATCATCAAAAAATTTATTTTGCCCTTTTTACAAGAACATTTGCAGGTATTAAATTTTCAAAAACAACTAATTTTTCTTGTAAGCCGATGCAGCAATTCCACGGGCAAATTGCTCTTTTACAAAATGAAATTGAACGTTGGAAGTCGGAAAGGTTTACAGTTCTTTTTGTCGGTGATGGTGAAGAAAGGTTAAAGAAAATACAAAGCACATTGGAAGATTACAATATTGATAGTGTGATAGGGAATCCAAAAGAAGAAGGAATTTATTTAATAGATGGTTCACTATCATCTGGGTTCGAACTACCTCTTCAGCGTCTTGCGATTGTGACAGATGATGAACTATTTAAGCAACAGACAAAAAGGAAAAAATCTCGTCCACAAAAAATGTCCAATGCTGAACGCATTAAAAGTTACACAGAAATTAAACCTGGCGATTATGTCGTACATGTTCATCACGGAATCGGGAAATATATTGGTATCGAAACATTAGAAGTAAATGGAACGCATAAAGATTATTTGCATATCCGTTATCGTGCTGATGATAAGCTCTATGTGCCTGTAGATCAAATAGACTTAATCCAAAAGTATGTTGCTTCAGAAGGAAAAGAACCGAAGCTACATAAATTAGGTGGGGCTGAATGGAAGAAAACGAAAGCAAAAGTTTCTTCAGCGGTTAAAGATATTGCCGATGACTTAATCAAGCTTTATGCAAAAAGAGAAGCTGAAAAAGGATATGCTTTTTCACCAGATACAGATGAGCAACGTTCCTTTGAGGAATCCTTCCAGTATGAAGAAACGGAAGATCAATTACGTACAATCATTGAAGTTAAACGAGATATGGAAAGAGAACGTCCAATGGATCGATTAGTTTGTGGGGATGTTGGTTATGGGAAAACAGAAGTTGCTATCCGTGCAGCTTTTAAAGCAATTATGGATGGAAAGCAGGTCGCTTTTCTTGTCCCAACAACGATATTAGCTCAGCAGCATTACGAGTCTATTCAGGAGCGTTTTGAGGAGTATGCCATAAATGTAGGTCTTCTTAGTCGTTTTAGAACAAAAAAACAACAAGCAGAGACTTTAAAAGGGCTTAAGGAAGGAACAGTAGATATAGTCATTGGAACACATCGTATTTTATCAAAGGATGTAGTGTTCCACGATTTAGGATTATTGATTGTGGATGAAGAACAGCGATTTGGTGTAACCCACAAAGAAAAAATCAAACAATTGAAAACGAATGTGGATGTACTAACTCTTACGGCAACACCGATACCGAGAACATTACATATGTCGATGGTAGGTGTTAGGGATTTGTCAGTAATCGAAACTCCACCGCAAAATAGATTCCCAGTTCAGACCTATGTAATGGAATTTAGTGCAGCATTAGTTCGAGAAGCAATTGAACGCGAAATGGCTAGAGGTGGACAGACATTCTATTTATACAATCGAGTAGAGGATATGTCCCGTAAGGTGGAAGAAATTCAAATGCTTGTCCCTGAAGCGAGAGTCGGATATGCCCACGGGAAAATGACAGAATCTCAACTGGAATCTATCATTTTGAACTTTTTAGATGGGGAATACGATGTTCTGGTGACGACTACGATTATCGAAACAGGTGTCGATATGCCAAATGTAAATACGTTAATCGTTCATGATGCAGATCGAATGGGTCTCTCACAGCTTTACCAATTGCGCGGCCGTGTAGGTCGATCTAATCGTATTGCCTATGCCTATTTCATGTATCAACGGGATAAGGTTTTAACGGATGTAGCAGAACAACGATTACAAGCAATTAAAGAATTCACTGAACTAGGCTCTGGTTTTAAAATCGCTATGCGAGACTTATCAATTCGTGGTGCAGGAAATTTATTGGGAGCACAGCAGCACGGCTTTATAGACTCTGTAGGCTTTGATTTATACTCTCAAATGCTAGAAGAGGCTATCCAAGAAAGACGTGGTGAAAAACAAGAGGAAAAAGCAGATGTTGAAATTATTCTTCATACGGATGCATATATTCCTGATACTTATATTCCAGATGGATATCAAAAAATTCAAATGTACAAACGAATCAAATCAATGGATCGGATTGATGACTATTCTGAAATAATGGATGAGCTGCTAGACCGATTTGGTAATTTACCGATGGAAACAGAAAAGTTATTACGAATCGCACGAATGAAGGTTTGGGCAACGGAAGCTGGAGTAACAGCAATTAAAGAAAAACAAAATATAATTTCTATCTATTTATCAGAAGAGGGCACAGCAAAAGTGGATGGAAGTAAAATTGTATCTGACTCAATGGAATTTAATCGTGCTGTCGGTTTTACAATGGATGGTCAAAAATTAATTGTATCTATAGACGAAAAAAAATGTGGAAAACATGTCCCATTTGATGTCCTTGAAAAAATGGTTGAAACAATTGCAAAATCAAAAAAGAAATTAGTGGAAAGCTAATAACAGCAAGATTTGAGGCCCATTTAAAATGAAAAGCTATTGTGGAAATAATAATTAGAATTTTCCCCTCTTCATACACTTTTTGCATACATTGTCCAATTTCTAACCATACTATCAGTGAATCGAAAAATTGATACTGAAAGAGAGGCAGCAAGACATGAAAGCAACAGGAATAGTCAGACGTATTGATGATTTAGGTCGTGTTGTAATTCCAAAAGAAATTAGAAGAACAATGCGAATCCGTGAAGGTGATCCTTTAGAGATTTACACAGATAGAGAAGGCGAAGTTATCTTGAAAAAGTATTCGCCTATCAATGATTTAGGCGAATTTGCGAAAGAGTATGTAGAATCACTTTATGAAACGATTGGAACTCCTGCGTTAATTAGTGATCGTGATGAGATTATTGCGGTAGCAGGCGTATCAAAGAAGGAATATGTGAATCGCCGATTATCTGTATTCGCTGAAGATTTTATGAAACAACGTTCGGTCGTTTTAGAAAAAAATGAGGCAAATATAGAATTGGTTCCAGGTCAATTTGAACAGGTAAAATCTTATTGTGTTGCCCCAATCATATCCAACGGTGATACAATCGGTGCTGTTTACTTAATTTCAAAAGTGCATTTCTTAACGGAAGTTGAGCAAAAGGCAGCCGAAACAGCTGCGAATTTCTTAGCAAAACAAATGGAAAATTAATAATAGGAGTGATTCAAAAGAATGCTTTTAAGCCACTTTTGAATCACTCCTATTTTATTTGAAAGAGAATCGTCATAGATTGAAATCATGTATGGAGGTTTGTTTTTGATATAATGGGCTTATATTTGTAATTAGAAAGAGGAAAAGTTATGCCCAGTAATTTTGGAATGAGAGGATATATGCGAGGGGCACTGCTTTTAACGATTGCAGCAATTGTCGTGAAACTTTTAAGTGCAATCTACCGTATTCCTTTCCAAAACTTAGTTGGTGATCAAGGGTTTTATATTTATCAACAAGTATATCCATTCATATCATTTTTCGTTGTTTGGACGTCTGGTGGTTTTGCAGTAGCCATTTCAAAAATGTTAGCAGAGGCTGAGTTAAGTAACCATTCGGAACAACAGAAAAGCTTTGTTTCACAAACGATCTTTTACTATTTAACGGTATTGTCAGTGCTGTTTTTTGCAGTACTATTTTTTGGAGCAAATTTACTAGCAAGTTTTATGGGAGATATAAAGCTTGCACAGTTGATTCAAACCGGTTCATTTGTTGCTTTATTTATGCCAGTGTTAGCTTTGATGAAAGGAAGCTTTCAATCAAAAGGCGAAATGGCACCTGTGGCATATGCTCAAGTGTTTGAACAGTTTATTCGCGTATTCATCATTTTAGTTGGTACTGTCATGATTATGAAAACAACAGAATCATTATATAGTGCAGGGAATATAGCGGTTTTTGGAACAGTATTTGGTGAAATAGCAGGAGTCATATTACTATTTAAATTCCTTGAGAAAAAAGAATTGTTTAAAAAGAATAAGGCAATTGGGCAAAAAAGATGGCCTATTATTAAAGAAGTTACTTTGCTAAGTATTAGCGTAAGTATGAGTAGCTTGCTCGTACTTTGTTTACAGTTGATCGATTCGTTTACGGTATATTCGTTAATGATTGACTTAGGTATAGAGGAATCTGTTGCGCAAGCTACAAAAGGTGTTTATGATCGTGGCCAGCCCCTTGTTCAATTGGGTATTGTCATCGCATCTTCTTTATCATTAGCAATAGTGCCTCTTGTTGCGCATCATTCTAAAAAGCAAGATGGTAGGAGTGCCCTACCATTTATTCAACTTACATATCGGAGCGCGTTATTATTTGGAGTAGCCGCTTCGGTTGGTTTAGTCATCGTAATGCCTTATGTAAACACGATGTTATTTGAAACGAATGCACTATCAGAAGTTTTGATTATGAGTGTTTTGCAGATAATTCCTTTATCAATTATCCTGACGATTACGGCGATATTACAGGGTATGGGGAAATTAAAAATCCCTGTACTTATCATGCTCGGAGCAATTTTTCTAAAGGCTATCGGAAATATTATTCTTGTTCCCACGATCGATGTAATGGGGGCTGCAGTAGCGAGTAATATTGGATTATATAGCTGTGCCATTTTATTAATCATTTATACTCGCAAGTTAATTTCAAATCCATTGGCGAAAATAGATTATTACATAAAATTATTCAGTGCAAGCTTTGCAATGATATTTGTTGTACTTACTGGAGATAGACTATTACAAACATTTAGTGTATTTATTAACTCTAGGATGGAAGCAGCTATTTTCGGAATGGCATTAATCTTTATAGGAGCTTTTGTATTTTTGACGGTTGTCGGAAAACTTCGATTACTAGCAGAAAAAGAATGGTTTTTAATTCCCTTTGGTAAAAGAATGGCTATGTATCAATTATGGTTAAATAAAAGAAAGTAGGTGGAACAGTTGTATCAAATTACAATTTTAGGATTAGGCGCTGGGGATATCAATCAGCTACAGCTTGGCATATATAAAAAATTAAAAGATTCTAATACAATCTATGTTCGAACAATGGATCATCCCGTTCTCAGAGAATTAAAAGAGGAAGGGTTCAAATTTAATAGCTTTGATCATATATATGAAAAACATGATACCTTTCAACCTGTGTACCAGGAAATAGTTGAAACACTTATCCAGGAGGCTCTTAAACATCCTATTACTTATGCAGTATCAGGCCATCCTTTAGTGGCGGAACAAACAGTTCAGTTACTAATTGCTGCTGAAAAGGAAGGGAAAGTTCGACTGAGTATTGAAGGTGGGCAAAGCTTCCTAGATCCTATTTTTACATCTTTAAAAATCGATCCAATTGACGGGTTTCAGCTCGTTGATGGTACAACCTTCTCCATCCATGATGTGAATATGCGATCTCACTTACTAATAGCTCAGGTTTATGACTCTTTCAGCGCATCAGAGGTGAAGCTGACATTAATGGAAAAATATCGAGATGATTACCCAGTAACAATTGTGACAGCAGCTGGGTCCTCAGAAGAAGTTTTAAACACTGTGCCATTATATGAATTGGATCAGGAAGTAGAGATAAATAATTTAACAACAATCTATGTTCCACCTGTAACTAGCGATGAAGAAGCCCTTAAAGATTGGGCAACATTTAGAAAAATTGTAGCCACATTAAGAGGTCCAAATGGGTGTCCATGGGATAAAGAACAAACCCATGAAAGTTTAAAAAAATACTTATTAGAAGAAGCCCATGAATTTTTAGCAGCTGTTGATGAAGAAGATGATTTTGGAATGGTGGAGGAGTTAGGTGATATTCTCCTTCAAGTATTTTTACATGCACAAATTGGTGAAGATAATGGCTATTTTAACTTAGAGGAAGTATTAGCTTCGGTAAGCGAAAAGATGATTCGCCGTCATCCACATGTCTTTGGGGATATATCTGTTAATAGTTCGGAGGAAGTTGTCACGAATTGGGATGCTATTAAGCAACAGGAAAAAGGAAAACAAGAAGGATCTATCCTAAAGGGTGAATACAGAGCGAGCTCATCCTTACAAACAAGCTTTAACTATCAAAAGAAAGCTGCAAAAGTGGGATTTGATTGGCCTAATGCAGAAGATGTTTGGGCTAAATTTGAAGAGGAATGGAAAGAATTCCGAGAAGAAATTCAAAATGGATCAGAAAAAACAAGAACTGATGAATTCGGGGATGTATTATTTACGTTAGTAAATATTGCAAGATTCTATAAAATATCGCCAGAAGAAGCGATGATTCATGCTAATAAAAAATTTGCTAGTAGATTTAAGTTTATCGAACAAAAAGTAAAAGAAAGTGGTAAATCATTTTCCGATTTTACATTAGAGCAATTAGATAAATTTTGGGACGCAGCAAAAGAAGTAGAAAAGGGGAATTAGAGTGCGCTTAGATAAATTCTTAAAAGTATCTAGATTAATAAAACGTAGAACATTAGCAAAAGAGGTAGCGGAACAAGGAAGAATTACCATTAACGGTAAAGTAGCAAAGGCAAGTACTTCAGTAAAGGTGGGCGACGAATTAGCCATTCGCTTTGGTCAAAAAGTGGTGACTGCAAAAGTGGAAGAATTGCGTGAAAATGTCCGAAAAGAAGAGGCAGCGAAAATGTTTACCATTTTGAAAGAAGAGAAACTCGATAAAATTGAACCGCAATTTATCGATGATGAAGATTAGTATAAAATAATCTCTCTCGTTAAGACAAAAAAATATAAAAATATTTAAGCATGATAACGATTTGTTGTCATGCTTCTTTTATTTACAGCATAAAGTGAAAAGAAGAAACCAACCAAAGGAGGAACAATATGACACTACATCAAGAAAGTAATCGTTATACTATTACATCTGGAGATCATCTTGTGACAGTTCGTAATAGAAAAAGAATGGATGTAACATCAGTAAAGGAAATTGAACGCTTTGACCAAGAAGAATTTTATGTAAAAACGGGTCAAGGAAATTTACTAATTCGTGGTGAGGAATTAAAAATCGTTCATCTAGACGTTGATAAAGGGTTGTTAACGTTAGAAGGAAATGTAAAACAATTGCAGTATGATGATGATGAAAATGGGTTAACAAAAGGCTTCCTCCATAAATTATTTGGATGACACTAAGTGAACAATTTGTCAGCATAATTTTGATGATGGCGAGTGGTGTTTTAGTGGGCGCGATAGTCGATTGTACAAGAGTACTATTTAGCGCTCTATCACCCAAGTCACTATTGAGGAAGTTTTCTACTGGATTTGAAATAATTCTGTGGGCACTATTAGGTGCTCTTACATTTTATATTTTATACTTATTAAAGGGTGGAGAATGGCGTTTAGTTGATCCAATTGCTCAAATATCAGGTATCTTTTTATACGAATCTCTTTTCCAACCTGTTTTTCGATTTATCGGGCGAGTAATTGTTACTATCATTTTTATGCCGATATTCTTATTTTTCAAATTAGTATTCAAGTTATTAAATAGGATTATTTCACTAATTTTGTTCGTATTTGTAATAATCTTAACTCCTTTTCGCAAGATATTTAATAAACTGTACAAAAATGTTCGCTCAATATTTGGAAGATTCATCTTTAAAAAAAGCTGAATGGCAAGTATAATGTTAATATAGTGAATTCCGGAGGTGACGGATATGGCTAAGCGTCATAAACAGGTTCAAAAACAAAATACTGTTAGAACGCTTCAAAATGACTATGTCCGTGCATCGGATGAAGAAATGAAGGTCTCAAAGAAGCAAAAAGTACTTTTTAGAAGAAGAATGCTTGCGTTTAGTGTTTTGGCCGGCGTATTATTGTATTTTTTAATCAGTACAATTTTTACACAGGATCAAAGGATTGCTAAAAAGGAACAAGAGAAAGAAGAAGTTCTTGCAGAATTAGAAAAAGTAAAAGAACAGCAGGAAATGTTAAATCTACAAATTGCCAAGCTTGAGGATGATGAATATTTGGCCAAGCTTGCACGAAAAGAATATTTCCTTTCTGAGGAAGGCGAAATAATTTTTACAATTCCGAATGATGAAGAAGAATAATTTGGAAGTTAGGTTTATATAATAGATGTATGATAATACTGTTATAAATAAGCGAATTAGTAATCGAAAAGTGAATTAAAATATTTTTAGTTTAATACAAGGTTAATAACGGACAAGCTTGTTCATCAATTTATAATGATGTTTAAGTAAGGCAATAGAGCTTGGCTTGTCGCCAAGTCTAGGTAGTAAGTCTTTCTTAGTTGTGCTAATGCTGATAATTATGTAGTGTTTTCCTATCGGCTAAAAAAGAGTTGTCTTGTTGACACTCTTTTTTTGTTGGCTATAATAAAAGAGAAACGAGCGAGCCATTAGCACGTTTTACAATTTGATTACATGGCGTAAATGCCGCTTAATTTTTAAGGAGGAACATTTTTTTTATGTCAATTGAAGTAGGCAGCAAAGTACAAGGTAAAATAACAGGAATCACAAATTTTGGAGCTTTCGTTGAACTGCCAGACGGTAAAACGGGCTTAGTTCACATTAGTGAAGTTGCTGACAACTATGTGAAAGACATCAACGAGCATTTAAAAGTTGGCGATGTTGTTGAAGTGAAAGTGATGAATGTTGAAGCGGATGGTAAAATTGGTTTATCAATTCGTAAAGCAAAGCCTCAAGCCGAAAGACCTGAGCGTCCGCAGCGTCCACGTCGCGATAACCAAAACCGTTCAAATGAACGCAATGATCGTCAAACAAAAGAAAGTTTTGAGCAAAAAATGGCACGATTCTTAAAAGATAGTGATGAACGTCTTACAAGTTTAAAACGTGCTACTGAGTCAAAACGAGGTGGCCGCGGCGCTAGAAGAGGATAATTTGCTGTCTATTTTTAACGTAGAAAAAGTGTAAAATAGATCGAAATGCCTTTAAAGATGACTTAAGGAGTAATCCGCTTAAGTCATCTTTTTTTGTGTGCCGGGCATGTCCGTCAACTAGGTGATGAAAGTTC
>NZ_JPVQ01000066.1 GCF_000772965.1 Ureibacillus massiliensis 4400831 = CIP 108448 = CCUG 49529 | reverse complement strand
TAAAATCAACATTTATTAGCGATTTATATAAATTATTTTTGACAATACGGAAGGTTACACGGGAGGGAGATATATTAAAAGAGGTTTTTTCATTAACGGGTGGTTAGTTGTACTAGAAATAGGTGGTTTTTAAGAACGAGGAAAAATCAAAGTTATTCTATTAAAGGGCGCATTTCTTTAATAAGAAATGCTCTTTTTCCGTTTAAGGGCCATTTAACGGAATAAAAGATTTAAATAAAACTGGATATCTATGTTAACATTTAGGTGAGATTTTAAGGAGGTGGTTTAGTATGGGTATGTTAGGGATACTAGGGTTCCTTTCTCTCGTATGTGCAATGTTAATCGTAAAAGATGAAAAGAAGTATAAGCCTCTAATCAAAGCTTGTGGATTAAAGGACAATCCTAAATTTGCTACAACTTATTACTCTATAATTGGTTTATTACTAGTAATTGGCTCATTTATTTCAGATAGTTATATAAGTGAATTTATCATCCCAGTATTTGTGTTTACTTTTTCAGTGTTAATGAGTGCAATTATAATCATCAAAAAATCGAATAAACAAGAAACTTTTTAAAATTTATCCGAAACTGTTATTCAACTAAAGGGCACAATTCTGCAACAAGAATTGTGCTCTTTCTTTAGTTTAAAGTCCATATAATTTAATAACTTAGTTAAAGGAATTTGGAAATATTATGATAATATTAAAGGAAATTGTGAACTATAAATGACTGGGGTTGAGATTTAATGAATAACAATTCTTATAATATTGTCGTACATATTGTCAATTTAATCCTATTGGGAGCTATCGGTTTTATTGCATTTTTTTCTGTGGTAAATATTAGCCCCCCAATCCAAGACCCTATCTCTGACATGTTTTCATTCGGTTTTCTTGTTTTCCTGCTCGTCATGTGGACAGTTAATTACTGGTTCCAATTCAAGAAGAAAAAATGGATTCTGCCAATGGCTGGAACCGTCTTTTACATCGCTATCGCTTTGTTCGTCGGGGGAGTAGTCATGCCATTCCTACGCGACATAATAGAAGCTCAGTTATTATTGCATTAACGGCTGGTTAGTGTAAGAAGAATGAAGTGATTTTAAGGTTATTATAGTTATTCCATTAAAGGGCGCAATTGTGGAGCATCTCAGATAAACAATAATTGAACTTTATAATAAAACTTATACTTATCTCTGTTAGATTAGAATCTATTTTGACTATTCTTTTTACAAAATGGATTCTTTTTTTATCATAAATTATTAGATTTTAAGTAATTTTTGTTCAGAATTATTTCAAAGCAATAAATAAACAGTTAATAATTTAAACATCTGCATAAATTCTTCATATTTATTTTTTATACTATTTTTCATGAGAGG
The DNA here is from genome assembly GCF_000772965.1 of Ureibacillus massiliensis 4400831 = CIP 108448 = CCUG 49529. Classification (GTDB taxonomy): domain Bacteria; phylum Bacillota; class Bacilli; order Bacillales_A; family Planococcaceae; genus Ureibacillus; species Ureibacillus massiliensis. Next base: position 10,516 of record NZ_JPVQ01000066.1, on the reverse strand, counting down.
AGAGAACTCTTAGTTGAATAAAATCTCTACAAAATTAGCTGCTGCCTTTTTTATAGTTGTGTTTATTATGGAGTTATTTCTAATGACCTATCTTCATCAAAATATGATCCATACCAGAGTAAATGAGGAATTTTCAAGATTACTCTCTAATGGCACCAATCATAGAGATGTTCTGGTTGAAAATTATTCTAATACTACGATTGAGCACATTGTAATGATGGAGGAAAATGTAGACAGAGAAGTAATGATAACTAATAACAGAGGAGAAATCATTAACAGATCATCAGATAGTGTTCTAGAAGAGTTTCACACTCTGATTATGAACCTTGAAAATACAGAAGATAGTATAGTTGTTTCAGATTGGAGAAATTCCCCCTATATTGTTAGTGCACATCCTTATCATGTGAATGACGGAACTTCTGGTTATGTCGTTATGTTTCAAAGCACAGCCTCTATTAATCAAATGGTAAAAAGTGAAAATATGCATTTTGTTATATCTGGTGTTACTGGTATTATCGTTTTATTTATTGTATATGCGGTTTTATCTAAAATACTTACAAGACCATTATTAAGAATGAAAGAGGCAACTGAGAAAATTAGTAAGGGTGATTTTAACGTAAGTTTACCTTATTTAGGAAAAGATGAACTAGGCGATTTATCTAGTTCTATTCAGAAGTTGGCAAAAGATTTAGCACATCTAAAGAATGAACGAAATGAATTTCTTGCATCCATTTCACATGAATTAAGTACACCACTTACCTATTTAATTGGCTATTCAAAAGTTGCCATGAGGAAAGGTTTAACAGAAGAGGAACGTGCGCATTACCTTGAAATAATTGCTGAAGAATCGGAAAGAATGAGAGAATTAGTAAAAAATTTACTTGATTTGGCGAGAATGGATGAAACAACATTTACTGTTTCAAAGGAGCACTTTTTTGCACGATCATTTTTTGAAAATGTATGTAAACTCGTTATACCTTCATATGAAATAAAAAATATCAAATTGAACTTAATATGTGATGAAGATTTACAAGTATATGCGGACCCAGTGCGATTAGAGCAAATAATACTAAATTTACTAGATAATGCTCTCAAATATTCAAATCAACATTCAGAAGTGTCATTAAAGGCTCAAAAAAGTAAAAATAAAACGATTATTTCAGTTATAGATAATGGTATTGGGATTCCGCTAGATGAAATTGAGTTTATCTTTGAGAAATTATATAGAGTGGAAAAATCACGTTCACGGTTATTCGGAGGTTCTGGAATAGGTCTTGCTGTTGTAAAAGAACTAGTAGAAGCACATAGTGGAACAATCGAAGTGAAAAGTAAACTGGGTGAAGGTAGCGAATTTAGGATAACGATATAAAGGTAGGATTAGATGAATACTATTCTATTGGTTGATGACGAACAAAGAATGTTGGATTTGATTGAATTATTTTTATTACCCTTAGGAATGAAGTGTATTAAGGAAACAACTGGTATAAATTCTGTTGAAATTATCGAGAAGGAAAAAGTTGACCTTGTTCTTTTAGATGTCATGATGCCTGAAATGAATGGATGGGAAGTTTGTAAAGCAATTCGCGAATTTTCAAATGTACCCATTATCATGTTAACCGCAAGATCGGATAAAGCCGATTTAGTAAATGGGTTAAATATTGGTGCGGATGATTATATTACAAAACCTTTTGATGAAAGGGAGTTGGTAGCAAGAGTAAATGCATTATTGAGAAGGACTTCTGATTCTGATAAATCTACGATTACTTATTTCGATTTTACTTTAGACTGTGATACCTATTCTTTACACTATCAGGATTCAACAGCCCAACTAACTTTAAAAGAATTTAATATTATAAAAGCATTGATTTCTAGACCCACGAAAACATATACAAGAGAAGAATTATTAGAAATTGCGTGGAATTACGAAGCGGATACAGATATTCGAACAGTTGACTCACATATTCGGAACTTAAGGGAAAAACTTAGAGAAGCTAAATTTCCTACAGAAGAATTTTTAAAAACAGCCTGGGGAATTGGATATAAGTGGAATTAATAAGGAGCAACCAAATAATATATATGAGGTGATTGAAATTGAAATTGAAATTTAAAATGTTAACTGTATCTTTATTTTCTGCATTAATTTTAGTTGCTTGTGATGGAGAAAATGCAAATGAAGAAAGTAACGCGGAAATAAAAGAAACAGACAATATTAAGGAATTGGTTCTTAATTATAGTGAACGTACTTTAGATGCAAAATCTGCATCTATCTCATCGGAGCGATTGATTGTGACAGAAAATGACGGTCAAGAAGTAATTTATGAATTACCGAAAGATGAATTTTTCATTTCAATTGCACCGTATATTAACCAAACACATCCATGTGAAATACATAGTTTAACTAGTTGCCAAGGAGAACTGGTAAATGAACAATTCGATGTATCTATTGTGGATTCTAACGGTGACGTGGTTTTAGATGAAACATTACAAACACAAGTAAATGGATTTATCGATTTGTGGTTGCCACGTGAACAAACATATCGTATAACAATTGAGCATGAAGGAAAGAAGGCAGAGACTGAGTTTTCTACTTTTAAAAATGATGGTACATGCATTACAACAATGCAGTTAATTTAAATTAAAAGAACCTTCTTAGGTTCGTTGTGATATTTGTAAAAAAGTAAATTGAGGGTGAATGTTTAATGTATAGTATATTGTCTGATTTTAGTTTAACCATAACTGAACCGATCTCAATGTTCTTGAATTCTTATAAACATTCAGCATTTATTGTTGCAATCCTTCTTGGGTTGATTGGAGCATTTGCGCCCTGTCAATTGACAGGTAATATTAGTGCTATTACCTTATATGGAAATCGTACAATTCGGATGGATAATAATTGGGGAGAAATCATTTCCTTTATTACTGGAAAGGTTGTAGTTTATAGTCTTATTGGTTTGTTCGCATGGCTTTTTGGGCAATCTTTTGAAACGAGAATAACTGAGTATTTCCCCATTTTCCGTAAAATTATTGGGCCTTTAATGATCATTACAGGTCTAGTGTTACTTGGAATAATGAAATTAAAGTTTCTAAATAAAGTAAGCTTGCAAATTCCAACGAGTTTAAAAGAGGGGAAAATAGGCTCATTTCTTTTAGGTGCTAGTTTTGCACTTGCCTTCTGTCCAACCATGTTTGTTTTATTTTTTGTATGGTTAATGCCTACAGTTGTTTCTACTTCTTATGGGCTCGTATTACCAGCAATATTTGGAATTGCTACATCAGTTCCATTAATCATTATTCTTGGCCTTATTTGGTATTTTGATATCAAAGGGTACATTATGAAGAAAAGTATGAAAGTTGGAAGATGGGTCCAAAAAGCTGCTGGGGTTATTCTTATAATCATTGGAGTACTCGATACTATTACATATTGGGGAATATAAAAGATAATAAATTCTAAATAATTAAGATAAATACGCAACACTGCATAGTTTTTGCATTATTTCTGTTTATAATAAACCTCAAAAACAATAGGAGGGTTAACATGGTAAATAAAATAACGGTTGGAGTGATCTCACTAACTGCCATATTAACACTATCAGCATGTTCAGGTAATGTTGAATCACCTCAAAATGATGTCTTGGAAACAAGTCAGGGAACGAATGAAAGTAAACAAGGGATGGATCACTCGAACATGAATCACTCTGGATCGGGCGAGGTTCCAGAGGGTCTAAAAGTTGCAGAAAACCCAACATTCCCTATTGGAAGTAAAGCTATTATACGAGCGGATCACATGCAAGGAATGGAAGGTGCAGAAGCTACAATTGTTGGTGCATATAATACCACTGTTTATACTGTCTCCTACACACCTACAGACGGTGGAGACCCTGTAACAAATCATAAATGGGTGGTTCACGAAGAATTAGAAGGTGTAGGTGATGAACCTGTGCAACCAGGAACAGAATTAAAAATCAATGCGGACCATATGACAGGTATGGAAGGAGCTATAGCAATAATTGATTCAGCTGAAGAAACAACAGTTTACATGGTGGATTACACATCAACTACTGGAGAAACAGTAACAAATCATAAATGGGTAACTGAAAGTGAATTATCCTTTGAATAAGTATATTTTTTAAGGAGAAAGCTATGATTCCTAAGCTTTCTCCTATTTTAAATGATAACGGATATTACTAACTACTTAATAAATAATTTCATTATTAAAAAATCAATTACATAATTGTTAATTGCATAATTTCTGCATATTTAAACTCTATGATAGATTGGGTAAATAATTATGGGGAGAATTAAGTATGGCAATTAACAACAAGAGGAAAATAGGGATAACATTTATCATAATCATAATAATTACTGCATTCTTAAACTCAATAGCATATGCTGAATCGAATATTGAGAAACCTAGCATTCAAAGTGAGTCGGCTATATTAATTGAAGAGAAAACGGGTCGTACTTTGTATGAAAAAAATCCAGACCAATTGATGAACCCGGCTAGTTTAACAAAGATTGCAACTGCTATATATGCAATTGAAGAAGGAAATCTTGAAGACATAGTGACAGTTAGTAAAAATGCTAGAGAAGTAGAAGGTACTAGAGTTTATTTAGATGAGGGTGAAAAAGTCCCGTTAAAAAAACTCATACAAGGACTACTTATTAATTCGGGAAACGATGCGGCGATCGCAATTGCTGAGCACTTGGACGGAACAGTAGATAAATTTGCAGTTAACTTAAATCAATATCTAAAGGAAATTGGGCTTCAAAATACCAATTTTGTTAATCCACATGGATTGTACCAAGTAGAGCATAAAACCACAGCACGTGACCTGGCTAAAATCACACAACATGCCATGAAAAATGAGATTTTTCGCGAAATGTTTGGGGCAATAGAGCTGAAATGGGATGGTGAGTCGTGGGACACTACTCTTTACACCCATCATAAATTAATGAGGGAAATTCCATATCAAGGGATAACTGGTGGAAAAACAGGCTATGTTGATGAGTCTGGAATTACTTTAATTACAACCGCTACAAGAGGGGACCTATCAGTTATTGTAGTAACGTTGAACGCCCAAAATGATGATGTTGCATATCAGGATACAGTAAATCTACTTGACTATGCTTTTAGTAATTTCAAAATAATGAATATAGAAAAAGGAACATCATATGAAATTAACAATGCTGAATACAAAACTGATGAAACACTAAAATTTACAGTTTCAAATAATGAAACAATTAAATACAACGTTTCGAATGAAGGAATTCTAGAAATAAAAAATGAAAATCAAGAAGTGATTGCGAGTTTTCAATTAATAAATGATAAGGAATCAAAAGGAAATGTAAATGCCGTAAAAACAAAAGACTCTGAAATTGAATCGGTTGATAGTAAAAATTTCATTAATCTTATTTTGGTTGTTTTTCTTTTTATATCACTATTTTTTTACTTTTTCAAAACAAGAATTGTTAATTCGAAATAAAATAACTCAATAATAAACTTGGATATAATCATCTACTTCAACTTCTTTCATTGAAACAATATTGCCCAAATAATACATATAAGTAATAAGGACACAAAATTGTCAATCAAACATTCAAGTAAATGTTAGATTAATTTGTTGAATTTGTTACAATCATGGAGAATATGTAAAGGAGTGAAGTATTATAGAAATTCATATTTTGGAGTTATAAATTAAAATTAAGATAAAAGGGAAATTTATTAGTTTTCATATGAATGGTTCTATAGATTTATGCTGATAAATTCTAAGTTTAGATGTAAACCATTCATATATTTGAAAACGCTTAACATTATTATTATTGGTTAAAGGAGTTTTGATTTTGAAATATTTTAATATGAAATTTACAGTAATCCTTACATTAGTGTTAGTAGTATTAATCGCTGCTATCGTGGTAATAAGTAATAATCAAGCCCCTAAAGAAACAGAAATCGTTAGACAAGAAGTAGATATAACTGGTCAGCCTCTATTAGGTGAAGAAGATGCACCAGTAACTGTAGTAGAATTTGGGGATTTTAAATGTCCTTCATGCAAAGCATGGGGAGAAATGATATATCCTCAGCTCGTAGAAGATTATGTTTTAACAGGTGATGTTAAGTTTTCTTACGTAAACGTTTTATTCCATGGAAAAGAGTCTATTCTTGCTTCGTTGGGAGCTGAATCTGTATACAAACAAGATCCAGAAGTCTATTGGGATTTCCACAAAAAAGTATTTGCAGCACAACCAGAAGCAGCTAATCACGATGACGTATGGGTAACTACAGAAAAACTACTTGAACTTGCTAGTGAATATCCATCTATTAATCAAGAAGTATTAAGACAAGATCTAGAAGAAGAACTAACGATGGAACAAGTCAATATTGATAAAGATTTATTTATGAAACATAACGTATCTCAAACACCTACTATTAAAATCAATGGAATTACAATGGAAGACCCATTTGATTATGAAGCAATAAAGGAAGTAATTAATCAAGAGTTAGGATTAGATGAAAATGAGTGAAGCAAACAAAAACAGTAAGAAAGTATGGATACTATACTTTGCATGGATCGTCTCGGTTGTTGCTACACTAGGAAGTTTGTATTTTAGTGAAATTAAAGGATTTATACCATGTGATCTTTGTTGGTTTCAGCGAATATTCATGTATCCCTTAGTGATTATACTAGGGATTGGAACGTTTCAAAGTGATATTTCGGTGAAGAAATTTGTATTACCTTTATCTGTTATTGGAGGTACTATTTCAATTTTCCATTACCTAGAACAAAAAGTTCCGGGTTTTGGAGGTATAAAGCCGTGCGTTAGTGGTGTTCCATGTAGTGCTCAATACATCAATTGGTTTGGCTTTGTCACAATTCCTTTTTTAGCATTAATTGCTTTTACATTGATAACTATTTGCATGATATTCCTATTTTCTAAAAGGACTAAAGAAAATTAAAAGACACTTCTACTATTAGAAAGGAAGGGTGAAAGTTTTTTTGTTTGAACAAGTGAATTTACTCCTTGCTTTTGGAGCTGGGTTATTATCATTTTTATCGCCGTGTTCATTACCACTATATCCAGCATTTCTTTCTTATGTTACTGGGATGTCTTTAAATGAATTAAAAGAAGACAAGGGCATTTTAAATAAAAAGGCAATGGGACATACCCTGTTATTTTTACTAGGGTTTTCTATTATTTTTATGGCTTTAGGATTCTCAACTTCTTTTATTGGTACACTTTTTATCCAATATCAGGATTTACTAAGACAAATTGGGGCAATCATTATTGTCTTTTTTGGATTAGTAACTTTAGGGGTTTTTAGGTTTGATATTTTACAGTCAGAAAAAAGGATACAGTTTAAAAAGAAACCTAAAGGATATTTAGGGTCTGTGATCATCGGTATGGGATTTGCTGCAGGCTGGACACCCTGTACAGGTCCAATTCTAGCTGGAGTTATTGCTATGGGAATGTCAGACCCAAGCCGAGGAATGTTGTATATGCTGTTTTATGTACTAGGTTTCTCTATTCCATTTTTAATCATGTCACTATTTATAGGGAAAATGAAATTTCTCCAAAAAAGAAGTGGTCTGTTTTTAAAAATAGGTGGTGTCATTATGATTTTCATGGGTGTCATGTTGTATTTTGATTTGATGACAAAAATCATTGCATTCTTAACCCCATTCTTCGGTGGTTTCACAGGGTTTTAACTACAAAATTTCACTTAAATGTAAGGTGGGATCTATTCTATTATGGACAAAAAAAGAAGAAGATTTTATTTTCGCCTACTTATATTAGCTGTTTTGTGTGGAGCAATAGTTTTTACCATCTACAGTAGTTTTACTAAGGAGAAAAGAGAAGTATTACAAGTAGGTGACAGTGCGCCAGATTTTGAATTGGTTGATATGAACGGTGAGACACATCGACTTACTGAATATAAAGGACAAGGTGTATTTTTAAACTTTTGGGGTACATGGTGTGCACCATGTGAACGAGAGTTTCCAATTATCGAACGATATTATCAGGAATATCAAGATGAAGGTATTCAAGTATTGGCTGTTAATATTGCAGAATCAGATTTTGTCGTTCAAAACTATATCGAACGCAAAAATTTATCGTTTCCAGTAGTAATTGATAAACAGAAAAGTGTCATGAGTGTTTATAATATTAATCCGTTACCTACCACATTCTTAATTAACCCAGAAGGAATAATTGAAAAAATTATTACTGGTGAAATGTCAGAGACACAAATTAGGAATTACATGGAGCAAATCATGCCAGCTAAATCTTTATAATTATTTAACTCTTTTCAGGGTTGATTTTTAAAGTCACGGAAAAAGGAATACAGTTCAACAAAAGGACTAAAGAATATCTTGGTTCTATCCTAAAAGATTATTTCATTATTAACATAGTTTTCAAAGTGTTACAGAATTTTGGAAAAAATAGTTCGCTATAAATTCCCTTTAGTTGAAAAGTGATGCTAGACCTTTTATATTTATAGAACAAAAGATAAAGTTAACTTTCCGGTAGTTTAATTTAAGTAGACTAACTATATTGTGAGGGAATTTATTATGGGAATTAAATTCAAGACTTTATTTGAGTTTCAAATCTTTGTAGAAGAAGATACTACTTCTACAAATCCTTATCAAGTGAATGTTATCTTTTCTGGTGATTTTGACTTCTATGAGCAACTTATATTAGTCGCTAAAAGAGACAAGGTTGTTTTAACGGGTCGTCCTGCTCCATTTACAATGAAACTACTGTTTAGAACAAAGTATTTGTATTATTTAGAGCAAAGATCAAATAAAAAATTGAATTTCCTTTATTGGCGGTTGGAAGATATTCTTGCGAATAAGAAAGAGCTTCTAATTTTTAAAGATAGAGATTTTGTAAATGAATTTCGTGAAGCTCTTATAGTTTATTTAAACCGGTTTGCAAAAGAAGTAGAAGAAGGTAAACTTTAATATTTTTTAGTTAATGTATTAGTGTTAAGTTTTATATAGACAGTAAGTATTTAAAGAGATTATATAACTTCTAACAAATGACTTAAAATGTTAGAAGTTTTTATTTCTAATTAAAAAGGTTGGAATGAATAATTTTGACATTATTCTATAATGAGTAATTTTTATTAACAAATTCTCCTTAAATCTATTATTTACGAAAAGGTGTAGGAATTGGGTTATTTTGTAGATTTTACTTTATTATTTTTGGTTTATATATCCTTATACTACAGAAGATGGAGAAATAATCCGGGAAATACATTTATAATTAAAACAATTATGTATGTATACATTGTAATGGTGTTATTTGTAACCATAATGCCATTTACAATACCTTTAAATGGTACTAATATATTATTTATGGAAACTGCTAATTTCATACCATTCAGAGATCTAATGTTAAAGTATGACGGAGCTACTAGGGAAATCTATTTAAACATTTTAATGATGCTGCCTTTTGGATCTTTATATCCACTTATAAAGAAAAAAGGCTTGTTTACGACCATTATAGCAACATTAACTTTTAGTTTTTTCATAGAATGCTATCAATTAATCAGCGTATGGTGGAATTCTGCTTCGACAAGAATATTTGATGTGACTGACTTAATTACAAATACAATAGGTGGTCTTATTGGATATATTCTCTATTTAATACTAAGTCTAATAACATCAAATAATAAAAATAATTATTCATAAATCCATTTGAATAACCATATCACTAATTAAAACCATTGAAAGGTGTTTTAGTGGAAATATTGTTATTTGGATTCCTTTACTCTTCATTAGGATTTTTAATTGGTGGAGCAATTGCATGGCTTTTTAAGGAGTTTAAAGAGAAGATAAGCATTATTAATGCAGTATGTGCGGGCCTAATATTTGGCTTAATAAGTATAGAAATTTTCCCTAAAGCTATTGAATTAGGGGGTTGGTTCATAACAATAGTTGGAGTTACTATTGGAATGATTATATTTGAACTATTACATAAAGTATCGCAGCACAATCAGATGAATAGGAATATATCAAAGGAAAGAATATATAATCGTGTAGGTTTATTACTTATATTGAGCTTCTCCATTCACAATTTCCCTATGGGAATTACCCTAGCGACTAGTCAAGAATATGATTTTACAATTTCTCTTTTACAAACAATTCTATTTCATAACATCCCTGAAGGCATTATTTTATACACACCACTAATAATGATGGGTATAAATTTCTTAAACGGAATTTTAATATCATTTTTTGTATCAGTACCAGTCGCTTTAGGTTTCTTTATTGGTAGTTTTGTGGATTTAAACCACCCATTTATATCCACCTCCTTAATTAGTTTTACTGTAGGTATTATTTTAATGGTTACAGTATCTGAAATACTATTGCCAGTAATGGAAAAATCCACATTGCATAGAATATTGATTTATACATTAATCGGAATAGGAATTATGGGAATTTATTTAAAATTATTTTAATAGCACTTCTTATTTTCGGATTGACCATTATTGGTCAGTCTTTTTTGTTTTTAA
>NZ_JPVQ01000155.1 GCF_000772965.1 Ureibacillus massiliensis 4400831 = CIP 108448 = CCUG 49529 | reverse complement strand
AAGCACAGAATCGCCGATTCTTTTATACTTGAATTGACGAGAAACAAGCGAAAAGAGGCGACCTGTGCATATGTATTTTAACATGAAGATTCCAGGATTTGAAGGTGTAGAGATTCATAAAGTTGAGAAGGTTGAGGATCGAATAGCATTATATGTAATGATGCCTAGGAAAGAACATAAATGTAAGCGTCAAATAACCCACACCTTCTAACATCTCCGATGTTTTGTGA
>NZ_JPVQ01000064.1 GCF_000772965.1 Ureibacillus massiliensis 4400831 = CIP 108448 = CCUG 49529 | reverse complement strand
AGTGAACTTTCATCACCTAGTTGACGGACATGCCCGGCACACAAAAAGACAAAATCATAATAATGATTTTGTCGCCGTACTTTTATTGTTGTACTCGTGTTATGTGAATATCTTTTAAAATTTGATTGATTACCCAGCTTGCAGCTACTAATCCAGCTACAGAAGGTACAAAGGCATTTGAAGAAGGTGGCATTTTTGCTTTACGAATTTGTGCATTTGGATTCCCTACTTCTTCAACAACATCAGGACGAACTACAATTGGAGATTCGTCAGAAAAGACGACCATGACCCCTTTTTTAATACCTTCTTTACGTAATTTTGTTCTGATTACCTTTGCCAAAGGGTCCGTATGAGTTTTTGAAATATCTGCAATTTGGAAGCGTGTCGGATCCATTTTATTAGCAGCTCCCATACTTGAAATAATTGGGATATTTCGTTTTAAACATTCTTTCATTAAATGGATTTTGTACATCACCGTATCTGAAGCATCAATGACATAATCAATATTTTGCTCAAAAAACTTCTCATAAGTTTCTTCTGTGTAGAACATATGCATATCAATTACTTCACACTCTGGGTTTATATCTGCTATTCGTTCCTTCATCACTGCAGATTTTGACTTACCAACAGTTGAAAGATACGCAACTAGCTGACGATTAACATTCGTAATATCTACATTATCTTTATCTACTAGAATGATTCGACCTACGCCACTTCTTGCACATGCTTCAGCAGCGAAAGAACCTACGCCGCCGATTCCCAGTATGGCTACGGTTGCATCTTTTAATTTTTCTAAACCTTCTTTACCTATTGCTAATTCATTTCTCGAAAATTGGTGTAACATTTAAAATGCCTCTCAATCTATATTATTCTACTCGGGATTATAACACATTTAATTATTTGTAGAAAGCAACTTTAATGATTATTGTTAGTTTGTCACTTTAAACTAAAAAAACTCCCCTCATTTTGAGGAGAGCAAGTAAGGAGTTTAGGAATTACGAATCCCAAAGTGCCACGTTTCTTTCAAATCTGTTTTGAACCCGTTGCTTACAGGTGGGTGCCCTCTTCTGCTTTTTAAACTTCCCGTACTGATGCAGGCATGTTTGCCAAGTAGAAATTTGAGCTCCCTACGATTTATTGTTCGGTCAAAACTTGTTATTTGTTTAGTAAACATTTCAGGATTCGTGTTGTTATTTATATTATCACAAATAATCAGAATTTTCAAATTACATTTACAAAAAAATATTATATTTTTTTGGTTTTATTTACTTTTCTGACTTTAAATAATGAAAGGGCGCCTCAAAAAGAGCCGCCCATCATATTAATTATTGATTTTTAAGTGCAATTCTTTTAATTGCGCTGGTGAAACTTCACTTGGTGCATCTGTTAGTAAACAGCTTGCAGTTGCTGTTTTAGGGAATGCAATTGTATCTCGTAAGTTCGTACGCCCTGCAAGAAGCATTACAAAACGGTCAAGACCAAATGCTAAACCTCCATGTGGCGGAACTCCATATTCAAATGCTTCAAGTAAGAATCCAAATTGTTCTTGAGCCTCTTCTTTAGTGAATCCAAGTAATTTAAACATTTTTTCTTGAAGGTCGCGTTCGAAAATACGTAGTGAACCTCCACCAAGCTCATAACCATTTAAGACGATATCATATGCTTGCGCACGTACTGCCGCTGGATCTGTATCCATTTTTTCGATGTCTTCATCAAATGGACGAGTAAATGGATGGTGAGCAGCAGTATATCGTCCTGCTTCTTCATCATACTCAAGTAAAGGCCAATCAGTAACCCAAAGGAAAGCAAATTGAGATTCATCAATTAAGCCTAACTCTTTACCTAATTTCATACGTAATGCACCAAGAGATGCAGCTACGACTGGTGATTTATCTGCAACGAATAATAATAAGTCACCTGATTCAGCATTTGTCGCACTTGTGATTTCCTCTACAATTTCACCTTCGAAGAATTTAGCAATCGGCCCTGTGAAGCCTTCTTCAGTTACTTTAATCCAGGCTAAACCTTTTGCACCGTAAATTGATACAAATTCAGTTAATGCATCGATATCTTTACGAGTATAGTTGTCTGCGTTTCCTTTTACGTTTATCGCTTTTACTTCTCCACCATTTTCAACTGCTTGTGCAAAAACTTTAAATGATGAATCTTTAACGATTTCAGAAAGCTGGATTAATTCTAAACCGAAACGTACATCTGGTTTATCAGAACCGTAGCGATCCATTGCTTCTTTATAAGGCATACGTTGTAATGGTAACTGGATTTCAATATCCATAACTTCTTTCATTACCGTTTGAAGTAATCGTTCATTCATTTCGATAATCTCATCCATTGACATAAATGAAGTTTCGATATCCACTTGTGTAAATTCTGGTTGACGGTCAGCACGTAAATCTTCGTCACGGAAGCAACGAGCAATTTGGAAATACTTTTCAAAACCAGAAACCATTAATAATTGTTTAAACAATTGCGGTGATTGTGGTAATGCATAAAATTCACCTTCATGTACGCGGGATGGCACTAAATAATCTCGCGCACCTTCTGGCGTTGATTTTGTTAAAATTGGTGTTTCCACTTCTAAGAATGATTCATTTTGTAAGAAATTACGAATTGATCGAGTAATGTCAGAACGTAATTTAAACGTGTTATACATAACTGGACGACGTAAGTCTAAGTAACGATATTTCAAACGAGCTTCTTCATTAATTTCAACTTTGTCCTCGATTGCAAACGGAGGTGTTTTTGCTTCGTTAATAATAATAATGTTTGAAGCAACTACTTCTATTTTACCTGTTTTAATATTCGGGTTTACTTGACTTTCATCACGTAAAATAACTTCCCCTTCTATTTCAACTACGTATTCGCTACGAATTTTATCCGCAATTGTAAGTGCTTCTGGTGCTTGATCACCAAAGACAACTTGAACAATTCCTGTACGATCGCGCACATCAACGAAAATTAAACCACCCAAGTCGCGACGTCGTTGTACCCATCCTTTTAATACAACTTTCTGTCCTTGGTGTTGTTCTGTCAATTCTCCGCAAGCATGTGTTCTTTGAGCCATGATTATTTCCTCCATTGTATTCCTATTTATGTTCTAGTAAGTAGTTCACTAATTCACTAAGTTCAACTTTTTCTTCATTTCCTGATTGCATTTCTTTAATATTTACACTTGCTTCTTCAAGCTCTGTTTCTCCAATTACTATTACATATTTCGCACCAAGACGGTCAGCTGACTTCATTTGCGCTTTCATTTTACGATCAATATAATCCATTTCAGCTGAAATCCCTTTTGCTCGGAATGAACTTAATAATTCAACTGATTTTTTCTTCGCTTCTTCGCCCATTGCCACAACATAGATATCTAGTGAATCCTCTACATCTAGTTCAATTCCTTCAGCTTCTAAAGCTAGAAGAAGTCTTTCAATGGATAAGGCAAAGCCGATTCCTGGTAAATCGGGACCGCCCATTTCACTTACTAACCCGTTGTAGCGTCCTCCACCACAAAGTGTTGTGATTGCACCAAAGCCGCTAGCAGTGCTCATAATTTCAAAGGCTGTATGATTGTAATAATCAAGCCCACGTACTAGATTTGGGTCAACTTCATAATCAATACCAAGTATCTCTAAATATTCTTTCACTTTTTCAAAATATCTTGCAGAAGATTCATTTAAATAATCCGTTAATTTTGGTGCAGTACCCATTAAAGGATGCTCATGATCCACTTTACAATCCAAAATTCGTAATGGATTTTTTTCTAAACGATTTTGGCAATCGTTACAAAACTCACTGATTGAAGGTTTAAAGTGATTTATAAGTGCTGTACGGTGCGCATCACGTGTCTCTTTATCTCCTAATGAGTTAAGATGTAATTTAATATCTTTAAGACCTACTGATTGATAAACATCCATTGCCAAAGCAATAACTTCTGCATCTATTGCAGGATCACTACTTCCAATCGCTTCTACACCAAACTGTACAAATTGGCGATAGCGTCCAGCTTGTTGACGTTCATATCGGAACATTGGCCCAATATAAGAAAGTTTCATCGGTTGATCTGGTACACCAAACATTTTATGTTCAACATAGGCTCGAACTGTTGAAGCAGTTCCTTCAGGTCGAAGTGTCAATGAACGACCACCTCGGTCTTCAAATGTGTACATTTCCTTTTGGACGATATCCGTTGTATCACCAACACTGCGTTGGAAAAGTTCTGTTTGTTCGAACATTGGAGTACGAATTTCTTTATAACGATAAACACGAGATAATTCACGTAGCACTGACTCAACCTTTTGCCATTTTGGTGTTTGTTCAGGCAATATATCTTGTGTTCCTCGAGGTACTTTAAATGACATTGAATTTTGCTCCTTTCATAATGAGGTTATCTTAGCCCTTAATAAACATTAGACTAGTACAACATTCGCGCTTCATATTTAAATGAACTGAAGGCAAAATAAAAAGCTTCCGTCCATTGCAAAATGCAAGGGACGAAAGCTGTTGACTTCCGCGGTTCCACCCTAGTTGATGTACTTTTCGTTTAAATTATGTACACCCTCTCAATTCTCGGATAACGGCCGATTCCGTTTCCCCCTACTTTTACATATGTAGTTCGAAGGAAAGCCTCTCAAGTGTTGTTCACATAAACTTACTGTAGGAAAGATTTCAGCCTAGGTCTTTCCCTCTCTTGTCAGAATAGGTCAATGCTACTTTCTTGGTCATTGGCAAAGATTCTTTTATTCACATTACTTCTTATCTTACGTTTAGGACTTATTAATTGTCAACCATTTTCTTTAACTAACACAAACATAGTTTTTCCCTTAATATAATCTTAAAATATATCAATCCAACAAAATAACTATAGATTTTATCATTTATTTCCTTTTACAATAGAAGAAATAATAATTTGAAATTTATTTCTTCATTTCCATGTAAAGCCCCCACTGATGAAAGGAGGTTTATTTTGAAAAAAATCTATTTATATATTTCGTTACTATTCATCGTATTAATGATCCTTGTATTTACTCAGGGTAATCAATCTGAGATGACTGTCGATGCAAGCGATGATCTTGTTGTTTCTAGTAAGAATCTATCGTTACGTGAAGGACCAGGATTGTCCTATCCTGCCATTGATCAAATCAAAGAAGGACAAGCTCTTACAGTAGTTGAAGAGCAAGGCGAATGGATTTATGTTGCGGCCGAAAAAAATAAAGGTTGGGTTCCTTCATGGCAAACAACAACCAATAACAAACAATCGGATACTTCAAAGATTAAAGTAGCAATATCTCAAGTTAATGGTTTGAATGTACGTTCGCAGCCTTCAACCTCTGCCCCTGTAGTTAAACAGCTTTTTACAGGCGATGAAGTATATATTGAAAAGATAGAAAAAAATTGGGCAAAGGTTACGAATCATAATGAAGTGAACGGTTGGGTGTCTACCGACTATGTTGCTATAAACGAAAAAGAAAGTGAAGAAATCAATCAGAATACAACTCAAGAGAAGACAGATGATCCGTTAAGACATTTTACAATTACAATTGATGAAATAAATGTTCGAGACCAACCAAATCTATCATCCAATATTAACGGTATTGCAAACAAGGATGATGAATTTACTGTTTTGGAAGTAAAAAATAATTGGGTGAAAATACAATTAGATGAGGAAAATGAAGGTTGGGTTTATCAATTTTACGGAACGTTCCAATCAAATTCCAAATCTGAAGTTTCAAACGATACTGTTACCATTATCTATAACGGCACAAATCTAAGAGAATCCCCTTCTACTACTTCTTCAGTCGTTACTCGAGCCAATGCAGGTGATTCTTTTAATATTGTCTCAAATGAAGGTGAATGGTATGAAATCGCTATTAATTCCGAACAAAATGCATATGTTGCTAATTGGGTCGTTTCAACGAATTCGAAACAAGACAGTCCTACCGACGAAGATGAACCTAAAGCAAATCGCAAAAAAGGAACCCTTGACGGATTAACTATCGTCCTTGATCCAGGGCATGGTGGAAATGACCAAGGAACTGCTGGGTATCGAGGGACTATCGAAAAAGAAGTGACACTGATTACAGCAGAATTACTAAAATCGAAACTACAAGATGCAGGAGCAACAGTTTATTTAACTCGAGAATTTGATGAATATATTGATTTACGGAAACGGGTTTCCTTTGCACATATGAATAACGCTGATGCGTTTATTAGCCTTCACTATGATGCCACGGAGGATACTTCTATTTCTGGATTTACCACTTATTATTACCACTCATATCAACAAGAGCTTGCACAATATGTAAATGAAGGGTTAGCAAGCAAAGTGGCATTGAGAAATAGAGGGGCTCAATTAGGTAATTATTTAGTGTTGAGAGAAAATTATCAAAATGCGATATTGATAGAACTTGGATATTTGAGTAATCCTACAGAAGAACGCATTATTACAACAGATTTTTATCGTGAACAGGCTACACTTGGAATTTATAATGGAATTTTAAATTATTTTGATGCTCAAATCGAATAGAAAAATGCGTGCAATAGGCCATAACCATTTGCACGCATTTTTATTTTTTATCATTTCGATTCAACAATAATTGTTACTGGACCGTCATTAATAAGTGACACATCCATCATTGCTCCAAAAATACCCGTTTCAACCTTTAAACCGAGCGCTCTTAATTCCTCATTAAAGGCTTCCCATAGTGGTAAAGCACTTTCTGGTCTTGCAGCATCAATAAAACTCGGTCTTCTACCTTTTCTTGTTTCTGCATAAAGGGTGAATTGAGAAACTGATAAAATGTCTCCCCCATGTTCTAAAATAGAATGATTCATCTTACCTTCTTCATCTTCCCAAAGTCGAATTTCTGATACCTTTTTTGCTACATACTTTACATCTTCAATAGTGTCGGAATGGGTAAGACCGACTAATAGAACATATCCATTTTCAATAGCGCCCGTAACTTCACCATTTACAGTGACGGAAGCTTGTTTACTTCTTTGTATTACTACTCTCATCTTTAACCCTTCTAACGTAAAGTTAATTTATAACACGTTGGACAGAATAAATGTCCGGTAATTGTTTAATCCGTTCTACCACTTTATGCAATGCCGTAATATTGGAAATTGAGATTGTTAAATGTAACGTTGCAATTTTATTGTAATCTGCCTTTCCAGTCACAGCTAAAATATTTACTTTTGTTTCCGTAACTGCATGCATTACATCATTTAATATACCCGGTCGATCAAATGCAGAAACTTCAATATCAACTGGATATTCTTTTCTTAAATGATTTTCACTATGCTCCCACTCAACTTCAATCAGTCGTTCGTTGTCACCATCTTTAATGTTCGGGCAATCTGCTCTATGAACTGAAACCCCTCTTCCTTTTGTAATAAAACCAACAATTTCATCACCAGGTACAGGTGTACAACAGCGGGATAAGCGAATTAGTAGATTATCGATTCCTTTAACGACAACACCTGATTCTGTACGTTTTTTTGTCGTCGGATTTTGCATTTCCTTAACAATTTTTTCAAGAGCCTCTTCTTGCTCACGTTCTCTTCGTTTCTTTTCTGCAAGTCGATTAACAAGCTGCTGAGCTGTTATACCACCAACACCAACTGCTGCATATAGGTCCTCTTCATTTGTAAAGTTTAGTTTATCAAGGACGCGTTTTATATTTTCAGATGAAAGAACTTCTTTTACATCAAAGTCTTGTGCCTTAATTTCTTTTTCAACAAGCTCTTTACCCTTCAACACATTTTCTTCTCGTAAATGCTTTTTGAAAAATTGTTTAATTTTATGCTTAGCTTGAGAGCTTTGGGCAATTTTTAGCCAGTCTCTACTTGGACCAAAGGATTGTTTGGACGTTAAAATTTCAATAATATCGCCTGTTTTCAATGGTGTATCTAACGGAACCATTTTGCCGTTTACTTTCGCACCAATTGTTCGATTACCTACTTCTGAATGGACTCGATAGGCAAAATCAATAGGCACTGAACCAGATGGTAGTTCTATTACTTCTCCTTTAGGGGTGAAAACATAAACCATATCAGAGAATAGATCAAATTTTAAAGATTCCATAAATTCTTCCGCATTTGAAGATTCATTTTGGAATTCTAATATTTCTCGGAACCATGTAAGCTTTTGGTCAATGCTTTCTTTGTTGTTATTAACGTTCTTTCCTTCTTTATATGCCCAGTGTGCAGCAATCCCGTATTCAGCGATTTGGTGCATTTCTCGAGTACGGATTTGAACTTCTAATGGATCCCCGTAAGGACCGATAACTGTAGTATGGAGGGATTGGTAAAGGTTTTGCTTTGGCATTGCAATATAATCTTTAAAGCGACCTGGCATCGGTTTCCAAAGAGTATGAACTATTCCTAATACTGCATAGCAATCTTTTATACTATTTACTATAATTCGTACGGCTAATAAGTCGTATATCTCATTAAATTGTTTATTTTGCAGAACCATTTTACGGTAAATGCTATAAATATGTTTTGGACGACCATATATTTCTACATCAATTTCTACTTCTTGAAGTTGACTTTTAATTTCTGACATTACATTTTCTAAATAGGCTTCTCTTTCAACTCGTTTTCTCTTCATGAGGCTAACGATGCGATAATATTGCTGAGGATTTAAATAACGTAATGCTGTATCTTCTAATTCCCATTTGACTTTTGAAATTCCTAGGCGATGAGCAAGTGGTGCAAATATTTCTAAAGTCTCATTTGAAATTCTTCGTTGTTTCTCAGAAGATAAGTGTTTCAATGTTCGCATATTATGTAGACGATCTGCTAGTTTAATTAAAATAACACGTATATCTTGTGCCATAGCAACAAACATTTTTCGATGATTTTCTGCTTGCTGTTCTTTTTTAGATAAATATTTAATCTTACCTAGCTTTGTAACACCATCGACTAACACTGCTACTTCTTCATTAAACTCATTTACGAGATCTTCACGTGTAACAGATGTGTCCTCAACAACATCATGAAGAAATCCAGCAGAAACTGTTTCAGGATCCATTTGAAGGTCTGCTAAGATTCCTGCTACTTGTATTGGATGAATTATATAAGGTTCCCCTGAACTACGAAGCTGCTCTTTATGCGCTTCATTAGCAACTTCGTACGCCTTTTTAACGAAATTCACATGTTCTTCATTCATATATGTTTTGACTTTCGCGAATACATCTTCGGGCGTCAAAATTTGCTCTTTCGCCATTAGTTGTCCACCTTGCTAATATATTTTCATAATAGATATATAAATTTTATTGTATAAAAATTATATATAGTATGTAAAGACATGTAGTTGAATCCATGAATAAAACATGAATTTTTGTCTTTTTTTTGAACAATGCATCTATTTAGGCAATTTTATCATGCCACTAGCACTATGTAAAAATACCTCTTTCATCTTTTTAAATAAATGAAAGAGGTATTTTAAGTTTAGTAAGAAATCAATGTTTTAATTGGGTAGTTACCAATTTTTCCACGTCCGTTTAATTCAGACAGCTCAATAATAAAGGCACATCCTGCAACCGTACCACCTAATTTTTCAATTAACTTGATCGTTGCTTCAACTGTACCACCAGTAGCTAGTAGATCATCAACGATTAAAGCCTTTTGTCCCGGTTTAATCGCATCTTTGTGCATTGTTAGAACATCTACTCCATATTCGAGACCATACTCTACACGAACAACATCTCTTGGTAGTTTTCCTTCTTTACGAACTGGTGCAAAACCAATTTCAAGTGCATAAGCAACAGGGCAACCAATGATAAATCCGCGCGCTTCTGGTCCAACGATAACATCTGCTCCCACTTCTTTAGCAAATTCTACGATTTGATCTGCTGCATATTTAAAAGCTGGACCATTATCCATAATGGTTGTAATGTCTTTAAAGCTTATTCCTTCTTTTGGCCAGTTTTCCACTGTTGTAACATATTGTTTTAAATCCATTATTAAATCCTCCTAATAGGAATAATCATATTCCATTAATATTGCATCAAACCATTGTTTTAACTCCTGATAATTTGCATATAAAAACTTTTGCTCTATTTCTAACTGTTGCATACGTAATTTATATGTAGGTGCTTCCTCTAAGGATCGTTTAGGAGCTTCCTCTACCACATTCGTCAAACCATTACTTATTGTAACAAAACCAAGCTCTAAAAACACGGTTGTCATAAATTTTATCACTTCAATATTCAACCCAATTTGTTTAGACAATTGTTCAATAGACGCATTTAAATTAAAGGATGGTCTTTTCTTTAAAAATGTATAATACCATCCAAAATGCTCTCTTGTCGGCATTCCATTGAAAAATTGTGGATTTTCCGTATAAAATATTGCATAAATTCTTTTCGGCTTATATCTACTAACTACTTGTTCAATATCTATGATTGATAATGGTAAATCTAAAAATACCATGTAGGCTTTCTCACTTGGCATAACTTCTTCTTTATTGAACAAGTAAATAGGTTCTGAAATCATTGATTGAAAATACTGAACTGTATCCTCTTTAAAGGCAATAAATATGGACTCCTCTTTTGGAACATGTTGAAGCCATCGTGTAGAATTCCCTTTACCTCTATAATCGAAGAGTTGCCATTCATTTGTTTGTACATCAGAAATCATTAGTTGGGGTTTTTTCTTTCCTTGCCACTCATTTATTTGTAAATCCCCTACAAAAGATAAATTAACACCATATGAAATTTCATCGTGAAGATGTCCTTTATCAAAGCCAATTGCATCAATAACTCCAAAATCATCTTCTAGTTCCATCTTAATATGATTCTTTGCTGCACCAATTATTTTCATGGAACGGACCCTTACTTTTTCAATTGCATATATTGGTTTCGTAAATCCTGTCCCAAATGGTCCGAGTTTTTTAATCTCTTCTATTGCCTCGACCGTAATTTCCCCTAAATCTAGTGGCACATCTATTTTTAATTTAGGTGTTAATAATTCATCTGTTAAACAGTCAAAAGCTTGGGAATGCAGCCTCTGACGTAATTCATCCACATGGTCTAATGAAAAGGTCATACCTGCTGCCATAGGATGCCCACCAAAATGAGGTAAAATATCTCTATTTTTTGCAAGCTCATTATACATATGGAATCCTTCAATACTACGCGCTGACCCTTTTGCCGTTCCTTTTTCATAATCTAATGATAAAACAATCGTTGGTCTGTAATATTTTTCAACTAAACGTGATGCTACAATACCAATAACACCTGGATTCCAACCTTCTTTAGCAATAACTAAAACTAAAGAATTGGCAATCTTCTCGTCATTTTCAATCATGGCAATCGCTTCTTCAGTTATTGTATTGACAATGGCTTTACGCTCTGAATTTTTCTTATTTAATTGATTTGCTCCTTCAATGGCATTAACTGAATCCTCACTCATTAAAAATTGCACACCAGGTGAGGCATCTCCTAGGCGCCCAATCGCATTTAATCTTGGGCCAAAATAGAAACCTATTGTATCTTCATCGATTTCACGTTGCTCAACTCCCGCAACTTCGCATAATGCTCGTACCCAAGGATTTTTAGATCTACTCATATATTTAATACCTTGCTGTACTAAAAATCGATTTTCTCCAACTAAAGGTACTAAATCGGCGACTGTTCCAATTGATACAAATTCAAAAAGATGTGTAGGCACATCACCATATAGAGCATGGGCCAATTTAAATGCAACACCCACTCCAGCTAATTCTCCAAATGGATAATGTCCTTCTGGTACTCTAGGATGAATAATAACATCTGCAGGAGGTAAAACATCCCCTGCCTCATGGTGGTCCGTTACAATAACTTTCATTCCAAGTTCTTTTGCAACACGGACGGGTTCTATCCCACTGATTCCATTATCAACAGTTATAATTAATTTGACCCCAGTTTCATATGCTTTTCGAAAAAGTTCCTCATGTGGACCATAACCATGAGTAAACCGATTCGGTATCATAAAGTCAACATTTGCACCTAGATCATATAATGTGCGTAGCATTACTGTTGTACTTGAAATACCATCTGCATCGTAGTCTCCATATATTAGTATTTTTTCTTCATGGTCTATTGCATGTTTAATCAGTTGAACGGCTTCTTCCATTCCATTTAATAAATACGGATTATGTAATTGACTTTCATCTATGTTTAATAATGCATGAGCTTCCTCTGAATTAACATATCCTCTAGCTGCAAGTATTTTTGCTGAGATAGAAGAAATTCCTAGCTCTTGTTGTAATTGCTTAATCACTTGGTCATCAAGCTTTTGTACAACCCAATTTTTATTTGATTGAATCATCTTCGTCACTTCCTCACGAAGTCCATTATACCGAAAATCTAAAGAAATATCGTTCTAGGAAACTATTATTTTTTTTAAATATCTCATTAAATTTTTTCCTTTTTTTGGTTCAATTTCAAATGTTGGGGTGATGTTATCTTCACATCACCTTTTTCATCCTAAATGAATACCGATTTCTTTATATTGATTGCTTAATAATATTTTACCTTTATAATGCTCAAATTTCTTAAAGCCGTAGGCATTTCGTTTAATAACTTTCGATTTATTATTTATCCCTTCTAAAAAGCCGTTAGAGTAACCGTAACTGAAACTATTTAATATCTCTACCTGCCAATTTTTAAAGGTTTGAATTGCCTTAATAAACGCAGGAATATTTGATTCTTCAACCTGCTTGTAGAATTCAAATAATTTTACTTTTATTTCTTTTATGTCATTCGTTATTTTCGCCCAGTCTAACCATTTACAATAAGCTTCTTTAAGTATGTATGCTTGTTTTAAAACATCTGACATTCCGAGATAACGATTTAAGTACCAGCGATCCTTTTCCTTTAATTTCTCTTTTCTCTTATACAATACATGCCGCATCCTTTTACACTGTTTGCGATCATAAGCATGCCATTCTTTCTGAACGATTCTACGAACCTCGTCTAATGCCCAGTAAATATAACGACTATAGTGAAATCGATCGGCCACGATTACAGGTCGACTTAATGCCTTTTTAACAGCTTCTTTAAAATGAGGATTCATATCCATCACTACGACATTAACTGAGGAACCAAATTTTCTTAAGTAATCTTTAATTGTATTTTTACGACGGTTGGGTAAGATATCAAGCGGTTCGTGTGTTTCTGCATTCGCAATAATGAGCTGATATGTTCCTGCATCTGTATCGCCCTTATATTCATCAATAGCGATATGCTTAGGTAATTCAACACCACTAGCCAATTTATCATTTAAAACAGAATCAAACCTACGAATAATTGTTGTAATTGATGT
>NZ_JPVQ01000063.1 GCF_000772965.1 Ureibacillus massiliensis 4400831 = CIP 108448 = CCUG 49529 | reverse complement strand
CTGTACAAATTCTTTGCACTAGTCTGCACTTTTATTTTGCAATAAACAGTTAGTACAGGGTTTCGGTGTTTTTTATTTTAATTTCAATTATTATTTTTATTGTTTTTTAGATCTTGTGAACGAAGTAAGAGGAATAATAATAAAACTATTTTTATATCAATTTATTATCTCTCACACGCCCAATTGTCACTGTCTAGATCCATTTTCCCATTCCATTAAAAGCTCTTTTTCTGCGGTCTGGTCATCTATAGATTCTTCTTTTATTACAAAACCATTTCCCAAATAAAAGTTAACGGCTTTGTTATTTTTCTTATACACCTTTAATTGTATTTTTCCCTTCGTTTTTTTTATAAAATTCAACAATCTCTTTCCGTTTCCTTCACCTTGATGCTTAACATCAATAAATAATGCAGCCAAATAATTATCTACCATTGATACGAAGCCCACAACATCGTTGTCATTGCTTATAACATAAGTTTCGGACATCGGAAGATACATTTCTTTCATTTCAATTTTCTTTGATTTCCAATAATCTTTACTAATAAAGTCGTGAGCTATTAAAGAACCTTCGTACCATATTTCTACTAATTTATTAACTTCTGTTTTTTTGTATAATCTAATATTCATCTCGTCACCCCCTATCCACTACTGTATATATAGTAAAATGGACATACTTGTTCTTCTTTCAGATGTACTCACAATCTCAATGGCCTCATGTATTTTATCTTGTATCTTTACTTTTCCGCTGACATAAATTCAAAATTACTTTTGTATCCCTCGCCAGAATACTTGCCAGATTTCTTCTAGTCTTTTTTCGTAATGCTCTCTAGAGTAATTAGCCATATAGAGGAACATTCCATCTAGGTGACAGAAAAAAGATGCTACGATTAAGTCTATTGATATAAATTTATCCGCCTCAGGACTTAAAATTTTCAATAGTACTTTCTCTATTTCTTTATCACTTTCTACACAAAGTTGAACTAATTGCTCTTTAAATTGTTCAGGAGGTAAAATAAAATATCTATTTATGAAGTTTCCTAACTCATTTTCATAAAAATAATCATTTAAAGATTTCAATATCTCATATAATTTGTTTTCAACCGATTGATTTTTAACGAAAGACTGATTTTGCACAAAAACAGTATATTCTTTTATTGCATAGTTCCTTACATTAATAAACAATTCTACAATAATAGATAGTTAGTCCACGTAATGTTTTTTAAAATCTGGATGGATAGAAAATTTACGTCGCAAATTTACGAGATTTTTTCCAAAACTACCCTCTAAAAGTTCCTTATGTTTTTCCATTATTTCTATAAGATACAAATCGTGAATCATGACTTCTGTTATTGGCATTACTAACCCTACATGCATTGTCCACGCTGCACGGCTATCATTACCTAACGAGACGATGCCTGCTACTACCTCTGAATCATCTCCACTAATAACAATCCATCTTCCCCCATACTCTTCTGTTATTTTGTTTCCCATATAATGATGATAGACATTAGCAAAATCAGAGACAATTTCTCCATAAGCAATAATGGTTACATTTACTCCTCTATCTGCTGCTTGTTTAAGTTCAGACTTTAACTCTTCATATTCATCTTTCCAGATCTCTAATAGAATTCTTTTTTTTGCAGTAAAAATACAAGCTTTTACTTTTTCTAGTATTTCAGTTTGTCCCGTGATATTCCAAATATTTTCACGGTCATTGCTAGAACCTTCAAACTTCTCTAAAGATTTTTCTGCCAGTTCGAAGTTTTCTTCTGCTTTCTTACGGCGACTTTTAATTAACTCCTTTGAAGGAACGGCTGTATATTGTGGGGTGTTTCCAGGACTAACGAGAATATCCCCTCGTATTACTAGATTATCCAGAACTTCATAAATTCTTGATCGTGGTACACCAGAGTTTTTCGCTACTGCATAGCCGCTTAAAGGAGATTCTTTCAACAAAGCAAGATATGCTTTCGCTTCATATTCAGTAAAATGTAAATTTTTCAGTATTTCTAAAATATTTTCTTTCATAAACCCTCCATCTCAATACTAGTTGCTATCTTAGTAACTAGTATTTTAACAAAATTTGTTGTAAATTTCCAAATGATTCTATATACTTTAATAAGTAGTTACTTTAGTAACCACTATCGGCAAAGGAAAGGAACGAATAATATGGATGGATTATTATCTTATATTTTAATTGCTGCAATGATGGTTGTTATACCAGGAGCAGATACAATGCTTCTAGTGAAAAATACACTAAGCTATGGTCCCAAAGCAGGATTTTATACAGTTCTCGGAATGGCAAGTGGACTTTCATTTTGGACTCTTATTGCGATTCTTGGATTATCTGTTGTTATTGCAAATTCTGTAATTCTATTTAGTACAATAAAATATTTGGGAGCTGCTTATTTAATTTATTTAGGTATAAAAAGTTTCTTTGCTAAAAGTGTGCTTTCTTTAGAAGTGATTCAAGCACAAGCCAATACACCTACCAATTCTTCAAATAAGCATAATAAAGAATCCTTTATACAAGCCTTACTTAGTAATGTTCTTAATCCAAAGACTGTTTTGGTTTATATAACTGTCATGCCACAATTTATCGATTTAAACGAAAATGTGAATCAGCAATTAATTATGTTAGCATCAATCCTTACTGTATTTGCTGTATTGTGGTTTCTAACTCTTGTTTATGTAATTGATTACGCAAAAAAATGGTTGAATAACTCCAAATTCCAGAAAGTATTTCAAAAATCAACTGGCTTAATTTTAGTAGGTTTTGGTGTTAAAACAGCAATTTAAATTAATCATGTAGCAACGTAATTAAAATCACTCCGTTCAGAAAATTGGACGGTTTTTTCTATTTGCCTCTTTTTTACTAGGAAAAGTTATAATAAGAAGAAACTCATATTAGAATCGAACTATTGATACTTTAATAATGTAATTTTATTATCTATACCTAACTTAGAAATTCTTTAAGAATTGGGAGATGAGATGAATCGCATAAAATAAAGGCATAATTCTTGCTGGAGAATCACGCCCTGTCGAGGTTATTTTAAACTGTTATCTTATTAAAAAAGCACATCTAGGACTAGAGTGACATCGAAGGTGCAGTAATTCCAGCCAAAATAATTAACAATGAGATAGAAGCTACTAAAATAGGTTGCATTGACGCATTTTCATCCTTTACTAAAGACGTAATCGCATAAACCAGTGAAAAAATAAAGATGAAGGGCCAAATAAACCAAGTCCAGTAATAAAGTATCGCTATACCATGCATCAAACCTAAAAGCATGAAACCTTCCCCCTTTTTATAAAAAGACACGTTTCTAAAATGAATAGTTATTTATTTAACCCTCCCGTTAGCTTAAATAAGGATTATTATTCAACATGCTTGAACTTTGTTTCATAATCATCATTTGATTCATAAATACCAATTTGTACAATTTCTCCATCTTTTTTGTCGTACCAATAAACCACATTGGGTTCATCAACAAATTCTACCATCGATGATAATAGAGGTCCCTTTACATTAACAACTTCAATTTTCTTTATTTCATTCTCTTCATAACCCCTATTAGATAAATAACCATACGTTTCTTTTTTTAAAGTATATACATTGTAGTTGTAGTAACCAAATAAACATAATGGAGTTAAGGTTATCAAAATCCCGAGTACGATCATTACAGTGGCCAAAAGTTTTGTTATCTTATTAACAACTATTTTATCTTCCACTTAATTTAATCACTCCTTGTACAATAACTTTATAGAAACGGGTAAGAATAACACATAAGGATTTAAATAATAATATTTTCAGCAGTTGTTCCAGAATAATTTTATGTATTTATACCATTCTTCTAGTGGGTTTTTAAAACATTTACTGCGTTAGTATTTGCTTTTTCAGAAAAGGTAACTGATACAAATAAAGTAAAACCTTCATTATTAAGCAATTGGGACGATAATTAACTTTCTCAAATAAATGCCTTCGTTTAAAATGCGCCTAATTGTGGAAGATCGTTATTTAATTAGACAAAATTTTAGCTAAATAACATTCCAAAGAAAATAACGATAGACAAAAAACGTTGATAATACTAAAGTAAGTATTACAGTAGCTATACTCCTAGCCAACCCTTTCCAATCCTCAACACCTGCAAAACCTATTAACCCTAAAAAGAAAATTATTAATGTAATATATAACAGTACATTTAAAGAATGTATCCCCTAAACGGCAGAAGCTATCGGTCCCCAAGAATTATCTAATATAAACAAAAAAATACAGATTATTGAAAAGATAAACGCCCAAATGTTAATCTTTTGCATCATTTCAGCATCTCAGCTCCTTTCTAGAATGGACGTTTACACATATTACCAGGTTGCAAAGTAATAATTATTCAAAATTCCTCAAGTAGTTATCCAACTAACCTTCCTCTTTCTGTAAAAAAAAAACGCAGTTCCATCCTCTGGAAATGCACCCTTTTCTGGAATATTGCTAAAGCCCTCGTTCGTATTATAAGGTCAGCCAGAGAAATCTGGTTGACTATTTTTTACTCAATTTATAGATTGATAGTCGCCGGGTTAGAACGTAAGCCCTCGTGGGATTAGATTCCGACAACTAACATGTTCACCCTCTACTTGTTAACACATGATTAGTTGAAGTATGATAAGAAATTTTTTATTGCATCCATTCGTATTTTAGAGTCACACGCTTCGCAACGAAAAATCTTATTCGTTCTTTCCTTGAATAGTTTATATTTTAATGAACCCTCGCACAGTCTGAATTTTTGTCTACAACTACTACAAACTATCTCATAGTAAAACATAGTTCTCCCCCTACTGATACATTACTTTTTAGTTGCCCTCTCGAAGATAGTAACAAGCTCGTTAGAATATTCCTGAACATCAAACTGGGAATTTCTCATTAATTCAATGGTAAATCCATCAATAGCATTTCTTATTGTTAATGCCATAACCCTTGCTGATTGTTTGGTAAATTCTCGGAAAATTCCTTCTTGCATTCCGAGTGTGAGGATATTTTCAATTGGTAGTAAAACTGTTTCATCATGCTCTTTTGCAAATCGTAGTTTCCCGTCAGCAGTTCTCAAATTGGAACCCAATTCTATCACAGCGAAAACATGTTTTTGATTTTTATAAACGAATTTAAGATTGGATTCAATATAAACCCGAAGCATTTCTTTAGGCGATTTTTGAGCTTCTATTAGGGGAGTAGTATAGGCTTGCCAAGCCAAATAGTATTCAATAGCTATTTGCTCCAATAATTCCTCTTTATTTGCAAAATGATATGATATAACCCCCTTACTAACTTTTGCACGTTTTGCAATTTGTCCTAAAGAGGCTTGAGAATAGCCAAGTTCTGCGATGGTTTCTATTGCATATTCAACAATTTGAGATCTGCGCGCTTTTTCGATAAATGACAATTCTTTTTGGTTAGTTGGTTTATTTTTTATACTCATAGTTTTATTTTAGTACAATCGTACAAAAATATCAAAGAATAGATGTAGATTCTCTAAATATTTTTGAATCCCTTTACAACATGACTCTCCCTTTAGTTAAAGGGTAATTCTTTACAACCAGAAACACATTAAAAATAAATATTGTTTAACTTTCCTCCACAATAAAAAAAGAGTAATACAGACCACCTGTTTACTCTTTTATACTATTCAAATTGCCCCTTAAATCAAAAGCCCTTTCCTTATGGAAAGCGCCTTTAGTTGAATTCTTAATGTGCCCTATAGAAAAGTTCATTATTGTGGATTTTTGAAGTTAGGTTGCCATTTTAATTGAATATAATAATAGATTTTGTAACCACTCATATTTCGTTTTATAGTACTCTTGATAGTTTTTATTTAATATCTCCCATTTACTAATAACGCCTATTGTCTATTCCCATGCTTTTTCAAAATTCCTAAATATTCTTTCCAAGGACCCACATCCGCTCTGTATCTCTCAGCCATTACTCTTACAATTTGGGCAATGTGTGTTAGATCATGAACAACCCAAGTCGAAAGCAACTCTCTTATTTTAACTGGTCCAAATTAAGGGTGCGAACCCTCCAACTCGAGATGCAAGTCAGGTTCAATTAGAGACTTTAGTTTATTGATATTTTTCATTCTTATTGTTTTAAATTCCTGCAACTTTTGGTCAATCGACATTTGAGACCTATCTTGCAAGTGGGAATATCGATCAAATGGTGGGAATGGTCTATTGCCACCTTCCTGAAGAATAAAATCTAACCTTGGGATCCAATTATTTTTCTCTCCCTCGATGAGGTGTTCAATCACTTCAATAGCCTTCCAAGTATCTTCTCCTTCATTACAGCGTAGCCATCCTTCCGATAGACCAGATAAAAAATACTCCAACGTTTGTGGTGTACGTTCTAGCACCTCTATCGCTTCTTTCATATCAAAGTGCATAAAACCACTCCTCCCCTTTTTAAATTCATTTTTGATTTCAACTTTCAATTTCATTTATATTAAATTATATTGATGTTGTTTCATAATTTTGATTATACTTTTGTTCGTATTTTTCTAAGACTTTATTAAACAATGAAGCTAATACTTGTTGAAATAGCATGCCGAATACAACTGGCATAGCTACTTTTGCAGGGAAATAAGTAGTCGCCACGATGACGCCAATTGCTGTATTTCTCATTCCTCCGATAAAAACAAAAGCTTTTATAATACTTATATCCTTCAATAGGAAATGCCCAATAACTAAAGCAATTACATAGCCAGATACAGCAATGAAAAATACAACAATAATAACACCCGCTAGTTCCCACGTAATATGTTTCACGTAAGGCGCGATGGCGCTACTGTTAATCATAATAACCCCAAATATACACAGCTTCGAGAATGGAGCAAGTTTGTTGCCAAGTGTCTCCTGGATATTACCTTTTGTTAGTTGATTTAAAGATATCCCTAATAAAGAAGGTATTACAATCATCCATAATAAATCTAATATTAGTGATAATGTATCAATTTCGATGGTTTTTCCAACTGCTATATGTAGTAAAGCTGGCATAATTAATGGAGATAGCAGCGAATCAATCAAAATAATTGATAAACATAAAGGGAGATTCCCCCGACTAATACTTACCCAAACTACACTTGTAATTGCAGTTGGTACTGAAGCAGATATAACATAGCCAATTGTTAGTAATTCATCATTAAAAATGACAGTAGATAAAAAATACGCCCAAATGGGCATGATGATATGTAAAAAAGCAATGCTAAACAAAATAATCGTTGGGTATTTTGAAAAACCTTTAACATCTTTAAAGTTCATACTCAAACTACTGCTAAAGGTCATAAATGCAAATAACAAAGGAACTAAAAATAAAAGATGTACACCAATATTTTGAAACAATACACCTATAATCAGACTTAGAGGTGTCAAAATAGGAATCAATGCTTGAAGCCGTTTATTGAAACTATTTAACATTGCTTATTCCTTCTTTCTTAAATAAAGCTTGTTTGAATAGGAAGATTTAAAAATTTAATATATAGTCACAGGTGTTTTTAAACATTTGCATATTGTTTCTGATTCCCTTTATGACCATATAAATTACAATTTCAAATGGCAAAAGAGGATAACAGCTTCGGATAATTAGGGCAATATCATCAAGTATATGAGGCTGAGACAAAAGTGAGAAATCTGCTATTCAGGTACAAACTGATTAGCAGATTTTTGCTTTTAGCATTATGTTGCTTTCCACTTCGGCGGACGCGCATCCAGGGCGAGCTTTGAGCCTCCTTGAGCTTCGCTCTGTGGGGTCTCGAACTGCTCTCTTTGCTCCCGCAGGAGTCGCCGCCTGCGTTCCAAGCAACAAATGGTCATAGCAAATAATTACAACTTTAAATAAGAAATAAATTTAAAATTTTATTTATGTCCCAGCCTGTCTACATTCATTTAAAACACGTAGAAAGAAGACTAGCATTACGGAATGAACTTATTAAACTTCTAAACTTTCTGAAGTTAAATTCCATGACTTGAGAATAGCGGATAACTCTTTTTTGTCGTTCTCTTCTAAAGGAGCAACTGGTTCTCTCGTGATACCGGCTGTTAAACCTAGTAGTTCCATAGCTTCTTTAATCACCACTACATTATTACCGTTATTATTTTTTGCTCTAAGAGTTTCAAATGGTAATAATTCTGACCAAGCTTTCCAGATGATCTCCTTGTTATCTTCTTGTAATGCTGTTAACAATTCAAATGATTTTTCTGGATAAAGATTCACTAGTCCAGAAGTAAATCCTACTGCACCAGCATTAAAGAAAAATGGCGCCCATTTTTCAGCAGTACCGCAAATCCAGGCGATATTGTGTTTTTTAGGCACTTCCCTAACAAGTTTTGCAAACCTCGGTAAATCATTAATTGCGTATTTTACACCTACTAGTTTCTCCATAGGTGCCAATTCCTTTAAAACATTATCACTTAAATTAGGATCTTTAAAATATATAATTGACGGTATATCTAGTGCTTCAATGATATTTCTGAAATATTCTATTGCACCTTTTTCTGTAACATAAGGATGTATCGGTTGATGAATCATAGCGCAGTTAGCGCCAACTTTTTGTGCTACTTTTCCCATTTCAATTGCTGTATCCACTGCATAGCCAACACCTGCTACAACAGTAGCTCTTCCATCCACTAGGCGAACTACTTCTTTTGTAATGCTACTGGCTTCCTCCAAGGTTAAAGAATAGAATTCGCCTGTATTTCCATTTGGCACGATTACTTCTAGTTTATTTTTTAATAGAAATTGGATATTCTTTTCTAATCCTTTCCAATCGATTTCCCTTGTTTCATTTTTAAATGGGACAATATTAATTGCTGAAATAGTAGAAAACCTCTCACTAACATTAGAGTGACCCATTGATTTTCTCTCCTTTTTAATTTGATTTACAAACTTATTCCCGATTCACTTTTCACTTCTGTTATATACTCCTTGAAAGAATGGTTAATTAGGGAGGTTATAGTTAAGCATACATAATCTGCACCCCATTCTTTTCGTGCTTTTGCCCCAGCTTTATCTTTCGTATGAATCCCGACTTTTACTCCATATTTTCTAGCCGTTTCGTAGATTTTATCAATACTTTTTAATACTTCAGGATGATCGATTCTACCTCCAAATCCTAAGGAAACAGATAAGTCAGTAGGACCAATATAAACCATGTCAATTCCTTCAACACTTAAAATTTCCTCAAGGTTTTCCATTGCTTTACTAGATTCAATGTGAATACAAATTAAACTTTGTTGATTAGCATGTTCCAAATATTCATGTATCGGCACTATGCCATATTGAGCTGCCCTCATTGAAAATGCAGCTCCTCTTTTTCCTATTGGAGGATATTTGACCGCATCAACAATTTGTTTAACCTGTTCTTTTTCTTCAACTTGAGGAACGTGAACACCATGTGCCCCTCTATCCATAACTTTTAAAATCTCACTTGAACTACTTGAACTAACGCGTACCAATGGAGTAACACCAACATTTTCAGAGGCAATAACCATATGTTCAATGTTTTCGGCTGAAAGCATACCATGCTCATTATCAATGACAATTACATCAAATCCATTGTATCCAGCCATTTCAACTAGCTGTGTACTCGGAAAACCAATAAATACTCCAAAAGCTGTTTCTAGTGAATTACCATTAAATGTCGCCTTTAATTTATTTTTAAACAAATCCCCATCCTTTCTTTGTTATTCTGAAGCTTTTTAAATGTATATCTTTAAATATATGATATTTGATATATCAGATATTAATAGAATTTCCTCCAATGATAGTATCCTAAAATTTCACAACTATTCAGATAAATAATGGCGCATTTATCGATAACATCAAATAGATCTTCTTAGAACGTTATGAAAAAAGCCACCTTTACTTAATCTAAAGGCGGCAAAATTTGTTAATCATTTTATTATTCTCCACCAAAATGGATTTATTTACTATTGTTTTTGTTTAACGTTAAATTTGTAGAACGGTTAATATGATTTCGCATAACATCTTCCGCTCCTACAGCATCTTTCTCTTTTATCTTCTCGAAAATTGTAGAATGCTCTTTAAAAGCCCTTTCGTGTTCCTCTACATCAGACAATACATTTTTTCTAATAAATTTATCAAAGGAACATACAGCTTCTATTTGGTTGGAGATGTAATTATTCTTTGCAATTTGTATGATAAAATCATGGAATTTACTATTATATTTTTCTAGCATTTTACTATTTTTTTCATTTGTATAGAATTTCATTTTCATTAAAATAGACTCAAGCTTTGCTATTTCTTCATCCGTTCTTTTATTAGCAGCTAAACGTGCCGCAACTCCCTCTAGTGCTGCCCTAGCCCATCTAATTTCTTCCACTGAGTTCATAAAGTTTGTGGATACATATGAACCCTTTCTTGCTTGTGTTACTACTAAACCATCCTTTTCAAGCTGCCTTAAAGCCTCTTTGACAGGTGTTGTACTTACATTAAATTCTTTTGCAAGTTCCCTCTCCCTTAAATGAGTCCCAGCTTCGTACTTTTTATTCAATATTGCTTCTTTCATTTCTTCATATATCAACTCTCGAACAGACCGTGATTGCATACTTATCCTTGTTATAATCTCTTCATTCATTGTAGCTGTTCTCCTTTTTGAATATTATTATTTTAATAGATTAACAATCAAGAGAAGAAACTTATTAGTAATTGATAAGATCCCCAAATAGCTAATATTGTCGTCCCTACTAGCATAATATTTTCAAACCAATTGTTTGTATGTTTACCTAAATATTTCTTCTGATTAGAAATGATGAGAAGACCAACCGCTATTGCTGGTAAAGCTACGATATTTAGTGCATTCGTAAATAGAGTGAGAGCTACAAATCCAGTAGACCCAGGTACAGACCAGATAACTGGGGAAATTAGGAGAAATAAACTGATCCACTTAAACTTTGAATCTCCCTCTATTTTTTGTTCTTTTGTTAACACTTTATTAGTCACTTTGTAATAACAATCTGTAATCACTTTTGCATAGCCAATTGCTGTTCCTATCACACTACTATAAAGAATTGCAAAAACGCCAAGATAAAAAATCCAAGATCCTAACTCACCCATATATATGGCAAGAGCAAGGGAAATATCATCTATGGTCTCAACTTGAATATTGTTAGGACGTAAGATTTCTGCTCCAATTATCCAAATGGCTAATGTAAGTACAATCGCTGCTATAAATCCGAACAGTAAATCATTTCGTTGAATTCGTTTGTGCATTGGCTTAATCCATCCTTTATCCTGTAAAAAATAAGGATAAATCAGATTAGTAAGAGAACCAGCTACTGCACCTACTAATGAAACCCCAACAAGAATTACACTATAAGCACCTGTATCGTCTGGCAATCCGAAACCTACCGTCCCCTTTAGAATACCTACGACATCAGGTTTGCTATATACTGCCAATCCTATAAATGATACCGTTAATATGGCTAATAGCCCTTTCATTACCCACTCTAGTTTTTTATATACATTTCTTCCCATAATCAATAAGCTGACTAAAACAACAATTACTGACCATATGAAATCGCTTCCAAATCCAAACATCCAATTTAGAGCTATTCCTGATCCTTTTATCATTTGAGCTACAATTAAATGTCCTATAAATAGAGACGCAATTCCAAAAAAGAAAGGGAAAAACTTATGCAGACGTGCATAGCCTTCTAAAATTGTCATACCTTCATTATTATATATCTGAAAACGACCCATAATATTACAAATTACAAACCTTATTAAAAGAGACAATACGAGAAGCCACATTAGATTGTATCCATAGTTTGCACCAGATACAGATGCAGTAATAAGGTCACCTGCCCCCATCATGGTGAGTATCATAATTATTCCCGGTCCATATACTTTTAGATTACCCCATATCTTTTGTATAAAACTTTCATTAGATTGAATGGTTTCCTTTTGTAACTCCATCATTTCCCTCCAAGCTTTTAATTATAGTATTCTTCAATTTCATTAATAAAAATATGAAAAATCAAAGCACTCACCATCTAAACACTGTCTCATACAACTGAATATCTCTTTGAATAGAAGAAATACTCGATACTTGTAATTTCTTTAGTTTGATCCTCCCTCTTACATTTTCAAAATATGGTCTATAACAATAGAATCGGGATGAAATAAACTGTATTTCCTTCATTCATCTTGATTCAATAGGTTAATTAGGTAAGCGTTATCATTTCTCGCCACCCCATTTCCGTAATATATGAAATGTGATATATCAGATATTCAAATAAATTCATAAAAATTTCGTTATTTCGAATGATAATTCGTTTAGGAAAGATCCTTCCTAATGGATTATGAATGGTGAGTAAAAATCAAGTTATTATTAATACTCTTCTCGCAAGATGAAAGATAAAAATTAATAAGAAAAGAAGGAAAATCAAGAGATTCCCCTTCTTTAAATAAATTTCTATAAAAATTTAAAAAGAATACTACTCAATCCAATATCTTTTTAAGTATCTAAAAGTTTATGAAATAAAGTTCCCTACTACCTTGCCTTAATTAGATTTGGCGGAATTTCCCCCATTAAACCAGAAACCAGATTCTCTGCAGCTAACATCGCCATTTTAAATCGTGTTTCATGTGTAGCAGAACCGATATGGGGTGTAGTAACAACATTCTTCATATATAACAACGGATTATCCATTTCGATTGGTTCCATAGTAAAGACATCAAGTCCTGCACCAGCAATTTCCCCTGCTTGAAGTGCGTGAATTAATGCTTCTTCATCTACCGTTTTACCTCTTGAACAATTAATAAAGATAGCCGAATTTTTCATCATTTCAAATTCTCTTTTCCCCATCATTTTCTCAGTCTCTGGTGTATGGGGTGTCATTAAACATACAAAATCGGATTTCTCAAGCAGTTCATCCATAGAACAATAAGTTGCACCATACTTTTGTTCAGCATCTTCATTCCTTGAACGATTGTGATAAAGAATATCCATGCCAAACCCTAAATTAGCCCTTTGCGCGACCGCTGCTCCAATTCCTCCCAGTCCTATAATTCCTAACACTTTATGATGAACATCTACTCCGAACCACTGCGATTCTAGGTTTGATTTCCACTGACCTGTTTTTACCCAATGATCTAGTTCTGGTATCCTTCTAGCTGTTGATAACATTAAACCCATAACAGTATCTGCGACAGTCTCATTCAAAAGCTCAGGGGTGTTTGTTGCTAATATTCTTCGTTCTGATAGTTCCGGTAAATTGAGATTGTCATAACCAACTGAAATGTTGCTCACTACTTTTAATTGAGGCGCCTGATCTAATAAGGTCTTGTCCACTTTCAATAACGATCCTAATATACCATGAGCATCTTTTAAGCTATGAAGAAATTCAGGATAAGTATCCGAGTCGAGATTCTCAAAATAAGTCACATCACAAGTTTCTTGAACAAAGTCTATTACTTTTCGATCAACCTTCTTATAAATGATTACTTTTGGTTTAATAATGATTCACCCTCCAAATAATAAATTTGATTCTTCAAACTTAAATCGTTAGATAAACTTTCAACTCATTTCCTTTAGGTATCACAGAGTACCTAGTTTGAACTGAAAAAATTGAACAACAACATCATATCTTGATGCACGGATTTCAACGTTGTTTGTAACATTATATACAATCAATTTATTTTCAAAATTTGAATTTAGACCATTTCTTTTTATATTTCTCTATTTTCATTTCTTCAAAGTTCATTGATTTACGGTAATTAACTAATAATTTTTCTACCAACTCGCTATATAATAATTGTTCAAGCTTTCATTTTTAGAAAATAGATAAAAAAAACGAGAATCCCTAAATAGAGACTCTCGTTTGTATTTCGCAAGTGAAAATTGAGCCATTTATTAATTAAAAACTGAGCCACTTAAAGCTGACTATTTTCTAGCCATTCTTTTGTATCTAATA
>NZ_JPVQ01000062.1 GCF_000772965.1 Ureibacillus massiliensis 4400831 = CIP 108448 = CCUG 49529 | reverse complement strand
TGGTTCATTTCACCCAGAAAAATTGTTATTTATTCCGAGACTCTATAATTGATACATTTTCATTCATGTTCATGTTATGTTGGGAATTTACCTATATATAGGTCTTTGACTATCTAAGTAATGTGACTCCTACAAAAACTACCAATTTTAAAATTCTTCCTAACATTCTTTTTATAAAATTAGACATTTGATTGAAAATCCTTTTTGTCGTCAAAGCTTAATATGTTGGATAAAGTAGATTCCAATTCCTGAAGATATTCAGGAGCAATATTTACTTTAATAAAAGGGTAGGTTGAAAAGATAATGGTAAAAATCGCGTTAATCAGTGGTAGTTTAAGAAAAGACTCAGTATCAACTAAAATTGCAAAAAACGTCGGTGAATTATTTCCTACAGGCTATGAAACCGAATTTATAGAGATCGGTCAACTGCCTTTATTTAATGAAGACTATGAACAAGAAGGGAATACACCTGCAGAATACACTGCCTTTCGTAATAAGCTTAATGAAGTGGATGCAGTTTTGTTCGTAACACCTGAATACAATCGTTCATTTTCGGGAGCCTTAAAAAATGCACTAGACGTTGGATCACGACCATATGGACAAAGTGTTTGGAATGGCAAACCCGCAGCAGTAATAAGTCAATCACCTGGAAATTTAAGTGGATTTGGTGCCAACCATCATTTACGCCAAGTTCTTGTATTTTTAAATATGCCAACTGTACAACAACCGGAAGTATATCTTGCAAATTCTTTCGAGTTATTTGATGAAAGTGGTAAATTTAATAATCAAGGTACAATTGATTTCTTACAATCCTTCGTCAATACATTTGTTGACTTAATCAATAAATATAAAGGATAAGGACATAAAAAAGCAGGAGCATTCAGAGTAAATTTTTGAATGCTCCTTTTAATAAAAATTAGAAATTATTTTCTATAAATATTTAAAGTATAAAAATTTCGTCCTGACTCACACTAACTTTTGTGGAGGTGATAAGTCATGGATAGAAACAACAACAGAAACAATCAAAATCAAGAAAATGAATTTGAAAACAACCGTAATCGTGAGGAGTTCGCTGAAGACTTCAACATCGAACGCAACCGTAATAAAAACTTAAACAACAATAATAACAACAATAACAACAATAACAATAACGAAAATAACAACAATAATAACCGATAATTTATTTATAATTAATTCAGTATTACTCTGAACTGAACCTCTAATTGTTTACGTTTTTTAAGTGACAGTTAGGGGTTTTGTTTTGCCATTTTCAAAATAAAAAAAGCAACGCGATAAAATTACCACGTCACTTCCTTAACTTAAGGCTTTAAAACTACTTTAATACAACCATCTTGTTTCGTATCAAAAATTTCATAACCATGTTTTGCTTTATCGAGTGGAAGGACATGGGTGATGATATCGCTTGGATCAACTTTACCTTCTGCAATCAAATTATAAAGGTAGGGCATATAATGAATAACAGGTGCTTGTCCTGTTAAAATACTTACGTTTCTTTGGAAAATATCACCGAGTGGGAATGCATTGTAACGTCCACCGTACACACCAGTTACTTGAATCGTACCGCCTTTTCTAACTGCTTGACTTGCAATAATTAAACCACCTAACGCTCCACTTTGTAGCTTAACACCACTTGCGAGAAATTCAAGTGGAGTCATTTTTCCACTCATTCCAACACAATCAATGACGACATCAGCGCCGCCTTTTGTCATTTCTCGTAAATACTCACCACAATCTTCATGGTCTTCAAAATTAACAATTTCCACTTTGTTTGTTTTCTTAGCATGATTTAATCGATAATCGATGTAATCTACTGCAATTACACGTTTGGCACCCTTCAACCAAGAAAATTTTTGAGCCAGTAAGCCAATTGGGCCACATCCTAAAATAATAACAGTATCACCTTGTTTAACGCCCGCATTATCTACACTCCAAAAGGCTGTTGAAACCGCATCTGCTAGTAGTACTAAGCTTTCATCAGGCACTTCACTATCATCAGGGATTTTGAAGGGGGTGAAATTTCCATAGGGCACGCGCATATATTCTGCTTGTCCACCTGGGTAGCCACCTGTTGTATCCGAGTAGCCAGGGTATGCACCCATTTCACCATTTTGATTTGCATGATCACACTGGCTTTCTAAATGGTTGTTACAGAACCAACATTCACCACATGCGAAATTAAATGGGATAATGACACGATCTCCTTTTTTCACCTTCGTAACATTTTTACCGACCTCTTCAACAATCCCCATTGGTTCATGGCCAATGATATAATCTTCACCTAAATTTGGGATCATACCATGAAGTAAGTGTAAATCCGATCCACAAATGGCTGTGGTCGTTAATTTAATAATAATATCATCAGGGTTTTTAATTTCTGGATCTTTTACTTTTTTCACTTCAACATTTTTAATTCCTTGGTAAGTGACAGCTTTCATGATTGAGAGACTCCTTTATGTTTAAATTTATTTCTTTGGTGGAGTAGGGAATAGTCCTTTTCGATTAGAGTTTTTCGGGAATAGCTCTAACTTTGCAATGCTAATGGCATTTTCTGCAGCTTTAATATCGAGTTCTTTTTGACTATCTAAATCAAATGGCTTTAACCATTCTTTTTTCATCATCAGTTCTGTAATTTCATCATATAAGTCAAGCATGACATTCAATTGTATTTTCATAAGTTTTCGCAAAGAAGGAGTTGACGTTTCAGTAATTGCAATGGCAAGATTTCGAATACCTGTTTTTGTTGTTAATAAAAACTCTAACGCAACGCCAGAGTCTGTGAGTTCAGGCATATTTATAGAATTAATTGGATCTAAATAATCTTTCATTTGTAGTACCTCCGATTATTCTAATTCCGATTTTGAATAAAGTTTGATCATCGCGGCTAGGGCAGGTTCTGTTAATTTCACGTTTTTATCTAAAAGCTCTTTTAAATCTTGATCAAAAACCACCCCTTGGCTCAATTTCGACTTCAATAAACTTACTGTCATAAAATTAATTAACTCATGAAATTCCATCGTCTCGTGGGCTGCAAACTTCTTTTCAAACAACTTAAACCCTCCTTAAATTTCCTTTAAAAATGATTTCCTTTTAGACTAACAATTATTCACAGTTGAAGTCGGTTATTTTGAATTACAAAGTGACCTATGAAATAATGGATAAAAAATGGTAGGAAAGGGGTCATTATAATGAAAGTTCTTGTAGTGGGTGCAAATGGGCAAATAGGTAAACATGTAGTTCAACTATTAATGGAAAATAGCGAGTATAGTGTTCGTGCCTTCCTTCGAACAGAACAGCAAGTCCAACAATTTACTCATTTAGGCGTTGAAGCGGTAATCGGAAATTTGGAAGGAAGTGTAGTAGAGATTGCAGAAACTATAAATGGATGTGATGCGGTTATCTTTACAGCGGGATCTGGTGGACACACAGGTGCAGATAAAACCCTACTAATAGATTTAGACGGTGCTGTAAAAGTAATGGAGGCTGCTGAAAAAGTTGGTGCAACACGGTTTATCATGGTGAGTGCATTACAGGCGCACAATCGTAATAACTGGAATGAGAAAATTAAACCTTATTACGTGGCAAAGCACTATGCAGATCGAGCACTTATCCAAAGTAATTTAACTTATACTATCATTCGACCTGGCGGATTGTTAAATGAACCCGGAACAGGAAAGGTTACAATAGGTGAAAACCTTGATAGAGGATTCATTGCACGGGAAGATGTTGCTAAAACGATTGTTACTGTATTAAACGAAAAAAATACCTTCCTTAAGGCGTTTGATCTTGTATCCGGGAATACGCCTATAATTGATGCAGTGAAGCAAATTTAGGAGGAGACAATGGAGCCAAGAATTTCGGTTATCACTTTAGGGGTAGATGATTTACAAAGGTCCTTCGCATTTTATAAAGATGGACTCGGATTTAAAACAGAGGGAATTATAGGGGAAGAATTTGAGCATGGAGCTGTTGCCTTTTTCGATTTACAAACAGGGTTGAAACTTGCAATTTGGGCCCGAAAAGATATTGCGTATGATACCCAGCTTAAAAAAACTCCACCGAGTCCCACTGAGTTTACACTTGGTCACAACGTTCGTAGCAAAATGGAAGTAGAAAAGGTAATGGAACAAGCAGAGAAGGCAGGTGCAAAAATAGTAAAATCCGCTCAAGATACGTTTTATGGTGGATATGCAGGATACTTTCAGGATCCAGATGGACATCTTTGGGAAGTAGTATGGAATCCAGCATGGGACTTTACGGAATAAAGAAAGGAGATAACAATTGCTCGTTTTTTTCAGTATTCTAATCATTATTATATCAGCTCTATTTTTTTTAATAGGTTACTCGTACTTCCATAATAGAGCTGAAGATCTTCTTATGCGGAGCTTAACAGGTAAAATTGAAAAGATAAGAGATAAAGAAGAATATAAAAAAATACAAGGGAAATATTCGATTTTAATGGGGATTTTCTTTTTAACCTTTCCAATTACTGTTTATTTAGTCAAGAGCCTGAATATAAATCCGAACTTTCTTTATCTATGGCTGTTCCTTTTTGCT
This sequence comes from Ureibacillus massiliensis 4400831 = CIP 108448 = CCUG 49529, assembly GCF_000772965.1. Lineage (GTDB taxonomy): Bacteria > Bacillota > Bacilli > Bacillales_A > Planococcaceae > Ureibacillus > Ureibacillus massiliensis. The sequence continues at coordinate 9,622 of NZ_JPVQ01000062.1, read as the reverse complement.
TTCACAATAGTATTAAATGCTATTCAAGTAAGGAAATTTTATTAAATAAAAAGGCAATACATAGAGTAAAAAGGTCAACCAACAAGTGGTTGACCTTTTTATTAACGAACTTCATTTGAAGTAATCAAGATAAATTTTCCAGTTTATAGTAATCTCTGTTCTTTTTAAACTTCTTCATGAAAATAGATTTTATAATAATTGCGATTCGTTTTTTCATCAAATCCTATTTCGATTAATTCATTTACCTGCTCAATATTTTGAACGTTTACTTGTATTTCAATATTGGTATCCAGTTTTATTTTCCGTTTAAATGTTTTTTCTGCTTTAGCGATAGCAATTTCAGATATTGCTGTTTCATATGGCTTTACGCTATTAATAATAACATCCTTCTGAGTCGATTCTACATGATCAAAAACTTTATCGATATAATCATTTACTTGAAACTCTTCTTCATTTCGAAAATAATCGAGTGTTTTGTTCAGTAAACCAAGTTTCTCCGTGTTTGTATAGCTTTCTTCTTTTAAAATATATTTCTTACATTCTGTTAGTGCGAGATTTGTTTTGTGGAAATGTTCGTCAACGACCTTAATTTTTAAGAAACGCTCTTGCCAGTAGACGACATCCTCTTTCTTTTTTGTTTTTATAAATACGGCTGGTGATGCATCTGCTCCCATATCCACAATCACAGCCAAATTATTTAGTTTCCGTACATTTATTCCATCAATGCCGTTAACCGACATTTTGTTTTGATCATTTTTTACATCTAAAAATATTTCTTTATCTTCCATTTTCACAATGGCAAGTACCTTCTTAGCCTCCATATTCCATAAACAATTTTCAAACAAACCGATAAACAGTTCTCCGTTTTTAATATTTGGATGACCTGATGCACTATGGAGATGAGTTGCTATATTTTTTGATTGCTCTATAAAACTATCTGTCTGTTTAAAAATCCCCGTTATATATGTATACATCTCGTTCAAATTTATATCAGTTTCATGGAAGAATTCGAATTGCTCTTCAATATCAATTTTATTGAAGGCTAATTGAGTAAAAGCTGCTTCTAACATCATTTCAGGTTGTTGGTAACTTTCTTCACCTAATACAAGTCCATCTCCTACAAAATGAACGATATATTGTGTTAATTTACTTTCACTTACATCAAGCATAAAATCCACCCTTTAATCTTAGTTGTCGAAACAATAACATAACATATTTAAGTTCACGTTTTCATGTTATTTATAAAAATTGATACAAAACTTATCAAAGAATAAGTAAGCATTGCATATATATGTAATATTGGACAAAGTGTGGAAATTTGCTGGAATTCCTATTTCTCCAAAATGATTTATTTATTATAGGAGGGTTAATTTTGAAAAAGATGAGGAAGGTTGGAATCCTATTTACGTCAACGGCATTATCTCTAGGACTAGCCACATCAGTTGTACACGCACAAACGCAAGTGGGATCTCAACAAGATAAAATTGCTATTAAGGTACAATCAGCGGAAACAAATGTCTCAAAGACAGTATTTATTAAAAAATTAAAGGATTTATTTCCAAATCAGTTTAATTTCCTATCAGAAAATGACTTCCAATTAAGCAATGCTCATCATTATCCTGATGACGAAAGAATTCGTTATGACCTAAGCTTCCATAAAACAGTAGATGGAAAGGAAGCTTATGGTAGTGTCACATTTGTTGGGACTGATCTAGAAATTGAGAGCTTTTATTATGAACCTGTAAATGTAAAAGAAGCTTTGTTCCCTCCAAAAATTTCAAAGGATGAAGCACAAGAAATAGCCTTAAATCTTATTAAAAAACTGCCTAACGGAACTAATTACGAGTTAGATAAAAATTTAGACAATTACTATTCGAATCAATTAATTACAGATCCAATCCGTTATGAATTTACTTTTGTACAAAAAGTAAACAATATACCTGTTCAAGATAAACGTATCCAAATTACTGTTTTGGGAAATGGTGAAATTACACAGCTTTATCACTTTTCATCTCCTGGGGATAAAGCAACCTTTGACGATTCTAAAAAGGTAATCAGTGAGCAGACAATACTTCAAAAAATAAAAAATAATCTATCAGTCAATTTGAAGTATCGTATTAATTATGACTATTCTACTGGTGAGCAAGCAATTGATTTAGTATACCAACCTACTGTTTTATACGGTATTAATGCGCTCAGTGGAGATTGGCAAACAGCAAACGGATTTTCTAAAAATCCTCCTATAAAAGCAAATATTGAAAAACTGACGGCAAATCCACTCCCGCCAAAAGAAAATGGCATTACTGTTGAAGAGGCACGTGCAATTGCAAAACAGCTTCTTGAAATTGATTCGGAAAAAGTAAAATTAACAATCTTTGGTGTTGATGAATATGAAAATGAAAACGGACAAGCTATATTAAATATTAATTTTTCTTATGACTGGGAATACGGTGGCTTTGGATCTTCTTTTGAAATGAATAAGTCAACAGGTGAAATACTAAATTATCATGATGTAAAAAGTGAAGTTTTAAGAAATTTAGGTGAGACACCTGAAAAAGGGGATTTAACACAAGATCAAGGAGAACAAAAAGCAATTGAATATTTAAAACAGTGGGTCCCTTCTTATCTACATCAGTACGCAAAACCAATAGATGAGCCGTATCTTGATAAAGAAAGTGGAGTTTATCATTTTACTTTCCCTAGAGTTGTAAATGGAATTCTAGTTGATGGAAATCATATAAGTGTATCTATTGATTCTAACGGTGAATTATATAGTTTATTTGTACATCATCAGGAAAAAGGGGACTGGCCATCTGTTTCCAATATCATTTCAGCAGATAATGCGAAACAATTAATTACCGATTCATTAAGCTTAAAGCTTCAGTATATGAAAGATGGTAGTAATCCAAATTCTTCACACTATTCAATCGTATATACGCCAATTTATAATGGTGATGAGAGCAGCTTCCTAGACGCAACTACAGGGAAATGGAATAGTTTGTATCAAAATAAAGAATTCGAAAGAGTGACTCATCCGACGGCTGAAGAGGAGTTAAATTATTTAATTCAAAACGAAATTCTTAAAGTAGCTGATGTAAGTCAATTTAATGCAGATGCTTCTATCTCAAATGGGGAAGCTTTAAGTATTTTAGTAAAATCACTATCCTATTTCTATGTTTACGAAGTTCCTCAACAAGAAAATATTAATCAAACTTTTGAAAATATATCTCCAAATCATCCGTATTATCAAATTGTTGAACGCGCGGTACGAATGGGTATTCTTGATTCTAAAGATTCCTTTAATCCAAATGATACCCTAACGAGGGAACAATTAGCTGTATGGTATGTTCGAACTTTAGGATTAGATTTGGCTGCAAGAAATTCAAATATTTTCAAATTAACTATTGCTGATGCAAATAAAGTAAATTCAAAATATGTTGGATATGTTGCTCTAGCAAATGCAATGGAAGTATTACCAGCAAAAAATAATCTATTTGATCCAAAGGGTGAGGTAACTTACGCTGATATTGCAAGTTCGATTTTTGATTTATCTCATAAATTACATGAACGAGTTATACCAATAACACCATACTATTAAACAAGACAGCCTTTCGTAGAATTTACTACGAAAGGTTTTCATTTTTATTTAGAATGTAGCTTCAATATATTATTATTTGCAGCTTTGCAATTTAATTAGTTTACATAATATTTTTATGAATTATTATTACGCATATTTTATATGAAATGTAAAAATACTATGGTCTAGAACCATTTTAATTTTTAAAGGGAGGGTATAAGTAGCATGGCCAAACATTCAGATATAAGTTGGAAAAATGATCACCCAAGTACATTGTTTAGTAATTCTGTTCAAAAAGCTGATCGTGCAGTCAAGCAGGCAATGACACATCCAGAAGAAATAGCAGTAGAACATGCTTTTAATGCAATAGAACATGCTGAAAATGCACGTTTAAATGCAGAACAACATAATGAGCATATGGATATAGTAGAGCAGAATATAGAGTACCTTGAAACATTAAAAAAACAATTAGAAGATGTAGAGGATATCGTTGAGGAACAATAGCAAAAATAAGAACATGCTCTTTAAAACGAAGATTATATCATAAACATCAACCTTTAAAGTGACATTGATTAAAAATCAATGTTGCTTTTTTATATAGGAATTTTTTGAGTATTTATAGTTTCCTTTAAAGCGCATAATCAGTTCGTTGAATACTTGTTTAGAACGTTTATTTTTTGTATTTTATTGTTAATTTTACATAAGTTTGTTAATCTATTTATAAGGGAAATTTATCCTCCTTTTCAAAGATATTTGAATAACGATGAAATAAGTAGAATATGTTGAATGGAATATGAAGCATAGTTGTTGTTAGTCGTAAAATCAATGTCTTCATAAAATTTGAGAGGAGTTTTTGTGTGAGTAAATATTCAATTGCTGAATTAATTCAATCAACAGCACAAGAAGATAAAGAACAGGGATTCTTTGAATTAGAAACACCTCACATGTTAGAGGTGAATTTAAATGGACAGGTATGGGCAAAGGCTGGATCCATGGTTGCTTATAATGGAAATATAAAGTTTGAACGTGAAGGGTTCTTTGAACAAGGATTCGGTTCCATGTTTAAAAAGGCAATTTCTGGTGAAGGTACTACGCTTATGAAGGCGAATGGGCAAGGAAAATTATATTTAGCAGATGAAGGAAAAAGAGTGATAATCCTTGAATTACAAAATGAATCCATTTCTGTGAATGGTAATGACCTATTAGCTTTTACCCCATCCATTCGTCATGAAATCAAACTGATGAGAAAAGTTACAGGCATGCTGGCTGGCGGATTATTTAATATCCGATGTGAAGGTTCTGGCTTAGTTGCCATCACTACACATCATGAAGCATTAACATTACGCGTCACTCCTGGTAATCCAGTAATTACTGACCCTAATGCCACAGTTGCTTGGTCAGGTAATCTAGAGCCTCAGTTCCAAACGGATGTTTCATTTAAAACATTCATCGGACGAGGGAGTGGTGAATCGATTCAAATGAGATTTGAAGGTAACGGATTTGTTATTGTTCAACCATATGAAGAAGTGTATATGCAATCAAATAGTTAAAACGGATTAACTACCAACCGAAAAAACAATCCTTTTAGTAAAAAGAACGTCTTAAACCTTTTAAAATACTGGTTTAAGACGGTTTTTGTTTTAACTAATTCTCTAGCGTTACATCAATCTCCTGTAATCTATCTTGGATTCTTCTTTTTCGATATAACATAATACCTGCTTCAGATACATCCTTAATCATCCCCTTATTTGCAATAGCACCGAACAGCATACCAGCAATGGGAATCATTTGAAATAACTTTTTCCATCCAAACTGATCACGGTAGGTGAAGAATACTTCCTGCCAACCTTTTAATTGAGAAATCATTTCTTCAGAGCTATTAGTCTTTCCATTCATGTTAGCTAATTCTTTTAATATTGCCTCTTTCCCAACAATATCTGCAGAAGCAAATTGTAGGCATTTTACGATAAAAACTCGTTCAAGCTTATCCTTTGGGTCGTATCCATGTATAATAGCAATTTCCTGGAGTGTTTTAAGAGCATTTCCTAAAACTAATGGTATATCTACGACGAGGGTGAAAATACCTCCAAAACCTGTAGTTGCTCCTTGGGCAGTTGCAAATTTAACTCGTTCTTTTTTTAATTGGTCACTTATAATATTCATTTCTTTTATAGGGAGCTTTCCAATATCGTTAATGGTTTGAAGATCAAAATTGACTGTAGATTTTTGAATCTTCTTGATGATTGTTTGTTCATTAATTAAATATTTCCCACCTGTTTGAATGTAGCTTCCTAACTCATTCACAAGAATCCCTATTTTTTCTTGAATGAATTTTGGTGTGATTTTATCTAATAATTTAAAAGGGAGGCGTCCAAGTTTTTCCCAAAAGAATAATCCCTTTTGATCATTTTCCCAATCCTCTATTTCTTGTAAATAAACCTGTAATTCTTCTTTTGATTCCATATCTAAATTTTCCCACCTTTACTTATCTATACGTATGAAATGTCTACTTAGTTTCGTTTGAATTTGCTCAAATGGAACTTCTTTTTCTTCTCAGTCATTAAATACTCTCTTTCGGTAAAAATAAAATGAAAGTACATTATTCGACATAGGGAGTGCGATGATGGGAAAAAGTTTAAAAACATTACTACTAGCTGTTGTTATGCTGTTACTTTCAGCATGTATGAATAAATCCCTATATGATATTGATCGTAATACTATTCTTTTCCTTGAAAAGACGATTAATAACGAAAAACAATTATTTGTTCAATTTGGAGGTGGGGAAATTGTTGATGTTACCAATGATTTCATCAGCGATTCATATAAATCAAATAAAACAAACGATAAATTTTTATATCAAGATAATGATTTTGATCTTTACCTTGTAGAAAAGGGCAAGGAAAAAGTAAAAGTTGGTTCAGATATTGAAGGAACGTACAATTATCATCTTACAAACGATGGAAAGGTTATTTATTTGGATAGGGATGAAGAACTAATCCTTGTTACAACAAATCAAAAACAAATTGAGGTGGCCGATGATGTATTTGATTATCATTTAAGTTTAGATGAAAAATATGTTTCTTTTGTAAATAATGATGAGCAACTTTATATTGTTATGTTGGATGATCAAAGAAAAATCGAAGTTGCTTCAGATGTCTTTCTAATAGAACATATGTATACAGGAACGGATAACTATGTCTATTATATTAAAAATGATTTTTCACTATATAGAGCTGATTTAAAAGGAAAGGAAGAAAAAATTGCAGAAGATTCCAGTGTTTTAGAAGCAACTTCAGATGGTAATGTTTTTACTTATTTAAGTAATGATTTTAAGGATTTGAATTTATATGTCCGAGATAAACATTATAAGATTGCTTCAAATACAGCAGATGTTCATCTATTAGATGATGGTTCAAAGGTGCTTTATATCGATGAAAAAGCTGATCTTTACAGTTATGATGTTAAAGAAGAAAAGTCTACAAAGCTTGCTTCTAATGTTAATGTTCTTAACGTTAACAAAAATGAAATTCATTATTTAAGCTTTGATGATGAGTTGTATGTCATCAAGGGAAATGATAAACCAGAATTGCTAAGTGAAGAAATTAATGAATTAGGTAAATATAACAACGGTGATGTTTACTATATTACTAAGGATATGGAGTTGTATATTAGAAATGAAAAGGTGTTATCTGATTTTGAAGACTATCTATCATCAGCAAACAATCTATATATTTTAACGAATGATGAAAAGATTGGTGTTATTGAAAAAGGAAAGAAAAAACTCAAAATACTTGCCGAAAACATTCAAGAGTATTCAAAAATAGATGCAGAGTATTATACGATTTATGAAAAAGCTTTAACATTTAATGATATCGAAGGGTATTGGCAGAAAGAAAATAATTTCTTTGTGTCAATTGAAGAAGCTCAGGGGAAAACGACTACATTAGCGATGTATGACTTACTATATAATGATTCAGGCTACACAAATCTTACGTTAATCGATGCGGATTCTTCAAGAATCACAGCGAAAAATGAATATAGCTACGACAATATGCATTTAACTTTAATTGACGCCAATACACTTGAGTTATCTATGGAAGGGGAACAATCCATAATATTTACAAAATCAAGTATTGAAGAATTTATTGAACAACAAGAATTCTATGGCTATTTAGATTAATACTCATTTTAAGATATAAACAGGAGGGGAACAACTAATTATTCCTTTCTCCTGTTTTTTGGTATTTGTATATTCATTAGTTACAACCTCTAAACCATATATTAACAATTTGGAAAAGTTTTGTTAGTATGAATTAAAAGGGGTGATGATTATTCTATCAATGAAGCCAATAAAGAGAAGCTCATATCGTATCATGATGGGTAAAATCTATTTTCGATTGAAACGCTATATTGAATGGGTTAATGGGAGTAAAACCTATGCTTTATCAAAAAGCGATGATAAATTACAACACCTTATATATTCTCATAAAACGATTCTACGTAGAGAATTAAAAGATGTGGATATGCAATTACAACACAATAAAATACACAATTTGAATATTGCTACAAAAAAGCTTCATAAAGTTTTAATTAAGCCAGGAGAAACTTTTTCGTATTGGCGTTTAATCGGAAAGCCCACAAAGCAGAAAGGCTATGTAGAAGGGATGATTTTACATTATGGAGAAGTAAAGAGTGGGGTTGGAGGAGGACTATGTCAGTTATCGAATTTAATTTATTGGATGACTTTACATACACCGCTAACAGTTACTGAACGATATAGACATAGTTATGATGTGTTCCCAGACTCTAATCGAACCCAACCCTTTGGAAGTGGTGCAACATGTTTTTATAATTATTTAGATTTGCAAATAAAAAACGAGACGAACGATACCTATCAGCTTATCGTCTATTTGACAAATACTCACCTAGTTGGAGAATGGCGCTGTAATAATCCTATTCTAAAAAAATATGAAGTGTACGAAGAGAATTCGTTAATCACATTTGAGTACTGGGGAAGTTACATTCGACATAATACAATTCGTAGGAAAGTATTTAATTTAGATAATAAATTAATAGATGATCAGTTCATCACTGAAAATCATGCAATAATGATGTACGAACCTTTTATTGAAACAAATTCCTGATTATGAACAGGTCCGCTAGTAAAAGATAAAATAATAAGAATTACGTAAAATATCGCATCATGTAGACGGGTATAATAGAGGTATAGCTTATATTGGGAAATCCGACCTAGGAGGACGACTATGAACCTTATGATTGAGTGGATCTACAAAAGTAAAAATGGAACAGAGGTAGTATTTCATTCTGATTACATGCCAGCAGCACACGCATTAACAATTGGAGAAGATATTGAAAAATTAGGACGAGCAAAGAATTTAACTTATATCGATCAACACGACAGTACTTGGATGGCAAAGGAAATTAAAAAGTATTTAAAAGAAATGGAAACAGAGCCACATAACGTAAAGGTGTACTTTGACGGGGGATATGATATTCAAACAAAGCAGGCAGGCCTCGGTGTTGTAATTTATTATGAACAAAATGGAAAATGGTATCGTATGAGAAGAAATGCACCCGCTCAAGGCCTTGATTCAAATAATGAAGCTGAATATGCAGCGCTTCACTTAAGTATTGTCGAACTTGAATTATTAGATGTACATCACCAAGAGGTAACGTTTATAGGGGATTCTCAAGTAGTGATTAATCAAATGACCGGAGAATGGCCTGCTTATGAAAAAGAACTAGCAAATTGGGCAGATCGAATCGATGAAAAGCTTAAATCACTAGGTATCACACCTCAATTTGAGCTAGTACCTAGGAAATTAAACTCAGAAGCAGATAGACTAGCCACACAAAGTCTACAAGGGATTGATATTACCGGTCAAATTGAATTGCAGGAAGAATAGTTCTTAGAGTTCTGAACAATAACACGAATAGCATCCAAAAGGCAGAACAACTATAAAGCATTGTTTCTGCTTTTTCTGTGAAAATAAATCAAACCTTCGGTCTTTGAATAATACTATT
>NZ_JPVQ01000059.1 GCF_000772965.1 Ureibacillus massiliensis 4400831 = CIP 108448 = CCUG 49529 | reverse complement strand
TCTTGTATGCTGTTGTTTGAGGGCTCTGCTAAAAAAAGCAGGCGGTTATAAAGGGAGGGGAATAATGGATAATTTATATAAAAACAATAATTCACGTTTGTTGGTTTTTAATGATATTGTTCATACTTGGCAGTTCCATTATTTTACTCGAGATTAAGTTTGGAAGTGGAAACGCAAGTCTATATTCTTTGATTATTTCAAGTATCATGTTTGTTGTTGTTTTTACAACGCTTATATATTCAATGTAAAAAAGACAAAGTCATCTATAGAAAGATCTTTGTCTTATTAGCTTCTTGAATTCCATTCTGAAATAATAATAAATACAATGGCGAAGAGTATTGCAATTATAAAAAACCAACCTGGTACACCACCGAAAGCCATCAAATCACCTCTATTGTTATCGTAACATTTATTAATAGACTCTTCAACGAGAGAGCAAAAGATAGTATTTCACAAATAGCTAAAAATCGTTTAAAATATGAAAGAGTATTGTAACGTATGAAAAGTAAAAGTGAGGTAATTGTAATGTTGAATTTGAAATGGAAAGATGCGCCAACAATTCGTAAAGTGAAATGTGTAAATACTAATGCGGAAAAATATTTAGTATCCAACGTACTTACTGTTGGTAAAGAATATGAAGTGAAAAATGAGACAGAAGAATTTATTTTTGTAATAGATAATACAGGTAAAGTCGGCGGCTATTATAAAGATTACTTTGAATCTGTAGAATAAAAAATGGGATCCAAAAAGGGAAATACTTTTTGGATCCTTTATTTTTGAGTGAGTTTTTCCATATTTGATTCGAGCAAATGGTGTTGTTCGTTACTTTCGGCTTGAACTCGCAATGTTTCCTCTATTGATTCAAGTAATTTTAACTGTGTCTCTTTGAAGGAGTCGATATCTTCATGGGTAATCGATTTGATTTTTTTGGAGCCCAGTGCAGATGATTGAATCATTTTTGCATTTTTCTTCATCATATCTTCTGATAAATTCATTAAACGTTTTTCAGTAATCTTCATTTGTCTTTGATTATTTATATTAACTAAAATCGATATTTGCGTTTGCCATAAAGGGATGGATGATAATACAGATGTCTGAATTTTTTCCACTAACAATTGATTTGTTTTTTGTATCAACCGAATTTGTGGGGAAGATTGTAAGGCTATTTCTCTTGATAGCTGTAAATCATACATTCTTTTATCTATCCATTCGATTGCATTTTCTAAATCACTTAGTTTTTGCTGCTGCCAACTGTCACTATCTGAAACCGATTCTTTTTGTAGTTTAGGCAGTAGGTTTGTTATTAAGTGCTGTTTTTTTATATCCAATGCGGCGATATGAATATTTATATTATGATAGAATTCTTCATTTAAATTATATAATTTTTCAAGCATATCTATATCAGAAAGTAATCCTTTTTGAGCGTGTAATAATTGAATGCTAAGTCGATCAATTTGTATACTTAAACGTTTGAAATGGGATATCTGTTCCTGAATTGTTGATTTTGCTCGATTAAAAAATTTTGCAAAAAAACCCTTTTTTTCTTCAACTAATGAATCAGGATCAATTTTTTCAAGTTGTTCAATTAACTTAAAAAGGACATCTCGGATAGGGGATGTATCATTTCTTTGAACTTGAATTAATAGATTGTTTGTAAAATGCTTTAGTTTTTGTTGTGCTTCTACACCGAATTGAAGAATGGTTTCATAATTTGTATGTTCGATTTGATTTGCTAACTCTAAAGCTGAATTTTGGTCAGGCTCTGATAAAGAGTGAAATAATTTCGAATTAATTGAGTCATCAACAGTGATTAACTTTTCATTCAAATTATTCAAAAAAGAGCTCTGTTGATTTAATTTTGTTTGTTCATAAGAGCTCTTTTGTTCTGTCATAGATTGTCACCTCTAAATGTCTTTTGGTTACGATTTTTATCATTTTCAAGTTTCGCATAATCTAATTCCATTTTTAAATTTAAAAGATCGGATTCTAAAGCTAATTTTAAATCATTTTCTAATGTTTCGTGCAAATCCTTTAACGTTTTACGTGTATCTTCTAGTGCGAGATGAATTTCCATATCTTTTAGCTGCTGTTGAGTTAACAATGTATATTTACTTGTTAGTTCAACTGCAGAAGGCAAGTGAGAATAGAAAAAGTCTTGTACAGAGTAAAATTTTTGAGGGGATGTTTGTACAATGTTTACTATTCTTCTTGAAAGCTTAGTCATTTCATTTAAAATTTTAAATGAGCTTATTGAACGAACTCTTATATATTGTTGTGTTAATGAAAAAATATGGCTTTTTGCTTGTTTTAATTGAGTTTCAATATGTTTAAGCTCAGAACGTGATAAGCCAAGTTCCTTGCTTTTTTTTGACTTTTGAATAAATTTAATGATACTGTTGCTTACAAAATAAGAGATGATTGTAATGATAGGTACCAGGAATATTCCTAAGTCGAAATTTACTACTAATAATATAAAAACAGTTAAGCTGATTAAGAAGTTGAATGCATGTCTAGTGACGAAGTTCATTACTCCAAGCATTGTTGTACCCCCTTTAGTTCTATAGTTTAAATACGTTTAATGATGAAAAAAGTTTCATTTAGCATATGTATTCTATCTATATGTTACATCCAACGATATGTTTTTTAAAACAGTATGAAAACAATTTTTAAAATAAGGAGAATGATAATAAATGATTTAAACAATATCCGTTTGCATTTTTTTAAACCCCTTCAAATCATGGAAGATTTCAATAGCAAAAGCATTGCTATCAGCCTGTAAACTTATACCCTTTTGAACGAAATTGAGAAATTCTTCAATGGATTTATCTTTCCCTTCAACTTCTACTTCAATTTGCTGTTGCTCATTCAGAATACAATATCCTTTAAGACCTAGTTCAATAGCCTTTTGTTTAATGAAAAATCGATATCCTTTATCTTTAACATCTCCTAGAAATATGATATGTAATCGTTTAGCCATAGGGTATCCTCCTTGATTTTGCCTATATTTTACCATATTGTAAGGGTATTAAGATGTACATATTTCAATGTTTTGTTAAAATACAACTAGAAAGAGGGTAGAATTGTATTATGTACAAAATTATCTATATGAAAGCTGATTATGAGCCTTGGTGGCAATTTGATGGCTGGGAAGAAAATATCGTAACGACTGATGTTTATGAAACCGAAGATGACTTTCGAGAAGCAATTGAGAAAAAGTTAACTACCTTTCATTCTAAATATCCTAACATGGAGACAAAGGATGAAATATATTATGCATTCTGGTCAGATGAAGAGCGAGAATATTGTGAAGCATGTGATGATGATATACAAATCTATCATGGCCTCATTATCGATAAAAAATGATTTTAAATATTAACCTTCAATTTACAGAAATCATTGAAATTTTAATTAATATTGTATAAATTTGTTTGACAATGTGTAAAATGATGGTATAATGAGAATAACAATAAAATTGCTTGACCGGATACAAATGATTCACATATTACAAAGAGTGATCGGTGTTATGTCGGTACTCTATGTAATATGTGAATTTTTTTATACGGGTAAAGTGAATTATTGTTAACTTTAATTTTTTTTTGGAGGTTTTCTTAAATGAAACAAGGTACAGTAAAATGGTTTAACTCAGAAAAAGGTTTTGGATTCATCGAAGTTGAAGGTGAAAACGACGTATTCGTACACTTCTCAGCTATTCAAGGTGAAGGTTTCAAAACTCTTGACGAAGGTCAAAAAGTGGAATTCGAAGTTGTAGATGGCAACCGTGGACCACAAGCTGCTAACGTTGTAAAACTTTAATTTTAAAAATTAAACAATATTTCGTTAATTAATCCAGAGGCATTCATTTTACATGAGTGCCTCTTTTATTTTTGTATGAAGCATTTATATTATATTTAATAATATTATTATGTAAACTAAATGCTGGCAACAAAAAAACGATAGGGTAGTACCTATCGTTTTTTATCATTAAACAATTCCTTGAGCTTGTTTCCACTCTAAGAATTCATCATATGTTAACTGTTTATCAAGAATTGACCCATCATCTTGGATTTCGATGATACGGTTAGCAATTGTTTGAATAAATTGATGGTCATGAGATGTGAACAGCATTGCACCTTTAAAACGAATTAAACCTTCGTTTAATGCTTGAATCGATTCAAGGTCAAGGTGGTTTGTCGGCTCATCTAGTAATAAAACATTTGCACTAGATAACATCATTTTTGAAAGCATACAACGAACTTTTTCTCCCCCTGAAAGTACAGAAGGGGATTTTTTCACTTCTTCACCAGAGAATAACATGCGTCCTAAGAAACCGCGTAAGAAGCTTTCTGTTTCATCTTCAGGTGAATATTGGCGAAGCCATTCAACAAGTGATTTTTCGCTGCCAGTAAAATATTTATCATGGTCATTCTCAAAATAGCTTTGAGATGTTGTAACGCCCCATTTAAATGTACCGCTATCAGGTTCACGTTGTTCCATTAAAATATCCATAAGCGCTGTTTTTGCAAGTGGGTTACCTATTAAAGCAATTTTGTCATCCTTATTCATCATAAAACGAATATCTTTAAATAGGATTTCTCCATCTTGAGAAGCTGTTAATCCATCGACAGTTAAAACATCGTTCCCGATTTCACGTCCGGTTTGGAAGTTAATGAACGGATATTTACGACTAGATGGGCGAATATCATCAAGCTCAATTTTATCCAGCATCTTTTTACGTGAAGTTGCTTGTTTGGACTTTGATGCATTTGCGCTGAATCGTGCAATAAAGGCTTGTAATTCTTTGATTTTCTCTTCTTTTTTCGAATTTTGGTCTTGAGCCATTTTTAATGCAAGTTGTGAAGATTCATACCAGAAGTCATAGTTCCCAACATAAAGTTGGATTTTACCAAAGTCTAAATCAGCAATATGCGTACAAACCTTATTTAAAAAGTGTCGGTCATGGGATACAACGATTACTGTGTTTTCGAAGTTGATTAAAAATTCTTCAAGCCAACCGATTGCTTTTAAGTCTAAGTGGTTCGTAGGCTCATCAAGTAATAATACATCAGGTTTTCCAAATAGAGCTTGTGCTAGTAAAACCTTTACTTTATCAGAACCTTCTAGTTCAGCCATTTTCAGATAATGAAGCTCTTCTCCTATACCAAGACCGTTTAATAGTGTTGCAGCTTCAGACTCAGCTTCCCAACCATTTAGTTCAGCAAATTCACCTTCAAGTTCTGCTGCGCGGATACCATCTTCATCAGAAAAATCTTCTTTCATATAGATTGCATCTTTTTCTTGTTTAACTTCATAAAGGCGTTTATTTCCCATAATGACAGTATCAAGAACATTAAATTCATCATATTCAAAGTGATTTTGTTTTAAGACTGATAGACGTTCATCTTTCCCCATTGAAACATGTCCTTCTTGAGGTTCAATTTCTCCAGATAAGATTTTTAGGAATGTTGATTTACCAGCACCGTTAGCACCTATAAGGCCATAACAGTTTCCTGGTGTGAATTTAATATTTACATCTTCAAATAATTTACGATCGCCATAACGAAGACCTACATTACTAACTTGAATCATGTAAGTTCCTCCTTCATATTCATTTCATATATAAAAAAACTCCGCTATGGAGCTTCTGCTTTATATATACACATAATTAAAATTATACCATGAAGGTTTCATTTTTAAAACTAATTCATTTATAATTATCCATAACGTACGCATTAAAATATTATTTTGGGGGTGTGGGGGATGTTTTTCCCAAATAGAGTTGAAATCACAGAAGTAGGGCCTCGAGATGGTTTACAAAATGAGTCAATCCTTGTACCTACTGAAGAGAAAAAACAATTAATATATCACCTATCACAAATGGGGGTTAAACGAATTGAAACTGCATCATTTGTTCATCCGAAAGTAGTACCACAAATGGCTGATGCTGCAGAGATCGCTTCTTACTGCAATTCATTAGGTTTAACATATATAGCACTTACACCAAATATGAAATCGCTAGAACTTGCCATTCATTCACAAGTTCCTCAAATTGCAGTTTTTGTTGGCGCTTCCGAAACGTTTAATCAAAAAAATATAAATCGCTCCATTGATGATTCATTAAATGAATGTACGTTAATGTTTAAAAAAGCGAAAGAGCATGAAAAATTTATCCGCGCATATGTTTCAATGTGTTTTAGTTGTCCTTATGAGGGTCACATTTCTTTTGACAATGTGAAACGGGTAGTAGAGCATTTTGTAAATATTGGCGCAGATGAAATATCTATTGGCGATACGAATGGGCAAGCAAACCCACGCATAGTCTACGAACGATTTAGTAAATTAAAAGAGTTGTATCCTTCAACAGAATTTGTCGCTCATTTTCACGATACAAACGGATTTGCCTATGCAAATGTTATTGCAGCACTACAAGCAGGTATTACAAAATTTGATAGTTCAATTGCTGGACTAGGTGGGTGTCCATTTTCGCCAGGTGCAACGGGAAATGTTTCTACAGAAGGTTTAGTAAAGCTGTTCCATGAAATGGGGATACAAACAGGAATAGAAATAGAGCAAATGAATGCTGCGAAACTATATGCACTTAAGTTAGTAAAAAAATAGGAAATTGCCTCTTGGAATGATCTATGTTCCTAGAGGCAATTTTTTATTTCCAATGATTATTAATAAAAGTATCTCTACCAGACTTCTCTCGGTCTTCTTTATAATATTCGGGTTCTTTTAAATAGTAATCCTGATGATAGTCTTCGGCATTATAGAAGATATCAGCCTTCAATATTTTTGTGACGATAGGCTTTTTAAATTTACCACTTTTACTTAATTCAAATTTTGAGTTCTCAGCAATGGAACGTTGGTTTTCATTATGGTAAAATATTGCTGTTCGATATTGATCCCCACGATCATGGAATTGTCCTCCATCATCGGTTGGGTCAATTTGCATCCAGAAAATATCTAAAAGTTTATCGTACGGAAAGATTTCGGGATCAAATTCAATCTGTACTACTTCGTAATGACCGGTAGTACCCGTTTTTACTTGTTCATATGTTGGGTTTACTACACTCCCTCCCATATAACCGGATGTAACCTTGTTTATGCCATCCCATTCAGTGAATGGTTTGACCATACACCAAAAACATCCACCTGCAAATGTTGCTTTTTCCAAAAATATTCCTCCTCTATGATTAAAATAAGTAGAATTGTATCATGATAAATTTAAAAGGACAAAAACTTTTACTCAAAAGATATCAATAATATAAATAATTATAATAGAAAATTTTGATATAAGAATAAAAATAAATGGTTTATCAATAAAGGAGTATTTCTATGGAAGATCATCAACTTCATGAAACCAGAACAACAAGGAAACAACAAAAAAAACGTAAGTTTCGAAAAGGTAGAATCTTTATCCTCTTATTTGTCTTACTTATTGCAAGTGCTGCTCTTTATATTTTTAATGAATATCGTAGCGGTCTTGAATTAGCAAGTGAGACAAGACTTCCTGAAGAACCTTTTGTTCCTGACGAACCTATAAATAATGTGACAAATTATTTAATTATCGGTGTAGATAGTAGGGGAGAGGAAAAGTCTCGTTCAGATACAATGATGCTGTTGTCTTGGAATAAATCTACTAATGAGTTAAAGCTCGTATCCTTTATGCGAGACATTTATGCTGAAATACCAGGATATCAATCCTATAAATTGAATACTGCTTATTTTTTAGGTGGTGTGCAACTACTGAAGGATACTCTTTCTGGAATGTTTGATATTCCTATTCATCATTATGCTTTAATTGATTTTCATAGTTTTGAATCTCTTATTGATATTTTGGCACCAGATGGTATTGAAATTGATGTCGAAAAAGATATGTCTGCCTATATTGGTGTATCCTTATCTCAAGGCGTTCAAAAATTAAATGGAAAAGAACTTCTAGGCTATGCAAGATTTAGACACGATGAAGCAGGGGATTTTGGCCGTGTTGAACGCCAGCAAAAAGTAATTGAGGCATTAAAAAATGAATTATTATCGCCAAATAGTATTGTAAAATTACCGAAATTAGTTGGAGCTGCTGGGGGATATATAACAACGGATATGACTACAGCAGAGGAAATAAGTACAGTTACTTCAATCTTACTTGGTGGGGGAGTTGAAATAGAAAAACTTACGATTCCTGTTGAAGGGACTTATTCCTACGGTAGTTATCAACACGCTGGATCTGTCATTGAAATTGATATAGAGCAAAATAAAAATAAAATACATGAATTTATAAATATTGATAGTTAGAAAAGTTATATCATAGAATTTAGCGTGATAAAATAATATAGTAGAAATTTGAATTGCTTTGTGTGAGGTGGTCTTTTGGAAAGAGAGAGAGAAATAGGTAATAGTAGTAAAATATCACGAGAAAAATCAAGGTTTTTTTCAACGAAATTCATACGATTTTTAGGTGGTAAAAATCTATTATTTATATTAATTGCATTATTATTATTAGGTTGTGTCATATTTGTTTACGATAAGATATCCTTTATATTTTATCCATTTCAAGTTTTATTTGATGTGGTGATATTACCTGGTGTACTTGCCATCATCGCTTATTATTTACTTAGACCATTTCATCGTATTTTGATAAATTGGAAGGTTCCGCGAGTTTGGGGAATTTTTATATTATATTTAATTGTTTTAGGGCTACTGACATTACTTATCGTTGCGGTATATCCTTTCCTTCGAGATCAATTTAAAAATCTTATGCATGAATTTCCGATTTATTCAAGGTTAATCATTGAAAATACTGTTACTTTCTTGAACAATTCGAGTTTTCATGAAATCTTTAATAGATACGATTTTGACTATAACGCAATGATCACGGATTTAACTGTAAATCTTAGTACTACTATAAAAAATACTTTCTCAGCTATTGCTTCGGGTGTTGCTTCAGGTATCACAGGCTTTTTATCTAAATTAACTAGTATAATCCTTTCTCTTGTTACAGTGCCTTTTATTTTATTTTATTTATTATATGAAGGTGAGAAACTTCCTAAATTTATTTTAAAAGTGTTACCACCTCGTATGAGAAATGAAGCTAGCCAAGTTATGAAAGAAGTGGATAAGCAAGTAAGCTCTTATATTCAAGGACAGATTTTAGTTTCGATATGTATCGGCGTCATGATGACAATTGGTTTTTTAATCATCGGTTTAGATTATGCGCTAGTTCTAGGTTTCATTGCAATGATTACTAGTGTCGTGCCGTATTTAGGTCCTGTAATTGCTATCACACCAGCGATAATTATCGCTCTAGTCAATTCGCCAATTATGTTAGTTAAGCTAGTAATCGTTTGGACAGTTGTACAACTTGTAGAGGGCAAGCTTATTACACCAAATATAATGGGTAAATCATTATCTATTCACCCTATTACCATCATTTTTGTATTATTAACCGCAGGATCGTTATTTGGAGTTGCAGGAGTAATTTTAGGTATTCCAGGATATGCAATATTAAAAGTAGTAGTTTCCCATTTATATCGATTACTTAAAAAACGTTACAATCGCTACGAATCAGACCCAACTAAAAAATTTGAAGTATAAATAAACGGATTGTTTCATGATTAGAAACAATCCGTTTTTTCATTCCTATTAATTAAACAGTTAAGCTTTTTAATTTATCAATTGCTTTTTTGAGTAACTCCGCAGGCTGAACTAGGGCGACACGTACATAACCTTCCCCTTCAGAACCGAACTCAGTACCAGGTACCATAATAACTCCCGTTTGCTCGATTGCTTTAAATGCAAAGGTTACACTGTCCATTTTATAAGGATACTTAGCCCAAATGAACATTCCTCCATTTGATGGAGCAACAACCCAACCAAGTTCCGTTAAACCTTTCGTTAAAACTCGATGTCTTTCAGAAAATGTTTTGCGCAACTCGGCTGTGATTTCTTCTGCATGATCAAGTGCTAAGGCAGCAGTTGATTGAATAGGATCGAAAATTCCAAAATCAAGATTTGACTTTAACTGTTGAATAATTTTAATCATCTCAGCATTACCGACAATATATGCTACACGAGCACCTGCTAAACTGAAGCTTTTTGAAAGGGAGTTTATTTCTAAACCTACTTCTTTTGCCCCAGGTGCTTCTAAAAATGTGATCGGTTTATCGCCAGTGAAGTAATACTCCGAATATGCCGCATCATGTAATACGATAATGTTATATTTTTTTGCGAATTCTACAACTTCTGTAAAGTATTCAATAGAAGGTGAGGCGGGCACTGGATTGCCAGGCATATTTATTATAAGTAATTTCGCCTTATGAGCAACGTCTTCAGGGATTGCACTTAAGTTAGGTACAAAACCTCTTTCTTCGTCTAAAGGTACAAAATACGCTTGAGCACCAGTTAAGTTAATACCAGCATTGTAAGCAACGTAGGATGGATTTGTTGTTAAGACGATATCGCCTGGGTCACAAAATGCTACAGGTAAATGGACTAATCCTTCTTGAGAACCAATCGTTTGAATGACTTCTGTATTTGGGTCAAGCTCAACATTATTTACTCTTTTATAATATCTAGCTACTGCTTCTTTAAATTCATTCGATGCAGCTAATGTATAGCCGTAAGACGTTGGAAGCTTACTTAGTTTAGCAAGATGTTCACGTAACATCTCATGTGGTGGAATATCAGGACTTCCAAGACTTAAATCAATTAACTCAAGACCGTTTTGTTGCTGTAATTGTTTAGCATAACTTTTTAGTTCAGAAAAAATAGCTGGCTTAAATAATGACATTTTCTTAGATGGTATTATATTCAACGTGAAACACTCCTTAAAGTCAAACAAAATATAACTTCAATTTTAACATACCAATGTGAAAAATTCTTCATGAAGGTAAGAAATTATGGAAGTTATAAACAAATATAATATAATTGTTATCATAAGAAATTTCGTGGTCTGATAATAAACTTATAGAAAAATGGATGTGAGGACATGATTATACATTCTTTAAGTGGTCCTAGTGGTACAGGAAAAAGTACGAGTGCACTTCAATTTGCTCATGAATATGGTATTCGAGCTATTATCGATGATGGTATATTAATCATTGATGGAGAGAAAAGGGCGGGTACATCTGCAAAGTTTGAGAAAAATTCATTAAAAGCCATTCGAAGAGCTATTTTTGAAGATGATATACATAGAGAAGAAGTTATTCAAACATTGATTAAATATAATATTGATTCAATTTTGATTATTGGAACGTCGGACAAAATGACAAAAAAAATTGCAAGTAAATTGAATTTAGGTGACATTCATTATTATCACTACATAAATGAGGTGCGTAACAAACAAGAGATTCAAATCGCACAATTTGTTCGTTTGACACAAGGAATGCATGTTATGCCGATTCCTTATAAACAAGTCGAACAGAACTTTTTTAAACGTTTTATAAGAAAAGGAATTGAAATTTTCTCAAAAAATAAAGAAAAAATAGGGGAAACAACGATTGTTCAACCAGATTTTCATCAGCAAAGAATTGAAATTTCTCATAAAGTATATATCGATTTAATTCGCTTTATTTTGAATCAATACGAATACGTTGCAAAAATAGAAATTATTAATTTTTCTATGAAACAATATCAGCCAATTGTTTACATTGCTATGTCGATTTATGTTCCTGAGCGTTCTACCGTTATTAAAAAAATGGTACGATTACAGGAGCTTATTTGTGAACAATTTTATCAGCATTTTGAATTTGAGCCTAAAAAAATACATCTTTATATAAAAGGAATTATACAGTAAGCATTTCTTTAAGGTATCATTAGAATAAATTTTCATGCCCCCTTATTATAGAGGCTATAGGGGGCTTTTTTATGAATTGCGTTCAAAAAGGCTGCAAAATACATAACTCAAGCAGCCTTTTCATTCGGGTTAATTTTCTTTTTTTCGTGCAAATTTTGGAGGTCTTTTTTCAACAAATGCACGAACCCCTTCAGGAAAATCTGTTGGATCAACAAATGGCGTAGAACCCTTCCATAATACAGGGGATGCGTCCAAACATTCTTTAACGGATTTTTTTACAGCTAGTAGAGATGCAGGAGACATCCCTGCTACTAGTTTACCCATGCGAATAGAAAATCGATTTAAGTCCTTTTCAGCAACTAAATAGTTTAATAAAC
This sequence comes from Ureibacillus massiliensis 4400831 = CIP 108448 = CCUG 49529, assembly GCF_000772965.1. GTDB lineage: Bacteria > Bacillota > Bacilli > Bacillales_A > Planococcaceae > Ureibacillus > Ureibacillus massiliensis. The sequence continues at coordinate 3,262 of NZ_JPVQ01000059.1, read as the reverse complement.
CAGCTTTATATGCTTCCTCCGCTTTATACATTCGGCCTGTAAAAACAAAATCCTTTGTAGCTGAAGGTCCCACTAAATCTACAAGACGTTTAGCAAATTTGTTATTGAGGGTAATGCCCAATTTACCAACAGGTATACCTAAACGTGCATTATCTGAACCAATCCGGATATCGCATGCTAAAGCTAATTCTAGTCCAGCCCCCATAGCAGGGCCGTTAATAACACCGATGACAGGTAATGGTAAGTTTTCAATAGTGGAAATCGTTTTTTCCATTTGGACAAATGCTTCCTCAGCTTTTTCTAGTGAAATTGCATTGAATTCTTTTATATCCGATCCCGCGGTGAAATTTTCACCTGAACCTTTAATTATTAGCACTTTATTTTTTGGATTATTTAAAGTTTGAACAGCTATTTTTGCTAGTTCGTCCCACATATTAGCTGTTAGTGCATTTTTTGCTTGTGGACGGTGTATTGTAATAATCGCTAACCCAGCTGTTTCTTGATAGATTATTTTAGCATCCTCTTCGTGCATTCGTGTTGTACGTACTTGCATACAAACATCCCCTTTAATCATTGTTATTATTATTATTATTATATAACACTGAATAGTTCCAACACATAAATCGGTATTAATTAATAATTTAACATTATTAATTAGAAAAATTTTAGAATAATTGAATTAATTTAATTATATTTCTATGTACTCTTTACATATGTATTATAATTAGAAGAGTATAATAGACTGGAAATTTTGGGGGGATATTTTTGGAAATCTCTGTTATTATTTTAATGATTATTGGAATTATTATTTTATGGAAGCTAACAAAAAAATTACTTTCTCTTGGTTTAATAGCTGTACTAATTTATTTTGTTTATATAAATTTTGATTCTATTAAGGATTTAATACCTTCCTAAATAGGAGAATTATATTGTCCATTGGTAATTAACAACAATAGTTCCCGTGAAATATAATAGAAGTGGTGATCATGATGGATTTAGTAGATGTGAAAGATACGAGCTTAATTTTGGAAGGTGGAACATTTCGAACGGTTTTCACTGCAGGGATTTTAGATGCTTTTTTAGAAAATGAAATACTGATGCCTTATATTGTAGGTATTTCAGCTGGTGCCATTAATGCATGCTCATATATTTCAGAGCAAAAAGAAAGAACATTGCGCGTATTTACAAATTACCGTCATGATAAGCGATATATCGGATTTCGTAATTTTATTAAAGAAAAAAGTCTTTTTGGTTTGAATTATGCCTATGATGTTATTCCGAATCAATTAGATAAGTTTGATTGGGGAGCATTTCAGTCCTATAAAGGTTCTATACAGTTTGGTGTAACAAACGCCAAAACAGGACAAGTAGAATACAAGAATGCTCTTGAAATGGATAAAAGCTGCACATTATTACGGGCCACTTGTGCAATCCCTGTTCTATTCCCCGAAATAAAAATAAATGAAACACCTTATTTTGATGGCGGTCTCGCAGATCCAATCCCTATACATAAAGCAATCCAGGATGGATATGAAAAACATGTCATTATTTTAACTAGACCTCAAGGATATCGTAAACAGTCGGATCGCCAAAGTAAGTTTACGATGAAATTATTGCAGGCACGTTATCCTAAGCTAGTAGATACGATTAAAAAACGCGTTATTCGATATAACGAAACAATGCACTTTATCGAAAAACTAGAAGCAGAAGGGAAAGTGTTCATTTTTAGACCTGATTACCCAGTCCAAAGTTTAGAAAAAGACGTTAACGTAATGCGTAAAAGTTATGAAATGGGTTATAAACAAGCGATGGGAAAAATGGACGAACTTAAGAAATTCCTAAATATAAAATGAAAATTCGGGTAGCTGAATGAAACGCTACCCGAATTTTTTATTCATATGTTACTTTATAGTCTTCAGCTTCAAACCATTGTAGTTTCTTTTCAAATAGTTTTAAGAATAGTACATTTAAGATAATTGGTAAGGCTATAAATAATGAGAAGGCGATTGTCACACTTTCAAAATTCCATCCAACCATATCTAAATATTTAAGCGGCCCAACAAATCCAGCAAGACCAAATCCCGCACTGTAAGAATCCCCGATGACTTGGAATACACTTGATAAAGCACCTAATATCGCAGCTGTTAAAACCATTGGTAAAGCGATTTTTGGTTTCATAAAGAAGTTACGCATTTGTATTTTTGCAGAAGCGATATGTGCAATTGCAGTTCCTAAGTTGTTTGCTTTATAAGCAGCGATACACATTCCCACACCAGAAGCAGCAACGCCAAGGTTTGCTGCACCTGCTCCAACTCCTGTAATCATAATGGCTGTTGCCACACCAATTGTCGAAATAGGTGAGATGATCAAAATAGAGAAAATCATCGCGATTAACGCACCCATTACAATCGGCTGTAAATCAGTAAGGTAAGTGATTCCGTAACCTAGAGATAGACATCCATCTTTTACATACGGAAGAATTGCTAGCCCTATTAATCCTGGAATAAATAATGTTAAAGCAGGCATTAATAATAATGTCCATTGTTTTAATTTTGAATCTAAAAATTGTACAAATAATACAGCTATTGCGGAAGTAATCCCAATATTAACAACAGTACCAACACCTGCAATTTGCATCGTACCATCTTCTAAAACAGTAGTGACACCACTACCAATAAAAGCAGCTAAACCAATTGAACACATTTGTATAGGAGACAATTTAAATTGAACTCCGACTAATACCCCGATAATAACAGGTAGTAAACTCATCACAATAATTGAAGCTTGTAATACGGGTTGTAACCATGGTGCGTAAGGAATAATCAGTTTTAAAATTTCACCTACGAGTGCATTTGGAATTAAGCAAACAACGATCCCTAAACTCATTCCTGTTAATAACTTACTAAAAAAATCTTTCATAATCTCAAATCCTCTCATAGATGTGTTAGCTAGTAGTATGATTATTATATTAGTTTAGAATTTTAATTCAACTACCAAAATTCTGATAATTACGTAATAAATAAGAATTAAAGGTTTATAATAGATATAAAACGTTATCATGTAGAAGAAAACTTCATAAAAGGAAGTCGAACATTCGCTGAAAATAATTCTTTAGCTATTTCAATATAATGGAATTTACTTAATTTTAAGTTAGTTTACATTCTTTAATGGAAATAATAAAATTTAATTGACAATAATTATTGGAATTTATTTATTATAGAGTCTCGGAATAAATAACAATTTTTCTGGGTGAAATGAACCA
>NZ_JPVQ01000057.1 GCF_000772965.1 Ureibacillus massiliensis 4400831 = CIP 108448 = CCUG 49529 | reverse complement strand
GTGTGAGAGGTCGACTAGCCAATTAATGGCTAGTTTCCTACTCGATTTATTTTATTATTTGTTTATGATTATTTACTGCCAGAAATTTCGCTCGTTTTTACTTGTAGACCAACATCTACTTTCTCACCTTCTACCGTTTCTACGATGAATTTTTTCCCTTCTAACTGCCCCTTTTCAACCGAAGCATATCTTCTTGCGACTTCTTTATCTGAGCTATATTCATCAGGTTCAAGGCTTACTATGATTTTCACTACATCATCTTCTAGTATTTGTAATGCTTTAAATTCCATTTCATGATCAACATATTTAGGATCATTTACTTGAACAAGTAACAAATCCTTTGTTTCCCAATCAACTGTATCATCGAATCCTGAAGGTATAGTCTCAGCTGTATAAACCCAAATACCTCCATTTGGTTGGCGGTCTGGACTTCCGAAGAACCAGTTTATATTTTGGAAGTCGACTTCAGGATAAACAGGTCCAGTCTCAACTGCCTCGATTAAATCAGCTTCGTTATAAGATTCTTCCGATTCTTCATTATTATTATCTGAATTTTCCTCAGTTTCATTTTCCTTAGTATTTTCTTGTGCATTTTCAGTATCGGTTGCATTTTCATTTTGAACCTCAGTTCCATTAGAGCCACTACATCCCGATATCACGAGTAGAATGAAAAACGCATACAATATCGATGACAAAAATTTCATTTTCGAATCTGCTCCTCTCCACACCTTTGTTTCTGTAAGAAACAGGTAGGTAATATTACTTCACCAAAAAGTTCCCAAATATATAGTAACTGCTAAATATTCAAAAAATAAACAGGAGAAAGTATCGTTTTGTGAAACTGGAAATAGTGAAAATGCACTAAACATTTTCTTGTGACCATTTAATAAAATGTGGAGGGATTTCGTTTCTTTATCGTTGATAAGGTACCAAACAAAGAATAATGATAATAGGATAAAATGACTAAAATAAACAATATTTTGAAAAATAATGCTAAACTAATTTAAACTAAGATTATCCAAATGCACTATCTTAAAAGAAGGTGTTTTTAATGAATAGCAGTGAGTGGTATACCAATAGCGATTCTTACCTCACACTTCCTAAGGCGAAGAAATTGTTAGAAATTAATAAAATGCTAACTCAATCATTAAAGTTAGAGGAAGTATTAAAGAATTTAATAACCGCGGCAAGTGAATTGGTTACAGTTACAGATACTTTTATGATTTATTTATATGAAGAGCAAACTGGAAAACTTAAATTGGCAGAAGCCATTGGTGTGGATATTGGACCATTGAAAAGGATTGAATTCTTACCGGGGGAGTCCATTACTGGGAAGGTTTTTATAGAGAAAAAGGCTAAATTATTTAAATCCGAACAGGAAATCGATTTTTATATGAGTAATATGTCAGAAAGAAATTATCAATATTACTTTGATGGGGTTCGTAGGCAAAAAATAAAAAGCGCATTTTGCGTTCCTATCATTTATCAGGATTCCTGCCTTGGTGTTCTTGTCGTAGATAATTTTAACCAGGATGGGATTTTTTCGAAAGCTGATTTAGAGGTAATTCAAATTATTGCGGATCAAAGTGCCATAGCCCTTGAACATTCTAGAGTTTATCATAATTTAGTCCAAAAAAATGAAATGTTATCGAAAACCATTTCCACTCATAAAAAGTTTTATCAATTAATCATTGATGGAGAAGGAATTGGTCGTATTCTTTCGTTATTAGAAAACCTAATAAACTCAAAGGTTACGCATCATGAAACTAATATTTATAGTGAGGATAGCAATTATTACCCCATTGTGCGGGGTCACGAAATACTAGGCGTGCTTGAGCTTGAACGCCCCTTTGAACAATTTCCTGAATTTGAACAATTGATTATTGAACATGCCTGCTCTGCAATAGCCCTTGAATTAACAAAAGATAGTGCACTTCTTGAACAAGAGTTTCATTTTAGACATGAAATCTTTAATCAACTATTACAGGGCCTAACAAACAATGATTTAAAAAGGATTTTACACTATTTACAATGGAATGATGTAAGTGATCTTCAATGCATTATCATTGAGGGTTCAAAAAGTCCATTGTGGGATAAAAATAAATTAACAGATAAACAATGGTTCGTTCTTTCTTTTGAAAATATGCTCAAAAGCATTTGTAGAAATGGCTTTATTGTTACAAATGCATTTCAGCTCATCGTCGTCCTTCCTAATGTAAAGAAGGATCAGTTAAAACAAATAATAAATGAAATAGTAGCAGTTACCGGTAAAGATAAGCAAATTTTGATTGGCATCGGACGGAAAACAACTATTCAGGAAATATCAATTTCTTACAACGAAGCGATACAGTCGATTAATTATGCTAAAATGACTAAGAAATCCAATGTAGTTGAATATGCAAAACTTGGTACTGAAAGGCTGTTCCATGAAATTGACCCTCAAAGAATTGAAATTTTTATTCAAGATAAGCTTGGAAAGCTATTAAAAACGGACTTACTATTAGTAGAAACATTACTTTGTTTTATTAATAAAAACATTCATGAGTTTTTAACACCCAACCCCGGCATGAAAATAAGTACCTTCGGTTCATAATGGTAATGACACAAACAGGATGTAAGACGTGGGTTTTTTTGGTGGCTTTGACCCTGTAATAAAAACTGTTTGAGTGAGTTTGGTGTTCAACCCTTTGTTAGCTCCACTTGATAGTAGGATGACTACGTACAGAAAAATGCTTATGTTCAAATTCACTCACTGTTTGTGATCATTATATATTGGAGTGGTTTTATGGAGGTATTTATTGAAAAGTGTGCAGGTTTAGATGTACATTCTGAAACGATTGTAGCCTGTGTTATTAAAGGGAGTCGTGAGGACGACGTGTATACAGAAACTGAAACTTTCCCTACACTCACAAAAGATTTATTTCGACTATTAAAATGGTTAGAGAATCATGAAGTTACACACATCGCAATGGAGAGTACGGGTGTTTATTGGAAACCTGTTTTTAACATTTTAGAAGACTTCTTTGATATCACATTAGCGAATGCTCAGCGAATTAAAAACGTACCTGGAAGAAAAACAGATGTTTCTGATGCAGAATGGATTGCGAAGTTATTACGACATGGTTTAATCGAGAAAAGCTTTGTTCCACCGGTAGATATTCGTGAACTGAGAGATTTAACAAGACTTCGTAAGAAGTGGATTGGTCATTTAACCTCAGAAAAAAATCGAATTCAAAAGGTATTAGAAAGTTCCAATGTAAAACTAAGTACCGTTATCTCAGATGTATTTGGTGTTTCAGGTAGAAAACTATTAAATCGTTTAATTGAACAAGGTTATGTGGACGAAGCGGATGTAGAAAAAGATATTCATGGTAAGTTGGTTCCGAAGAAACAACGGATTACGGATTCATTATTTGGGACAATTAATGAACATCAAATATTCCTTATCCGCCAATCCTGGCAACACATAGAATACTTAGAATCCTTGATTTTAGAAATCGAAGAACGTGTAGACCAATTATTAATTAATTATCACGATGAACTACAATTGTTAATCACGATACCAGGTATAAGTAAAGATACTGCTGCTGTAATTATCGCGGAAATAGGCGTAGATATGGGGCAATTTCCAACTTCACAACATCTTGCATCATGGGCAGGCGTTTCACCTGGTAATCATGAAAGTGCAGGAAAACGGAAAAGTACACGTACAGTAAAAGGTAATCCTCATATTAAATCAGCAATGTGTGAAGCAGCTTGGGCTGTATCGAGAAGTCGAAATCGTTGGTTAGCTAACAAATATTGGTCACTTGCCGCACGAAGAGGCAAGAAAAAAGCACTCGTTGCGATCTCGCATCGAATGCTCCGGGTTATTTACTCCATGTTATTAAACAAGGAGCCTTATAAAGAACCCCAATTAGTTTAATATAACCATAACCAAATAATTTTATACAAAGTTACCTCCGAACAGGTAGCTCTGCTTTCTTATTGGCTTTTTTAGGTCACTTAAAGAATTACCTAATGTAAAAAAGATTATTCAAAATACCGAAAGGTTAAATTATTTTCACAGAAAAAACCATAAGGAAACAGCAAAAGAGTTACATATTCATGGTAATACTTTGTATTATCGTCTAAAGAAAATTGAAGAAATTTTAAAAATAGATCTGAATAATGAAAAAGAATGGGTGGATATTGTAATAGCTACTCAATTATATGTGGCTAGTCACAAAAATTATTGATTAAATTTGTGACTAGCCACATTTATTTTTACAATTTCGAATATTAAAATTATTCAAAAAATATAAAAAGGGTGCATTTAAATGACTGAAACATACTTCAATTATATAGATGGTAAATGGGTTCAAGCAAAATCGGGTGAGGTATATGCAAGTATCAATCCAGCAAATGCTGAAATAATACTTGGTTATTTTCAAAAGTCTGATCAAAGAGATGTTGAGATAGCGATAGAAGCTGCAGAGAAAGCATTTAAAACATGGTCAATGGTTGCAGTGCCTGAACGAGGAGAAGTGTTATTTAAGCTTATCAACTTACTAGAAGAACAAAAGGAAGAACTGGCTACGATTATTACAAAAGAAGTCGGTAAAACATATAAAAATTCGTTAGGTGAAGTTCAAAAAACAATCGAAGCGATGAAACAATTTAGCGGTGAGGCAACACGTTTAACAGGTGAGACCATCCCTTCGAATGATCCAGAAATTTTTGGATATACAGTAAGAGAACCTTTAGGAGTTGTTGGTGTCATTGCTCCTTATAATTTCCCATTAGGAATAGGTGTTTGGAAAATTGCACCGGCAATAGTTTCAGGAAATACAGTAGTTTTTAAGCCTGCTAGCAATACTTCTTTAATCAGCATAAAGATTATCGAATTATTTGAAAAAGCCGGCGTACCAAAGGGTGTTATAAATATGGTTACAGGGCCTGGCGGAGTTATAGGAGGTGCAATTGGAAATCATCCAAAGATTAAAGCCGTTTCGTTTACAGGTTCGACTGAAGTAGGTATGTCTCTCGGAAGGGCTGTTACAAACCGTGGAGGGAAAATGCAAGCGGAGATGGGTGGGAAAAATGCGTCGATTATACTAGAGGATGCTGATTTAGATGAAACAATTAAAAATGTAGTAATCAGTGGCTTTTTCGATAATGGGCAACGTTGTACTGGAACAAGTAGATTAATTGTCCCAAAAAGTATTTCAAAAGAGGTCATTTCTAGATTAGTAGAAGCAGCTGAATCACTAACGATAGGAGACGGCTTTGATGAAGCTTCTGATAATGGTCCAATCATTGATGAGAATCAATTGAATTTGTACTTAGAACATATTACCGATGCAATTCAGGATGGAGCTGTACTTGAATGTGGAGGAAATAGATTGATTGATAATGGGTTAGATAAAGGATATTTTATAGCACCAACTGTTTTTAGCAATGTGAATCGAGACATGAGAATTTTCAGAGAAGAGATTTTTGCTCCAGTAATCGCGGTCATAGAAGTTGATTCCTATGAAAAAGCTTTAGAAGTTGCAAATGACAGTGAATTTGGATTGTCTTCCACAATCTATACAAAGGATTTAGCAAAGGCAATGCATTTTGTTAAACATATCCAAACAGGTGTCACACACGTTAATATTCCTTCTAATTATTTTGAAAACCAATATCCTTTTGGTGGAAAAAAAGCTTCGAGTCTAGGACCGCGTGAACAAGGCTCAACAGCATTAGAATTTTGGACCGAATATAAAACGGTTTACATTAAGGCATAGGAGGGCTTTGTATGACAACGGTCGGAGTAATTGGCTGCGGTTTAATGGGAAGTGGAATGGCTAAAAATCTAATCAAAAATAACTACGAAGTTATTATCTACGATATTAATGAGGATGCGGTAAAAAGTTTAGTAAATCATGGGGCAATCTCAGCTTCAAAACCTGAAGACTTAGCTAGTAAGGTTGATTATTTAATCTTATCTTTAACATCACCAGATTTAGTGAAAGAAATTGTTTTAAATGAAGATAGTGGAGTTCTTCAACGCATGAAACAAGGCACATTCATTCTAGATATGAGCACAAATGATGTCAATATTACGAGACAAATATATCAAATTGCTCAAGAAAAGGGTGTTGAATTTTATGATTGTCCTTTAAGTGGTGGGCCAGATGGTGCAAATAATGGAACATTAACAATAATGATTGGGGGAAATAAAGAGAAACTTGAAGAAATTCTTCCTGTTCTAGAGGCTATAGGAGAACATATTGAATATTTAGGAGATAGTGGTGCAGGCCAAACGGTAAAACTTTGTCACAACATGGTTGTTGCAGGTGTTATTTCGTTATTAAGTGAAGCATTCCTTACAAGTGAAAAAGCAGGTGTGCCGAAAGAGAAACTTGCCTCAATCTTACAGAAAGGTAGCGGACAGACTCGAGCCATGGATGTTTTCGGTGTGAATATCATTGATCAAACTTTTGATAATGTGAAATTTTCTTTATCAAATATGACGAAGGATATTCATTTATATCGTAATTTAGCAGAAAACCATCAAGTTTCTACCTTTATCAGTGATAGTTCCCATCAACTATTTCATTTAGGCAAAAACAAAGGAAAAGGCAATTTAGATTCATCTGTTGTTTACGAGGTATTAGTAGAAATGATGAGATGATTAAGAATCTAATTCATCAAGGGAACATATTAAATATAAAAGGAGGTTAATAGAATGCAAGCATTGTTTGCTAGGTTAGATGAAATTTTTGAGGAGATAGTGGCAATACGTCGTTATCTACACGAGAATCCTGAATTGTCATTTAAAGAAGTGAAAACAGCAAAGTACATTGCGGATTATCATGAAAAATTAGGAAATAAAGTGCGAACTGGAGTAGGTGGGAATGGTGTTGTTGCTTATTTAAAAGGGGCACATCCAGGACCAACAGTAGCATTACGTGCCGATTTTGATGCCCTTCCTATTGTTGAACAAACAGATTTACCTTTTAAGTCGAAAAACGATGGTGTTATGCATGCTTGTGGTCATGATGGTCATACAGCAACTTTACTAGGTTTGGCAAAGGCTTTAAATAAATTGAAGCCAGAACTGCATGGAACGGTAGTATTTATTCATCAACATGCAGAAGAATTACCTCCTGGTGGTGCCCTTCCGATGATTGAAGATGGCTGTTTAGATGATGTTGATGTCATCTTCGGTACACACTTACAGGCAGAAATGCCATTAGGTGAAATTGGTTATCGCGCGGGCGCTCTTCAAGCAGCACCTGATATGTTTAATATTCGTATACAGGGACGTGGGGGCCATGGGGCATACCCACATCAAACGGTTGATAGTATTGCGGTTGGTAGTCAATTGATTAATAGTTTAAACCAAATTGTAAGTCGGAAAATTGATCCGTTAGATTCAGCCGTTTTATCCGTTACTTCCTTTGTGGCAGAAAATCCATACAATGTTATCGCTGACCATGCACAAATGGTTGGTACTGTCAGAACTTTTAAAGAAGAAACTCGTAAGTTTATAGAACAAGAGATGGAGAGAGTCATTAAAGGAATATGTGAAACTGCTAGAGCAAGTTATGAATTCACTTTTACTCGAGGTTATCCAACTCTTATTAACCATAAGGAAGAGACAGAGTTCGTAGCGGAAGTAGCAGGAAAAATACCGGATGTAACAGCTGTAAAAGAAACAGAACCGGTTATGGGCGGTGAAGATTTCTCTTACTATTTACAACATGTAAAAGGAACTTTCTTCTTTACTGGTGCACAAAATCCAGAGTGGGAAGTGTCATACCCTCACCATCACCCCAAATTTGATATTGATGAAAGAGCACTTTTGATAGCGGCAAAGATTCTTGGAATGGCCACATTGGAATATATGCAAGTACATGCAAAGGAAGTTCAAGTGAAATAACTGTTATTAGTTTCAATAAAAAGGAGGAAAGTTTATGGAGGGGAAAGCACTTGGTTTATGGAAAGATTGGCGATTGCATGTTTTAGTATTAGCAATCGTTATTATTACAGAATTAATTGGCCAGCATAGTATACCTGTTGGCGTCGGAATCATTTTATTACTTCCTATGCTTTACGCAGTAATCATTGGAATCGCCGTTTATTTCACACCGCTCGTAACAAAAAAGCAGTCTGAAAACGCTGAAACTCTAGTTTATATAACACTAACGTTATTAATCGCAAAGTTTGGTGTACAAGCAGGGCCAGCACTTCCTCAATTAATTGCAGCAGGACCTGCTTTAATTCTTCAAGAGCTTGGAAATTTGGGAACTATTTTAGTAGCACTTCCTATTGCTGTTTTCTTGGGGTTAAAAAGAGAAGCAATCGGTATGACACACTCAATTGGACGAGAACCGAACCTTGCCTTAATAACTGATAAATTTGGACTTTCCTCTCCAGAAGGACGTGGTGTCATGTCTATGTATATTTTTGGTACTGTATTTGGCTCTATCTTTTTAGGCTTAGTATCAGGTATTTTAGCTACTGCACTTCCTCTCCATCCATTTTCGTTCGCAATGGCTACAGGGGTTGGTAGTGGAAGTATGACAGCCGCTTCGCTTGGCCCTCTAGTTGCGGCATTTCCTGAAATGGCTGATACTATAACAGCATTTTCTGGGGCTAGTAATCTATTAACTTCTGTTACAGGTTTATATGCAAGTATTTTCATAGGGTTACCTTTAACAGAAAAACTATACAAAGTATTATCTAAACGAAGAAATAAAAATAATACTGAATTAGTAAGTGAGCCTGAAATTGAAGCGATAAAAGAGGAAGAAAATGATGATTCAAAATCAAAGGTGGTGAAATAATTTATGCTAAAAAATTTACAAGAATGGGTCATATTGTTTGTTATTGTATCTATTATGGTGCTAATCGGAAACTGGGCTGGATATGATGTTATGCCACTTGATGCATTACCTGGAATTATTGTTTTAGCGTTAATAAGTTTAATCGGATTAATCATTCATAGGATAAATCCTTATAAAGGGATACCGAGTATTGCCTATATTGGTATTTTAGCATTTATAATAACCATTCCAGGTGTACCGGGGTCCGAACAAATTGTCGAGTGGACATCCAAAGTAAATTTACTAGCTATCGCAACACCTATTTTAGCTTACGCAGGTATTTCAATTGGCCGTTCATGGACTGACTTTGCAAAATTAGGATGGAAAACCATCATTGTTGGGATGTTCGTCCTATTAGGGACATTCTTGGGATCAGCCATAATTGCAGAGATTATTTTACGTATGCAAGGGATTATTTAATAATATACAGTTAACATTATTAATAAAATGAATATAGAAGATTCATGCAGTTGGAAGGTTGGTTTCTATGAACTTTCAACTGCTTTTTTACTATGAGGAAAACAACTTATTGTTTTTTTATGGTATCCATTGATATGATTTCCATAATACTAAAGGGAGGGGAAATATGGGATACTTTGATGAGATAAAGGGGAAAAAAATCCTAATTACGGGTGGAAGTAAAGGAATTGGAAAAGATATTGCTATAGCCTTTGCGAAATTAGGGGCAGATGTCATGATATCAGGAAGAAATGCCCAGGATTTAGAAGGTACAACGAATAAGTTGAAGGAGTTTAATCTAAATTCATTTTATGAAGTTGCGGATATGCAAAAAGTAGATGATATTTATCGGATGGTAGATAACACTGTTACTACTTTAGGTGGGATTGATGTATTAATAAATAATGCGGGAGTAAATATTCCGAAGCCTGCACTAGAAGTAACCGAAGAGGATTGGGACCGGGTATTAGATACTAATTTAAAAGGGGCGTTTTTCTGTTCACAAAGAGCTGGCAAATATATGTTAGAACAAGGCTATGGCAAAATCATTAACATCGCTTCGCAAATGGCCTTTGTTGGATATATAGATCGGTCTGCCTATTGTTCAAGTAAAGGTGGAATGGTTCAGTTAACAAAAGCACTTGCTATTGAATGGGCTAAAGAAAACATAAAAGTAAATGCAGTAGCCCCAACATTTATTGAGACGGACTTAACGAAAAAGATGTTTAATAATAAAGAATTTTACGAGGATGTACTTAAACGAATTCCATTAGGTAAACTATCGCAACCGTCTGATGTAACAGGTGCAGTAGTGTTTCTTGCTTCTGACCTATCAAATTATATTACAGGTGAGACAATTAAAGTTGATGGTGGTTGGACAGCAATTTAATATGTCAAAAGTTTTTATTTAAGACCAAAGTTCTGTAAATCAGACTTAGGTCTTTTTTTGTACTCTTTGTTTGTAAATAATTTGAATGTGTAACAACACTTTAGTAGGGTATAAGTGGGGAGTGATTAAAATGAATGAAGTGATAAAGTTATTAGGAAATCATCGGTCAATAAGGGAATATGATACGAGCAGAGATATTAATGAAGAACAAATAGAAATAATTATGAAATCCGCAATGGCAGCCCCGAATTGGACAAATGGGCAACAAGTGAGTGTAATTGCAGTCAGAGATTCCGAAAAGAAAGTGGAATTGGCAAAGGCTGCAGGAAATCAAAAATGGGTTGAGGAAGCACCAGTTTTTCTTGTATTTTGTATTGATTTTTATCGAGCAAAACTTGCTTCTGAAAAAAATGGTAAAGAGTTTCGAATTGTGGATGACGTTGAGGCGATCATAGTTGGATCAACTGATGTTGGTATTGCTTTAGGTACTACTGTAGCAGCCGCTGAATCAATGGGGATTGGGATTGTACCAATCGGTGGAATTAGAAAAAATCCACAAGATGTTATCGATCTATTAGAACTACCAGAATTTGTTTATCCTGTTGTAGGGTTAGCAATGGGTTATCCAAAAACCATCCCTAGTCAAAAACCAAGATTACCTCTTGAAGCAACCTATCATAAAGAACAATATAATGCAGAAGTACAAATGGAAATGATCGATCAATACGATAAAACAATTTCATCCTATATGTCTGAACGAACAAATGGACAGGATACAAGCGATTGGTCTAGCAAAGTGGCACATTTCAATGAAAGTAGATTCGATCCCTATGCTAAGGTGACTGGTCCTACACTTAAAAAGCAGGGTTTTCATTTTAAATAAAAGTAACTAGCGCCTACCGAGTAAAGGAAGGCGCTAGAATTTTTTATAAACAACTTTTAAGTTTGATTTTTACAGATTACTGCTCGAATAGTAAAATAATCAACTTCACCATTTAATGCTTCCCAAATGGGTTTAAGCTTATCGCTGTCTATTTCTTGAATGGCATTTAAAACTCTTAGTTCAGTTTCCTCATCAAATATTTCAGCCCATGCAACTTCATGACCTTCTTCAGCACTTCGGATAATATGATTTTGGACAGTTATTTTAGAAGATTTCCGTTCTTTAGCAATTTCATCAATGCTCATTCCTTTTGTATACATTTCAAATGAAATAATGTGACTTTGTTTATCATTTGGTTTATCAACTGTCGAGCTATCTATAGATGGTGGCATTTCTAAAGCTTCTATTTTGTTAGCCGAAACAAACTCTTTAATCTTTTCTATAAATGCTTCTCCGTACTTGGCAAATTTATTTTGACCCACGCCTTTTATTCTCAGCATTGATTCTTCATCAATTGGGAAGTAGCGACACATTTCCTTTAATGTTGTATCTGCAAAGATAACGAATGGTGGGACCTTTTCATTTGTAGCTATTTGCTTTCTTAAAGCTCGTAAGATTTCGAATAACTCTTCACTTTCATTGCTATCAGTAGTTTCAATGATAGGAGTGACATCCTTTTTCATCCAAACCCTTTGTTCACCCTTTAAAACAGGTATGCATTTCTCAGTAAGCCTAACAACAGGATATTTTCCATCCGTTAAAAATAAGTAATCTTCAGTTAATAAGTAATTAATCGTGTCAGTAATTTCCTTTTCCGTTTGTGAACGCAGTAATCCATAGGTAGTCAATTGATTAAAACCTAGTTCGCGGATTCTTTTTTGAGCGGAACCTTTCAATACTTGCGCAATCAATGTCACACCAAAGCGCTCTTCCATTCGTTTACAGCAAGAGAAAATCATTTGGGCTTCAAGAGTGATATCTACCTTTTCACGTGTATCTTTACAGTTGCTACATTTTTCACATTTCATTTCGGTTTCGTTTTGATCGAAATAACGAATGATATAAGATTGAAGACACTCTTCTGTATGGCAATAGAGAACCATTTGATTGAGCTTGTGATATTCCTGATCACGTTTTTCCATATCAAGAGTGGACTGTTCAATGAGAAATTTTTGTAGTTGGATATCTTGTTTGGAAAACAGAAGATAACATGCACTTTCTTCTCCATCACGCCCTGCGCGGCCTGCTTCTTGATAATAGGCTTCAAGATTTTTTGGCAAATTATAATGGATGATAAATCTTACATTGTGCTTATCGATGCCCATACCAAAAGCATTGGTCGCAATCATAATTTGTGTTTCATCATAAACAAATTGTTCCTGCGATAGCTTTCGTTCTTCTTCAGAAAGACCTGCATGGTATTTTGAAACG
This sequence comes from Ureibacillus massiliensis 4400831 = CIP 108448 = CCUG 49529, assembly GCF_000772965.1. Taxonomy (GTDB): domain Bacteria; phylum Bacillota; class Bacilli; order Bacillales_A; family Planococcaceae; genus Ureibacillus; species Ureibacillus massiliensis. The sequence goes on along the minus strand of NZ_JPVQ01000057.1, from coordinate 3,100 downwards.
GAATATCCTTGCATTTTGAGATAATTGTATAGCCCATCTGTTTCTTTTCTGCTTGATGTATAAACAATACCTGACTCATTCGTATGGTTTTTTAAATAATTAACGATAAAGTCCCTTTTGTTAGACCCTTTGATCACATGAAAGGAGAGATTTTCACGAGCAAAGCCAGTTTTAAAAGAATCGTCGGAATGAATATGTAATAATGACCGAATATCATCGGCTACATTTGGTGTAGCAGTTGCAGTCAAAGCTACGATGATAGGATTTTGGTGTAATTTATTTAATGAAGAGACGATGGACCGATAGCTTGGCCTGAAATCATGTCCCCATTGACTAATACAATGTGCTTCATCAAAAGCGATTAATGGAATATGAATAGAATTCAAGACGTCTATAAAATAATCAGAATCGAACCGTTCAGGTGCAACATAAACAAGCTTATATTCTCCTTGTCTAATTTGCGTCAACCGATCATTTATTTCTCTTTGACTAAGTGAGCTATTTACATAAGTAGCTGGAATATCAGAGGATAATAGAGCATCTACTTGATCCTTCATAAGCGAAATAAGTGGGGATATGACAATCGTTGTTCCTTGAAAGACAAGTGCAGGTATTTGAAAGCAAATAGATTTCCCACCGCCTGTTGGTAAAATCCCAAGTGTGTTTTTTTGATTTAAAATATTTTGGATAATGTCCGCTTGTCCGTTTCTGAAATTGGGATATCCAAAATATTGTTGTAACATGTTCCTTGCTTCGTTTAACACGAAATCACCTCTGTATTACGGGTTTCTCTATATATATTGTAACTTATTTTCTATTTATAAAGTGAATTAAATGCCATCGCATTACATCTTCCTTAATATTTGTTACCATAGAACCTTAGGAGGGAGATACATGGATTTTATTAATAAACAGCTGCTCTTTTATGGAGTAGATCAAGCTTATGTTCATTATTTATCAGTCACGATTATGATTACATCTATTTTACTACTTTGTGTTATCGCGAATTTCATTACGAAAAAAATTGTCATCCGCTTAATTACACATATTGTAAATAATAATAAATATAAATGGGATAATATTCTATTAGAAAGAAAAGTGTTTCATCGACTTTCACATATAGTACCTGCAATTATTATATATTACTTTGCATCGACTTTCCCAGCATACCAACAGGCTATTGAAAAGTTTTCCATAGCATATATCATCATAATTATGCTTGTTGTAGTAAATAGTCTATTAAATGCGATTCAAGATATTTATCAAAGCTTTGAAGTTTCAAAGGCGAGACCAATTAAAGGATATATTCAAGTCGCAAAAATTATTATTTTTATCTTAGGGAGTATTTTAGTAATTGCAAATTTATTAGGCGAAAGCCCAATTATTCTATTAAGTGGTTTTGGTGCACTTTCAGCTGTTTTAATGTTAGTGTTTAAAGATTCTATACTTGGACTTGTTGCAGGCGTGCAATTGTCAACGAATGATATGGTACGAGTAGGTGATTGGATTGAAATGCCAAAATATGGTGCCAATGGGGATGTTATTGATATTTCTTTAAATACTGTAAAGATTCAAAACTTCGATAAAACAATCACAACAATACCAAGCTATGCATTAATTTCAGACTCCTTTATAAACTGGAGAGGTATGCAAGCATCAGGCGGTAGAAGGATTAAACGATCACTTTATATCGATGCAACGAGTATCAATTTTTGTACACAAAATGAGATTGAGAAATTTAAAACGATTCATTACATTTCAGATTACATAGAATCACGAGAACAAGAAATCAATGAATATAATTGGAAAAATAATTTTGATCGAAGTAATTCAGTAAATGGTAGAGCATTGACTAATATTGGTGTATTTCGCGCATATATACATCATTACTTGTATAACCATTCGGATATTCGAAATGATATGACACTTTTAGTTAGACAACTAGAACCAAGTGAAAGTGGTGTACCTCTTGAAATATATGCTTTTACAAATACTGTTGAATGGGGAAGATATGAGTCAATTCAATCCGATATTTTCGATCATCTCTTTGCGGTTGCACCAGAGTTTGGCATTCGACTTTTCCAAAAGCCAACGGGAAATGATCTGAAATCCATAGCTTTGCCAATAACGATAAATGAGGATAATGTTGAGAAGGAATAAATCAATAATCGATAGAAGGAATTTAAAAGTACATTAGAAAAGTGAATCAGAGATGAATGAATCAATAGTATAAATTTCACAAAGAAAAACAAACTAAGCCTATATTTTGTAATGGAGGTTTAGAAATGGCTAAACAAAATCAACCGAATCAATTTGATAGAGCAAAGTTTGTAAGTAAAGAAGAAATGATTGAGAATACGGAAGAAAACATTCGAGAAGCAGAAGTTAGTATGGAATTTGCTTTTCCAGAAGAGCTTGAAAATCTAAAAGACAAAAATGAACGCCGAAAACATGCGATTCAAAGAATGAAAGATGAACCATTAACTTAAATAGTAAAAAGCTGTGTTAATTATTACTTGTAACACAGCTTTTTATATTAAAATTATTGGTTATTAAAGAAATCAACCGCTTTTTGAATATATGGTTGTTCTCTAGCAGGTATTTCATCTTCATGGTAAATAGCTTGTACAGGGCAAGCGACTTCACAAGCACCACAATCAATACAAATATCTGGATCAATAAAATATTGATCATCTCCTTCAATAATACAATCGACAGGACATACATCAACACAATCCGCTGCTTTTTCCTGAACACATCGAGATGTTATGACAAACGGCATTCGATTAATCCCCCTTTTATAAAAATTTTTTTGTTCCTTTATTATTTCTCTAATGAATTTATAATCTCTTGCATCTCTTTGATGTTATCGCGAATTTTAACAGCGCTTAAGTAATCAATTTTATTATGGTAGCTCTCATCTTGTTCTTGTTGTTCTTCTAACGGTAACGATTCGTATTGGTCAATATCATTATCTGTTGATTTTTTATAATCTTCTAATAAACCTTCTTCTAATTGAAGTACTATTTTGTTTAGTTCAAACAAGTTTGATGTAAGCCCGAAATATAAAAAACAGCGCACCTTTCGGTACGCACGACGA
>NZ_JPVQ01000054.1 GCF_000772965.1 Ureibacillus massiliensis 4400831 = CIP 108448 = CCUG 49529 | reverse complement strand
TAATTTTTTGTGATTTTCAATTTTTCATAGAAGTTTTGACACTACCTTACTTTGTATAAAAAAATAAATGTAGTTTATTTGTAAATGGATTCGTTGAAATTTCTGCGTTCACTCGAAATACATACTGTAAGTTTTCTGCCGTAAGCACCTGCTGAGGAGGACCACTTGCATAGATTGTCCCATTTTTCATTACAAGTAGTTCATCACAGTAGGCTGCAGCTAAATTTAAATCATGCAGAGCTGCCAAAATTGTAATTGGTAAATCCTTCACTAAATCCATCATTTGGAGCTGGTGCTCAATATCTAAGTGATTCGTTGGTTCATCAAGCACTAGAATTTCCGCTTTTTGTGCTAATGCTCTTGCCAACATAACTCGTTTCTTTTCACCACCGGATAATTCATATAATGTACGGTCAGCTAGATAAGAAACATCTGCCAGTGCCATACATTCCTCTACAATTTGGTAATCCTCGGTATTATCTGTACTTAACCACTTTTTATATGGCGTGCGACCCATTAACACAAGATCCTTTACTGTAAAGTCAAATAATAATGGTGTCTCCTGACTGACCACCGCTATCTGTTGTGCCAATTCCTTAGGTGGTGTTTCCCAAATTTCTTTTTCGTGTAATGTTACGATCCCTTCTGTCTGCTTTAAATGACGATAAATTACTTTAAGCATTGTAGATTTACCACTGCCATTTGGGCCAATAATGCCAATAAATTTCCCTTTATTAACCGTACAGGTGATATTATGAATAATTTGCTTTTCATTAATTGAAATTCCCATATTTTCTATCTTTAGCATATTAATCACCTTCCCCAAACGAATATCGTTGACGACGTAACATCCATATAAAGAATGGTCCACCACATAATGCAGTGATTATCCCAATTGGCATCTCCTCAGGTGCAATAGCCACACGTGCGCCCATATCTGCCCATACGATAAAAATAGAACCAATAACAGCACTGAAAGGCAGTACCACCTTGTAATTGGATCCAACAAGAATACGTACAATATGAGGTACTATTAAACCAACAAAACCAATAGTGCCACTCACTGCAACGACAACACCTGTCAATAGTGAAACTATTAATATTAGATAAATTCTAAAACGATCTACATTAACACCCATTGTTGTCGCCGTTTCTTCACCTAGTAATAATGCATTTAATTGTCGATAGCGATTTGTTAATAGTAAAAACGCAATAATTAATACAAGAAACGGAATTATTATATTTGACCACTTTGCCCCTGCTAAACTACCGAGCATCCAATGCATTACTGATTGAATACCCCCTTGTTCATTGGACATCATCAATATAAAGTTTGTAATAGCACTAAATATCATGGATATCGCAATACCAGATAGTAAAAGACGCATAACGGAAGTGCGACCATTAACACGGGCCAATAAAAAGACAAATGTCACGGCAACAATCGAGCCTAAAAAAGCTGCAACTGAAAGTGCATAGACACCAAATGCGCTAAATGTTCCTAATAATATGACCGAAGTAGCACCGACAGATGCGCCTGAAGAAACCCCTAAAATATATGGATCCGCAATTGAATTTTTAACTAGCGCTTGTACTGCAGCACCACTAATTGCTAGTGCTGCACCAACTATTGCTGCTAGTAAAACACGAGGTACACGAATTTCCCAAATAATAATTTGTTGTGAATTCGTTGCAGAAACTTCAGTTATTATACCTAATTTATAAAATAGAACTTCCAAAATTATAGTCGGTGTAATACCGACAGATCCTATTAAAATAGCCATCATCATCGAGATAAATAAGATACAACATAAAAATGCCATAAAGAGCCTAGAATTTTTTTTCATCATATAAATTTACAGGCTCCCAACTAATAATTGCTGCGTAAAACGTATGACGATACAATATTTCACTATCTTCTTCGGTTATAAAACCTTTTAAAGATTGCTTCACATGTTCCATTTCAAAAGAATCGTCTAATATTTTTTTACTTTGTGCTTCATAAAGTGCATCATAATTTTTATAACGATATATTCTTTCTAGCTTAATCATTTCACAATCAGCATAAATACCTAGCTGATAGAGCATGTTAACTATCTCAATGTAATCTCGTCGAGGATACTTAATTTTATATCCGAACTTTTCGTCTAGTAAGGTATAATGTGGCTGAATCGGTCCAGTCGTTAATCCAATAATGGCTCGTTTTTTAGCTAATGCATTCATCTTCTTTAAAGCGTCATTCATCTCATAAATTCGATAAAAGCAATTCACCCCAATTACAATATCATGAGGAGAAAGATTTACTTCTTCCCATTTTTTATGGATAAATTGAACCGCTTTATCGTCTGTAAAAAATTGCTTTAGATATTGAATTACACTAGCAGACCCATCAACAAGTGTTAGTTTACTGACATCTTTACGTAATGGAAATGTATAATTACCCCAACCCGGTCCTATTTCAATACAGCTTGCATTTTTTGGAATATACTTTTGAATTCGTTCATATATAGGGATAGCGTGTGCGTCCGTTTCCATTAACCTTTTCTTCTGCATTGATTGTGCCCAAAATGCTTCTTCTAGCTCATCGTTTCTCATACGTTCAGGCATATTTCCTTGCCAATCATGCATCCCCTCTTGCCAAAGTGCCTCAAAGTCAATTTTTAATGGGGATTTTTTCATGTGATTGACCTCCTCCCAAAAAAAAGTGTAAACTTCGTAAATGTTTACACGTAAAAAGCTATCCTTGTCGTTTTTTCGCATTATCCCGAAAGAACATTTTACTCTAACATCAGAAGGTATTCTGGCTTTTTTCATCATTGCGCCAATATCCTTCCTAAAATTCGTAATGGGACTATGGAACTCTCCGTGTAACATTGGCTATTATCGCTGTAATTTTAAATCACTCTTTCTGATGTGGTTATTAAACTGTAATTTTCAACAAGACAAAACGTTTTTCTAGTTGTTTTTTCTACTTATAACCTTTAAATATGTTGCATATCTAAGCGTACAATTTTCTCATAACCACGTTGTTTTTTTTGTGTATGAGGTACGTTTTTTTTCTGTCGTAGGTACTTCTGCAGGATAACCAATGCAAAATGTACCGATTAATTGTTCTTGATCAGTAGCACCGATATATTCATGTAATGCTCTATCATGTACTAACCCAACGCCACGTGTTCGCCATACCATACCAAGCCCTAAGTCTTCCGCCATTAGCCACATTGACATAATTGCAGCGCTAACTGCATAGGCGTTTTCTTTTGTTGACCCTTCATCACCTTCTACGATGGCAGATGTCACGGCAATGACTAATGGCGTATTTGAAATTGCCTCTAAAGAACTTTGTACTAAATGAGGCTTTGTTGGGAAACGTTTTTGTAGAAATTGCAGCGCTACTTTCTCATATCCTTTTAAACTATCACCTTGCATTACATAAAAATGCCATGGTTCACGCATACGATCATTTGGTGCATACGTGGCTGCTTCTAATAATTGCTCTATTTTTTCAAGCTCTACAGGTTTATTTTGAAATTTTCGAATGGCTCGGCGCTTTTTTAATACCTTTAACATATTTCAAACTCCTTTTCTTGATACCAGGCGATATCTTGTCGTAAAGAAACGACATCACCCACTAAAATCATCGCAGGGTTTTTAATAGTGTATTTTTTTATATCTGTTGCAATGGTTTGAAGTGTTCCTATAATCGTTCGTTGTTTGTCCGTTGTCCCCCACTCTATTACAGCGACTGGGGTATTCGAATTTTTTCCATGACTTATTAAACTTTTTGTAATATGCGATATATTACCTACACTCATATAAAAGGCAACTGTATCAATGTGACTAATGGATGCCCAATCCAAAAAATCTTTTCCCTTTTCAGCACGACCATGTCCTGTTACTATCGCAAAGCTTGTTGCATGATTTCGATGTGTCACTGGAATCCCTGCATAAGCTGGTGCTGCAATCCCAGCTGTAATACCAGGTACAATTTCATAGCCGATACCTGCTTGGCGTAAAATAGCAGCCTCTTCACCACCACGACCAAATACAAATGGATCGCCACCTTTTAATCGAGTAACTGTGTAACCTTGTTCCGCCTTCTCTACTAGCACCCTATGAATCTCTTCTTGTATCAACCCGTGCTTCCCTGGTTCTTTTCCACAATAAATCAATTCAGCATCTTTCTTTGCATGATTTAGTAAAGCAGGATTAACTAAACGATCATACATAATAACATCTGATTGTTGTAAACATTCTAGACCGCGTATCGTTAATAATTTGGGATCACCTGGACCAGCACCAACTATATATACAAACCCTCTCATCTTATACTCCTAATCGCTGCTGTAACCATGCATGACACTTTTCTATTTCACCTTGCTTCGTCCACTGTAAAATTTGTGGGTTTAGCAAATCAGCCAGCAGCGCTTTTTTCTCTTCACCTTTTAATGTTGCTAATACTTTTTTCCGTGCTTCTCCTAAAAACGCAACATAAGGTTCGTATTCATCGCCATACCGTTGTGCTATTTCTTCTTTTACTTGTCTAGTTAGTTTGGGGCTTGCACCAGAAGTAGAGATCGTTAAAATTAAGTTTCCTCTACGCACAACAGCTGGGTTAATAAAGTCAACCCGCCCTTGTGCATCGGCTCTACTTAGTAACTGCCAGTGTTGTGTCGCTTCCTCTACAGCATCATTAACTTCTTGCTTGTCTGTTGCAGCAAATATAATTGTTGCATCATTTACATCTGATGGCTCGAAGTATTTTTGACGCCACGCGACAATACCTTGTTCAATATAAACTTTTAATTGAGCTGTCACTTCAGGACTAACAACAATAATATTAGCTTTTGTTGGCAATAACGCTTTTACTTTTTGTTCTGCTACATGCCCTCCTCCAACAATAACAGCTGTTTTATATTCGATATTTAATAGCATTGGAAAATAGTTCATTGTAATCCCTCCAAGCATTTATTTAACCATTTCATCTAGTTGATAATTGTTTTTTCTTTGTAAGGTAATATTTCAGATGGTACATCATCTATTCAGTAGCAATACATAACCATTTAAATGTTCACGAGCACCACTGTTCCTGGTTGAATAAATCTTTCAATCTATTCATCTTCAAAATTGACACGTGCTACTGATATTGTTACATTGCCACTTTTTTTCTTTTTCAGGAGCCATGTATCTGTCTTTGCGAATAGAAGAGCTGCTGGTTCACTTACTCCATAAGCTCCTGTATATTTAAATACCATTTCAGAAGGATTTTGAAGTGTTATTGTATTTAATTCAGCTGCTGTATACGTAACAAATTGCCAATGATTTTTAGAAGTTACTTCTAAAAATCCTGGCTCATCCTTTTTTAAATCAATTGTTGCAATTGCTTTTACACTCTTTTTACTAAGTTTTAGATCTAATAATGTTTCGTCTATTACATGCTCGATTTCTTCAGCTGATGTTCCTCGGTTACACCCCATGCCAAGTACAATCGATTTCGGACGATAAATAACACCATTTTCTAATAGTACTTGCTCGTCTTCTTCAATTAATCGGTCTGTAATCAGTAATACCGCAGAGGCCCTATTAGCAAGGGCATCTTTTATATTCGAATAAAGTTTTAAATTGGGAGGCATCACTGTTTCATACATCCACCAATTTTTTTCACCTGTTTCTTGTACAATGGCCACTAGTTCTTCATTCACTACCGAGGCACTTACTGGTGTTAACTTTTCCTCTGAATCCCAAACCCAACCAAACTTTGCACCGAATAAGTCTACTGGAATGGTTTTTTGTACGTCTGAAGCAGTGGTTACCACAGGTATAGCGTCAATTGCCTGTGCAAACTCGTTCGTTAGTGCATTCGCTCCCCCAAGATGTCCTGACAGTACGCTAATTACATACTGACCCTTATCATCAACTACAAGTACTGCTGGATCACTTTTTTTATCAACTAATAACGGAGCAATCATCCTCACAACTGCACCAAGTGATATAATGCAAATTATCCCTTTGTAATTTTGAAATAATGCTGGTAGTAGTAAACGAACCGTTCCATCGAATAATTGAATATGACGGGTTCTTTCATCTCCATATTCAAATTTCTTCATATAATATACATCCACATATGGAAACTTCTCTGCATAGCTTCGAGCATGAGCTACACCATGTTTTGTAATAGCTACTAATGCATAAGGTTTTTGTTGATAAACAGTAGGAATTACACCCTCTTGTAATTTAATCATCCTTCTTTCACACCTTTTCTGAATCCATGCGTAAAGGTTTTATCATAAAGCTTCGAACGATACTCTTTATCAAGGATATTTGGATCAAGCGCCCAGCCCGCTAAAATCATCGCGTGCTTGCGTATACCATTGATACGCATTGCTTCATCTAATTGTACTAGAGTGGTATGGACGATTTTCTGATCTGGCCAAGATGCACGCTGTACAACCGCAACAGGTGTGTCATCTGCCCAGCCTGCTGCCTGTAATTCTTTCGTAATTTTCTTTGTTAATGTGGCACTTAAAAACATGGCAATCGTACAATGATGGCTCGCTAATGCCTGTAATTTTTCACGTTCTGGAACAGGTGTACGTCCCTCTGCACGGGTTAATATTAAAGTTTGAGTTAAATCTGGTACTGTCAATTCTGCTCCAACAGCAGCTGCGGATGCAAACACTGAACTAACACCTGGAACAATCTCATAACCGATATCATGCTTCTTTAATAAGGCTACCTGTTCCATTGTAGCGCCGTATAATGAAGGGTCCCCCGTATGTAATCGAACTACTTTTTTACCTGCTTTGACTCGCTCAACGATACAATTCACCATTTCTTCTAAGTGCAATCCAGATGTACGAATCACCTCTGCCTCCGGATGTGCTTGTGCGACTAACTGATCACTAACTAGTGAATCAGTATACATAACGACATCTGCTGTTTGTAATAACTTTAAACCCTTTACTGTAATCAAATCAGGGTCACCAGGACCTGCTCCAATAATCCAAATCTTCTTCATTATTTACGCACCACCATACAAGATAAATAGTTCAACTCTGTTCCACGTAAGTCAGCTACATTCCAAATGATTTCTTCGTCAGATGTTACCTTTGTGACAACATGTGTACCATAAAGCAAATTCATATCTTCTAACAAATCCAGCATGTCATCTAGTACCTTCGCTATTTTAATAAACACCACAGCATCATGAGTTTCTAAAACACGACGCATTTCTCCCATGTCTTCAGTCGCTGGTATCATTGCTACATATTCATCACCATCCGCAAGGGGTATACCTAAGCGGTTGGCTGAGCCATTAAATGATGAAATACCAGCTACAGTTTCCATCGGAACTTCTGGATGTGTTTCCTTCATAATCTTCATTAAATGAATAAATGTACTATAAAGCATCGGATCGCCTTCCGTTACAAAAGCAACATCTTGCCCCTTAGCTAAATATTGATAAATGGCCTCCACCGATTTTTCCCATTCTGTTCTTAAAGTTTCCTCATTCTTTGTCATTGGGAAAACTAAACCGAGCATTATTTTTTCTTCGGGATTGATATACACCTCTACAATACGATGAGCATAGGATTTACTACCTCGCAGTTTTTTCGGATAAGCAATCACTGGACATTCTTGCAATTTACGAAAAGCCTTCACTGTTATTAATTCCGGATCACCAGGACCAACACCTATTCCATATAAAGTACCAATTGTCATTTGTCTTATCCTTTCTGTGCTGTCACAATAAAGATTGGATTCATTGGTTCAAAGCGTGTGAGATGTAATATAGGCTTACTTTTTGCAATTTGCACTTGCAATACTGATACCTCACAACTTAAATTTTTCAAATGTCCCATTGCTTCAGCTAAATTTTCAATTGTTACAATATTCATTACTAATCGCCCACCTGTTTGCAGTCGTTCAATACATATTCTAAGTAAACGTTCCATGTTACCACCATTACCACCGATGAAAATCGCATTTGGATCAGGGAACTCATCAAGACGTTCTGGTGCCTTTCCTAAAACCGCGGTAAAATCAGTTCGATGCTTTGCTTGGTTTAGTAAGCAGTTTTCTAAATCGATTTCGTTCTTCTCAATAGCATATACAGCACCTTCACGAGCAATTTTTGCCGCTTCAATCGCTACAGAGCCTGTACAAGTACCAATATCCCAAACAATACTATCTTCTTGTAATTGCAATTCTTGAAGACACAAAACACGGATTTCTTTTTTTGTAATTAAGCCTTTATCAGGCTTCCGTTGATGGAATGCTTCATCTGGAATACCAATCGTACTTCGCTTAATTTCATGTCGTTGCTTTAAAATCACAACATTTAACGGTGAAAAACTCGCTAACTTCATTTCTTCTAAACTCATAAAACGACAACGTTCATCTTCACCTTGTAAATTTTCAGCAATAAATGCATCATATTCTGTCATACCATAATATGTTAAGTAACGAGCGATTTCCTGAGGAGAATTTGTTTCATCAGTTAGAACGGCTATCTTTTTTCGACCATCAATCTTTTGGGCAAATCCTTTAATTGATCGGCCATGCAAGCTTGTAATATAAGCGTCCTGCCAGCTTTCTTGCATTTTTGAGAAGGCAAGTTGAACTGAACTTGTATACGGATATATTTCAATTTGAAGCTTTTTAGCTAACAAGCTCCCTAAGCCATAAAACAGTGGATCTCCAGAAACTAAAATTACTACTTTTCGAGTTTCATGATGTAATTCGTTTACAAGTGTATTTATTCCAGCTTTAATCACTTTTTTTTCTTTTGTAAAATTCGGGAAAAATGCTAAATGTCTTTCGCCACCAACTAACAAATCACATTGTTCAATCCATTCGATATATTGTGGTAATAAGCCAGCTGCACCATTATCCCCGATACCAATCATTCTCATCCAATTTGTCAATATTCTCAGCCTTTCCTAAACAATCCCCATCCATGGTATATAATGTGGTTGATACTTTTATTTCTGCATTCATGTGCGCTAATGAATAGTAACAGCAGTTTTTACAGAGCGCTTCAAAAAAAGTTTCATTTTCTCTAAGCATTTCACCAACCTGCGAAGCTGTGTTGGCTTCTAGAATTTGACTTAATAAAGGCTCCTTTACACCTATTCTTTCAGCAATACCTGCTAAAAACGAAAAGCTAATTGGCGCACTTTTTGAATGAACCATCATAACACCCTGCGCAATCTTTGAAAATTTCCCCATCATTCCAACAAGTGATACGTGAGAAAACTTTTTACGAGCTATATGCTTCAACGTAAAACCAACAAAATCACCCATCTCGATAAACGCTTCTTCAGGTAAATTTGGGTATTGCTTCATTGCAAATTTCTCACTACGTCCACCTGTTGTAATTACAACATGATCACATCCCGCTTCTTTAGCTACATTCAGTGACTGTACAATGCTCGCCATATAGGCTGAACTTGAGAATGGTACAACTATTCCCTGTGTACCTAAAATCGAAATTCCACCAATAATACCCAAGCGTGCATTCAATGTTTTTTTTGCGATTTCCTCTCCATCAGGTACTGAAATGATTACTTCTATTCCTTTATCAATTTGATAGGAATCTATGATTTCTTGAACAACACCTGTAATCATTTTTCGAGGGACTGGGTTGATAGCTGCCTCTCCAACTGGTATAGGTAGTCCTGGTTTTGTCACACGCCCGACACCGACGCCTCCGTCTAAATGAATTCCTGGTAAATCAGTAAATCTTACGGTACTTTGGATTCTTGCTTTATGCGTTGCATCTGGATCGTCACCTGCATCTTTAATTGTTTCACACATAATACTGCCTTCGATCGCTTCACTCTTCTCTACTTTAAACGTTGCATATTGCCCAATAGGTAAATAAATCGTTACCTCATTCGGAACTTGGCCTGTCACAAGTGCTTGTAAGGCGGCTTTAGTCATAGCTGTAGCACATGAACCAGTTGTGTAGCCGTTCCTCATTTGTGATGGGTCTTTTTTATTTCGTTTGTTTTGCACGCTCATCGGCCATTAACGAGATGGCATTTAGTGCAGCTACAGTTACTGTACTACCACCTTTTCGTCCTTTATTTGTAATAAAAGGAATCCCCTCTAAAACAGAAAGCTCAGCTTTTGATTCAGCAGCTGATACAAAACCGACTGGCATCCCGATTATTAAATCCGGCTTAGCTGAACCCTCTTTGACTAAACGAATTAGTTCTAAAAGAGCAGTTGGGGCATTTCCGATTGCATAGATTCCACCTTCATGCAAGCTTGTTGCTTTTTGCATGGAAATAATTGCACGTGTTGTACCTTGTTCCTTTGCAACTTTTGCTACATCTTCATCGGCAATATAACAATGTAGATCCCCGCCATGCTTTTGGAATCTTTTACGGCCAGAGCCACTTTCAATCATTTGTACATCCGCTATAACATGTCGACCTGCTAAAATAGATTGAATTCCAGCTTCAATGGCATCTGGAGCGAAAATCATGCTTCGACCTAGTTCAAAGTCAGCGGACGCGTGGATTACACGACGAACAACTAACCATTGCTCATCCGTAAAGTTATGCTCACCCATTTCTTCTTTAATAATCGAGAAACTATAGTCATAAATTTTATCTGGATCGACTGTTAAGGGGACAAACTTTGTATTAAAGTTCATGTTTGGCATTATCAAATACCTCCTAATTTTTCATACACTTCTTCAAATGTTGAACATTGATTTGTATAATTAATTTTTGGTCTTTTAATTAATATCACTGGAATATTTAATTCTAAAGCAGCCTCAATTTTTTCATCGACTGATCCCTCTTTCCCACTTTCTTTTGTAATCACTAAAGACGTTTCATACTGACGGTATAATGCGGTATTTAATTCTTTAGAGAATGGCCCTTGGATTGCGATGATATCACGTTGTTTCACACCTAGAGCATCACACTTCTCCATGTTTTCTTTGTTCGGTAGCATACGACACACTAAACGAATTGAATCTTTAAGTAAATACTTTGTAAAGGTAGCCAATGTTTTACTACCAGTCGTCAACATCACCGTACCACTATGCTCACTAGCAAGAAGAGCAGCTTCTTCATACGTATCTACCTCTGTCACTAAAGGATGAACATATTCTTGTTGGGGACGTTCATAACGAATGTAAGGAAGAGCACTTTCATTAGCCGCCTCCATAGCTGTCTTAGAAGCTTCTTCGGCATAGGGGTGACTGGCATCAATCACTGTCGTTATTTTTTTATCTAGAATCATTGCGAGCATATCTGACTTTGTTAACCGTCCAACATAATATGGAACCTGAGCTTCCTCCAAACTGATAGCAGCTGAATTTGTGACGACAGTAGCTAACAGGTTGTATCCTTTTTTCTGCAATTCTACTGCTAGAGTACGAGCATCGCTTGTACCAGCTAAAAATAAAATCATACACTCCCCCCCTAGTCACCACATGGTGCTTCTTCGATTTTGATTTTGCTACTCATATCTTGATATGTGAAATGTGCAATTTTTTTCACACGCTTGAAATACTTAAATAAACGTTCATTTGGATGAGCATTTTCTTTATATTCTTTTACAATTTTCGTCAAAAGAGGAACTAAAGCCTCAGGGTCTAATCCTTCTGCTACCGGCTGACCAGCATGGGCTGTTCTACCAACTGGTTTTGCCCCGATAAATAAATCAAATTTCTTTTTTCGATAAACAATCCCAATATCATCAAAAACTGCACGATAACAAGCCATACCACAACCATTAAATCCAACATGCAATTCTTTAGGCAATTTCATTCCACCTAATGTTTCCATTATTTCTTCAGCATATGGAATAGATTCAGCCTTTTCTCCATAACAGAAGTCACAGGCTTTAAGGTTTAATACGTCCCCTATAGGCATTACATATAAACCACTACCCTTAAGTTTTTCAATAACATTATTGGGGTTATCTGTTGGAATTTTCACATAAAAACGATGATCAGGCGTATATTCAAGTTGCCCGTCTTCCCCAACTACCTCTGCTAATAATTGCATCTGCTTCGGGGTAATAGTTTTATTAGAAACTCCAGGAGAAACAGCAAATTCAAAAATTGACTCTATCTTCTGTTGTACGATAAAATCAGCTTTTATTGTTTCGCCTTTAACACGTGAAAGTGCCATTTGTGCCATTTCAACAGATGATTTTTCAGATATAATCTTTTGATTTTGTTTTGTATTCGGTGGTTCTTGAGTCTTTAATTTAATTGGTTTTGATTTAATCGTTTCAATTTTTTCATAACCCGTCTTTGCTTCACCTGTTACTTGATCTAATGCCCATGGTTCTGCTTCTTTTTTTAATCTTTGGTGAGGTTTCCAAATCTGTTGCTCGTCACCGAGTGTATATTTACGTTGATAACCTCTAGGCGTAATGATTTTATTATCATAGAAAAACGTTGATGAATTTCCAACAACAACTGTAGTTAACATACCTATATCATGCTCTAACATATCCGATAATGATGTTAATATCACTTTTTGAGTTTCACGATAAGCAGCTTTTACTAGTCCCACAGGTGTCTCAGGTGAACGGTACTTCAATAAAATTCTTTGCGCTTCTACAATTTGACGTGTACGGCGGCCTGATTTAGGATTGTAGAATGCAATAACAAAATCTGCCATAGCTGCGGCTTCGATGCGTTTTTCAATAACTGTCCAAGGAGTTAAATGATCACTTAGACTAATCGTACAAGAGTCATGCATAACTGGTGCCCCTAGTAAACTTGCACAAGAATTAATAGCAGAAATACCGGGAACAACTTCCACCGCTATACCAGTTTCTTCTTTCCATCCCCTTTCAATTAATACTTCATAAACTAAGCCGGCCATGCCATAGACTCCTGCATCACCACTTGAAATTACAGATACGATATGTCCAGCTTCAGCTTGTTTAACAGCCTCTTGTGCTCGCGATACTTCCTCTGTCATGCCTGTACTAACAATCTTTTTTGCTGTTACTAGATGTTCAATTAATTCTACGTAGGTTTTGTATCCTATAATATGATCACTTTGTTGTAATGCATCAACAGCTCGTTTTGTTATATGTTCTCGATCTCCAGGACCAAAACCAACAACAAAGATTTTACCTTTTTTCATGTTATTCACTCCTATCTAGGTAACAAAATACGGTAAGTCGACTGACTTGTATCGAATATATTTGCTCTGTTTAAAATAAAAAACCTGCAACTCTAATCATTAAAGAGTTACAGGCTTTTGTAGACTTAAATCAAAAATAGCGCAGCAAAAATAAGACTTATACCTCTCCCACCGAAAAGCAAGTAACTATTAAGTAAGCAGGTATCCTGGCTCAAGCTTCATTTTACTTTCACATCTTCCCATCCTTAGACAGTGATTTTTTGTGATTTCATCTGCTATTACAGTAGCGGGGGCTGCATTAGATTTTCACTAATTTCCCTTTTAACTCATTTAAGATTCTACATGAGCACTTACTTAATTTTGGAATATTAAATTAACTATAAAATACCATAGTCTACAACAAAATCCAATATATTTTTGAATATTCAAATTATGTAGTATCTATTAGAAGAATTAATAATGTTGTAAAACGTATGTAAAATGTACAATTCATCTAAATTTAAATCTATTAAGTTTCTTTATTGCTTTGAAATATAAAAAAGAAAAGACTTGCACTTAAAAAATTGTGCAAATCGACATATTAAAGTTATTATTTAATAATAATTTATTTCAAATTTTTAATTTAAAGTCAAAAGGTTATAAGTATTTATGATAAACTCACTTTTAAAAGAAATTTCTTCAGACCAAAATAAATAAACTCTCAATAATTAATTGCATCTTCCACTCTACCCTCTCATTCATCTATTTCCATCTCCAATAAAGCACTACTCAAACTTTTCCCATGTGTATCCACACTCAGTGAGGTAGTTACTCCTCCTAAAAGGCTTTCATAACAAACAAAATTTAATGCTTTGATATTTGGTAATTCATATCTTACAATTTTTCCTTTTACAATTGCGTTTAAATGTTCTTTCACTTTTTCCGGTGTTACTTTTTCACATAGTAGTTCATAATCTTCTTCTTTATAAGGGATAAGAGATAGATTTAAAATATCTCCTTTATCACCCGCGCGACTATGGGCCAACTCGTATAGTTTCAATAACTCACACCCTTTTAAAATGTATCATTCTATAATGCTGGTGATTTTAAATGAAAGTTCGTAACCTGTTGATATGCTTGACCAATACGGAACAGTAATGATTCTTCAAATGGCTTGCCAATAATTTGCATACCAGTTGGAAGACCCTGTTCATCAAATCCACAAGGTAAATTAAGAGCCGGGAACCCTGTTAGGCTAGCAATCCCTGTAAACTGACTAACTATCAGTCCAATTTCTTCATCCTGCCCTTCCTTTATACTAATTGTAGTATCACCAATATTTCTTGCAACAAAAGGTAAGGTAGGTAGGATAAATGCATCAACAGACTGAAACGCTTCCATAAATTGACTTTTTAATAATTTTCGATACTCTAAAGCATGAATATATTCTGTAGCTAAATACCTTTCTCCTTTATCTAAACGTATTCGAACATCTTCACCGTAATCCATAAAATTATTACTGAAATTCTTTTGATGATATGCACTTGCTTCTGAAGATTGAATTACTGTTTTAGCTAATATGATATCTTCTAAGTTACCTATTTGAACATCAATAATCTCAACACCATGTGACATTAGTGTGCTAATTGCCTTCTTGATATTTTTTGTAACAGAAGGCTGACAGTATTGAAAATAATCTGATAGAATACCAATTCGTAGTCCTTTTAATTCCTTATCAAGTTCACTCATATAATCATTACTTATTATATCTAGAGCTTTGTTATTATTTTGATTATTGCTATTAATGGTAGCATGTAATATAGCACAGTCCTTTACATTACGTGTCATGGGACCCACTGTATCCATGCTTTTTGCCAAAGGGATAACACCGTGATTACTTACACTACCATATGTCGGTCGTAGTCCAACAATACCTGTTACTGCAGCAGGTAATCGAATTGAGCCTCCCGTATCAGTACCAAGGGCTCCGAAGCATGATTTTGTAACAACCGCAACGGCGGACCCTCCACTTGAACCAGCAGCATTACACTTTGGATCCCACGGGTTTCTTACAATCCCGTAATGAGGATTTTCAGATGTGGCTCCCCATGCGAACTCGTGAAAATTTGTTTTTCCTATAATAATGGTACCGACACTTTCTAGCCGTGTGACGACTGTCGAGTTAACTTTTGGAATCCAATTTGAAAGAATTTTACTTCCTGCTGTTGTTCGAAATCCCTTCATAGCAATATTATCTTTTAGGGCAATTGGAATTCCATGAAGTAATCCATAATAATTTCCACTCATAATCTCACGTTCAGCATCTCTAGCTTTTTTAAGACTTTCTTTTTCATAGACATCAATGTATGCTGAAAAATTTTTATGGGTAATAATCTGTATCTTCTTTATACATTCCTCAACAAGCTCAACTGGTGATACCTTTTTTAATCGAATTTGTTTAGCCACTTCACATAAAGATAGTTGGGTTAACTCCACAGTAAATTCCCCTTATCATACTTGATTATCAAACAAAGTAATTTTTGGCTTAACCCTATTTCTATCTATTAGTGTAGATACGACACCTATTGTTTCAGTTACTTTTTTACGAACTCCCCCACCCGCTGCCGGACCATTGGTGTATAATGCTTCTACTTCCTCACCTACAAGTTGAGCGATTTGCTGTGAATGATGATAGCCTGCTGCTCGCACTCTTACCTCATAAGGTACAACTTTTTCAAATTGTGTTCGATGTACAGAAGAAACACCGATTAGGTCTATACGTAGATTAGGAAAATGTTCTTTCAATCTTTCTTTTAATATATCTTCTACTAACAAAGCTCGCTCTATAGCAGCAGTACCAGCATATGAGATTTCTCCTTCTCCTAAATATCCGGCATGATATCCCACTGAAACCTTTAACTTTATAGGACGTTCCTTACCACTAGCATTTGAAATTTCTACCTGATTTTCTCCGACTTCTCTAAGTTCTGCAGTCGAAAAATCAGCAATAACGTCAGGAGTTATATATTCTGATGGATTATGAACTTCATACAATAGTTGTTCTTTAACCGTTGAAAGATTAATACACCCTCCCGTTCCTTTAACCTTTGAGATAATCGCACGACCATCAGAGTCAATTATTGCAAAAGGAAATCCAAGATTCGTTAGATCAGGCACTACTTTTTTCACAGAATCTGCAAAATATCCACCAGTAATTTGCCCTGCACATTCAAGTAAATGTCCTATTAATGTTCCTTGCCCTAATTTATGATAGTCATTTTGATCCCAATTATAATGATACACTTGTGGCGCTAGGAATAATGATGGATCAGCAACTCTACCAGTAATAATGATATTTGCATCTGTTTCAAGTGCAGGTAATAGTGCGTCTATACCTAAGTATGCATTGGCAGAAATAATAGGTTCATAGTTAGAAAGTGGCGCATTCGTATCAGTAGTTATATAGATATTATTAATGAGGTCGATTACATCATCCCCTGTAATAGCAGCTATTTTGCATGGAATGTTAAGTTCATTTGCTATTTCGAGTATTTTCTTTGCCCCAGCAATTGGATTAGCCGCCCCCATATTTGTTATTAAACGTACTTTGTTTTTCATAAGATCAAGTAATAGTCTGCGTATTCTTCTTTCTAGCAAAGGATCGTACCCTTCATTTTCATCATGAATCTTCTTTTGTTGTGCTAATGCAATTGTTCGTTCAGCTAAACACTCTAGCACTTAATAATCCAAATCAGCATGTTTTACTAATACTTCTGCAGGATCCAAACGATCCCCGGCAAATCCTGCACCAGATCCTATTTTTAACATCGCTTTCTCCTTTATAAATTATTCGTCTAATCTATTAAGAAGTTACTAACTTAATAGGCCCATTACTAAAGCAACAATTGCCATAACTGATGAGATTCCGAATGCCAAAGGAATGGCTTTCTTTTGAAGGTCCCCAAGATCTACCTCTGCTAAACCGATGAGTAAAAACGTTGCACCTGTTAACGGACTTATAGGGAAACCGACAGTCATCTGCCCTATAATTGCTGCTCGTCCCATTGTTACTGGGTCTACGCCAAACGTCTCTGCTGTTGCACTTAGAACTGGAAGTACACCAAAATAGAAGGAGTCCGGATCAAATATTAAGCTTAAAGGCATAGAAATAAAAGCTAATATGATAGGTAATGCTCCTCCCCAACCTGAAGGAACAGCTGAAGATAATGTTGTTGCCATTGCTTCAATCATTCCTGTTCCAGATAGAATCCCAATAAAAACAGTCATGAGTTTTTCACACCCAACCCTGGCATGAAAATAA
>NZ_JPVQ01000052.1 GCF_000772965.1 Ureibacillus massiliensis 4400831 = CIP 108448 = CCUG 49529 | reverse complement strand
ACGTTTAATTCATTAACGTTTTGTTGTTCAGTTTTCAAGGTTCATTTTGGTTGCCGTTCGTAACAGCAACTTTTATAGTATATCACAACCATTTATGCGAGTCAACTATTTTTTTATTTTTTATTTCGTTGTTATAGTCGCTGTTTTAGCGACGGATATAAATATAACACCTAGAAACAAACAATGCAAGTGTTTTTATAAACTTTTTTTATATTTTTATAAGATACATAAAACCTCATATTTGAAGTTTATTCATTTTATAATATGAGAAGTATTAAATCAATCATAACGCTAGGTTTCTTAAAATATTTCTCTATCGAATTTTCTAGGTAAGGGTTAGGTATGATTCGAATTTGATAACACTAGTTTTTAAGGCCTCGATTAAAATAACTATTACTATCTTAATAAAAATAGCAGAAGCCTCTTAAGTGGCTTCTGCTATTTTATTAATTGAATTAATCTTTATGACGCATCGTTGGGAATAGTAATATATCACGAATTGATTGTGCGTTTGTTAATAACATAACTAGACGATCAATTCCGATACCTAGACCACCTGTTGGCGGCATACCATATTCTAAAGCCTCGATAAAGTCACGGTCCATGTCATGGGCTTCATCGTTACCAGCTTCTTTTTCTGCTAATTGTGCTTCAAAGCGTTCTTTTTGATCGATTGGATCATTCAATTCAGTGAAGGCATTTGCATGCTCACGTCTAACAATAAATAATTCAAAACGATCTGTGAAGCGTGGGTCTTCTGGATTTTTCTTAGCAAGTGGAGAAATTTCAACAGGATGTCCATATACAAAAGTAGGTTGAACTAATGACTCTTCAACTTTTTGTTCAAAGAATTCATTAATAATGTGACCTACTTCATGCACATCTTTAACTTCTACATTATGTTTATTGGCAAGCTCACGAGCTTCTTCCTTCGTCATAGGTTGCCAGAAATCAACACCTGTAGCTTCTTTTACTGCATCCACCATGTGCACTCGTTTCCAGCCTGGCGCTAAATTGATTTCATCTTCGCCATATTTTATCGTTGTTGTACCAAGTACATCTTGTGCTACATGAGAAATAACATTTTCGGTTAATTCCATAATGTCTTGGTAATCCAAGTAAGCACCATATAATTCTAATAATGTGAACTCTGGATTATGACGAGTAGATACACCTTCGTTACGGAATACACGTCCTATTTCGTATACTTTCTCTAATCCACCAACGATTAAACGTTTTAAATGAAGCTCAATTGCGATACGTAAATATAAATCCATATCTAATGCGTTATGGTGTGTAATAAATGGTTTTGCAGCTGCACCGCCAGCAATTGTATGTAATAATGGCGTTTCAACTTCAAGGTATCCTTGAGCATCTAAATAGTTACGTATAGAACGTATAATTCTAGAACGAGTAATGAAAGTTTCTTTACTTTCAGCGTTTGTCATTAAATCTAAATATCGCTGGCGATAGCGTTGTTCAACATCCTGTAAGCCATGGAATTTCTCAGGCATTGGACGCAACGCTTTAGTAAGGAACGTAAATTCTTCTGCTTTTACAGATAGTTCACCCACTTGTGTACGGAACACGTTGCCTCGAATGCCAACGATATCACCTAAATCCGCTTGATTAAATAACTCATATGCATCATCACCAACATGATCTTTACGAACGTAAATTTGAATTTGACCACCTAAATCTTGAATGTGCGCAAACCCAGCTTTACCTTTCCCACGTTTTGTCATGATTCTACCAGCAATAACGACTTCATGTAGGTCTTCTTCCAATTGTTCTTTTGTGAACTCTTTAAATTGTTCAAGTACTTCATTTGAAAGATGTGTGCGTTCAAAGCGGCTACCAAAAGGATCTAAACCACTTTCTCGAATATTCGTCATCTTTTGGCGTCTCACCAAAAGTTGGTCGTTTAATTCTTCAATGTTTGACACGTATTTCACTCCTTAATAACTTTTCAACGATCGAAAATTTTACCCATAATGTACCCATTGTACACAATTTTTGTTAACTATTCATCTCTTTCGACTGATTTTATCGATATTATAATAATTAGACTTTTTTGAAATCAAATTCCTAACTATTCTTTCCTAAAATGTAATAAGATTATGCTGATAACTAAATTCACATTAGAAAGGGGATATTTGCATGTATCGTAAATTAGATGACTTTATTCAAGAATGGGAAGATAGCAGTAAAGGAACAATCTCAATTTTTGAGGCTATAACTGATGAGAAAAAGAGTTTTGAGATTGTAGAAGGACACAATTCTCTTGAATGGCTTAGTTGGCATTTAACGAATTCACCAGCTTATTTTATGAGCTTGATAGGCCTAAATCTTAAAGTAAAGCTTAATCCTGCTGAAGTACCTCAAACTATAAAGGCAATTACAGAGGCTTATAAACAGGTAAGCGAGAATATTGTACAAACAGTAAAAGAAAGTTTGACTGATGAAGAACTCCTTAAAGAAGTGGATAGCCACGGTCAGCCAACTGCAATAGGTTCTTTATTACGTAAGATGATTGACCATCAAACACATCACCGCGCACAAATGCAAGTACTTATTAGACAGGCAGGTTTAACAGTGCCTGGAATTATGGGTCCAACAAAAGAAGCTGTATCCTCAAAATAATTGCATAAAAAAGCAGCCATCTATCACTTTGGTAAATGGCTGTTTTTTATTAAATCGCTTCTGCTTGTTGATCTGATGTTTCTTCCAATAGTTCTACTACATTATTTAATAAAAGTCGTAACTCTGCAGCTGTTTCTATTTGGTTAATTGTATTACGAATTTTACCATTACCACGAATGCCTTTTAAATACCATGAGGCATGCTTACGCATTTCACGAACTGCAATACTTTCACCTTTTAATTGCATTAATCGTTCAAAGTGAAGTAAACATACATCCATCTTTTCACTCACGGAAGGTTCAGGTTTTAATTCCCCTGTTTCTAAATAATGTACCGTACGATAAATCATCCATGGGTCTCCTAGTGCTGCTCGGCCGATCATTACAGCATCAGCACCTACTTCATCTAACATACGTTTAGCATCTTGCGGAGTCTCTACGTCGCCATTGCCGATGAATGGTATTTTAATGTTTTTCTTAACTTCCTTTAGAACTTCCCAGTTCGCTTTACCTTCATACATTTGTACACGTGTACGACCATGCATAGCGATAGCAGAAGCACCAGCACGCTCTGCAGCTTGAGCATTTTCGATTGCGAATATATGATCTTCGTCCCATCCAATACGCATTTTTACACTAACTGGCTTTTTCACTGCATCCACTACAGCTGATACCATTTCATAAATTTTGTTTGGATCGAGCAGCCATTTTGCACCTGCTTCGCATTTAATAATTTTGTTAACTGGGCAACCCATATTAATATCGATAATATTTGCATTCGTATTTTGATCAACGTATTTCGCCGCTTCAACTAACGTATCCTTTTCCCCACCAAAAATTTGTAATGAGAGAGGATACTCTCGCTCATCGATATATAACATATCTAATGTTTTTTGATTGCGTTGGACTAAACCTTTATCACTGATCATTTCCGCATATACTAAACCCGCTCCGAATTCTTTAACAGTTAAACGGAAGGCAGAATTACAAACTCCGGCCATCGGTGCTAACACAACACGATTATCCATGATGATATCGCCAATTTGAAATGGCTTGTCTTGTGAAGTCAATTACGTCTCCTCCTCTTTGGAAGTGGCTTCTTCCTTTATATTTGTTAACCATTTATATGTCACCGACGTAAAAACGCATATTAGTAAAAAATCTATGATTATTCTTCTATCTCTATAAACTTTTGAAGGTTTTCTGTTGATTTCCAAAGATGGATACCTTCCTTTACAAGATCCATACTTTTTACGCGCTGCTTTGCTAATAGAAGCTGTTCTGATAAAGGTTGTGTAGCAATCTCTAATAAAGGAACTAGAACAAAAGCACGTTCATACATTCTCGGATGAGGAACAATTAGGTTCTCAACTCCAATATTGTCGTTATTAAATAATAAAATGTCAAGGTCTATAATACGAGGACCCCATCGAATTTCACGAACGCGGCCTAGTTTAATTTCAATAGATTGGCATATTTTCAGCATTTCATCAGCTGAGTTTGATGTTTGCAAAAAAATAGCGATGTTTAAAAAAGATGGCTGATCCACATATCCTACTGGTGCCGTTTCATATATAGAGGAAACAGCCTTGATTTTCACGCTTTTAGACTCTTGAAGAAGCTTTACTGCTAGTTTTAAGTTTTGTTCTCTATTTCCGATATTCGTCCCCAATGATAAATAAACATCATTCATGATAATGCCCTCTTACTATTTCTACTGCCACCTCTTTATAATGTCCAGGTATAGGAGGATCTGGTTTAATGACCTCAACTTTTACCCCAAAAACTTGACCTTCATAATCCGTTAGTACTTTTTTTGCAATGGATTCTGCAACTGCCTCAATTAATTTGAAAGGTTTTCCTTCTACAATATCCTTACAAATATCATAAACACCAACATAACTAACAGTGTCTTCTAAGTTATCGGATATTCCTGCTTTTTCAGTTTTTAATGCTAAGGTTACAGAAACACGGAATCGTTGACCTAAAACATTCTCTTCTTTTAATACGCCATGATATCCGAAAAACTGCATATCTCGTAAATGTATATAATCCATAAAGCGTCTCCTTCAATTAACCCTATTAATGTCTATCTGGTAATTCATCTTGTATTATAACTTTTCCCATTAGGGCATCTATCATCTGAACAGTACGTGCAACTTCTTTTACATCATGTACACGAACGATATGGCATCCTTTCATTACACCAAAGGCGCAAGTTGCGGCAGTTCCTTCTACTCTCTCATCTAAAGGTAGATTTAATATAGTACCAATCATTCGTTTACGAGAAGTCGCAAGCAATACTGGGTAGCCAATTTCAACTAGCTCGTCTAATCTTTGCATTGTTTCGATGCTCTGCTGTAAATTTTTCACAAACCCAATGCCTGGATCTAAAATAATATGTTCATCTGGCACACCAGCTCGTTTTGCAATTTCTATACTTTCTTTTAAATCATTTAAATAGTCTTCAAAATAATTCGTATAAGATGTATTATCACGATTGTGCATTAAAATAATGGGGGCTTTTAATTCTGCGGCAACCTTTACTATTTCCGGATCACTTTTTGCACCCCAAATATCATTTATCATGTGCGCTCCTGCTTCAATAGCTGCACGAGCAACTGCTGATTTATATGTATCGATTGAAATAATTACAGGTACTTCTTCTCGTAAAGCCTTTATTACAGGTACTATACGTGAGATTTCTTCTTCATCCGAAATTCTTGTATATCCCGGACGAGTTGACTCACCACCAACATCAATTATTTTGGCACCATTAGCCACCATTTCCTTTGCATGTTGAACTGCTGCTTGTACTGAGTTATATTTTCCTCCATCAGAAAATGAATCTGGTGTTACATTTAGGATACCCATAACAAACGTTTCTTTCCGATAATCTAGTTCAATATTGTTTAAAATGATTGGTTTAGAGTATTTAGATAACATGTTATATCGCCTCTCTTATCGTCTTTAAAATTTCATCTATGTATGCTTGGTGTAGCTGTTGATATAACGGACCGTTTTCACCTAAAAATTTAGCTCTTCCTATGTTCGAAATTGGGACTATTTCATCGACTGAGTTCGTAATAAAGCATTCAAAAGCAGTCTCTAGTTCTTTAGGGAAAAAAACGCCTTCTATCACTCTATAACCTAATATTTTTGCAGTTTGGATTACCCATTGTCTGATGACGCCTTCTTCAATCCCCAAAATAGAATCCGGTGTATATAAAATTTGATCCTTAACCCAAAAAATATTTGAATGAAGTCCATCTGTAATATACCCTTTTGGGGTGGTGAAAAATCCTTCCACCTCCTCTATATTATCAATTTCTAGGCTTCCCAAATATTTATTATTATACTTAGCTGGATCTTTTTTCGTTTTCAGCCATCTACCGGACTTTACTAATCCCCGTTTTCTTTCTTCTAGAGATTCATAAAAAATGATAACGTTTGGTTCACTATATTTTGACTGAAACTGAAGTGTTTTATTTTGATTGCCGGCTGAAATATTTAAAAGGATCTTTCCATCCCGACCATTTGCTTTATTCGTCATTTCCTTAATAATTTCCATAAGCTCTCTTATAGTATAGGGCATTTTTATCCGATATTCATTTAATGTACTAATAAGCCGACCATAATGCTCTTGAAATAATACTACTTTTCCCTTATACGTTCGAAATGTCTTGAAAAAGTTTAATCCATATAAATAACCATGGTCAAATGGGGAGATTTTTATATCTTGCTCCTCTTCTATAAACTGCCCATCCATCCATAAAATCATTTACACTGCCCCTTTCCATATTTTTCATGTTACAAATTGAAGATAGCATAAACGGAGAATTAAGAACAACCTACTCGGGTTTTAGCATTCTATTTTGCTTAAAAACATAAAAAAGGCAAAATCCCTTTCAATAAGGATTTTGCCTTTGACCATTTGTATTCTTAGTCTTCAAATTGGTATAAAGCTGTTGATAAATAGCGTTCACCATTAGAAGGAACAATCGCTAATACATTTGAACCTTTGCCAAGACGTTTTGCTGTTTCAATTGCAGCATGAATTGCTGCGCCAGAAGATATACCTACTAAAATACCTTCTTCACGACCTGTTTTACGCGCTACTTCAAATGCTGTTTCATTATCTACAGGGAAAATAGAAGTATAAACTTCTGTATTTAATACTTTTGGTACGAAACCAGCACCGATACCTTGAATTTTATGTGAACCTGATCTACCTTCAGAAAGAACTGGAGAATCTTTTGGTTCAACTGCAATAATTTCGATTTCTGGATACTTTTCTTTTAACACTTCGCCAGCACCTGTAATTGTTCCACCTGTACCGATACCTGCAACAAAAGCATCTAGTTTAACACCTTCAAAAGCTTCAACAATTTCAGGACCTGTTGTTAAACGGTGAACTTCAGCATTTGCTGGGTTATCAAACTGTTGTGGTAAAAAATAGCCATTTTCTTTTGCTAAGCTTTCGGCTTTTGCAATGGCACCTTTCATTCCTTCTGGACCAGGTGTTAATACTAGTTCAGCACCGTATGCACGAAGTAGCTTACGACGCTCAATACTCATTGTTTCTGGCATTACTAAAATTGCACGGTAGCCTTTTGCAGCAGCAATCATCGCAAGACCAATACCAGTGTTACCTGAAGTTGGCTCGATAATTGTACCACCAGGTTGTAATGTGCCATCTTTTTCAGCAGCTTCAATCATAGCTAATGCAATACGGTCTTTTACTGAGCTACCTGGGTTGAAAAATTCTAACTTAACATAAACTGTACCTTCGTTTTCAGTTGTAGCATGGTTAAGTTTTACGATTGGTGTACGACCTACTAATTCCGTTACTGAATTTGCTAATTTACTCATGATTATTCCTCCCATTCATTAAATCCCTACTAATTTTATATGTTTTACCCATTTAGTATATTACCAATTTAATAATATGTTGTCAATCAGCAACCCATTAATTGTAAATAATTTTTGATATAAGAAGAATATAATAATTAGGTTAGTTTAAGTAAAATGAACTTGCTTTAAATTCATCCCAAAACATTTCAGGTGTTACGGTTGATGAAAGTTGGTCTATCGCTAACTCCCGTTTAATATGCTCCTGGACCTCTTCGTATGTAAAAGACTTACTTTCAATAATTTCTGTTACATATGCAATACCATATTGACCATCACTTAGAAGGAACGGTTCACTAATTTCATTCATTTCCAAGTTTTCAATAACTTTAGGAATTTCGGGATCAATATTCGTTTGACTTGTCGTAATATAACCAATATTCCCACCTAGGCTTGCTGAAGATGTATCTAAAGAACGTTCTCTTGCTAGAACGGAAAATTCAGACCCATTAGTTAGCTCTTGTTTTACACTTTGTGCATCATTTATATTATTCACAACAATCAAACTTGTACGATAGGTTGTTGGGATATTGAATAAATTCTTATTTTCCTCATAAAATTTCAAAACCGCTTCTTCTTCAATCACTATATCTTTTGTTAACACCTTTTCTAAAATAAGCTGACTACGAACTTTTTGACGAAGTTGCGTGTCTTCTAAAATTTCTAGCGAATGATCGGTACCATCCTGTGTAGAACGTATTAGTGAAAGCTCCAAATCAATTTCTTCATCATTAACTTGAATCCCATAAGCTTTTGCGGCTTTTTCCATTACCTTTTCATTTATCAACGAATGTAATGTTTCTTTACCATAGAGATTTTCCATTGAAGCCATCCATTGTTGACGGGTAATTGTCTCGCCGTCAACAGTAGCAACAGCCTCACTGCTACTACTGCCGCTATTAAAACTGGCTAAAATCCACAATACAAACCAAAATACATTTCCAACTAACAAAATTGCAAGTACAGTTAAGGTAGGTTTTGTTTTTAATCGACGTTTTGAGAGGGGCGTTTTGTTTTCTGATGATGTTGTTCTTTGTTGTATGTTTTGATTGTTATTGTTCCTTGATTTCATCGATGAAACCTTGAAGTTCTGCTTTATCGAAATAGTACTTTTCTAGACAAAAATGGCATTCCGCCTCGGCTCCACCATCTTCATCAATCATTTCTTGAATTTCCCCTACGCCCAAACTTATAATTGCTGCCCCAAAACGTTCTTTCGAACATTGACATGTAAATGCAACTGGCATTGAATTTAAAATTTGTACATTTCCTTCACCTAACACCGCTTCTAAAATTTCCTCTGGTGTATACCCTTTTTCAATCATTTTCGAAACTGGTTCGATTGATGATAACTGAGTTTCGATTTTTGTAATTGTTTCATCGTCGCAACCAGGCATTAATTGAATAATGAACCCTCCTGAGGCTAATACGCTATTATCTGGATTAACTAATACTCCTAATCCTACAGATGAAGGCACTTGTTCTGAAACTGCAAAATAATATGTAAAATCCTCTGCAATCTCACCTGATACAATTGGTGTTTGGCCTGAAAACATATCACGTAATCCTAAATCTTTTACCACAGTGATGGCACCTTCTGTTCCAACTGCACGACGAACATCCAATTTACCCACATTATTTAATTCAAAGTGAACCTGGGGATTAGTTACAAAGCCTCTAACTTCACCTTTTGCATTTGAATCGACAAGAAGTGGACCGATTGGACCGTTCCCTTCGATTTTTATCGTTAATTTATCTTCACCTTTCAGCATTGCACCCATCATGACACCTGCAGTGATGGAACGACCCAGGGCTGCAGTAGCAGTTGGCCACGTATTATGACGTCTTTGCGCTTCTCCTACTGTTTCTGTTGTACGTGTAGCAAATGCTCGTACATTCCCATTAAACGCTAATGCTCTTACTAAGTAATCACTCATGATGAATTCCTCTTTCCTTATTGATTTCTTTTATAAATAATATACAGACCCTTTAATGTTAAAAGTGGGTCAACAATATCTATCACTTTTGTTTCATAACCGATCAACTTTGATAGGCCACCTGTTGCTATTACTAAAGGTTCTTCTTTACTTTGTTCTTTGATGCGGCTTACAATTCCTTCTACTTGTCCAATAAATCCATAAAAAATCCCTGATTGCATGGCGGATACAGTGTTCTTCCCAATAACATTTGCCGGTTTCATAATTTCAATTCGTGGTAATTTCGAAGCCTCTGTAAATAGGGCATCCATTGAAATTGTAATACCGGGTGTAATTGCTCCACCGATATAGTCACCTTTACTATCGATATAACAGTATGTGATAGCCGTTCCAAAGTCCACAATGATAAGCGGACGTCCTCCGTATTCTGAGATTGCTGCAACCGCATTTACGATTCGATCTGAGCCAACCTGTCTTGGATTTTCGTATTTGATATTTAAACCTGTTTTTACACCAGGTCCAACTACAAGTGGATTCACTTTAAAGTATTTTCGGCACATCTCCTCTAAAGAATACATAATTGTAGGAACAACCGAAGAAATTATTACACCTTTTACATCTTCGATTGCTATACCAACATGTAAAAAAAACATTTTGACTTGCATTGCGTATTCATCTTCAGTTTTGTGTAGGTTTGTTTCCATCCGCCAGTGATGAGAAAGATGGTTATTTTTATATACACCTAAATCAATAGTTGAATTTCCGGCATCTAACACTAGAATCAATTCATATCACATCCAATAATTTTCCTAGAATACCTATAACAAAAATCTTATCATAGTTATTACTTATTTGTGCAATCTGAAAACCGTATATTATCTTGCACTTAAAAAAAGCTGATTATCCATACACGTTGCATAGATAATCAGCCCTAGATTATTTATTTGTATCTTCTTGGATACCTTTATTACGGTCTTCTGTCACTGTTTTTTCATTTGGCAAATCAGAAGTAGTTGGATCAACAGGTTCTCTATTAATTTGTTGTTCTAATGATGTAGAGCCTGATATTTCTACTACAGTATCATTGGCTTCTGTTACATTAGATTGAGGATCTGCTTGTTGCTCTGTACCTTCTTCGTCTGCATTTGAATAATCAGCGCGCTCTGGTAATTTACCGTGATCACGTAAATGCTCAATTTGTTGTGCATCCAAAGTTTCTACTTCAAGCAATGTTTTAGCAATTAAAGTTAACAAATCACGTTTCTCTGTTAGAATTTGTTTTGTGCGTTCATATTGCTCAACGATAATTGCTTGCATTTCTTTATCAATTTCATAAGCAATTGAATCAGAGTAATTTTGCTCAGAATTAAAGTCACGACCTAAGAATACATTACCACCTTGACTACTACCAAATTGCATTGGTCCAAGTTTATCACTCATACCGTACTCCGTTACCATCGAGCGAGCAATACTTGTCGCACGTTGGAAGTCATTATGAGCACCAGTGGAAACTTCACCGAATGTTATATCCTCGGCAACACGTCCTCCAAGTAAACCTGCAATTTTATCTAACAATTCCGGTTTCGTCATGAAGTAACGGTCTTCTTTAGGAAGCATAACGGCATAACCACCAGCTTGACCTCGAGGGACAATCGTAACTTTATGCACCTTTTCAGCTTGGTCAAGAGTTAAACCAACAACTACGTGGCCAGCTTCATGAAACGCTACAATGTTACGCTCTTTTTCAGAAATTACTCGACTTGTTTTTGCTGGACCTGCAATTACGCGGTCTGTTGCTTCATCGATATCAGACATATCGATTTTCTTTTTATTACGACGAGTAGCTACTAATGCAGCTTCGTTTAATAAGTTCTCTAAGTCTGCACCAGAAAATCCAGGTGTACGAGTGGCAATCGCTTTCAAATCTACATCATCACGTAAAGGTTTATTACGAGCATGTACTTTAAGAATTGCTTCACGACCTTTTACGTCTGGACGTCCTACAGTAATTTGTCTGTCAAAACGACCAGGACGAAGTAACGCTGGGTCTAAAATATCAGGTCTGTTTGTAGCAGCGATAATGATAATTCCCTCATTAACACCGAAACCATCCATTTCAACTAGTAATTGGTTCAAAGTTTGTTCACGTTCATCGTGACCACCACCAAGACCTGCACCACGTTGACGACCTACTGCGTCGATTTCATCGATGAAAATAATACATGGGGCATTTTTCTTCGCATTTTCAAATAAGTCACGAACGCGACTCGCACCGACACCGACAAACATTTCAACGAAGTCAGAACCAGAAATAGAGAAGAAAGGAACGCCTGCTTCACCTGCAACCGCACGAGCAAGTAAAGTTTTACCTGTACCCGGAGGACCAACTAATAAAATCCCTTTTGGAATACGTGCACCCATATCCGTAAATTTACGGTGATCCTTCAAGAAATCAACAACTTCTACAAGCTCTGCTTTTTCTTCATCAGCACCTGCTACATCATTAAAGCGAACCTTTTTCTTTTCAGAATCATACAACTTCGCTTTACTTTTACCGAAGTTCATCACTTTATTACCGCCGCCCTGAGATTGGCTCAACAGGAAGAAGAATAAAATGATAATAATAATGAACGGAATAATTCCCGTAAAGAACTGAACCCAGCCACCTGTTTCTGGCTGTTTTAGGATTACTATTTTGGGATTATTTTCACTAGCTTCATTAATTTTAGTTAACAAATCCTGGTTGTTATCCAAAAGGTTCACGACGAATGTTTCGTCCTCTTTGTAACCTTGTAATTTCCCTTCAACAACCAACACCCCAGAAGCAGGCTGTATCGTTGCCTCAGTAATTTTACCTGTTTCTAATGCATTTAAAAACTCATGATAAGTTAACTGTTCAGATGGAGCTCTGCCCCCATTAAAAGTACCAAAAATACCAATTATCACGAGAAAAATTAATAAATAAAATATGGTGTATCGAAATATTCGATTCATCCCCAGCCTCCTCACAACATAACAGAAAAACTATAAGTAAAATCTTAACATACGATTATTTCATCATACAACGAAAAGCACCGGCAAAAGAATACATTTGTCTTTTTTGTCAAAATATTTACAAAAAAAGACTAGAATGAATATACTTCTCGTTTTAAAATACCAATATATGGCAAGTTACGATATTTTTCTGCGTAATCTAATCCGTATCCTACTACAAATCCATCAGGAACTTTGAAGCCGACGATATCTGCCTTTAAATCGACTTTACGACCAGATGGTTTATCTAAAAGCGTCACGATTTTAATCGATTTTGCTTTACGGTACTTAAATAAGTCTACTAAATAACTTAATGTTAACCCACTATCAATAATATCTTCAATAATAATGACATCTCTGCCTTCAACACTTGTATTTAAATCCTTTAAAATTTTCACTTCACCTGAAGAAACCGTAGCATTTCCGTAACTTGAAACGTCCATAAAATCCACTTCGATATATGAATCGTATCGTTTCATTAAATCTGCCATAAATGGTACTGCACCTTTTAATACACCGATTGCTAGTGGAAAACGGTCTTTGTATTCTTCTGTTAATTGCGCACCAATTTCAACAATTCTTTCTTGAATTTGTTCCTCTGTAATCATCACTTTTTCTATGTCTTGTTGAATCATTAATGCTCCTCCTGTTATATCCATTCAATTTTTGTTCGAAATGTAAGTACATAATATACTATTTACATGTCCAATGCATCTACTTGTTAGTTTGCCAGAGCAAGCAAACCCCACTTTGATGAGTTGTATTTTCCTATACATTATTGTACTCGATAATAATTTTAATATCATCTTGGGGACGTTTATTTTTTGAAAGATTTTTGCTTGTTCTAATTCCTAATACGGAAATGACTTCTTCATTCGCATCTACAAGGATTGGCCAAGAATCACGTTCTGATAGCGGAATTTTTTCGTCAATAAAAAGGCGGGATAATCTTTTTGATTCCGCCATTCCTTTAAGAGCAATACGATCGCCACTTTTTCTTGGTCTTATTTTAAACGGAGCAAAAAAGTTTTTTGAACTAAGATAGTATTGCATAGATTTTCCTAACTCATTCTGCTTGGTCTCATGAGAGACATCACCTATGTATACCCGAACCCCATTCTTTAGTTCATTCCACTCATTAAATAGCAGTTGTCTTTCATCCAAATTATTGTCGGATAATATGTGATCACCCTTTAAAAAAAGGGCTTCTTCATATCTTCTATTAACAATATATTGGTCAGGCAAATATAATATCCCACTACCTTTTTCTGAATGACATAATTGTAGTATCGATTTAAGCAGAATATCACTATTTACATGATAAAAGTCCTTGTAAAGATAGTTTAATAGTATTAAAATGACTCTTCTTTGTAAAGCAACTGGTTCACTTGTAAAAGCTTCTACATTTAATTTGACTTGATGTTCATTATATTCCACTATTTCCTTATACTTTTCATATGCCAAATGAGTTAGAAATTCATCGTCCTGCTGTATATATTCTGAAAGCTTAACAGCATTCATCGGAACGTTTACATTTTCTTTTTTTAGTAAAGGAATAACGTGGTGTCTGAAGCGATTTCTTGTGTAGCTGTCTTTTGCATTACTACTATCTTCCCGGTAGCTACCATTTTTTTCACTTAGATATTCTTTAATCTCTTCCTTTGTAACGGATAAAAATGGTCTAATAATATACCCATCTTGGAATTTCCTTTTCGGATACATTCCTTTTATGCCAGCTATTGAGCCAGATTTTGTTATCGACATTAGCATAGATTCTAGCTGATCGTCAGCATGATGAGCGGTCACCAGCTTCGTAAATGCTTTTTGTTCCATAATTTCTTCAAAATAAGCATACCGTTCTCTACGACATATCGCCTGTGAATTTCCACCTTCTAATTTTAAAATTTCTGGAATGGCAACCGCTTTACTATATACAGGTATATTTCGCTCTTTACAAAATTCTTCAACAAATTGTCTATCTTCTGCCGAAATTTCTCCTCGTAACATATGATCAACATGGGCAACGGAAATCTCAACTTGTAACTTCCGCGCATTTTCATGAAACAAATGGAGTAGCCCCATTGAATCGATACCACCTGAACAAGCTATGAGAAGACGGTCTCCTTTTTCGACCAGATCATGCTCGTTAATATAATTAAGTACCTTTTTTTCAAACGAAACCATCTTCTCACCTCACTTTTTAAGCATGTACACCCACATTTGTTTTAAAAACAGACCATTTCGGTACAACATGCTCAACATTAAACAAAATGACCGTACAATCATCTTCAACTTCATATTTATTTTGAAACTTTTCCATAAAATCATATAACATTGCATTCATCGGGATGCCATTCTCAATATTGTCTTTTAATATTTCCACAAAGTATTGTTCTTGTTCATCCCAATCGTGTTCACTTGAAAATAGTCCATCCGAAACCATCACCACGTAGTCGTTTGCTAAAAGCCTAACTTTTTCTGTTTCGATTGTGAATACAGGCATAAACCCTACAGGGGCAGCTGCTCCATCAACTTTTATTAATCGATTCCCACGTAATATATACGTTGACATACTTCCCGCTTTCCACGACCATAGTTCTCCTTTTTGTAAATCAACAAGTGCAAAATCTATAGTTGCATACATATCTACTTCTCGATTTAAAGACATAACATAATGTAACGTATGCATAGCTGTTTCTGGATTCATATTATAGCTTAAACACTCTCTCATTAAACGTACTAGCCGTCTACTTTCCCTTTGTGCTTCTCTATTTTGTCCCATACCATCTGATAGCATAATGGCAACAAGGCCCGGGTGAATTCGGAATACTGCATGTGTATCCCCTGAGATCCACGAATCCTTTGCCTTACTATAAATATCATACTCCAATTCATAACGAACTGCTGAACGAAAACTAATTTGCAAATGAGCAAAAGGTTGTTTTTTATCTAATATTTTTTCAACTTGAAACGGCTCAGAAAATACTTCATATAAAATTGGAAGTAAAATTCTTTCACATAATAAGTGTTGTTCATCTACTGAATGGTGCGTTTTGGCGATTGAGCAGATAATCACTCTCTCCCCCATTGTATTATTCAAGACATCAATTTGGAAACATTGCACTTGCGCTCTTTTAAAATGTTGGTACAACTCATTTTCTATTGTCTTAAATGATAATGTTTCACTGCTCATCTCATTCATTAATCGATTTAAGTGATTGCTTAAATCTTTTAGCTGGAGGGCAATCATTTTCTTTCCGTGATAGAACTGTCCGTTCATTTTATCATTATAAAGCTGGTAATCTAACTCTTCTATCAACTTAGTCGACTTCACACATTTTAATTTAATCTTCTCTTCAGCCACTGTTTGTTCCGCTTGTTTAATGCCGCTTTTTGCCACATACCAATCTTGAATATGCTTGTCCATACCATTATTATTTTCCCCCCAGCAACGATCATATCGAAAACAGCTCATACATGTAGCAGAGGGCTCAATTTTTCTTATTTCATTCACCTTTTCTGTAGATGTAAAACGATCGAACACTAACTCTTTCATAAATAAAACAAAACTTTGGAATGTTTCTAATTTTGCTTGGGTGTTCTCTGTTAACCATTGTTGACGTTGTAATAAAACCTCATCACGTTTAGGGTGAATGATATTTTGTAAGAATGTAAATATATTTTGAGGGATGGCAAAAAATACAATTCCCGCAACTAAAATAGAGACGAAGTATACGGAATCTAGAGGTAATGTTGCATCGTAAAAGAAAAAGAAAACACTAGGAAGTATACTACTGATCACAATCCCAGTGCGACCCAGCCCATTAAATAGACCCGCAATAACACCCGTTAGACCATATAGAGCAATCATTCCTGTAAAAGCTAATTCAGATACGCCAACTAAAGAACCTACTATTATTGAAATCATCGCTGCAATAGGTACTCCACCAGCAAAAGCTGCAATACAAATTGCTAAATGTAAAACAAAAGGCGCTAGCCCAAAATAAGAGACAACGATAGAATTCATACCCGTTAAAGACATTGCTAGAATAACTAACCCTGCTCCAACGCGCTCATAATTCCAACCTTTTGACCAAAATTGGTGCGGTTGCACAAAAAATAGTTGAATGAATATCGTCATAAAGAATGCTAATACGACTTCATAATAAATATAAAGCTGTACAATAAACGGTGGGATGCCGAAATGTATGCTAGTTTGCCAAATAAATTGTCCAACTAATATAGCAAACGCTACTGAGAACATTGTCGGTAGTTTCCAATATTTAAATCGATCGATTAATTCATATATAACGATTTGTAATCCTAAAATAAGTACTTGTCCGAGCCCTAAGGTAATCGCTCCAATCATCCCCCCGATTAACACAAAGGCTTTCTCGTTTTCATACCGCTGTCGAACAATTGCCCACAAAGGTAATAAAAAAGGCACTGCAGCTTCGAACATCACCGCTTGTGCTAGAAATAAAGCTAGCATGAAGAAGAATAAATGTATAATAAGACTAATCTTTTTAATAGAAAAGTCGTCCTTAATTCCTTGGATTATCGTCTTTTCAGACACCATTTCGATATTAGCCAAGTCTATCATTCCCTTCTATCGTTTTCGGATAATTATATAAAACGAAAGCTGTAAAATTTGTCTAGTAGTGAAGGGAAATAAAAAAACTGTTCGACGAATTATTAGAACAGACTACAATTTAAAAAATTATGTCGCATTTTTTACAACTATGTGAAGATATAGATAAACTATCTTTTATCAAAAGCTATAAATACGTTATGATATGTTTAGCTTCAAAAAAGCTTGGAGGCCGATTTATGTTTGATAAGTTTTGGAAATTAGCTATTTCGTGTTCAATTGGTTCAATTCTAATAGTTCTTGGTATCATTGTTCAGATGCCGATTATTTATCAACTGATTGCATTAGTTGTTGGACTTATTATTACATGTATAAATTTATTTGCCGTCACAAAATACTTTCTTACTAGTCAAAAATAAATTTAAAAGGGTTGCTAGAGGTTCTTGAGAGACAATCTAGCAACCCTTTTTTGTAGAATTATCGTAGAATACTGTTGTTTTTAGCATTAAAAAATTATCGTTTCAACAATTTCCTAGCTTTCTTGCATTTCAATCATCATATAGCTTTAAATAAATCGAGTAGGAGGCTAGCCATTAATTGGCTAGCCGACCTCTCA
>NZ_JPVQ01000007.1 GCF_000772965.1 Ureibacillus massiliensis 4400831 = CIP 108448 = CCUG 49529 | reverse complement strand
GAGGAAAATCCTTGAACCACAAAGCTCGGCGAATGCCGAGAGTCTATATAACTAAAAGGAGGGATGTAGTTTGAATAGCTATCCGCAAATACGAACAAGTGCCGATTTATTGAAAAGTACAATTCGTATAGAAGAGCTCATCCCCTTCCTACAACAACAAAAGGCAGAAGCATGTGCAATCGTAAATTCTAAATTGTACGGGCTTTTGCCTTTTTGGCAAGCTGTTAAAAAGGCAGGAATTCATCCTGTAGTAGGTTTAAAGGTTCATGTGCATTATGAAAACTCGACACTCCCAGTCATTTTATATGCTAAATCAAATGAAGGTTATAAAAACCTTTTGAAAATAACAAGCGGTATTTCCATTCGTGATGATGAGTTGCTGCCGTTTCGATGGCTATTAGGATATTCAAAGGGATTAGCTATTGTCATCCCTATATTAGAGGAAGAAGGTATTTGGTTAGAAGAAGAAAATAAAGAAATACTTTTCCAAATAAATAAAACATTTGAAGTTGTTCTTATTGGTATTTCCCGAGCTGGTGGACATGTATCTCCATTTGAAGATAAAGCGATTAGCATAAGTAACCTATTGAACTGTAGCGTGATGGCAATTCATGAATGCTTATTTTTAAAGCCAGAGGATCATTTTGCCTTTGAGGTTGCGGAAGCTATTCAAACAGGCATTAAATTAAGTGATAAAAAGGATGGTAGTGTAACGAGTGATCAATATGTGCCAACATCCAATCAGTGGAAAGAATGGTTTAATGATCATCCTGAGTGGATTGCAGAAAGTAGTCGTTTGTTAAAAAGCTGTCTAGTTCAACTTGAGCATGATCAAACATTTATGCCGAAGTACCCATTACCAGAAGGCGTTCTTGCCGAGGATATACTCTATGAACAAGCTTTGACAGGATTGAAGGATCGATTACAGTCAATGCCGAATGAAGCTTACTTAGACCGACTTCGATATGAACTTAGCATTATCAATTCTATGGGTTATGCTGACTATTTTTTAATCGTTTCTGACTTTATGAAATTTGCTTATGATGCAAAAATTTTAACTGGACCTGGACGGGGTTCTTCCGCTAGTTCGCTAATAGCATATGCACTCCGCATTACCCAGGTAGACCCTATTAAATATGGGTTATTATTTGAACGTTTTTTAAATCCCGAGAGAATTACATTGCCTGATATCGATATTGACTTTGTTGATACTCGTAGACATGAAGTAATTGAATACGTTGCAAAAAAATATGGAAAAGGGCAAGTTGCACAAATCATCACTTACGGAACATTGTCTGCAAAAGCAGTTGCTAGAGATGTTGCGCGAATGTTTAATTTTGAAAGTGAAACACTTGAAATGATCTCCAAACTAATACCGAACAAACTTGGAATTACTTTAGAAGAAGCGTACTCGTCTTCAGAAAGTTTAAGAAAGTGGATTGAAGGCGAGCCGATTAGACTACGTTGGTTTGAAGCTGCTAGAAGGCTGGAAGGACTACCAAGGAATGCTTCAACTCATGCTGCTGGAGTAATTTTAAGTCCAGTTCCATTAGTGGAAGTTGTACCGATTGAAAAAGGACACGACGATATTTATTTAACACAATGGCCGATGCAAGAAGTGGAACAGCTTGGTCTATTAAAAATGGACTTTTTAGGATTACGAAATTTAACAGTCATCGAACAAATTCGTAAAGGGATCTTATACTCAACGAACATAGATTTTGACTTAAATCAAATTCCTTTAAATGATGAAAAAACCTATCAACTTTTACAAAACGGCGATACAGCAGGCATATTTCAATTAGAATCGGAAGGTATGCAAAATGCTTTACGGGAAATAAAACCGACACAAATTTTAGATATTGTTGCGGTAAATGCTTTATACAGACCTGGCCCAATGGAGTTTATTTCAAATTACGCGAAAAGGAAAGCAGGTAAAGAGACTGTTTATATGCCTCACCAGGCATTAGAGCCAATCTTGAAAGAAACCTATGGAATCATCGTCTATCAAGAGCAAATCATGCAAATCGCCAATGTGATGGCTGGTTTTACATTAGGACAAGCAGACTTATTGAGAAGAGCGGTAAGTAAAAAAAATCGAGAAATATTAGAAGAGCAACGAGCAGCTTTTGTTACAGGAGCAGTTCGTAAGGGCTTCTCAGAAAAAATAGCAAATGAAGTCTACGAACTGATCGTACGCTTTGCAAATTATGGATTTGCTAAAAGTCATGCTGTTGCATATAGTTTTATTTCCTATCAAATGGCTTATTTAAAAGCAAATTATCCAGTGCATTTTTATGCTGCCTTAATGACTAATTCAATCGGCAACCCAGAAAAACTATTCCAATTCATGTTAGAAGCAAAAAATAAAGGAATTGAAATACTAAAACCTTCTATATTTAAGAGCTACCGTCATTTTACTGTGGAAAATGGAAAAATTCGATTTAGTTTATCTGTTATTAAAGGGGTATCCCAAAATTTCATTAAAAAATTAATGGAAATCCGAAATAATAAAGAACAGCCTTTTGGAGATATTTTTGATTTAGCAACATCATTGAGTGCTACATTGTTTACACGAAAGGAAATAGAGCCGCTTATAAAAGCAGGAGCATTAGATGATTTTGGTAGAGATCGTGCAAGTTTGTTAGCAACGATTGATGCAGCTGAAAAGCATGCGAAGATTGTTCGACCGACTGAAGAAGTTAATTTATTTTCACAACACCCAACTATTTTTGGTAAGCCAAAATACATTGAGGTTGAGCCAATACCTCAAAAGATGAAACTACAATTTGAAAAAGAAGTGTTAGGCTTCTACTTAACGGAACATCCTATTACAATGATTAGAAAATCATTTCGTGATATCCATGTCACTACGAAAAGCCTTCGAAATCTCCGTCCAAATGCATTTGTGAAACTCGTTGGTCTTGTAGAAACAATTCGACAAGTAAGAACAAAAAAAGGTGAGTTAATGGCTTTTGTTCAATTAACAGATGAGTTTGGAAATGTTTCATTAACACTTTTTCCAAAGGAATATAATGGGGTTATAGGCTGGATAAAAGAGGAGCTGACTATTATTGTTGAAGGTCAACTTGAAATGCGAAATGGTAAGCCTCAAATAAAAACTAAATCCATTTATCAAGCACAAAATGCTAATATCTAGAAAAAACTGTACATTTTGTACAGTTTTTTCTTTACAAATATAAATTCATTTTGTATCCTTATAGTTAAAAGTGGTCAGACCACTTTTAACTTTTTAATTACATTTGTAATATTCCATGTGTTCTTCGAATAAAAACAAACGTAGACCTTAAGTTAAGAGGTGTTTATGGAAACTAAACAGGAAAACAAAAAAGTATTTTTAGAGATTGTCAAACAATTAAAAGAGCTAATTGAGGTAGAAGGTATAGGACCTGGTGATAAGCTACCGTCTGAAAGAGTACTTTCAGAACGATTGAATGTTGGACGCTCATCTGTTAGAGAAGCTTTGAGAAGCTTGGAGTTGCTTGGGCTGATCGAAACAAGACATGGTGGCGGTACCTTTTTATCTTCTGGACAACATATTCAATTAGTAGAAATTTTAGCATCCTTTATTTTAAAAAACACTCGCTCACTTGAAGAAGTCCATGCAACAAGAAGAATGCATGAAAAAGAAGCAATTCGAGTAATTTGTTCTGACAAACAACTAACATCATTGCCTGTTTGGGAAAGTTTATTTTTTAAAATTGAAGTTGAAAGCGATGTAGTAAGAGACCATATATTAAGAGAAATTATGATTGCTTCAGGTAATCGTCTTGCATTAAAAATTTGGATGCAACTAGCCGCTTATAGTGCTATGCATTTTAAAAGAATGACGACAAAAGAAGAAAAACCTATTCTTCTAGTATTATTAAAATCACTCCAGCTAGGTTATACAAAAGAAGCATTAAATGCATACGACAGTTGGATGAATTATTTAAGAAATATTGATGAAAATGAGAATTAATATTCAAATTAAGGGGGATTATGATGGCGATAAGAAATTTTATATCGTTAAATCGTAAGAAATCGAAGGGCGGGGTCGTAATCGAACGAGATAAAGAAAATGAATTTCCCGCAGATTTAATGACAAAATGTCCAGAATGTAAAAAAATATACTTAACAAAAGAGCTAGAAAATAACAAAAAGGTTTGCCCAAATTGTGATCATCATTTTAAATTAACTGCCTGGGAAAGAGTAGATTGTTTCCTAGATGAAGGTTCTTTTGAATCATTAGATGATCATTTACAAACATCCAATCCGTTAAACTTCCCTTCTTACATAGAAAAAGTGGAAGTTGATGTGAAAAAAACAGGTTTAAATGAAGCTGTTCTTACTGGAATTGGTACTTTAAAGGAAGAAAAAGTAGTAGTAGCAATTATGGATTCTCATTTCCGTATGGGGTCTATGGGATCTGTTGTTGGTGAAAAGATTACTAGAGCAATTGAAAAGGCGACAGATTTAAAAGTTCCATTTATTATTTTTACAGCAAGTGGTGGAGCACGTATGCAAGAGGGTGTTATTTCTTTAATGCAAATGGGAAAAACAAGTGTTGCATTAAAGCGTCATAGCGATGCTGGGTTACTGTTTGTTTCGATTATGACACATCCAACTACTGGAGGAGTTTCAGCAAGTTTTGCTTCTTTAGGGGATATCAATATAGCTGAACCAAAAGCACTAATTGGATTTGCAGGGCGCCGAGTAATTGAACAAACTGTACGCGAGAAACTACCTGATGACTTCCAAACAGCTGAATTTTTACTTGCACATGGACAATTAGATGCAATCTTTCACCGAAAAGAAATGAGAGATAAAGTTGCAACGATTGTGAAGCTTCATCGTAAAGGAGGGGTTTCGAATGTCTAAAAACTTGGCATTTGAAGAGCCTGTTGTAAAACTTCGTGAAAAAATTGAAGAGCTGAAAGATATAGCGAAAAATGCAGAAGTAGATATGTCTGAAGAAATTGAAACATTAGAAACAAGACTACGTCAGCTAGAAATAAAAATTTATTCGAATATGGAGCCATGGGATCGTGTTCAAGTTGCAAGACACCCAGAGCGTCCTACTACATTAGATTATATTCAAGAAATTTTTACGGACTTTATCGAATTTCACGGTGATCGTTATTATAGTGATGATGAGG
The DNA here is from genome assembly GCF_000772965.1 of Ureibacillus massiliensis 4400831 = CIP 108448 = CCUG 49529. GTDB lineage: Bacteria > Bacillota > Bacilli > Bacillales_A > Planococcaceae > Ureibacillus > Ureibacillus massiliensis. The sequence continues at coordinate 114,037 of NZ_JPVQ01000007.1, read as the reverse complement.
CAATCGTTGGGGGCATTGCATTCTTTGAGGAAGAACCTATTACGATTATTGGCCACCAAAGAGGTAAAGCGACTAAGGAAAATATTCGAAGAAACTTTGGAATGCCACATCCAGAAGGCTATCGAAAAGCACTTCGCCTGATGAAACAGGCTGAGAAATTTGGGCGTCCAATTCTTTGCTTTATTGATACAAAGGGAGCGTATCCAGGTAAAGCTGCAGAAGAACGTGGGCAAAGTGAAGCAATTGCTAAAAATTTATTTGAAATGGCAGGCTTAAAAGTACCGGTTATTAGTATCGTAATTGGAGAAGGCGGAAGTGGTGGTGCACTAGCACTAGGTATTGCAAATCGCATTTTTATGCTAGAAAACTCAACTTACTCTGTTATTTCCCCAGAAGGAGCTGCTTCGATTTTATGGAAGGATGCTAGCCTAGCAAAACAAGCAGCTGAAGCTATGAAAATAACGGCACAGGATTTAAAAGAAATGGGTATCATTGATGGTATTATTTCTGAAGTTTCAGGTGGTGCACATCGAAATGTTACTGCTCAAAGCTTAGCCATAAAAGAATGCTTAATTGAATCGCTAAAAGAGCTAAGTTTACTATCGGCTAAAGAAATTATTGATGACCGATATGATAAATTTAGAGCAATTGGTCAATATACTGAATTGTAAAAGAATGAATGAAACATCGACAAAGTCTTAAAGAAGATTTTGTCGTTTTTTCTTAAACAACAAGTTCTAGAGCTTATCCAAAATATATTTTTTTGTAAAAGTAATGTATTTAGTTTTTTGGAATACTTACAATGTTTCCATTTTATGATAATGTGTTTATTATGAGGAATTGTTTGGGAGGTTGATTCTTTGAAGAAAATTGCAGTTTTGACAAGTGGCGGAGATGCCCCAGGGATGAATGCGGCAATTCGTGCAGTTGTTCGAAAAGCGAACTACCATCAAGTTGATGTAATGGGAATTTACCGTGGATATGAAGGGTTTATCGAAGGTAAAATGGAACTATTAGATTTAGGTGCGGTAGGCGGGATTATCCAACGAGGCGGAACAATGTTATTTTCTTCTCGATGCCCGGAATTTAAAGAAGACAAATATCAACAACAAGGCTTAGAAAAAATGAAACAGGCGGGTGTTGAAGGACTAGTTGTAATTGGTGGAGATGGTTCATATCGTGGAGCTTTGGCCCTTAGTAAAAAAGGTTTCCCATGTGTTGGAGTCCCTGGAACAATCGATAATGATGTTCCCGGAACAGAATATACAATAGGATTTGATACGGCACTTAATACCGTTGTTGAGTCGATTGATAAAATTCGAGATACTGCAACTTCACACGAGAATTCATTTATTGTAGAGGTGATGGGCCGTGATGCAGGTGATTTAGCCTTATGGGCTGGTCTTGCAGCAGGAGCTGAGTCGATATTAATTCCTGAAGAGCCTTATGACCTTGATGATATAATAGAACGTATGAATCGAGGAGTAGCGAGAGGGAAAAAGCATAGCATCATCATCGTTGCTGAAGGTGTTATGTCAGGTGGAGAGCTTGCACAAATATTAAAGGAAAAAGCAGGCGTTCATACGCGTGTATCGGTTCTTGGACACATTCAACGAGGAGGAGCCCCTTCTGCAAGAGATCGGGTACTTGCTGGTCGTTTAGGTGCAAGAGCTGTTGAAGTGTTACTTGAAGGTGGAAGTGGTCGTGCAGTTGGGATAAAAAACCACGAAGTGTTTGATTATGATTTAGATGAAGCTTTCAAGATGAAACATAAGGCAGAAATAAGCTTATATACATTATCAAAAGAATTGTCGATTTAAATCTAAGTAAAACGGAGCGAATAATAATGAGAAAAACGAAGATAGTTTGTACAATTGGACCTGCTAGTGAATCACCAGAAATGCTAGAACAATTAATGATAGCAGGTATGAACGTAGCAAGATTAAACTTTTCCCATGGTAATCATGAAGAACATGCAGTTAGAATTGCAACAATCCGAGATGTAGCAGCAAAATTAAATAAAACAATCGGCATTTTGCTTGACACAAAAGGACCAGAAATTAGAACTCATAATATGGCAAACGGAGAGCTACATTTAGTTTCTGGACAAGTTATAGATATTTCCATGACTGAGGTTGAAGGAAATGAAAACGTATTTTCAGTAACCTACGAAAAACTAATCGAAGATGTAAATCAAAATGATCGCATTTTATTAGACGATGGATTAATTGAGCTAAGAGTTTTAGCGAAAGATTTAGAAAAGGGGTTAATTCATACAATCGTTGAAAATGCGGGGGTATTAAAAAATAAAAAAGGTGTTAATGTACCAGGTGTTTCGGTAAAACTTCCAGGTATTACAGAGAAAGATGCTCAAGATATACTATTTGGTATTGAGCAAGGCGTTGACTTTATTGCAGCATCTTTTGTTCGAACTGCAAAGGATGTACTTGAAATACGCGAATTATTAGAGCAAAATGGCGGGAATCATATTCAAATAATTCCTAAAATTGAAAACCAAGAGGGTGTCGATAATATTGATGAAATTATCGAGGTTTCAGATGGTTTAATGGTGGCTCGTGGTGATTTGGGTGTGGAAATACCTGCTGAGGTTGTACCATTAGTACAAAAATCGCTTATTAAAAAATGCAATCAAGTTGGAAAACCTGTTATTACAGCTACGCAAATGTTAGACTCAATGCAAAGAAATCCTCGCCCAACACGTGCAGAAGCAAGTGATGTTGCAAATGCAATTATCGATGGAACAGATGCAATCATGCTTTCTGGTGAAACGGCTGCAGGCCTATATCCAGTGGAGTCAGTTAAAACGATGAATAACATCGCTGAATTTACGGAAAACTCACTAGATTATCGATCGATTGTTTCTACTAGAAGTCGCGAAAAAGGTACAACGATGACTGAAGCATTATCACAAGCAGTATCATATACTTCCATTAATTTAGGGGTAAAGGCTGTTTTAGCTCCTACTGCAAGTGGTACAACTGCTAAGATGATTGCAAAATACCGTCCAGGTGTTCCGATAATTGCAATTACAGATTTACCTTCAACTGCTCAACAGCTTACTTTAGTTTGGGGTGTCACACCAATTGTCACACCAAGAGTGACGACAACGGATGAAATACTTGAATTGGCGGTTGATGAATCACTAAAACATGAATATGTAAACCATGGAGATGTTGTAGTTATTACAGCTGGTGTTCCAGTTGGAGAAGCTGGTACAACGAATTTAATGAAGGTACATGTAATTGGTGACTTATTAGCAAAAGGACAAGGAATCGGGAAATCTTCTGTAGTATCAAAGGCTGTTGTAGTGAAAAATGCAAGTGAAGCATTAGCTTATGACACAGAAGGTTGCATACTAGTCACAATCGGAACTGATCGTGAAATGATGCCTGTAATTGAAAATTGTGCAGGGATTATTACAGAAGAAGGTGGCTTAACAAGTCATGCTGCAGTAGTAGGACTAAGTCTTGGAATTCCAGTAATTGTTGGGGTCAAGGAAGCTACAACATTGATCCGTCATGGACAAGAAATAACAATGGACGCCGAAACAGGTGTAATTTATAAAGGGCATGCAAGCGTTCTATAATAAAGCTAAAAGTAGACAAAATTCCACAAGAATTTGTCTACTTTTTTTATCCTACATATTGATAGTAATAAAAGGATACTTTCAATTTGAACAAACATAGTCTTTCATATACAGTTTTAATAGAAACTTATTGGGGGAATCGTATTGAAAAAATTAATGTTTAGTTTTATGGCAATGATATTAATCGAAATAGCGATTTTTATATTAGTAGGAAAACTAATAGGTGTTTTTAATACATTACTTTTAATAATATTAACTAGTATTATTGGAGTGGTAGTTGCAAAAAAACAAGGAATGTATTCTATACAAAATATGCAGACTAATATGAAAAGAGGAGAAGCACCTGGACCAGCCATGGTCGATACTTTTTTAATTTTTATCGGTGGAGTGCTCCTCGTGTTACCGGGTTTTTTAACTGATGTTATTGGACTTTCTATGCTTTTTGGCTTTTCTCGTAAGATCTATAAACCATTTATTTATAAATGGCTTCGTAAAAAAATGGAAAGTGGAAATGTCATCATTATAAATAAGTAGACCTTTGCTTTAACTTTAATGCTAGTAAAATAATAAATGGACTTAATAAAATTCCGTAAATACCAAATAATAAGATGGATGCACCACTTATAAAAAAGGTATGAATGGCTCTTAGCTGGAAAGTTGAAGCCCATAATGAGGACTCAAGGATTTGTCTAGTAATCATGATAAAAATGAAAAGTACGATAAGGGCAAATCCTAAATAACTTTGTCCAATAACAATAAAGTAAATAGCAATGGGTATAATAAATAATCCGATACCGAAAAACGGAAGGAAATCAGCTAAGGAAATCAAAAATGCTTTACTTATAGGTTGTTCAAATTGTAATAACGCAAAACCGCAGCTTAATAAGAAAAATGTAACCATAAATAATTGGAAGCTAACAAATAAGAAATAGCTAAATAGGTCAATTGCGCGAGTGAAATATTTTTTCCACTCTAATCGAAATTGCTTCGGAACATAGATGAAAAACCAACTTCGGTCTTTTCTAGATTCAAATAATGAAAAGTAAAATGCAAAAATAAAGATGAAAAATTCAAGTATATAACCAAATAGAAGCTGGATAGAATTGATGATGGTCATAATTGCCGAATCAATGAGAGACATTGATTGTTCATAGATTGTATCGAAAATTATAAAATTATTTGATTCGATAATTGGTATGTTTTCAACTTGGAACTTAATTTCTGGGTAAATACTGATTAAACTTTGAATGGTAATATAAAATAATGAATATATTAGCAGAAAGATCAATATAGATATAGTGATGGCACTTAAAATGTACGGAAGTTTCAATCGCTTATGACAAAATTCAACAATTGGATAAGTAAGATAAGCAAAAAATATTGCAATTGATATAGGGAAAATGAACCACAATATTAATAAGTAAACAACTAAAACAATGTATTTTAGTATCGGTTTGAAGGAAATTTCACTAAGTTTATTCATTTACAAATTACACCACCTAATTTTTTTGCTACTCTTATCTCGTTGGGTAAAAAATATTCTCGATAATGTAGAAAAATTATCCAAATTGCAACTTTTTCTTAAATTCTACTAAATTCATTCACAAAGCCGTCAATATTTATTATAATGTTCATGTAAGCGATTTACTTATAGGTTCATTGAGCAGAACTACTTAAGTGTCTATTTTGAAAGAAAAGAAAGCACTTACAAAATATTTATAAGGGGAGAGATTATTTATGACAGCAACACGCGGATTAGAAGGTATCGTAGCGGCTGAGTCTAAAATCAGCTCAATCATCGATGACACACTTACATATGTTGGCTATAATATTGATGATTTAGCAGAAAACGCTTCTTTTGAAGAGGTAGTATATCTTTTATGGCATACTCGTCTTCCAAAAGCTGATGAGCTAGCTGAGTTAAAACAACAATTAGCAGAAAATGCTGCTATTCCACAAGATATCATTGCTACGTTTAAAGCTATGCCTTTAAACACTGTACATCCAATGGCTGCATTACGTACGGCGATCTCATTACTAGGTGTATATGACGAAGAAGCTGATGAAATGACTCCGGAAGCAAATTATCGTAAAGCTATTCGTCTACAAGCAAAAATTTCTACAATTGTAACTGCGTTCTCACGTGTGCGTAGAGGTTTAGAACCAGTTGCACCAAAGCCTGAATTAGGTTATGCTGCAAACTTCTTATATATGCTACACGGTAAAGAACCTGAAGCAATCGAAATTGAAGCATTCAACAAAGCATTAGTACTACATGCTGACCACGAATTAAATGCATCTACATTTACTGCTCGTGTTTGTGTAGCTACTTTATCTGATGTATATTCTGGTATTACTGCTGCGATCGGCGCTTTAAAAGGCCCACTTCATGGTGGTGCTAATGAGCAAGTAATGAGAATGTTATCTGAAATCGGTACAATCGATAATGTTGAATCTTGGGTTCAAAATAAATTAGATAATAAAGAAAAAATCATGGGCTTCGGTCACCGCGTATATCGTAAAGGTGATCCACGTGCGAAACACTTACGCTTAATGAGTGAAAAGTTGACGAAATTAACTGGTAAGCCAGAGCTTTATGATATGTCAGTGAAAATTCATGATATGGTTGTTGGTCAAAAAGGTCTTCCAGCAAATGTTGACTTCTTCTCAGCATCTGTATATGATTCATTAGGAATCGAACATGATTTATTCACACCAATTTTTGCTGTATCTCGTACTTCTGGTTGGATAGCACATATTCTAGAGCAATATGCTAATAACCGCTTAATTCGTCCTCGTGCTGAGTACGTTGGACCTGGTATCCAAAAATATGTACCAGTAGATGCGCGCTAATTAATAAAATATGTTAAAATTGTCTAGGACTGCGTTTGTGATAAACAAACACAGTCCTAGACTTATGAATTTAGGAGGCTATATCATGACTAACGGTAAAATTGTAGTAGAAAATGGCGTACTTCAAGTACCAAATAACCCAACGATTCCTTTCATTGAAGGAGACGGAATTGGTCCAGATATCTGGGCTGCAGCATCTCGCGTAATCGACGCAGCTGTTGAAAAAGCTTATAATGGTGAAAAGAAAATTGAATGGTTAGAAGTTCTAGCTGGTGAAAAAGCATTCAACCAAACTGGTGAATGGTTACCACAAGAAACTTTAGATAAAATTAATGAATACCTTATTGCAATTAAAGGCCCTCTTACTACACCAATTGGTGGCGGTATCCGTTCTTTAAACGTTGCATTACGTCAACAACTAGACTTATATGTTTGCTTACGTCCAGTACGTCACTTCGATGGTGTTCCTTCTCCAGTAAAACGCCCAGAAGATGTTGATATGGTAATTTTCCGTGAAAATACTGAAGATATCTATGCTGGTATTGAATACGAAGCAGAATCTCCAGAAGCTAAAAAACTTATTAACTTCCTACAAACTGAATTTGGAGTAAACAAAATTCGTTTCCCAGAAACTTCAGGTATCGGTGTAAAACCAGTTTCTAAAGAAGGAACTGAACGTTTAGTACGTTCTGCTATCGAATATGCAATTAAACATAAACGTCCATCTGTTACATTAGTACACAAAGGTAACATCATGAAATTCACTGAAGGTGGATTCAAAAAATGGGGTTACGAATTAGCTGAGCGTGAATATGCAGATAAAGTATTCACTTGGAACCAATACGATGCAATTAAAGCAGAACAAGGCACTGAAGCTGCTAACAAAGCACAAGCTGATGCTGAAGCTGCAGGTAAAATTATCGTAAAAGATTCTATCGCTGATATCTTCTTACAACAAATCCTAACTCGTCCAACTGAGTTCGATGTAGTTGCTACAATGAACTTAAACGGTGACTATATTTCTGATGCATTAGCTGCTCAAGTTGGTGGTATCGGTATCGCTCCAGGTGCGAACATTAACTATGTAACTGGACATGCGATTTTTGAAGCAACTCACGGTACAGCTCCAAAATACGCAGGCCAAGATAAAGTTAACCCATCTTCTGTGTTACTTTCTGGCGTATTAATGCTTGAACACTTAGGCTGGCAAGAAGCTGCAGATTTAATTACTAAATCTGTTGAAAATACAATTTCTTCAAAAGTTGTTACTTATGACTTCGCTCGTTTAATGGATGGTGCTACTGAAGTTAAATGTTCTGAATTCGCTAATGAGTTAATTAAAAACCTTTAATTCTTACGCATAATATATAATTTATAAATGAAAAATGGGTAGCTTTTATGAATAAAGTATTAATACTTTATGAATTAATGGCTACCCATCTTTTTATTTCTTGCTCTTTTGGATATATTAAGTTTAGATGGTTAATTTATCAAATTTAGTTTATGAAAGGGATAGTAATAATGGTGTCCTCCCTTTATATAAAAGATCAAAGCAAACTTAAAATAAAAAGGAGTGCTATAATATGTCACTAAAAAGAAAGAAAATATCTGTAATTGGTGCAGGGTTCACTGGAGCAACAGCAGCGTTTTTAGCAGCACAAAAAGAACTGGGCGATGTCGTATTAGTTGATATTCCACAGGCGGAAAATCCTACTAAAGGAAAGGCTCTGGATATGTGGGAAGCGGCTCCTGTACAAGGCTTTGATTCACATGTAAAGGGTACCTCTAACTATGTGGATACTGCAGATTCTGATTTAGTAATTATAACTGCTGGTGTAGCTCGAAAGCCTGGTATGAGTCGAGATGACTTAGTTCAAATAAATCAAAAAGTGATGAAATCCGTATCAGTTGAAATTGCAAAGTATTCTCCCAATGCTGTTATTTTAGTCTTAACGAATCCAGTAGATGCCATGACCTATACAGTATTTAAAGAAACGGGCTTTCCAAAAAACCGTGTAATTGGTCAATCGGGAGTTCTAGATACTGCCCGATTCTGTGCATTTGTTGCGGAGGAATTAAATATTTCGGTGAAAGATATTCGAGGCTTTGTATTAGGTGGACACGGAGATACAATGGTACCACTTACGCGCTATTCATATGCTGGTGGTATTCCGTTAGAAACATTAATTTCACCAGACCGATTAGAAGAGATTGTTCAAAGAACTAGAGTTGGTGGAGGTGAAATCGTTAATCTATTAGGTAATGGTTCAGCTTACTATGCTCCAGCTGCTGCACTAGTTGAAATGGCTGAGGCCATAATTAAAGATCAAAAACGTGTATTACCATCTATCGCATATTTAGAAGGTGAATATGGTTATGAAGGAATTTACCTTGGCGTTCCTACATTGCTAGGTGCAGATGGAATCGAAAAAATCTTTGAATTAGATTTAACTGAAAAGGAAAAAGCAGCATTAGATGTATCAGCCGAAGCAGTTCGAGAGGTAATGACGGTATTAGAATAATTCATAAATGGTGGGTAGGGATTTTTTCCTTACCCTTTTTTTATTATTACTTGGGTAATTCTTCTCCAAAACTAGATGCCGTAGGTGAAAAATGAAGGTAGCAGAAATGATTTCTACCAACTTAAGCAAATTACTAATTGAAGTAAAATCATCGACACAATTTTAGCTTTGTATATAAGATTGTTATTTTCTGAAAAAATTGTTACTATGAAATTAAACTGAGAATGAAGGAGATGCTTTATTGTTGATACGAAAGGGGATAAAGCTAGGGAAGAAGGTTGAGGAAATTTCAATTGGTGAAAAGTTATATTTAACCGAGAAAATTGAAGATAAAGACTTATTATTGTATTTAGGTTTAACAAACGATAGTAATCCTCTTTATATCCAACATGATTATGCAGCTGAAACAGCGTATCAAAAACCAATTGTCCCTACTATTATGCTTAATGGTATTATTACATCTGCCATTTCCAAACATATTCCAGGACCAGGTTCTCGAATTATCGAACAAAATATGAGATTTATTGAACCTGTTTATCATTATGAAACAATTAATATTATACTTGAAGTAGATAGCGTAAATATTTCAGAAAATATAATTTATATTCATGTAAACGCAACTAACGAAAGTAATAAGCCAGTAATAGAAGGCATTGTAATAGTTATGCCTCCTTTGTAGGAAATACTGATTTGAGATGGGGGTTTCAAATCATTTTTTGGAGGACTTTGTATGTCAAAAGTAATTTTAGTAGTAGAAGATGAAGTATCCATTGCTACTTTATTAAAGTACAATCTTGAACGAGTTGGCTTTGAGGTTTTATTAGCCCATGATGGAAAAGAAGGTCTTGATACAGCTTTAGAAAAATCTCCGGACCTAATTATACTTGATTTAATGCTACCGACAATGGATGGAATGGAAATATGTAAAGAATTACGCAGTCAGAAGAAGAATATTCCGATTATTATGCTGACGGCAAGAGATGATGAGTTTGATAAAGTTCTAGGGTTAGAGTTAGGTGCAGACGATTACATGACGAAACCGTTTAGCCCTCGTGAAGTAATTGCTAGAGTTAAAGCGGTATTAAGACGTTTTACACCGTCTTCTGATATTGAAGAAGAGGATTTAGAAAATAAAACATTACAATTTGGCAAACTAGTCGTATATCCAGAACGATTTGAAGCATTGCTTGATGATGAACCACTAGAGTTTACACCAAAGGAATTTGAGTTACTTGTTTATTTACTAGAAAATAAAAATCGAGTATTAACACGTGATCAATTATTAAGTGCAGTATGGAATTATGATTTTGCTGGAGATACTCGGATTGTCGATGTTCATATCAGTCATCTTCGTGAAAAAATTGAAGAAAATAGTCGAAAGCCAAAATTTATTAAAACAATTCGTGGTATTGGATATAAGTTTGAGGAGCCGAAAAATCTATGAAATCGTTCAGTAATCAACTGTTCTTATTCTTTATGTTAATAACTGTTTCGATTTTTGCTGTCCTTGGAATTATCTTAGGTCAGCTTTTTCCTTTCTTTCTGAAAAATTATTTTATAAAAAACGACATTCCATTTAATGAAGAATCGCTACATCATATAAATTCTCAATACTTTTTGGCATTATTTATCTTAATTGTCCTTGCAGTTGTACTTATAAGCTTTGGAGCATATCGACTAATCCGAAACATGATAGAACCACTTGAAAATATTACGAATACAGCAAATGAGCTAACAAAAGGGAATTATCGTGCAAGAGCATATGCAATGGGCCCAGCAACAATTGTAGAATTAAGAAGTTCAGTAAATAATTTAGCCCGCACTTTACAAGAAATAGAAAAAACCCGTGAAGTGGAAGAGGAAAGGCTAAAAACCTTAATTGAAAATATGGGCAGTGCACTTATTATGATTGGGCGAGAAGGAAATGTATCCATAGTAAATCGGCGCTTTTTAGAAGGATTTGAGTTATCTTTTGATGAAGTCCGAGGCAAAAACTTCTTAACACTAGGCTTACCAAAAGAAGTTGAGAAATTTATCGATCACGTTTTCCTAACAGAATCACCATACCGTAAACAAATAGAAGTGGAAGTGCAGCAGGAAATATTCTATAAACAAGTATACGGAGCACCAGTAGTTGGTGAACATGGACGTTGGTTAGGTGTAGTCATTGTATTACATGATATATCCGAGTTAATTCGATTAGAGCAAATACGTAAAGATTTCGTAGCAAACGTAAGTCATGAGCTAAGAACACCCATCACTTCAATAAAAGGATTTTCAGAAACGCTACTAGATGGTGCATTTAAAGATGAAAAAATGCTACTTTCCTTTTTAGATATCATTTATCAAGAAAGTAATCGACTTCAAATGTTGATTAATGATTTGTTAGAACTATCTAAGATTGAACAGCATGGCTTCTCTGTTAACATTGCTCCAACAAGCCTTCAAGATGTATTAATACGTGCGGTGGAGTTAACAAGTCCAAGATTAGATGAAAAGAACATGGAATTTAAAGTAGATATCGCCCGTGATGTAACAGTTATGGGTGATGCAAACAGGTTAATTCAAATATTTACAAATCTAATAACAAATTCAATCACTTACTCCCCTGAGGATAAGACTATCACGCTTCGTATTAAACAAAACGAAGATTATGGTATTGTAGAAGTGGAAGACCAAGGGATGGGTATTGAAAAAAATGAAATTGCTCGTATTTTTGAACGATTTTACCGTGTTGATAAAGCAAGAAGTAGAAACTCTGGGGGAACAGGATTAGGGCTTGCTATTGTAAAACATTTAGTTGAAGCACATCATGGTAAGATTCAAGTGGATAGTGAAGTTGGGAAAGGCACTTGTATGAAAGTGATGATTCCTTTAAAGAAAAAATAATTAACAATTCATTTACATTATTTTTATATCAACTTCATAGTATATAGTTATAGTTTTTTATAGAAACCCCCCCTGTTTCAGATTTAGTATAGCTGTGAAAAAAATGCTGTCTTAAAAAATAGTGGACGATAAGTATATCGTTCGCTATTTTTTATATTTTGAAACTTTTTGAGGTAGTACTCCGTAGATTAATAGAAGCGAAAGTTCGAGTATTTAAAGGGAGGTTCTTACATGAGCGTAAAAAGAGCTCTATTATTAATTAGTACTGCAATCGTAGGTCTGATTATCATCGTTGCAGCATTAACTTCTTGGTATACAGTTGATGAATCAGAGCAAGCGGTTGTTATTACGTTTGGTCACGCTGATCAAACAGTAGCAGAAGCAGGATTGCATTTTAAATTACCATGGCCAATACAGCGAGTAGAAGTGTTATCGAAAGAAACATTTAGTTTAACATTTGGTTATGACCAAAATGAGAACGGTGAAATTGTTGCCCATGAAAGTGATACGAAAATGATCACAGGTGATGAAAATATTGTCCTAACTGACTTAGTTGTACAATGGAGAATTACGGATCCAGAAAAATATTTATTTAATGCAGATAATCCAGAAGATATATTACATAACGCGACATCTGCAGCAATCAGATCTATTATTGGTAGTTCTACAATTGATGAAGCTTTAACAGCAGGAAAAGCAGAGATTGAAGCAAGTACTCGAGATTTACTTGTAACTTTAATAGATAAATATGATATTGGCATAAGTATCTTAACTGTTAAATTACAGGATGTTGAGTTGCCAAATCAAGAAGTCCGTCAAGCTTTCACAGCTGTAACAGATGCTCGTGAAACAAAAAATACAAAATTGAATGAAGCACAGAAATATAGAAATCAAAAGATTAGTGAGGCGCAAGGAGAAATAGATGCTATTATTTCTATTGCTGAAGGTGAAAAAACGTCTCGAATTCAGCAAGCTGAAGGGGATGTTGCTGTCTTTAATGGTCTATATGCACAATATAGCCTTAATAAAGATATAACAAAATCTCGTTTAATATTAGAAACATTAGAGCAGGTATTACCTAATGCGCAAATTTATATTATGAATGATAATGGTGATACATTAAAGTATTTACCAATTCAACCTTCTACTACGAAGCCACCTGTAACGGAAGGGAGCGATAAAGAATGAGCAACGATAAATTTAATTCAGATTTAGATAAATTCGTTCAGTCTCTTTTTGGGAATGGAAATAACAAAAAAAAGAAGAATGATGAAGAAGCAAAAGAAGTAAAAGAAGCAAAAATCATTAATGATAACAAAAAACCAACTAATTTTAAGCACCTTGGTAAAATAGCTACTGTAGTCATTCTATTCTTTGCAGTTTTAGTGATTTTAATTTCTAATTTGTATGTAGTAAAAGAAAATGAATATAAAGTAGTACGACAATTTGGTGAAGTTGTTCAGTATCAGGATGAGCCAGGTTTATATTTTAAAATCCCATTTATTCAAACTGTATCAACATTACCTAAAAATGTAATGACTTATGATATGAGTACTGAAGAAGAGATTACTACATTAGATAAAAAGCGTATTATTGTTGATAATTATGCGATTTGGCGAGTAACAGACCCGAAAGCGTTAATCTCAACGGCAAGAACAATTGCAAATGCTGAAGCGCGTATGGATGAATTTATATTCTCAGTTCTACGTACAGAGCTTGGTCAATTAAACTACGATGAAATTATAAATGATGAAAATTCTTCAAGAGGTAGTTTAAATGACATCCTTACTGAAAAAGTAAATGAATTATTAAAAAATGATAATTATGGTATAGAGGTAGTAGACGTGCGAATTCGTCGAACGGATTTACCTACAGAAAACGAACAATCAGTATATACACGAATGATCTCGGAACGTGAATCAATGGCTCAGAAATATTTATCTGAAGGGGATGCTGAAAAGCGTAGTATTGAAGCTAATACAGACCGAGAAGTGACTGAATTACTTTCAACGGCTAGAAAAGAAGCTGCGTTAATTAAAGCTGAAGGAGAATCAGAAGCTGCAAGAATTTATAATGAAGCATTCTTAAAAGATCCTGAGTTCTACGAATTATATCGTACATTAGAAACATATAAACAAACAATCGGAGAAGATACGGTAATTATCATTCCGTCCGACTCTCCATATGCATCTATCCTTTCAGGGTATTTAGAATAATAAAAAGTGGGCATCTAAGGGTTTGAACCTTTAGATGCCTTTATGTTCATTGCTTATTTAAAAAATTTGTAACGCTTGATGTAGAATTGAAAATTGAATAACAAAAATTACTACTATCTAATAATATAATTCTTGTTATAATAATATATATATCAAAAATTTATTAGATTTGAGGGGATTTTTGTTGCAAACATTCAATAAATATTTTCAAAATTGTCTTGTAGCAATTATGATGGCCTGTTCTGTAACTGCACTGTTTAGCTCAACATCATTTACGTGGTTAAAAATAGAAATCTTCCATATTCCTATTCTATTTATCTTCATTTTATCGCTATCATTATTCATTTCTGAAGAGGTAAGAAATAGTTTTAAAAAGGTACTGAAGTTTGATAAAAGGGAAGATAAGCGTCCGATTTGGCAAGTTGGTGTTGGAATGATCTTCTTTTTTGTACAAGTTGGCTTAATCGAAGTATTTTTCCGATCACTTATGGGATATGATTTAGGTGGAATGCCATTATATATCGTCTTTGCGTTTATGAATGCATTTTTAGCGACTGTTATTTATGAAGAGATTTTTTATGAAAAAAACGAAATTCATCATGCATAATTAAATATAAAGATTAAAAATAACACGTATTCGTCGATTAAGATGGATACGTGTTTTATAATACAATTAAGAGTGTTTTAAATGATACAGTTGATTTTCGTTCCAAACAGTATTTCCGATGAAAGCAATAGGCAGATGAAATAGTCTCCTCTAGCAATTAACAATAATCTTTTAATAATCAATTTTAAATTTATAACAAATCCTCTAGAAGATAAAAAATGAAAATGCATTTCTATACAGTGTTGAAAAAGGAGATTAAGTGATGACAAAAGAAAAGTTACTACTATTAGATGGAAATAGTTTAGCCTATCGAGCATTTTTTGCATTACCACTATTAACAAATGATAGCGGCATACATACGAATGCTGTATATGGCTTCACGACGATGCTACAAAAAATACTAGATGAAGAAAAACCGACAAAAATGCTTGTCGCATTTGATGCTGGAAAAACAACCTTTAGACATGAATCCTATGGGGAGTACAAGGGTGGAAGACAAAAAACGCCACCAGAATTATCAGAACAATTCCCTTATTTACGTAAGCTAATTGATGCTTATCAAATTAAACGTTATGAACTTGAAATGTATGAAGCAGACGATATTATCGGTACCCTTGCAAAACAGGCTGAAAAAGAAAATATGCAAGTGATTATTGTTTCAGGTGATAAAGACTTAACTCAGCTCGCGACGGATAATGTGACAGTTTACATTACACGAAAAGGTATGACAGATATAGAGCACTATACACCAGCTCATATTGAAGAAAAATACGGATTAACACCTGAACAAATTATTGATATGAAAGGGTTAATGGGTGATTCTTCAGATAATATTCCTGGTGTTCCTGGTGTCGGTGAAAAAACAGCCATTAAGCTTTTGAAAGAATATAACACTGTGGAAAACCTTTATGAAAATATTGACGGAATGAAAGCGTCAAAAATGAAAGAAAAGCTTGTAGAGAACGAAGAACAAGCCAAAATGTCAAAGCAGCTTGCTACCATTTATACAGAAGCACCAATTGAAATTACACTTGATGATTTACATTATGCTGGTCCTAACGAAGAAGAAGTTCTAAATGTATGGCAAGAGCTATCCTTCAAGTCATTAATAGAAAAAAGTAATTTCACAATGGAAGAAAAGGAAACTAAGGAAGTTGCATTTGAAATTGTAGATCAAATTACTGAAGATATGCTAAACGATGTGATGGCTGTACATTTAGAAATAGAAAACGAACACTATCACTCTTGTCGTTTACTTGGATTGGCAATGACAAATGGAATTAAAACCTATTATGTTCCTTTTAACGTAATGCATCAAAATGAAATAATTAAAAATTGGCTTGAGGATGAAACAAAGAAAAAATATGTTTCTGACAGTAAGGCTGCACAAGCTATTTTAAAAAGAATAGATATTGATTTACGTGGTGTAGCATTTGACCTACTATTAGCATCTTACATTGTGAATCCCTCTATTTCAGGTGATGATGTAGCCACACTCGCAAAAGAGTTTGGTTATATTGATGTTCAAGCAAATGAAACGATTTATGGTAAAGGTGCGAAATGGGCAGTTCCAGAGGAGAATGTCCTTGCCGAACATGTGAGTCGCAAAGCATTTGCTATTTGGACATTACAACCGATTGTGGAACAAAAGCTTCATGAGAACGAGCAATTTGACTTGTATCATGACTTAGAATTACCTTTAGCAGCTATCTTAGGAAGAATGGAAAGTGAAGGAATTAAAGTAGACATTTCTACACTAGAAAAAATGGGTGAGGATTTAGAACGAAAAATTTCTCAGCTTGAAAATGAAATCTATGAGCTTGCAGATGAAAAATTTAATATTAACTCACCAAAACAGCTCGGTGTAATTTTATTTGATAAATTAGGGCTTCCTGTTGTAAAGAAAACAAAAACGGGATATTCAACGGCAGCAGATGTATTAGAAAAGCTAAAATCAAAACATAAAATTGTTGCCTCCATTTTGGATTACCGTACACTTGCAAAACTTCAATCCACTTATATTGAAGGGTTAATGAAGGAAGTACATTGTGAAGACAGCAAAGTGCATACACGATTCCAACAAGCTTTAACTGCTACAGGCAGACTTAGTTCAACTGACCCGAACCTACAAAACATTCCGATTCGTTTAGAAGAGGGACGTCGAATTAGACAAGCCTTCGTACCTTCCAAAGAGGGATGGGTATTGTTTGCGGCTGACTACTCTCAAATTGAGCTGCGCGTATTAGCACATATGTCAAAAGATGAAAATCTTGTGGATGCATTTATAAAAGGAATGGACATTCACACCCGTACAGCTATGGATGTATTCCATGTATCAGAGGATGAAGTAACATCGAATATGCGACGGGCTGCAAAGGCAGTAAACTTTGGAATTGTTTATGGAATTAGTGACTACGGACTCTCTCAAAACTTAGATATAACACGTAAAGAAGCGGCTGAATTTATCGATAAATATTTACAAAGCTTCCCAGGTGTTAAAGAGTATATGGAGTCAATTGTTCAAGAGGCAAAACAAAAAGGATATGTTACGACAATCTTAAATAGAAGAAGATATTTGCCTGATATTACAAGCTCAAATTTTAATTTAAGAAGCTTTGCAGAGCGTACAGCAATGAATACACCAATCCAAGGAAGTGCAGCAGATATCATCAAAAAAGCTATGATCGATATGGATGCACGATTAAAAGCTGAAGGGTTAAAATCGAAACTTTTACTTCAAGTACACGATGAATTGATCTTTGAAGCACCACAAGATGAAATAGCAATATTAGAACGAATTGTACCTGATGTAATGGAACATGCGATTGAACTTGCCGTTCCGTTAAGAGTGGACTTTTCATACGGAAATACATGGTACGATGCAAAATAAGGAAGTGAATTTATGCCTGAATTACCTGAGGTAGAAGGAGTTGTTCGGGCACTTTCGCCAGCTGTAGAAGGCAAAAAAATTGCGAAAGTCGAACTATCCAAAACAATCTATGAGTCATGTGCAGCTGGAAAGCAATGTATAGTAAAAAATATGGATCCAATCGCATTTGAAGAAGTCATGCAAGGTATGGCGATTCATAAAGTCACGAGAAGATCGAAATATATTTATTTTGATGTGGAAAAAAATGACCAACATTATTTATTTGTTAATCACTTAGGGATGACAGGTGCATGGTTTGTTGTACAAAGCTTACATGACATTCATGAAGAGAAATTTAAAAAGCATGTTCATGCAATCTTTCATTTAACATCGGGTGAGATGCTTATCTATTCAGATATTCGTCGTTTTGGAGAAATGCGGTTACTAGCTAGCATCGAAGATCATCCGCCACTATTAGAAATGGCACCTGAACCCTTTGAGGAAGAAGCTTTAAAATATTTTCTCATGAAATGTGAACTTCCTAAGTATCAAAATAAGCCAATTAAAGAAGTAATTATGGACGGTCAAGTGATTTCTGGCTGCGGAAATATATATGCCACTGAAGCCTTGTTTAAAATGAGTATTCATCCAGGGAGAAAAACAGGTCGAATTAGTAAAACACGAAAAATAGAATTGTTTAAAACTATCCGTACTATTTTACAAGAAAGTATTGATAATGGCGGTTCAACGATTTCTGATTACCGCAATGTAAATGGCGAAGCTGGTAGTATGCAGCACCGATTAAAAATGTATGGAAAAAAAGTATGTCCTAATTGCGGGACAATAACGAAATCGTTGATTATTGGGGGGCGAACTTCCGTCTATTGTCCACAATGTCAACATTAAAAGGTGTGTATGTATGATTATTGGATTAACAGGTAGTATTGCAAGTGGGAAAAGCACCGTTGCAAAAATGTTAAAAGAATATGGCTTACCAATTGTTGATGCCGACGTAGTGGCACGTTTAGTCGTTGAGCCTGGGTCTCCTACATTAAAAAAAATCGCTGAAGCCTTTGGACAAGAAGTACTAACGGAAAAGGGAGAAATGAATCGCACAAAGGTAGGCGAATTAATATTTCATGATGAGACTAAACGGAAAACATTAAATAATATTATTCATCCCGCTATCCGTGCTGAAATGCTTCGTCAGAAAGAAGAGCATTTAGCAAATGGTGCGAAAACCGTTATTATGGATATTCCCCTTCTATTTGAAAGTAAACTACAGCATTTTGTCGATAAAATTTTAGTTGTAACGGTTTCAGAGGATACACAGCTAAAAAGATTAATGGATAGAAATCAATTAAGCGAAGAAGATGCGCTGGTCCGTATTCGTAGTCAATTACCATTATCTGAAAAGGAACAGGGGGCAGATGCGGTTATTTATAATAATGGTTCAATCGATGAAAGTCGTAATCAACTAGAGGTAATACTACGTCAATGGCATGTTATTGACTAAATAAAATATCAACATATAAGCCGATCAGATAATTCTGGTCGGTTTTTTCTATTTTAATGTTATTGAGTAAAAGTAATTATTTCCAAAGAGGAAAATTGCTTCTATTCTCCTATTTTCTTTCTTATTTTTGGGTATACTTTTAAAAGCTTAACGGAGAGAATAATTCTATAAATCCGTATAATTTATTTCCCCGAAGAGTCGTTAAAATGGGAAAAAAAATAAAACGAAAGGAGGATATAAATATGCATGGGCAGCGTCTGAAAGAACTACGGCTTGAACATGGATATACTTTAGAGGAAGTAGGTAGGAAATTAGGCATTAAAAAATCTAGCTATGCTTCTTATGAATCTAAATATCGGAGACCACCATTAGAGCGATTACGTCAATTATCTGAGCTCTATGATGTCAGTGTCGATTACATATTGGGAATTACAGATGTACGAAAAGAACAACAAAATGTCCGTACCCTTTTGAATCAGAAAGGACTTCACTGGGATGGTCTCTTATTGGATGAAGAACTATTAAATCAAATTCAGCAAATACTAGAAGAAGCAATAAAGAAAAAAACTCAATTAGGTATACAAAATTAATCGACATCTTTTAAGGATGTCTTTTTTTCTTTTACACTAAGTACGTTTGATGTATGTTTAAGTTCGCTAACGGCATACTAACCTTAGCTGTTCACTACGAGTGAACATAGTAGGAGGGAAGTCTGCTAATGTTTTTTAAAAAAACAAAAGAAAAGAACAAGCAGTCTCAATCTCAAACTCCACCAAGCAAGGTTATGGAGAAATTGAGTCACGTAGAAATACATGATAAGCAGCAAGAAACCATCCAAGAAATTCAAAGTATTTTTGGGGAAGATAAAGATTTCTGCAAAAGGGAAATCTTCATATTCGGAGATATCCCTTCTACGGTTTTATATCTCAATAGTATTGCAGATAAAGAATGTATAAGTACCGATATAATTAAACCCCTAACGGAAACCTTCACCCTCGTAGATAAAGAAGGAACTAAAGAAATAAATAGTAATTTAAAAACAACGATTTTAAAGAAAGTTCTTTATCATGCGGATGTTAAAACTGATAGGAAACTAGTGAAAGTAATAGATGCATTACTTCGCGGAAAAACGATTCTACTTGTTAATGGGATAGACGAAGCTTTTCTTATTGATACATTTAAGACTGATAAGAGGAGCATAGCCCAACCGGAAACAGAACAGGTTATTCGAGGGCCGAGAGATGGTTTTATTGAAGATATCCGAACCAATACAGCCTTAATCCGCTCCCGTTTACCTATCCCGGAGTTCCGTATTAGGGATATGGAAATTGGAACATTAACGAAATCTTATGTAGCCTTATGTTACATTGAAGGAATTGCTAATGAAGCGTTAATTGAAGATGTGGAACGAAGATTATCTACTATCGATGTAGATCGAATTCTTGATGCTGGGTACATTGAACAATTTATTCAAGATAATCCACGTTCCCCATTTCCGCAAATTAAAAGCTCAGAAAGACCCGATGTAATAGTAGGGAATTTAGTAGAAGGAAGAATCGCCATTTTAGTAGATGGATCTCCTTTTGGACTCGTTGCACCTGCAACGTTTAATCAATTTTATCATACGAGTGAAGATTATAATGAACGATTCATTATGGTTAGTTTGATTCGAATGGTTCGATTAGCAGCATTATTATTTTCTCTAATTATACCATCAATGTATGTTGCTGTAATATCCTACCATCCAGAGCTTATTCCAACAGCCTTTGCTGTAGCTGTAACAAGTGGAAGGGCGGGTGTCCCATTTCCGGCAGTGGTAGAAGTATTCTTAATGGAAGCGGCGATGGAGATTTTACGGGAGGCTACAGTTAGAATGCCAAAACAAGTAGGTGGTGCCATCTCGATTGTTGGGGTCCTTGTAGTTGGACAGGCAGCGGTTGAAGCAGGATTTGTGTCACCCATTACAGTTGTAGTTATTGCCTTGACATCAATTGGTTCCTTTGCCACCCCTGCTTATAACGTGGCAATTGGTTTTCGAATGCTGAGATTTCCACTTTTAATTTTAACGGGGATATTAGGTTTTTATGGCCTCATGATTGGATTGCTATTCGTAACAAATCACGTCTTATCATTAAAATCCTTTGGAGTCCCATATTTAAGTCCTATCGCTCCGTTAAACTTTGGTGGATTAAAGGATACAATTTTTCGAGCGCCTTTAAATTGGTTATTAGATAGACCAGAGGAGCTTCAAACACAAAATCAACGACGAATTAATCCTCATGACTCCTCTCCTAATAATCCCCTTTTACCAGAAAATAAGCAAAAGAGTGGATATGTAGATGAATGAGTCAAAACAAATTACGACATTCCAATGTATTGCAATCATTATAAATAGTACAATTGGACTAAGTGTATTGGCGTTACCACGAATTGCCAGTGAAAAGGTTGGATCTGGAGCATTTTTGGTCACTTGCATTGGTATGCTTTTTTCTATTATTAGCGTGCTCATAATTGCTCTATTGTCCAAACGTTTTCCAAGTGAATCGATTATTCAATATGGACAAAAGCTTATAAGCAAGCCTTTTGGAAAAATATTTGGATTAATTCTAATCGTTTACTTTTTTACGATTACATCACTTGTCCTAAGAGAGTTTGGAGAAGTGATGAATACTACTTTATTACAAGAGACTCCAATGAGTGCAACGCTTATAGCGATGCTTCTTGTAGTAGCAGTTGCGACAAGAAATAATTTGTCAACAATAGCATACATGCAATCATTTTATTTACCTTTTATAGTTATTCCAATCCTTTTGATGGTACTATTTGCGATTCAAGATATTGATCCAAGACATATGAAGCCTTTCGTGGGCAATGATACAACAACAATAGATTTTTTAAGCAGTGGATTAGCAGTTGCAGGACTACCATTTATTCACATTGGAATGTATGTAATCTTTATTTTTGCATCACACATGATTGACACGAAAAAAGTTTTAAAGGGTAGTATGTGGGGAATCGGATTATCAGCTTTTATTATCTTACTAGCTACGGGAGTAACTGTAGCAGTTTTCGGATCTGAAGAAATTGATAATTCCCTCTGGCCTATGCTTGTACTTACTCGCATGACCGAGTTACCAGTCGCCATTTTAGAGCGATTAGATATACTTTTTTTAGTAGTTTGGATTATTTCAGCTTTTACCACGATTTTATCAGGATATTTGATTGGTATAGAGTTATCGAGTAAATTATTTAAATTACGAAGTCATCGAGTATTATCATATCTCGTTTTACCATTTGTTTTTGTAATATCACTTTATCCTCATAATATACTTCATCTTTACGATTTAATGGAAGTGATTGGTCGGTGGGGAACGCTTTTAGCAATGGGGTATCCAATTTTTCTTTTAATAGTTTCTCTTATCAGAAAGAAAGGGGGAAAGCATTCGTGATCAGAAATACTCTTTGTGTACTTTGGATGATTAGTATGCTTTTAGTTCTTTCAGCTTGTTGGGATCGAAAGGAAATTGAAGAGAGGGCAACGATTGTAGGTCTTGCCATTGATATTGCTGAAAGTGGTGAAGAGGTTATTCCACTCACTTATCCAGAAGGGACTCAAGTTCCTACAACAGACTTAGGAAGAATAAAGGTTACTGCACAGCTAGCTGTACCAGGACAAATTCCTTTAGGCCCCTCAAAAGATGGGAATAGTAGTCCAGAAGATAAAGTTTGGGTTGTAGAGGCGATCGGAAATACTATGGATGATGCAATCCAAGGACTGCAACAACAGCTAGCTCACAAAGTCTTTTTTGGGCAATTACAAATCATCATTCTTTCTGACAAGGTTGCTAAATTGGGTATCGAACATATAAATGATTATTTAAGAAGAAGACCAGAGATTAGAAGAACTGCCTGGATGGCTGTAAATGAAGAAGATGCCGCTAAAACAATGCAGGTTGCTCCGAAATTAGAACAAGTACCAGCAATTTACTTATCTACAATGTTTGAAGAAGCAGTTAAAATGGGGAAGTTTCCAGAAAACGACTTAGGTAAGTTTTGGATACATTCATCGAATAAAGGTTATGACGGCTTTCTACCCTATATAAAAGTAAAAGAAAACAATATCGAAATAAGTGGCATTGCCTATTTCAGTGAAGACAAAATGGTTGGAAAAACTGAACCCTATCAAATTGCATACTATAACGGATTAATTGGTCAGAATCCTGGTGGTGCAGCTGCATTGGTTACATTATCTGATGCAGAGTCAGTAATGTTTCAATCTACAAAAAGAAAAGCTAACTTTGAAGTGAATTTAAGAAATGGCAAACCACATTTTGATATATACATTGAAATATGGGGTATTATTCGAGAAAAAAGTTCTGAAAGTATCCATTTAGATGATGATAAAATTATTAGTAAAATTGAAGATATCGCTGAGAAGCAGTTTGAACAGGAAATGATCAAACTAATAAAAGAAACACAAGATAAAAAATCAGATATTTTCGGGTTTGGTGAATATGTACGAGGTAATTTATCTCGATATTGGGACAACGAGGTGGAAACATCGTATAAATGGAAAGAAATCTATAAAGATTTAAGCGTAGATATTCATCCGACTGTACACATAGAACGAGTTGGTATGAAAGCTTCCTGATTTATTCGGGAGGCTTTTTTCATCCTGTTTATTCGCTCATAATTTCCTTTAAAGAGTAAATAATATCTATACTATTAACGAATGAAGAATTTATTGATAACAATGACTTGAGATGAGATAACTGACTTAAAAACTATCACATTACAATTTTAATAATATTTAGAAAACAATAACTTTTTGTTTATGAAATAAATGTGTTCACCTTTATTTATAATGTGTTATACTATTTTGGAATAAAAGCAAAAACATAATGATTTTCCAAATACAGGAGGCTTTAAAAATAATGACAGTTTCTATTGCTATTAATGGTTTTGGCCGCATTGGTCGTATGGTTTTCCGACAAGCTATTTTACAAGATGAATTGAACATTGTGGCAATTAATGCGAGCTATCCAGCTGAGACATTAGCTCATTTAATAAAGTATGACACAAATCATGGTAAATTTGAAGGTACTGTAGATTTTGAAGAAAACGCTTTAATTATAAATGGCAAACGTGTTGAATTAATTAGTGAACGTGATCCATTAAAATTGCCATGGAAAGAAATGGGCGTTGATATAGTAATCGAAGCGACAGGTAAATTCAATGAACGCTCAAAAGCAGCGATGCATATAGAAGCCGGTGCTAAAAAAGTGATTTTAACAGCACCAGGTAAAAATGAAGATGTTACAATTGTTATGGGTGTTAATGATGAATTATTAGATGTTAACAAACATGATGTTATTTCCAATGCATCATGTACGACAAACTGTTTAGCCCCTGTAGCAAAAGTATTAAATGATACTTTTGGTATTGAAAATGGTTTAATGACAACAGTTCATGCGTATACAAACGATCAAAAAAATATCGACAACCCACATAAAGACTTACGTCGTGCTCGCGCATGTGCAGAGTCAATCATTCCTACATCAACAGGCGCTGCAAAAGCGTTATCACTAGTTTTACCTGAACTTAAAGGTAAATTACATGGAATGGCATTACGTGTACCTACTCCAAATGTATCTTTAGTTGACTTAGTAGTGGATGTTCAAAAAGATGTAACAGTTGAAGAAGTAAATGATGCATTTAAAAAAGCAGCAGAAGGTCCAATGAAAGGGGTTCTTCAATTTACAACTGAACCATTAGTATCATCTGATTACAACACTACAACTTATTCATCAACGGTGGATGGTCTGTTAACAATGGTAATGGGTACTCGAAAAGTGAAAGTACTAGCTTGGTACGATAATGAATGGGGTTACTCTGCACGTGTTGTAGACTTAACGAAAAAAGTTGTCAATGCTTTAGAAGCAGTTGTAACAAATTAATTACTAGTAAAAACCACTCCGGCTCAGTTTTAAATTGGGCCGTTTTATTTTGAACAATTCAACAAAAATACATACCTCGTCCTTTTTATATCGTGAACTGCCCCGAAAAAATTAGATTAGTGTCTAACTTTTACGGGGCAGTTCATTTATATCGAGGTATGTCTTTTAATTTCCATGAAAAATCACCTATAAAAATTCCGAGAAATCATTTATAATGAACTCTTGCAAAACAATTGAAAGTTTTATTTTTAATAGATATTTATTTGATATAATAATGATACGACAATAGAGAAATAGGAGAATTATTAATTATGAGATGTCCAGCTTGTCAATATAACGGTACACGTGTTGTGGACTCAAGACCCGTTGATGAGAACAAGGAAATAAGAAGGCGCCGTGAATGTGAATCATGCGGATATCGTTTTACTACTTTTGAAAAAATTGAAGAAACACCATTAATTGTTGTCAAAAAAGACGGTTCTCGAGAAGAGTTTAGTAGAGAAAAGGTATTGCGCGGTCTAATTCGAGCATGTGAAAAACGCCCTGTACCGTTAAATAATCTTGAAGAAATTGTGATGAAAATAGAAAAAGAGTTAAGAAGAATTGGTAATCCAGAAGTAAAATCTAAAGATGTCGGAGAAATGGTAATGGATCACTTATCAAAAATTGATGAAGTGGCTTACGTCCGTTTTGCATCGGTTTATCGCCAATTTAAAGATATTAATGTGTTCATAAAAGAACTAAAGGAATTACTTCATCGACAAACAGATTTAAAATAAACATTAAGGGGGAAAGTTAAAGTGGTTCATTTGTATAAAGAATTACAACCAGCGGATCATTTTGATATAAGTCTCCCTCACTATCTTTCAACACAAGAGCGTCAATTGTTAACATTGTTTTATCAGCCATTAACTGGACCAGATCCAATTAGTTTGTATTTAACACTTTGGGCAGAAGGTGAGGATAGTACAAACTCAACCTTCAATCACTATCATTTAATGAATGTACTAGGGATGTCCATTGGTAAAGTGTTTGAAGCTCGAATTGCATTAGAGGCAATCGGATTACTACGAACATATCGGAAGGAAACAGAAGATGGACGTTCTTTTCTATACGAATTAGAAAGACCTCTTGATGCACATAATTTTTTTCAAGATCCATTATTATCTATGTTTTTATTTAGCAAAATTGGCGAACAAGCCTACCGAAACTTAAGGAAACGCTTTATTAAACCGAATAATAAAGATTCCTATACAGAAGTTTCGCGTACTTTTGTAGATGTGTACAAGCCAGTACATACAAATGTCCCTAAAGAATTTGTTGAGCAAGAGAATAGTAAAGGACAAGGGTATCCCTTTTACTATGAACAATTTGATTTTCATTTATTAATGTCAGGCTTATCTGAACAGTTAGTACCATCTAGTGCCGTTACTTCAGAAGTGAAAGAATCGATTGCTAAGCTCGCGTTCCTTTATCATCTTACACCGCTTGATATGCAAAAAGTTGTTATTCTTGCCTTAGATGATAATATGAAGATTACACAGGAACGTTTAAAAAAGGCTGCAACAGATTATTATAAACTAACGATTTCGAAGGTTGCTCCAAAGCTTGAGAAAACTTTTGATCAAGTCGCTGTGAGTAGTGAACCAAATTTATCAAAAGAACAGGAGTTGCTTCACTATTTAGAGAAGACACCTCCAATCCAAGTTCTACGAGATATTAATAATGGGAAAGAACCGTTACCGTCATCAGTTCAATTGGCTGAGGATTTAATAATGAAGCATGGTATGCCAATTGGTGTAGTAAATGTACTGCTTGAATATGTTATGCTAACTACAGATATGAAACTTCCTCGTAATTATGTTGAAAGAATAGCGGATCATTGGATTAGAAAAAATTTGAAAACCGCAAAAGAGGCTATGGAGTTAGCTCGAACGGAACGTGACAAATATACAAAATGGAAAAATGAAAACGAAACAAAATCGACAACAAGCACAAATAAAAAACCATATCGTAAAAATAGTGGAAGAGAAGAAAAGGTTCCAGAATGGTTTTATAAGCGTAATGAACCAGTAGAAAATGAACAAGTGGATCCTTCAAAACAAAAAGAGCTTGAAGAACGACGCAAAAAGATTTTAGAAAAAATAGGCCAATTAGATGGGTAGGTGAACGAAAATCGAACCGATTAGTAGCGCATTGAAACGACAAATTGTAGTACCATCTTTCCAAGAAAGATATGATACTATTCGCCGTGAAATTTTAGAAAATGAGGAAGTGCAAAGGTTCCTAGCTGAAAATGACCGCATTGTAAATAAAGAAATGGTTGAACGTAGCTTGCCTAAATTACATGAGTTTATCAGTCAATCATCAGTTTGCTGTAATTGCGGTTCAACAGAAAACTGTACGAATTATTTAAAAGGTTTTATACCAAAATTGTTTATTTCACAAAATGCAATTGACGTAGAATATGTTAAATGTGAACAAAAAGTAATTGAAGATGAGCGCCGTGATATTGAATCGATGATATCTAGTATGTACATGTCGAAGGATGTATTGCGTGCAAGATTGAAAGACTTGTCATTAGATAATGATTCTCGTATAGAAGTTGCTGAACTTGCTACAGCCTTCGTTGAAAAAACAAAGCAAACAGGAAAGCTTCCTTCTAAAGGGTTATATATATATGGGAAGTTTGGTGTAGGGAAATCATTTGTATTAGGAGCAATAGCAAATGAACTAGCAACCATTAAAATTAAATCGGTTTTAGTTTTCGTTCCAGAATTTCTAAGTGAAATGAAACATTCCATTTCTGACAATACGTTTCAGGGAAAAATCGATTATGTTAAAAATGCTCCTGTTTTAATGCTCGATGATTTAGGTGCAGAAACGTTATCAAGCTGGACGAGAGATGAGGTATTAGGTACGATCTTACATTATCGAATGGCTGAAGAGCTACCAACCTTTATTACATCGAATTTTGATTATGATGGATTAGAATCACATTTAGCAACTTCTCAAAAAGGGGATGTTGAAGTAGTGAAGGCAGCTCGGATTATGGAAAGAATCAAAGCGATTACTATTCCTATTCAAATGGGTGGAAATAATCGAAGACAATAATTCAATAAATTAGTTGCAATTATTATGCTTCACGCGTATACTTTCAATGTAAATAATCAAAAGTAAAGCTTTGATGAGGACAACAAGCTTGTGAAACGCGCTTTTTAGAGAGGGGGGCCTTGGCTGTAAGCTTCCTAGTACGCCACAATCTTTACTACCTCGGAGCATTAGCGGGGATAATCCGCTAACGTTTATCGGTACGTTAACCGACCTAGAGCTTCGTCTGATACTATTAAATGTATCGGAAGGAAGAAGGGTGGAACCACGAGCAAATGCGTCGTCCCTTTTATAGGGACGGCTTTTTTTATTTTCTCAGGAGGTTCGTTGTTGTAGGATTCATAGAATTTTATGTTTAAGTGCGTTTTTTTGAGATCTACTTGCGGTTTTCGAACTTTTAAGTGGGCATCTTTGAAGTTTAGAGAGGTTTTCAAACTTTTATGTGCGAGTTCTAAAACTATAAGTGCAATTTGAAAAAACGACAAACTATAAATAAAAGGAGAATATACAATGTCAGAAGTAATCAAATTAACATTCCCAGACGGTACAGTAAAGGAATTTCCACACGGTACATCAACTGAAGAAGTAGCAGCTTCCATTAGCCCAGGACTTCGTAAAAAAGCATTAGCAGGTAAACTTAACGATCAGCTCATTGACTTAAAAACACCAATCGAAGAAGATGGTACAATCGCGATCATCACGCCTGAATCAGAAGAAGCATTAGAAATTTTACGACACTCCACTGCACACTTAACAGCTCAAGCGATTAAGCGTTTATACCCTGGAGTGAAGCTTGGAATAGGTCCAGTAATCGAAGGTGGCTACTACTACGATATTGATGCACCAGAACCAATTTCAGCAGATGATTTTCCTAAAATTGAAAAAGAAATGAAAAAAATCATTTCAGAAAACCTGGAAGTTGAGCGTAAAAACGTATCACGTGATGAAGCGCAACGTATTTACGAAGAAATTGGTGACGAATACAAATTAGAACTACTTGAGGCAATTCCAGCTGACGAGCAAGTATCAATTTATCATCAAGGAGAATTCTTTGACTTATGCCGTGGTATTCACGTACCTTCAACAGGTAAATTAAAAGAATTTAAATTATTATCTCTAGCAGGTGCATATTGGAGAGGTAATTCAGATAATAAAATGCTACAACGTATTTATGGTACTGCATTCTTCAATAAAGAAGATTTAAAACATCATCTACAAATGCTTGAAGAAGCAAGAGAACGTGATCATCGTAAAATTGGTAAAGAGTTAGAAATCTTTACAATTTCACAAACGGTAGGTCAAGGTTTACCACTTTGGTTACCGAACGGTGCAACAATTCGCCGAATTATTGAACGTTACATTGTAGATAAAGAAGTAAAATTAGGATACCAACATGTTTACACTCCAGTTTTAGGTTCTAAAAAATTGTATGAAACTTCAGGACATTGGGGTCATTATCAAGATGATATGTTCCCACCAATGGAAATGGATAATGAAACATTAGTCTTACGTCCAATGAACTGTCCTCACCATATGATGGTGTACAAATCTTCTATGCATTCATACCGCCAATTACCTATCCGTATTGCGGAACTTGGTACAATGCATCGTTACGAAGCTTCAGGTGGTTTATCTGGTTTACAACGTGTACGTGGTATGACTTTAAACGATTCACATATTTTCGTTCGTCCAGATCAAATTAAAGAGGAATTCAAAAAAGTAGTTGAACTAATCTTAGATGTATATAAAGATTTCAATTTAAATGATTATCGATTCCGTTTATCATATCGTGACCCTGCTGATACGGAAAAATATTACGATGACGATGAAATGTGGGAAAAAGCGCAAAGCATGTTAAAAGAAGCGATGGATGATATGGGCTTAGAATACTATGAAGCTGAAGGTGAAGCAGCATTCTACGGTCCAAAATTAGATGTTCAAGTAAAAACAGCTATTGGTAAAGATGAAACTTTATCCACTGTACAACTTGACTTCTTACAACCTGAACGTTTTGACCTGACTTATATTGGTGAAGATGGAAAACACCATCGCCCAGTCGTTATCCACCGTGGTGTAGTATCTACTATGGAACGCTTTGTTGCTTTCCTTATTGAAGAATACAAAGGTGCATTCCCGACTTGGTTAGCTCCTGTTCAAGTGGAAGTAATTCCAGTTTCAAACGAAGTACACTATGAATACGCTAAGCAAATCGTTGAAGGACTTCAAGCTGCAGGCGTCCGTGTAGAAATGGATGACCGTGAAGAAAAACTAGGATATAAAATCCGAGAAGCACAAATGAAGAAAATTCCTTACATGCTTGTATTAGGGGATAAAGAAATGGAATCTAACTCTGTAAACGTTCGTCGTTACGGTTCTCAAGATTCTGAAACAATCTCATTTGAAGAGTTTGTAAACAATATTACGAAAGAAGCTAATAAATAATAACGAAAGAGGATGGTTTAAAATTGAACCATCCTCTTTATTGTAATTAAATGTTGTTATTTTAATATTTGATACAGGAATACGGCAAATTGCTGACGTGTAACATTTTGATATGGATTGAATTTGCCATTAGTTCCTTTTGTAATATCATTTGAAGCTAATATTTTCACGCTCTCATAGTACCAATCAGTTGGTTTTACATCGCTAAATGTTGAGCTTCCTGATTTTAACGTTAAGTCAAATGCGTTTACTAGAATGACTGCAAGCTGCGAACGTGTTAAAGGCTGTTCTGGATTAAAGTATCCATTACTTCCATCTACAATGCCTGCACGATATAATGCCTGAATGCTATCGTAGTATGGGTGAGTCGTTGGAACGTCTTTAAACGTTGTACCTGGTCGGATTGGTGTTAATTTGACACCTGCATTTTGCAGAATAGTAGCTACATGCATACGAGCAATGGAGAAATTCGGTCTAAAAGTATTATCTGCATACCCTGAAATAACCCCTTTTTCTTTCATAAATGCAATTTGTTCATAATAAGGGTGTGATTTTGGAACATCCTTAAAAATAGAAGGTTCCGTTATATTAGACGGGAAGCTTGCTACAACTGAATATTCTCTCACATTATATCCACTAGATGTGTCATAAAGCTTCAAATAATAAATACCTTTCTTTAAATTTAAACGAATATCAAGCGGTTGTGACCAATCACTTTGGTTGTTTGAGAAATGAATCTCCCCGCCATTTGGTTGCTCAATTACAATTTTATTAACGATTCGAGTGTGTGGTGTAAATGTCATTTCTAATAAACCGTCTTCTGATAGTTCAAATTTATAGACGTCTACATCAGCAAATTGATTATCGTAGCCTCCATCATTTAACGTACCAGTAAAAGTCGTATTAGGAATCATCAGCTTAGCAGTAGACTTTGTATTATTTAATTCATTTTCAAAATTGTCACCTTTACTGAATGAAGACGTAAAGGAATACTTCATTGGCTGATCATTCGAGAAGATACGTATATAGTAAGTACCTTTCGTTAAATAAAAAGGAAATGTTTCCTTGCCAGATTCTAGTTCATATAATGTAATACCTTCTCCTGTAGAAGCAAATAGTTGGAGTTGTAAGGCTTCATGATTTGAATGATCCTTTAGATGCTGAAGCATGGACAAATTTATAGAAAGCTTTCCATCTTGCGGTACATTAAGTACATAAAAGTCTTCGTCATATTGAACCTCATGCTTTGTTAATTCGCCAGTTACCGTATCTCCAATTTTAATAGCATTTGCAGTAGCAAAAGAATTGTTTGTTTCCTGTTCGGAAATAGAAGCTGCATGTGCAACGTTCATTCCGTTTAAACCTATAAAACAAAAGAATACCCCAATAAAGCTAAAAATCACGTATAATGTTTTTTTCAAACTAAAAACCCATCCTTCCTATTTATTAAATAAAATTCACCACTTTAAATTTAAAAGTATTTTTCAATGTATTTCATCGAACTTCCTTCCTAATTGTAAAAAGTGTAAAATAGTAATAAACTTCCGCTATTTTTCGCTATTTTTTTTAACCTTAATAAAAAAATGAATTGTAAATTGAAAATCAATCTGTTATATTTAATTTTGTTGACATTCACATTGTAAGAGTGTTATGATTGTTTAGGTTATGAATACAGTTTGTGGTTGAAGTAGAGGCTGCCCGCTTCTCACCTGAGATGACGCATTTGCTGTTAGCAGGTATGACACGTTGAATTTATTACGCTCGAATGCGTATGGATATATAGCGGGCGGACATCTTCTAAATGTCCGTCTTTTTTTATGGACATACATAGGAAGTGTACCGTTCAACCAGGCAATATTTGCTGTAAACACATGTATTCCCGACACAACCTTGGAGGTGGATTCGTATTAGCAAAGACATGTATGTAAACGAAGGTATTCGTGCGCGTGAACTTCGTCTAATCGATCATAATGGTGATCAGCTAGGAGTTAAATCTCGAAACGAAGCGTTAGAAATTGCCGCTCGTGTAAACTTGGATCTTGTCCTTGTGGCCCCTCAAGCTAAGCCACCAGTCGCACGTATTATGGACTATGGTAAGTTTAAGTTTGAACAGCAAAAGAAAGATCGTGAAGTTCGTAAAAATCAAAAAATCATTAATATTAAGGAAGTTCGTTTAAGTCCAACAATTGATGAACATGATTTTCAAACGAAACTACGTAATGCAATCAAATTCCTAGAAAAAGGCGATAAAGTAAAATGTTCGCTTCGTTTCAAAGGACGTGCCATTACACATAAAGAGATTGGTCAACGTGTACTAGATCGCTTTGCTGAAGCTTGTGCCGAAGTCGCAACGGTTGAACAAAAACCGAAGATGGAAGGCCGCAGCATGTTCTTAGTTCTTCAACCAAAGAACGAGAAAAAGTAATATTGACGAATAGTTTAGGAGGAAATTCGAAATGCCAAAAATGAAAACTCACCGTGGCGCTGCGAAGCGTTTCAAAAAAACGGGCAAAGGAAAATTGAAATTTGACCGTGCTTACGGAAGCCACTTATTCGCTAACAAATCTACAAAAGCAAAACGTCACCTACGTAAAGCGAAAGTTGCAACATCTGGTGATTTCAAACGTATTAAATCTTTATTAACTTACATGAAATAATTTATGAAAATAAAATTGTACGGTTTTTTATAATTAAACATTCGGAAGAATTAGCAGGAGGTAATTAGTATGCCACGCGTAAAAGGCGGAACAGTAACGCGCAAGCGTCGTAAAAAGGTATTAAAATTAGCTAAAGGTTATTTTGGTTCAAAACATACTTTATATAAAGTTGCTAACCAAGCAGTAATGAAATCAGGTCAATATGCATACCGTGACCGTCGTCAGAAAAAACGTGATTTCCGTAAATTATGGATCACTCGTATCAACGCTGCTGCTCGCATCAACGGTCTTTCTTATAGCCGTTTAATGCACGGTTTAAAAGTAGCTGGTATCGAAGTTAACCGTAAAATGTTAGCTGAATTAGCTGTAAACGATGCAGCTGCATTCGCACAATTAGCTGAAGAAGCTAAAAAAGCGGTAGCGAAATAATTAATTCACGGAAGTGAATTAATTATTTCTGCGCCGAAAGCGTAAGCGACAGGCGCAAAATAAATAATTATAATAAAGACTGATAGGATATATCCCTATCAGTCTTTTTAACTATAGGGGGCAGATACATATGTGGATTACACTATTGGCCTTTATGATTGTTGAATCAATTTTCTTGCTTGCTTTGATGGGGATAGACAAATCGCGTGCGAAAAAACATGAATGGAGAATTTCTGAAAAAACGCTATTCACCATTGCTATTTTTGGCGGAGCTTGTGGGGGAGTACTTGGAATGTATTTATTCCGACATAAAACTAGACATAATGCATTTGCATTTGGCTTTCCATTAATTGCAGCCATTCATATTTTTATACTTGTTAAGCTGTACTCATAATTAAAAGAATAAGAGTTAAGAGCTAATACATATTTAATGTATTTAGCTCTTTGTTTATTTATTTATTTATTTATTTATTCATTTTCCTCATTCATAAGCTTTTCAATTGGATTTTTCCAATTTATCTTTGCATTTGGATAGTTTAATAAAATTTCTTTTTCTAAATAGTAAAAATCCTCTTTTGTAAAACCTTGTAGCTGCATCGTATCAAGCACCCACACAAAAATTGAGACGACCTCAAAGGCATTTTCAGTCGTGCCTAAATATTTTTCACCTTCAAATAGGGCACCTTTATATGAAATGAAAAAGTTCTTTCTTACATTTTTTACATCATCATAAAAATAGTACTGTCCTTTTTCATAAGCTTCGTCTAGCTTTCGCTTAGGATCTAAAAGATAACGTATAATTCTATAGAATATGTAAATGACAATAATAAATACGAGCACTCGAATAAGAAGAGCCATGAAAGTTCCCCCTTGTAAATACGTTGTACTTTCATTTACGATTAGAAGGGAAAAGAAGTTTCATTTTTATATGAAAATGAGGGATAATTTATGGAATTTAAAGAACTTTTTACGATGCAACAAGCCCTTGACGCCTTTATAGAGAATAATCGTGATATTCAGAGAGACGTTTTTATTGAAAAAGGACTAGCACTAACAATTGAATTGGCAGAACTAGCAAATGAAACAAGATGCTTTAAATATTGGAGTTCCAAAGGTCCTTCAGAAAGAGAAGTCATTTTAGAGGAATTTGTGGATTCGATTCATTTCTTGCTTTCATTAGGAAATGAAAAGGGATTTACCCTTGATATATGGCCGGAAATTCAAGAAAAAGTAGACTTAACAAAATGGTTTTTACGTACACAGGAATCTATTTTATCATTTATCCAAGCGCCTTCAAGTGAAAGCTATGAAATCGTTTGGCAGCAATATGGCGTTTTAGCATACAATTTAGGTTTTTCCTTAAATGATATTATCGAAGCATACATAGCGAAAAATGAAAAAAATTATGAACGTCAACGAACTGGGTATTAACATTAAAATTTGCAGTATACTTAAATATCTGATGGATTCTTTTTTTGGGAGGATAACAAATGACGAAATTAGATGAAACATTAACAATGTTTAAAGAGTTAACAGATGCGAACGGTATCGCAGGAAATGAACGTGCACCACGTGAAGTGATGAAAAAATATATTTCTCCTTATGCAGATGAAATTGAAATGGATGGTTTAGGAAGCTTAATCGCCAAAAAAACTGGGGACGAAAATGGTCCGAAAATTATGATCGCTGGCCACCTTGATGAAATCGGATTTATGGTGACTCAAATTGATGAAAAGGGATTTGTTAAATTCCAAACAGTCGGTGGTTGGTGGAGTCATGTAATGCTTTCCCAACGTGTGACAATCACGACTCGTAAGGGAGAAGAAATCATAGGAGTCATTGGTTCAAAGCCCCCTCATATTTTACCAGCAGATGCACGTAAGAAAGTAATGGAGATGAAAGACTTATTTATCGATATTGGTGCATCTTCAAAGGATGAAGTGGAAGAGTGGGGCATCCGTCCGGGCGATATGATTACGCCTTATTTTGAATTCAATGTTATGAAAAATGAAAAAATGCTTCTTGCAAAAGCTTGGGATAACCGAATTGGTTGTGCCATTGCAATCGATGTTTTAAAAGCATTGAAGAAGGAGAAACATCCGAATGTTGTTTATGGGGTAGGTAATGTGCAAGAAGAAGTTGGCTTGCGTGGAGCAAAAACTTCTACATTTAAAATTCAACCTGATATCGGTTTTGCTGTAGATGTTGGTGTAGCAGGTGATACACCTGGTATTACTCCAAAAGAATCAACATCAAAAATTGGAGACGGCCCGCAAATCATCATTTATGATGCATCAATGGTTTCTCATAAAGGTCTTCGCGATTTAGTAATTGATGTTGCCGAAGAAAAAAATATTCCTTATCAGTTTGATGCAATGGCTGGTGGTGGGACAGATGCTGGCTCAATGCATTTAACGGGTAGCGGAGTACCAACATTATCAATTGGTATCGCAACACGCTATATCCACTCCCACGCAGGAATATTACACCGTGATGATTACGATAACACAGTGAAATTAATCGTAGAAGTCGTAAAACGATTAGATCGGGAAACAGTAGATAAGATTACGTTTGGATAATCGCTTATAAAACCTTCTAACTAAAGAAAGTTAGAAGGTTTTTTATATTTAAATGAAAAGCACCTTCTAAGAGGTGCCTAAGTATTTTTAAAACGAAACATCTGGATACTTATTCTTCAATAATTCCATCCAAATTTTTTCAGAGGTTAACTTTTCAAGTGTTTCAGAATGATTCCCTGTTTTGATTTCTTGCAAAATAGTTTTTGACAATTCACTTACAACACTATTCTCGTCGATAAATTGATTTAACACTGATAGGAAACCTGAAGTATAGACATTGTTTTCTTTTATTTTATAAGTATCTGTTCCAGTAAAAAGCTTCAGCATCCCAATCTCATAATAGGATTTCACTAATTCATAGTCTTGAAAATGTTCATAGTCTTCATTTGTTAAAAGGGTTTCTAATTTCACTAACGACTTAGCCATTTCTTCTGGTGAGTACAAAAAATCTCCAGCATAAAAATAAGGCTGCATTGATAAAACTTCAAAATAACTTAAAGCAGACGGAGAAAACTTTTCGGTAAACAACGCTTCATATGCTTCGAAGTTATATTGATAAACAGCCCCTCTTTTATTTGTTGATAAAAAGAAACCTTGGTCATTTAATAACGGCTCTTTTCCTTGCAAGCTATTTGTTGTGAGAAGTTCGTTATAAAGAGAAGAAAGCTGCATTACTTTATCCCCATATTCCTGTAAAAACGCTTGTTCTTCTTGTAACGATAGTTTTTCCCGATCTTTTATATCCTCTAGCATCTTTTTTGGTGATTGAATCGCAGTCATGATGTCCTGTTCCGTATCTTGTAATTTCTCCGGAGATATTTTATTATGCTCTACTAAATCTAAACTATAATTTAATGTTGTATAAGCAAATTGGATATATTGAAGAGTTTTTATTTGTTCATTTGTTAAACCTAATTCATTGGAAGCTTGAGTAATAGTATCATCAATTCTTTCCTTCATTTGCTGTGCCCAAATGACAGTATTCAAATCTTCAGATTCTTCGTTTTCAGTTGAACTCATTTCTGTATCTTGTAAACTTGAATTTAAATTTGGATTGTTGATAATCCAAAGTGTACTAACTGTTCCTAAAAAAATAAAAGTAACAAATACAAGTGCAGGAACTGGTAAAATGAATTTTTTCTTCGCTTTTTTCCCTTCAATTTTAATAGTAGAAAGCTGACCTACGATTTCATTTCGATCTGATTGCAATGGAAGCTTTTCATAACTTTGTTTTAAACGATGCAATCGCTTTTCCAAATCCTTTGTCATAAATTCCCCTCCAAAATGCTTTTTAATTTTTTCTTTGCTCGTAATAAACGAAGCTTCACGTTCGGCATTGAAATATGTAAAACCTTAGCAATTTCTTTGTATGTAAGCTCGTGAAAATAAAATAGTACAATCGGAATTTTATAATTGTCATCAAGTTGGATAATGGCTTGATGTAAATCCTCATCAAAATCTAAGTTAAATTTTTCATAAAGCTGTTGGGCTGCTTCTTTTTGATAATGAGCTATTTTAGTATGCATTGTTTGTTGTTTTCTGTAATCATCTCGTACAACATTTAAAGTCACTTGATAGAGCCAAGTTGTAAATTTTCCACCTTCATACTGATGTAAAAAACGATACAACTTTATGCAAACCTCTTGCGTCACATCGTCAATATGATGAAAAGGTACACCGCATTGAAAAGCAAATCGCTCAATGGTAGGGATATATTGTGCAATTAGATCCTCAAATGCACTTAAATCCCCTGACTTTGCCTGTTGAATGAGTTGTTCTGTATCAATCATAGAGTGCTCCCTTCTAATTGCTATAAATGGAACGAAAGAATTTTAATAAATGTTACATCAAGGGATAAAAAGTTTTCTTTTATTTTTTATAGATAAAGATTAAGATTAACCATATTTAGTTTAGAGAGTAGATTATGGTATATTGTATCAAAAGGTGAAAGGAGTTGTTTTTATGAAAAACAAGATGAACAAGGAGATTGTAATCATTAGGGAGGTATGTGCTAAATAAAGCATATTTGCATAAAACCTCCCAAAGGTAATGATTACTTTAGGAGGCAATAAAATTGAACATTAATATGCAGAATCTTGGACTCACAGAACGATTTATACAGGAGTCTAATAACTATGAAAATTTTTATATAGGTAGAGTAACCTCTCAATATAAAAATGGATATAAAGTGATGACGGAGAAGGGCGAAATGACTGCAAAAATATCAGGTAAATTTCGTCACAATTTAATCGGTCCTTCTGAATATCCTGCTGTCGGTGATTTTGTGATGGTTGATCGGATAGATAGCTTACAGGGCGAAGGTATAATACATCATGTATTGACACGAAAGAGTGTGTTTGTACGAAAGGTAGCGGGTAATAAAAACGATACACAAGTAGTTGCGGCAAATATTGATACAGTTTTCATATGTATGTCACTTAACAATGACTTTAATCTTCGAAGGTTAGAACGATATGTTTCAATCGCTTGGGATAGTGGTGCGGTACCTGTTATTGTTCTTACTAAATCAGATTTATGTTCAGACATAGAATATAAACTAAATGAAGTATCCTCTATTTCATTTGGTGTGGACGTACTTGTAACAACTAGTATGTCTGATGATGGATATCAATCGATAAAAAAATATCTTTCTAATGGCAAGACAGTTGCATTCATTGGATCGTCGGGTGTTGGAAAATCCACTTTAATCAATAGACTTCTTGGTCATCGTGTATTAGAAACGAACGATACTCGTAATGATGATAAAGGGAGGCATACAACGACAAGACGTGAACTATTCATGATTCCTGAATTAGGTGTTGTCATTGACACTCCTGGTATGAGAGAAATAGGGGTGATTAGTGCTAATTTATCAAAGGCATTTTCTGATATTGACGAACTAGCCTCTCAATGTCGATTTAACGATTGCACTCACGGTATGGAGCCAAACTGCGCAGTACAAAAAGCTATACAGGATGGAATTATTAAGGAAGAAAGATTAGAAAGCTATCTGAAACTGAAAAAAGAAACAAAGTATGACGGTTTAAATTCAAAAATGATTGAAAAAGAAAAAATCAATGAGATGTTTGGTGGAAAGGGCGGCATGAAAAACGCTCGGAAATTCATCAAAGAGCAAAAAAAGAAAAAGGGCAGATAATATCAAGAGAATCGGTTCAAATCGAGCCGGTTCTTTTTTATAAAGTAAAAACGAGGTATAGTTAAATAAAGCAGGCTAACGACAAAAGAAATAGGTGACATTACAAAATGAAAAAATGGATTGAGTCATGTATATTTCTACCTACATATTTAAATGAAAAGAAGTTAATGCGTCATCTTTCTGGAAAAACGATTTTAATTACAGGGGCAAGCTCTGGAATAGGAGCGCAAGTGATTTATCAGCTTGCCGATGTTCATTGTCATCTAATATTAGTTGCAAGAAACGAGGAACGACTTTCCGCAATAAAAAATGAAATTGAAAGTAAGGCCTCTGCAACAGTTAACATATATAAAGCAGATCTTCGTAATGAGGAACAGATGGGAGCCTTTTTAGATTTTCTACATTCATTTCCAAAGGGGATTGATATAGTCGTAAACAATGCGGGGCTCTCTATTAACCGATCCATCTTTGAATCTCTTGATAGATTTCATGATTTCTCACGAACAATGGCGATTAATTACTTTGCCCCAGTACAATTGTTGCTTTCTATGATTCCTGCACTTCGGAGTAAGCATGGCCAAATCATCAATGTTTCATCTGTTAATGTTCGTCTTGCCCCAGTACCTTATTTTTCAGCTTATCAGGCTTCAAAGTCTGCATATGATGTATTTTTAAGATCTGTAGCACCTGAGTTAAGGAGAAGTGGAGTTGTTGTTTCAAGCATTTATCTACCATTAGTCAGAACCCCTATGATTGAACCAACATCGGCTTATAAAAAAGTTCCTGCGATGTCACCTCAACATGCTGCTAAAATAATATGCAAAAATATGTATACGAAAAAGAAAAAGTATCAGCCATGGTGGTTATTATTTGGGCAGATAGCATCAATTTTTATGGAGAGTTTTCGTGATTTTACAAAGCGAGATAAGCGGGGGAGTCTATGAAAATAGTTAATCTTTTTTACGTATTGTATAAAGTGAAATTACTGTCACCTGTCGCTATATTTCATTTAACTGCTTCTATAATGAAATGTGGCATCAATTTAATGACTTTATTACACTTTGCGCAGAAGAAATATTCAGACCAAATTGCCCTCGTTGATGATAATGAAGTATTAACATATAAACAATTATTTGAACAATCTAATGGGATTGCAAAAACTCTGATTGATAAATTAAATCTTCAAGAGAATCAAAAGGTTGCTATTATGTGTAAAAACCACGCAATTCTTGTGAAATCAATTTTTGCCCTTTCTAGATTAGGTGTAAATATTTATTTCGTTAGTACTGAAATAAGTGCTACTCAATTAGGTCGTATCGTTAGGCGGAATTCATTTGATCTATTCATTTACGATGTTGAATTAAGTTCAATTATTGATGAATCGGAATTTACAGGGAATAAATTATTAAGCTATCATGATGAATTGCCAGCGATAAATCAATTTCTTTATTTTGATTCTCCAGAAAAAATGTATCTTCCTAGAAGAAACCAAAGTAAGCTTGTACTTTCAACAAGTGGTACAACAGGTGAATCGAAGCAAGCAGAACATAGACCGTCACTATTTAATTATTTAAATCCATTTGCTGCTTTTATACAAAGACTAAATATCTTGAACTATAAAACTGGCTATATCGCTACTCCCATTTATCATGGGTATGGAATTGCTGTACTACTTTTATTCATTCCTTTAGGAAAGAAAATGGTGATTAGTAGAGGCTTTAATGCTCAAACAGCTTGTCAATTAATCGAAAAACATCAGGTGGATATTGTCACAGTTGTTCCTACAATGCTTCAGAGAATGCTACATACAGATAAAAATGCATTAAAAACTCTATCTTGTATTGCTTCAGGTGGTGCGAAGTTGAATCCGAAACTAATTGAAGAAACTTTTCATAGTTTAGGCGAGGTACTTTATAATTTGTACGGAACAACTGAAGTTGGATTGAATTTTATAGCAACCCCGCGTGATTTAAAATATTCCTCATCAACGGTCGGTAAAATGATAGAAGGTACTCGTTTAAAGGTATTGGATGATAATATGAATGAAGTAAACGTAGGAGAAATCGGTCAGTTTTGTATACAAAATGCTTGGTCGATAGGGAATGAGAAGGGAAAATGGCGTAAAACTGGGGATTTAGGCTATTGCGATCAATTGGGTTATTATTTTTTATGTGGGCGAGTGGATGATATGATCATTTCTGGTGGAATTAATGTATATCCAGTTGAAATGGAACAAGTAATAATGGAACATCCTGAAATCGAGGAAGTGGCTGTTATAGGAGTACAGGATGAACAATTTGACCAAAGATTAAGGGCGTATGTAGTTAGAAAGAGAAATTCGAATCTTTCTGTAGAAGAATTAGTTGAATGGCTACGTCCAAAAGTTGCAAGATACCAACTCCCTAAGGAAATCAAATTTCTAAACGAAATGCCCTACACACCATTAGGGAAACTCGATAAAAAGCAGTTTAAGTAGCTGGAATCATAAATGAAGCAAGTAGAGAAAATTGATACTTTTCTCTACTTGCTTTTTTAGTGAAAATGAATAATAGACAAAATCGGTCGGATAATAGACAAACAGGGGCTGATAATAGACAAAGCCGAGTAGATAATAGACAAAGGGGAAAAGCGTGATCGGATAATAGACAAACCCGCTAGGATAATAGACAAACAGGGGCAGATAATAGACAAAGCCGAGTAGATAATAGACGAAGGAGAAAAGCGTGATCGGATAATAGACAAACCCGCTAGGATAATAGACAAACAGGGGCAGATAATAGACAAAGCCGAGTAGATAATAGACGAAGGAGGAAAGCGTAATCGGATAATAGACAAACCCGCTAGGATAATAGACAAACATGGGCTGATAATAGACAAAGCCGAGTGGATAATAGACGAAGGAGAAAAGCGTGATCGGATAATAGACAAACCCGCTAGGATAATAGACAAACATGGGCAGATAATAGACAAAGCTGAGTGGATAATAGACAAAGGGGAAAAGCGTGATCGGATAATAGACAAACCCGCTAGGATAATAGACAAACATGGGCAGATAATAGACAAAGCCGAGTAGATAATAGACGAAGGAGGAAAGCGTAATCGGATAATAGACAAACCCGCTAGGATAATAGACAAACATGGGCTGATAATAGACAAAGCCGAGTGGATAATAGACGAAGGAGAAAAGCGTGATCGGATAATAGACAAACCCGCTAGGATAATAGACAAACATGGGCAGATAATAGACAAAGCTGAGTGGATAATAGACAAAGGGGAAAAGCGTGATCGGATAATAGACAAACCCGCTAGGATAATAGACAAACAGGGGCAGATAATAGACAAAGCCGAGTAGATAATAGACGAAGGAGGAAAGCGTGATCGGATAATAGACAAACCCGCTAGGATAATAGACAAACAGGGGCTGATAATAGACAAAGCCGAGTAGATAATAGACGAAGGAGGAAAGCGTAATCGGATAATAGACAAACCCGCTAGGATAATAGACAAACAGGGGCTGATAATAGACAAAGCCGAGTGGATAATAGACAAAGGGGAAGGTGTGATTGGATAATAGACACCAAGTCTACACATCGCTTAAATCACCCAGAATCTAGATATCCTCAAACGTGTAAGCTCCAAATCTATCATAAAACCGTTTTTGTATAAAAATAAAAATGCATACAAATAGAAAGAATATTTATTACTTAATACAAATTAATATTCGAAAAAAATATCATATGTACAACTTTCCTTTGGTTAAAATGAATAAACATTTAATTTTATCCACTCTAATTAATCATAAAAATTCACTTGATTTAATAAATATACATATGTATAATGAATTACATCATCAGAAATAAGGGAGCGGAATGCTACATGAAATTGTTAGAAGAGGTGCAGCTTAAATTGGTGTCTAGTTTAAAGGGCAAGGATTTATTGACGCTGCTTGATTATACAAGTGAAGAAGTACATGACTTAGTTAAATTAGCTACTCAGTTAAAAACGATTACGAAAGCAGGCAAATGTCCTAAATTATTAGAGGGCAAAACGCTAGGAATGATTTTCGAAAAGCATTCAACACGTACTCGTATTTCATTTGAAGTAGGGATGAATCAACTAGGCGGAAAAGCAATGTTTATGCATTCTCGTGACATGCAAATCGGACGTGGTGAACCAATTTCTGATACAGGGAAAGTTTTATCTGGTTATTTAGATGCCATTATGATTCGTGCAAACTCACATGAAATGGTAAAAGAATTAGCAGATAACGCGTCAATTCCAGTAATCAATGGATTAACGGACCTTTATCATCCTTGCCAAGCATTAGCAGATCTTGAAACAATCTATGAAAATAAAGGCACTTTGAAAGGATTAAAGATTGCTTACGTTGGAGATGGCAATAACGTAGCCCATTCTTTAGTTGTAGCTGCAGCTCATGTAGGGATGAATGTAGCAGTAGCAACACCACCTGGATATGAGTGTGATACTGAAATTATTGCAAAAGCAAAAAATATTGCTCAAGCCAATGGTAGTCAAGTAACTGTAACATATGATCCAATTGAAGCTGTTTCAGGGGCAGATGCAGTATATGCAGATGTTTGGACTTCAATGGGGCAAGAAGAAGAGTCGGCAAAACGACTAGTAGATTTTAAAGACTATCAAATTAATGATGATTTAGTTGCTCACGCGAAATCTGATTACATGTTCCTGCACTGTT
This sequence comes from Ureibacillus massiliensis 4400831 = CIP 108448 = CCUG 49529, assembly GCF_000772965.1. Lineage (GTDB taxonomy): Bacteria > Bacillota > Bacilli > Bacillales_A > Planococcaceae > Ureibacillus > Ureibacillus massiliensis. The sequence continues at coordinate 69,909 of NZ_JPVQ01000007.1, read as the reverse complement.
TACCAGCCCATCGTGAAGAAGAAGTTGCTAGCTCAGTTATTGATGGGCCAAACTCCTATATTTTTGAGCAAGCTGAAAACAGATTACATGCTCAAAAGGCAGTATTAGCGTCAGTTCTTTCATAAAAAGAAATAAAACAGTAAAAATATACGGGTTGTGTATTTTTACTAGTTCAGTTAAATCTTAAATCAATTTGTGGGGGACTCGCCGCAATTGATTTAAAGTGATAATGAATGCGATGTTGATTTCTAGGTGGAAAAACGCATCGCTACATAAGTAAAGGCAATCTGGGAGACGCTGGATTGCCTTTTAATTTTTGTCTGCCATAAAAGCTAAAAAAGTGGGTAATCTAATACCCACTTCATGAATTATCAATCTATAAAAATCTTTCCAGGATTCATAATATTGTTTGGATCTAATGTTACTTTTATTGCTTTCATAACTTGAAGAGCAGCCCCGTGTTCTTTCTGTTGATATTTTGATTTTCCAATACCAACTCCATGTTCCCCAGTACATGTTCCGCCTTGAGATAAGGCAAATTCCACGAGGTTTTCATTAAATTTAGTAGCACGGGCAACCTCGTCTTCTGAATTTGTATCGAACATTACCATTGCGTGGAAGTTACCATCGCCAACGTGACCTATAACGCCACCTTCAAGTCCAGTTTCCTCAATCTGTGTTCGCGCAAAACGAATTGCAGCAGCAAGCTTAGAAATGGGCACACAAACGTCCGTTGTCATCATTTTTCTTCCCGGATATCCATGGGTATAAGCATATGCGATATGGTGACGGACTTCCCACAATTTATTTCGCGAAGCTGTATCTGTTTCAAATGAAATGCTCAGACAGCCAAATTCCTCAAAGATTTCTTTTGTATAGGCAACATCTTCTTCCATCCCAGATTGATTGCCATGGAATTCTAAGAAAATGGTTGGTTTTTCCTCGTAATTTGTTTCCTTATAAATATTCGCCTGGCGAACAGAAAATGCATCAACTAATTCGACTCGCCCAATTTGAATGCCAGCTTGTCTTAAGACTGTTACAGCATCAATAGCAGCATCGACTGTCTCAAAGACTGCACGTCCTGCCGTTACGAATTCAGGAATTCCATAAACTTGAATGGTGATTTCAGTAAAGCAGCCTAATGTGCCTTCAGAACCAACGAATAACCCATTTAAATGATATCCTGATGAAGATTTTACTGCTAAATTTCCTGTATGAATAACAGAACCATCAGCTAATACTACTTCTAGATCACGAACTTGATCTCGCATGACGCCATAGTGTACGGCTGTTGTACCACTTGCATTTGTTGCAACCATTCCACCTATTGATGCGTCCGCACCTGGATCGACAGTAAATTGTAAGCCGTGTTTTTTTAATTCTTTATTTAACTGAAGTCGTGTAACACCAGGCTGTACTTTAACTAGCAAATCCTCAGGACTAATTTCTAATATTTCGTTCATTTGTGAAAAATCAATGGAAATACCCTTGTGCACTGGTATTGAGTTTCCTTCTAAACTCGAACCCGCACCAAATGGAACAATTGGTATAAGGTGTTGACTGGCAAGTTTTACAATAGCTTGCACATCTTCTGTGGAGCGTGGAAATACAACTACATCAGGTAAAATAGGTTTATGGTGTGATTCATCCTTTGCATGTAATTCACGAACCGTTTCATTTGTTGTAACTTGATCTTCTTTTAAAACAGTTAACAGTTCTTCAACAACTGTTGAAACAATATAAGACATGTTGTACACCTCAAACTTTAAATAATATGAAACTACTTTTTATTGTAGTCGAACAGAGTAAAATATGTAAGATGAAATGACAAATAAGTCTATTTTTTCTGAAAATAAAAAACTGACTCTTATTAGGGGTGCTAATGAAAAGAGTCAGTTACTTTTAATTAATTTTTAAAGGCTTGTGATAATTTCTCTGTAAATTGTTCCTGCTCTGTAGCACTTGAACTTTGCCACCATTTTTCTAAGAAGACACCAAGACCTGGTAGTAAATGTTCATCACCACGAGAAATAGCATCTTCTACAGTACTGCGAAAATCAGTTGCACTATCGCCTTTTACATTTTGTGTAATTGCTTCTCGAATTTGAAAATTCATTCAATCGCCTCCTCGAATTGTAGTCTGTTACTATTGAACGAAACTATACATAAAATATAATTTTTTGTTAAAGATGATATTATATAAAAAAATAAATCGAATATATCGATTTATCAATTTTCTGTGCGATTGCTTTGCTCCATTGGTAGAACTTTTATATAATTATTATAGAGAGAGAATAAATTAGAATCGAGGAAATTTCATGGGGAATACGAAAGACAAATCCAATAAAACCATGCTCTTAATTCGTGGAGTTATGGTAATAATTGGTGGGTTTATTGCAGCGTATGGATTAGAAGCAGTATTAATCCCGAATAATGTATCAGATGGTGGTGTGACAGGTCTTAGCATCGTAGGATCACAACTTTTTGGTATACCATTAGGCGTTCTTATTGCTATTTTAAATATACCGTTCATTTTTTTAGGATATAAACAAATAGGTAAAACCTTTGCAATGTACTCAGTTCTTGGTATTGTTTCCCTTGCTATTGGTACAGTTTGGATGCATCATATCCCAGCGATTATTGAGGGGGATACTCTACTAGTAACTGTTGTTGGTGGTATTATTCTCGGCTTTGGTATGGGTCTTGCACTTCGTAATGGTGGTGCCCTTGATGGTATTGATATGCTAGCTGTTTTGCTTTCTAAAAAATTACCCTTTGGGACAAGTGATTTAATCCTATTCTTAAATATGTTTGTCTTTATTGTTGTATCCTTTGTATTTGGGTTACAGGGGGCAATCCTATCCGGAATCGCATATTTCATTGCTTCAAAGGTCATTCATATTGTTGAAGAAGGTTTAAGTGGTTCAAAAACGTTTAAAATTATTACAAGTGAACCAGAAGAAATGGTTGAGGCAATTCGAGATCGATTAGGTCGTAGTGCTACATACAATATTGTACGTGGTGCCTATTCAAACGAAGAATTTAGAGAAATTACGTGTGTTATTAACCGTTTAGAAGAAAGTAAAATGAAAGAAATTATTCGTGACCTTGATCCATCGGCTTTCGTAACAGTTTATGATGTTGCTGAAGTAAGAGGCGGAAACTTTAAGAAGAACGATATACACTAAACTAAATTTTAATCGAGAGATCCGCGACTTCTTATTGGACAAGAAGTATCGCGGATTTTTTTGGGGTAGAGCGAACCGGATTAGTTTTTTCGTTAGTAGTATATCTCCGGTTTTTACAGTTCGCCGTCAATCATGTAAAATAGACCAATATGAAATTGTAAAAGGCGGAAAAAATCATGAAGAGAATCGAATCGACTCAAAACGCATTAGTGAAACATTGGAAAAAGCTTGTAACAATGCGAAAAGAACGTGAGAAAACAGGCGAGTTTTTAATTGAAGGGTTTCATTTAGTAGAAGAAGCTTTAAAAAACAAAGACCAAATCATTCAACTGATTGTTCGTGAAGGTGTAGATTTACCTTTACTATGGTCAATAGACAATGTAATGATTATAGAGGTTACGGATACGGTTGCTAAAGAAATTGCTGAAACGGAAACTTCCCAAGGAGTATTTGCCCATTGTAAACAATTGAACGTAACTGAAAATGACATGCAAAACTGGAACAAAGTATTGTTAGTGGATGCTGTACAGGATCCTGGCAATGTGGGAACGATGATTCGAACAGCTGATGCTGCTGGAATTGATGCAGTCATTTTAGGTAAAGGAAGTGCGGATGCATATAATCCAAAAACTGTTCGTGCAGCACAAGGTTCTCATTTCCATATCCCAGTTGTTCGTGGAGATTTATTAGAGTGGGTAGATCAGCTGCAAGATAAAGGGGTTCCAGTTTATGGAACGGCATTAGATGATGCGATTGGTTACACAGATGTTGAGAAATCTGATGCCTTTGCTGTGATAATGGGGAATGAAGGTAGTGGCATTCATCCACAATTACTCGATAAAACAGATCAAAACGTGATTATCCCTATTTTAGGACAAGCGGAATCTTTAAATGTTGCAGTAGCAACAGGAATTTTACTATATCAATTTATTAAAAAATAATTATTAGGACCAGATCGAGATGATTTGGTCCTTTTTGTATTCCATAATTTGTATTAAATGGTAAAATGAAAACATCAAAAATTTCAGGAGGCAGATATGGATTACATAATTTTAAGTCTAGCATTTTTATTGTTATTATACGGTATTATTAGAAATGCTGTAACAAGAGGTATTGATAACTCAAGACTAATCAAAGAGTTAAAAAATGAAATGACAGATTTAAAGAAACAGATAAAGAAAGTAGAAGAAACGAAAGAGGAAGAAATTCATTTGTTTGATAAAAAAATTTAGGTTGAATGAATATACTGATTAGTCATAAATGATGCACACGACGAATAAAGTAGGTACGAAGTGAAAAAAGGAGATGTGAATAGCTTGAAAAGTTTCCTAAAGAGCGCGGTTTATGAACATCGGTTTTGGCTTCAGGTATTAGGGGATCATTCGCGTTTTATTCACGATTCACTTTATCCTTCCGAAAAGTCGGATATTGAAAAAGCAACTTTTTTTATTCAACACTTTGATCAGTTACTAGCACAAGTAAATTCCCTTAACGATACAAATGTGATTTCATTTTCTCAACTTTGTGAGGACGCTGCAAACAAACTACGTACTTTTAAACTTTCCCTCATTAAAAAACATTTAACTGGAAATGCACGTATTCATTTAACGCCCACATTTATCAATCATATGGTGAACGAGTTAGAAGAATATTTACATGTTTTAAGCTATCTTAAACAAGGAAAAACTCCTCCTATTTTCCATGAGCTACATCATCATCTCATTTGGTTAGTGGATGCATCAGGTCATGCGAATGCAATAGATGCCCGAATGGATGGTGTTGAAAAAAGGTTGAAGGAAAAGAGTAGATTGTTTACGAAACACTTTGAACAGTTTTATTTAAAGGCTGTTGAATTAACTGGCTACTTAAGGACAAATATAAAAAAATTCCCAGCTTTACAGAAGTTTAACCATGATGTAGAGATTGAAATGGGACTATTCAAAACCTTCCTGCATGAACTAGAAGAAATGGAGCTAAGTGCTGAGGTACTAGGGACATTTACCGCATCGATGGCTGACCATATGTTAAGAGAAGAACAATACTATTTAACAAAGCTAGCTGAGTCTAAAAGTTAATAATGAAAATAAACCGTTTGGAAGAAATAAGCCAAACGGTTTTCTTTATTTTAATTGATCGAAAGGTCCGCCCCTAATACACCTACTATTTGTTCACCATCAAGGATTGGGTAGGATAATGTAATACAGTGCTTTTTGGTCACTGCAGAAATATACGGATCAGAAATGTATTCTTTTCCCTTCGAAGCTTCTATAAACCAAGGTCGCATTTTTGCATTGACAAGTGCAGCTGCTGGATTGGAATAAACAAATGTACCATCCAATCGATTTGTCCATACTGCCTCTAATTGTTTATTCTCTACTAAAATAGCATCTAAAACTTGACGATGCACCGACATATCCATTGATAAAAGTTTATCTGATTGAACTTGTTTAGATAGCGTTTGTTTCATCCTTCCAACTAACATTTTATCTATCTCAATATTATCTAGGTTTTGTTTTACAAGAGATTGTAACTCTTCGGAAGTGGCAGTTAGTGTATGATTGATGGAACGCATTTCTTCAACGTTCGTATGCTGGTTGTCCAAGGCGAAGGTTACTTGATCCACATATTCTTTATTTTCAATAGCCATTTGTGAAATTTCTTGAAGTAAGGTTGAGATTTCTTGTAGGCTATCTCTTTGATCGACGACGGCCTCAGAAGATTCTTGAACCATTTTTGTAATGTCAGCTAAATTTGATTTAAATCCATTAATAGATTGAAGAATTTTTTTCATTTCATTAGAGCCTTCTTCAACCTGAGTTGTTTCTATCTTCACCATTTCAGTAGAAGTGTTTATTTCTTTTTGAATTAAATTAATTGTTTCTCTAGTTTCATCAACAGCTTGAGAAGTTTGATTTGCAAGATTACCAACTTCATTTGCGACTACTGAAAATCCCTTTCCATGTTCGCCGGCTCTCGCTGCTTCGATAGAGGCGTTCAAGGCTAAGATCTTTGTTTTTTGAGAAATCGAACCGATTGTATGAACAATATCATGAATTTTATTTGAATGATCAACCAATTGATTCATTTGTTCTAGTAGCGAATAATGACTATTTCGTATGTTTTCAAATTTGTTTAATAATAGTTGGAATGAATCAAAAGAATGATGTAGTTCTTCATTGGATGTTTGGCTATTTGATAGTATTTCTTGTGAGAAAGCAGAGATGTGGAGAGCAGATGATTCGATTTCTTTCATTTTTTCTGCAACTTGAAGTGAATAATTTGCAGTTTTTTCACTATGCGACATTAATTTATTCGTCTTTTCTTTACTCGTTGCACTTGTGTCTTTTAAAGCAATGGAGGTAAGATCCATTTGTTCTACGACACTTTTTAACTGATCGACAGCTACCTGAATTTGGCCATCTATATTAGTTGTAGGAGCTTGTTCTGAGGTTGACTCGGAAGCTAATTCTTTCCTTTTTTTTACGAATAACATAAAAACACCCCTCTTTATGTAATATTAATTAACATCATTATAAACTAAAAAATGACAAATTGTGCAAAAGTTCAAAAAATTTATTGTTAAATAATAATTAGAAGAATAATAACGATAAATGAAGGAAATTATAGGATTGTTAATTTGTGTAAAGATAGACGGGGAATGGTTACAACACCTTGAAACAATGAATAAAATATCGTAGAATGTATTCAGATTGTTTTTTAATACATCTTATAAATGCGCTTGAGCGAGAAGAGTAAATGTTCGATTAGCTAAAAGGGAATGCAAGCCGTTGACTGAAAGCTTGCATAGCATCAATGAATATTGAAGTTCACCTCGCAAGCAGCTTCCGGGACCAGCTAGTATGCTGTAAAGGAATGCCGGCAACATTGTCGTTATCGTAATGAAGTGATTGCAAATTTGCAATAACTAGGGTGGTACCGCGAATAATCCTCGTCCCTTTTTGGGGCGGGGTTTTTTATTTTGTTTTGAGAAGTGATGAAATGTGCGATCGAAGAATAGTGTGATAGGTCGATAAGGACACAAAAAGATCGATTCAATTGCGATGGGTCGATTCGGACACAAAATGTATCGATTCAGACACAAATTATATCGATTCGGACACAAAATAGATCGATATTGACACAAAATAGAGCGATTCAATCGTGATAATTCAAAACATATACCACCCAAAAGGTTCAATAACTAAGGAGGTTATAATTAATGGAACAACAACTAAAACAATTAGAGCAAGAAGCTTTAGCGAAAATTGAAGTGGCTTCGAACTTAAAAGAATTAAATGAAGTTCGTGTTGCTTATTTAGGGAAAAAAGGTCCAATTACAGATTTACTAAAAGGAATGGGGAAATTATCTCCAGAAGAACGTCCGAAAATGGGTGCTCTTGTAAATACTGTGCGTGAAAATGTGACAGAAAAATTAGAACAAAAAGTAGCTCAACTAGAGGAATTAGCAATTCAAGAGCAATTGGAAAAAGAAGCAATTGACGTAACATTACCAGGACGTCCTGTTCGCATAGGAAACCGTCACCCATTAACTCGTGTAGTTGAAGAGATTGAAGACCTATTTATTGCAATGGGGTATGAAGTAGCAGAAGGTCCAGAGGTTGAAAAAGATTACTTCAACTTTGAAGCATTAAACTTACCAAAAGGTCACCCAGCTCGTGATATGCAGGATACGTTCTATATTACAGAAGAAACTTTATTGCGTACACATACTTCCCCTGTTCAAGCTCGTACAATGCTTGAGAAAAATGGTGAACCGTTCCGCATTATTTGTCCAGGGAAAGTGTTCCGTCGTGATAATGATGATGCAACGCACTCTCATCAATTTATGCAAATTGAGGGTCTTGTTGTGGGAGAAAATATTCGTATGAGCGATTTAAAAGGAACGCTTAATACAATGGCGAAAAAAATGTTCGGTGAAGAGCGTGAAATTCGCTTGCGCCCAAGCTTTTTCCCATTCACTGAACCATCAGTAGAAATGGATATTTCTTGCTTTAAGTGCGGAGGATCAGGCTGTAACGTATGTAAACATACTGGCTGGATTGAAATTTTAGGAGCTGGTATGGTACATCCAAACGTTCTTGAAATGGGTGGCTATGATCCGAAGAAATATTCAGGCTTTGCATTCGGTATGGGTGTTGAGCGTATTGCGATGTTGAAATACGGTGTGGAAGATATTCGTCATTTCTATACAAATGACAATCGATTCGTATCACAATTCCATCGTACAGAAGGGTAAGGGGGTAAAATAATGTTAGTATCATTAAATTGGTTAAAACAATATGTAGATATAAAAGACTTAGCACCAGAAGATTTAGCAGAAAAAATTACACGCTCAGGTATTGAAGTAGATGCTGTCATCGACCGTTCTCAAGGAATGACGAATGTAGTTGTAGGTTACGTTGTTTCGAAGGAAAAGCATCCAGATGCAGATAAATTAAACATTTGCCAAGTAGAAGTTGGCGAAGGCGATGTTCGTCAAATTATTTGTGGCGCACCAAATGTTGATCAAGGACAAAAAGTAATCGTTGCATTACCAGGTGCTCGCTTACCTGGTGGCGTTAAAATTAAAAAAGCAAAGATGCGCGGTCAAGAATCAAACGGTATGATTTGCTCACTGCAAGAGCTTGGGATTGAAGGTCGTGTTGTACCGAAAGCATATGCTGATGGCATATACGTTTTACCAGAAGATGCAACACCAGGCAGTGATGCATTAGAATTAATCGGCTTACGCGATATCGTTCTTGAACTTGGATTAACGCCAAACCGTTCCGATGCATTATCAATGTTAGGTGTTGCTTATGAGGTTGCAGCGATTTTATCAGAAGAAGTAAAACTTCCAGAAATCAAATATGAAACTTCATACGAAAAAGCAGATGACTATATTCAAGTGCGTACAGATGCACCAGATTTAAATCCATTATATGCAGCGAAAGTAGTGAAAAATGTAAAAATCGCTGAATCACCACTTTGGTTACAAAATTATTTAATGGCTGCTGGCGTGCGCCCTCACAATAATGTTGTGGATATTACGAACTACATTCTTATGGAATATGGTCAACCGCTTCACGCCTTTGATTACGATGCGCTAAACTCAAAAGAAATCGTTGTTCGTTTAGCAAATGAAGGAGAAAAAATCGTTACTCTAGACGATCAAGAACGTACTTTAAAAGCGCATAACTTGGTTATTACAAATGGTAAAGAACCAGTTGCAATTGCAGGTGTTATGGGCGGTGCAAATTCTGAAGTAACAGAATCAACAACTACTGTAGTTATTGAAGCTGCATATTTTGATGGACTCTCTGTTCGCCGTACTTCGAAGGAACTAGGTTTACGTTCTGATGCTTCTGCTCGTTTTGAAAAAGGTGTAGATCCAAATCGCGTCCTTCCAGCAGCAGAACGTGCTGCACAATTACTCGCTGAAATTGCTGGTGGTGAAGCATTAGAAGGTACTGTAATGGTTGATGAATTGGACAAAACACCAGCACGTGTTGTCGTTTCTCCTGATTTCATTAACGCAAGACTTGGTATGAAGATATCTTTGGAAGATATGCTTTCAATTTTAAATCGTTTAAAATTTGACGTTGAAGCTGCAAATGGTTTATTGATTATTGATGCACCAACAAGACGCCAAGATATTAAAATTGAAGAAGATATCGTAGAAGAAGTTGCAAGACTTTATGGATACGATGAAATTCCGATGACTTTACCAGAAGGCAATGAGACTGTTGGTGGTTTAACACCATACCAAGCAAAACGTCGTATAGTACGTAGCTTTGTAGAAGGAGCGGGCTTGCTTCAAGCAGTTACGTATTCTTTAACTTCAGAGGAATTATCTCAAAAATTTGCGTTAAAAGTAGAAGAAACAACAAAACTATTAATGCCAATGAGCGAGGAACGTACTACATTACGTCAAAGTTTAATTCCGCATTTAGTTGAATCTGCAAGCTACAATATTGCACGTAAAGCAGATTCTGTAGGACTATATGAAATTGGCTCAGTTTTCCTTGGTCAGACGGATGAAGGTCTTCCATATGAAGAGGAGCATCTTGCGCTTATTTTAACTGGAAAATGGTTAGATCACTCATGGCAAGGTGAAAAACGCAACGTTGATTTCTTTGTTGCAAAAGGTATTGTTGAAGGTTTATTTGATAAATTAGGTTTAGTTGATCGCGTATCATTTGAAAAAGGTGCTGTGGATGGTTTACACCCAGGCCAAACAGCAATCATAAAATTAGATGGAGAAAAAATCGGAATTATCGGTGGACTTCATCCAGCTGAGCGTAAGAAAGTTGATTTAAAAGAAACATATGTAGCTGAATTGAATTTATATGCAATTTTACAAGCTACAACAGAAGCGCTTGTTTATACACCAGTACCACGTTTCCCAATGATAACACGTGATATTGCTTTAGAGTTAGAACGTACAACGCCAGCAGGAGAAATCGAAAGTATTATCCGCAATGCCGGTACGAAGTTATTAAAAGACGTAAAGGTATTTGACGTTTACCAAGGTGATAAAATTGAAGCTGGTAAGAAATCAGTAGCCTTCACGTTAACATACTTCGATCCAGAACGTACGTTAACAGATGAAGATGTATCAAATGCACACGATAAAGTGTTAAAAGCTTTAGCTGAAGCTGGTGCAGAAGTGAGATAGATTGTTGAGGTTCGCACATAAAATCGCAGAACCCGCACTTAAACTTCGCAAAATCGAACAAAATCTCGTGAACCCGCACATATCAACCTCATCACATAAAAAGGAGTTGCCATTTATTCTGGCAACTCCTCTTTTTTCGGTTTGGATAAACCAACAAACCCACCGATCAATCGTAAGCCCGTACTCAAATAACGCATATTTTCTAATCGCACCTCTCGGTACTATAAAGGTATCAATTCAAGGGAGGTGCTTTTTATGTCAACAGACAAAGTATCAATCGTTCCAGTCAAATTGGAAACGACTTCAAATACAACTACTTCAGCTGGTCGTGGACCAGCAAAACCTATTTGCGTTATTCAAGCAAATCATCTAAAAATCTCCTTCTTCCCTGACGTTAAGAACTACGTCATCCAAACGGTTATTAGGGAGTTGCGTAATTATGATTCATGATTTTACAAAGGTGAAAAATATCTATATTATTTGTGGTCGTACGGATATGAGAAAAGGCATTGATGGATTAGCAACGCTTATACAGGATACATTTCAACTTGATCCATATAGCGATGCAGTTTTTCTTTTCTCTGGATGGAGTCGTGATCGGTATAAATGTTTATATTTCGATGGTGACGGATTCGCATTATTATATAAACGTATTGATAATGGAAAGCTACAATGGCCAAAAAATGAAGCAGAAGTTCAAAACTTAACACAACAGGAATTGCGTTGGTTACTAGAAGGACTATCCATAGCACAACCAAAAGCAATAGCTAAATCTTCAAAAGGCATCTTTTAGACAATACATTTCAGATGGTATAATCATTCATAGATAAACTGTACTGAAATGTGGTGAATGAGATGAGTAATAAGAATTCAACTGAAAAATTAATTACGTTACTAGAGAATCAAATAGCTATTATGAAACAACAAAATGAAGAGCTTTCTAAAAAGTTAGATCAATCATTGGCTCAAAACAAATACTTATCAGAACAAATTCACCATTTAACAAAAACATTATATGGATCAAAGTCAGAAAAATCGAAATATCAAGCTCCAGATGGGCAGTGTTCTTTATTCGAGGATGACCCGTCTTTTAGCGATTCTGAGCACACAGATGAACAAAGCACGGAGAGTGTTAGCTATACAGTTATACGTAAAATCAAAAATAAAAAGCGCAATGATTCATTTAAGGAAGATGTAGAAATTGAAGAAGTTCATCATCATCCTTCGGACCTTCAATGTGACTGTTGTCAGAGTAATATGCATGAAATCGGCAGCACTATTGTTCGTGAAGAAGCCAAGTTTATTCCAGCGAAGATGGTTCGTGTTCAGCATATAGAGCATGCCTATGAGTGCAAGCGATGTAAAAAAGACTCGACACAGAACGCACAAATTAAACGTGGCAAAGCGCCAATGGCGGTCATTCCTCGCAGCATCGCAGGACCAACTGTGTTGGCGAAATTAATTTATGATAAGTTCATTCAATATTTACCACTATATCGCCAAGTAAAAGAATGGGAGCGTTCAGGGTTACTAACGAATGATAAAAACTTATCCAACTGGGTAATTCGTGTAGCAGAAGAATGGCTTTTACCAATCTATGACCGGATGAAGGAGGTACTCCTTTCCAAGTCGATTCTCCATATTGATGAAACTTACGCCCAAATCTTAAATAGATCGGACGGGAAACCAGGTCAATCGAATGCATACAACTGGGTATTTAAAACCGTTCCATCACAAGGTCCGGTTATTGTACTTTTCCAAAGTGCATTATCTAGAGGTCGTACTGTGTTGGAAGAATTCACAACAAACTTCAGAGGAACCGTCATTTGCGATGGCTATTCGGCATACGGTAAATTACCAAATATCACATTCGCAAACTGTTGGGCTCATGTTCGGCGATACTGGTTAAAAGCTGACAGTAAGAATGGACGGATTGGCGTTGGTTATTGTGATCAGTTGTATAAGTTAGAGAGCCAATTTAAAAAGTGTTCATCAAGCAAACGCCGAAAATTGCGAAACAAATATTCAAAACCCATAGTTGAGAAATTCCTGAAATGGGTTGAAGAATCGCCATTCTATGGGAAGAATGCTCTGGCAAAAGCAGCGGAATATACGTTGAATCGAGTGCAGGAATTAAAAGCATTCCTACAGGATGGGCGCATTGAAATAGATAATAACCCAGCTGAAAATGCAATTCGGCCAACTGTAATTGGGAGAAAAAATTGGCTTTTCTCTGTCAGTGAGGCTGGCGCAAAGGCAAATGCGGTCTGTTTAAGTTTAGCGGAAACTGCTAAAGCAAACGGCATTGATTTTTATCAATACCTAGTGAAGGTATTGACAGATCTCCCAAACTTACCGATTCATAATCAACCGGAAATTTTACATAACTACATGCCTTGGTCAAAAGCGATCCAATCTACATGTGTAAAATAATGCCTACAATCCAAAAATGAGTTAGATTGTAGGCTATTCGTCATGCATACCTTTCGGTATGCATTTTTATCTATTTCGGGCTTACGATCAATCCACTGATTGTATGAACTAATCCAAATGTATAAAAATTAAAGAATACATGATTCGTATATTGATTCAGTAGGGGGAATCCATAAATTTTTGAATTTGGATCTGTCGTTGGCCCACCTAAAGATTCAATAATGTCATTCTTATATCCATTGGCGAAATAGATAAAAATTCCGATCAAAATAATACCACTTACCAATGCAAAAATGCGATTCAGTTTGTCCTTTGCATTTCGTGAAAGCTCGGAGAAATATCGATATGTTGTAAATAAGCTTAGTAACAAGAAGGGAAGAACTAGTGCTATTCCAATTGCTCCAGAATTCCCACTACCAGATACGCCCTCAGGTTGAATTGTGAAAAAATGCTCTATAATAATAAATCCCAAAAGAGAGATTCCTAAACTAATTAGCCAACTTAATCTTAACAAAAAATTCACCCTTTCTACCCTTTAACTATACATGTCAAAAACTATCGATTCAATGAACAGTTTAACTTATAGATGAAGTTCTAATAATTGACATATATAATGAAGGAGACGATCCAATTCAATTTACATGAAAAGGGGAAATGAGTATGTTACACAAAGAGGATACAGTATTAGTATTGATTGATATTCAAGGGAAACTTGCACGAATAGTTGATAAGAGTGAATTTGTCATTCAAAACATCGCAAATGTAGTGCAAGGAGCGAAAGTGTTAGGATTACCGATTTTATGGCTAGAGCAGTATCCAAAAGGGCTTGGTCCAACTGTTGAGGAAATTGCACAACATTTAGATGGTCAACAACCAATTGAAAAAATTACGTTTAGTGCATATGATACGCCTGAATTTGTAGAACAACTCGAAGCAACAGGACGTAAAAAAGTATTGCTTGCAGGAATTGAAACACATATTTGCGTATATCAAACAGCAGCTCAATTACTTTTTAAAGGTTACGAAGTTGAAGTGTTAGCTGATTGTGTATCATCTAGGACTTCTTTAAGTAGTGAAATTGGTCTTCAAAAGATGGTGCAGATTGGAGCAAAAGTGTCAACAGTAGAAATGGCACTATTTGAAATGCAACAAATTGCTAAAGGTGATGAATTTAAATCCATTAGTAAAATTATTAAGTAATATAATTGAAAAATAGACTTGTATTTGTTAAAGAGAAAGCGAAATTTACTTGCTTTCTCTCTTTTTTTTCCAAAAAATTTATATAAAACATGGAAAATAGTATTGTGTTTTGGAAAAAACAAAAAATATTTTTATGTATTTTCAAATTCTATTTTACAAAGATGACAACTAAAGAACTATTGATGCGGCAAATTTTAAGACTGAAAGTAATTTTTATGTAATGATTACGCAACAATCGTGCCAAAATTTTTGCAATGAATTCAGTAGTAGACTGCTATTATCATAGAACTATACCAAATAGAGAGGATTGATTAGATGTTTAAGAACTTGAAAAAAGGAGCAATTGCTTCTGTTTTATCGTTATCATTACTTATTCCAGTAACAGCTTTAGCAGCTGGTTCATCATATACAGTAGTAAAAGGTGATTCACTTTGGAAAATCGCAGTAAAAACAGAAACAGGTGTACAAGAATTAATTAATTCAAATCCACAATTACAAAATCCGAATTTAATTTATCCAGGACAAAAAATTAACATTCCAACACAAGAAGGAGTGGCTTATGAACAAGAAGTTATTCGTCTTGTAAACGTTGAGCGTGCAAATGCAGGGTTATCAGCATTAAAATATGATTGGGAGCTATCAAGAGTAGCTGAGCATAAATCTCAGGATATGGCTAACAAAAATTACTTCAGTCACACAAGTCCGACGTATGGATCTCCATTCGACATGATGAAAGCATATGGAATTAACTACAGTGCTGCTGGAGAAAATATTGCAAAAGGGCAAAGATCTCCTCAAGAAGTAGTCAATGCATGGATGAATAGTTCAGGTCACCGCGCAAATATTTTAAACTCTAGCTATACGCATATTGGTGTAGGTTTTGTTGAGGACGGTAACATCTGGACACAAATGTTTATAAAAAAATAATAAGTAATGATCAAAGTCGGAGGGTATGAGATATATGCTTTCCGGCTTTTTAGGTGCATGAATTGCATGCGCGGTTATGGGATATTTTTTAGAATAATGGAGTATGTGAAATTGTCATGGACGATGTATTCTATTCTTTCGAGTATTGCGTTTCCGAATGAAAAATGCTGCAATTGTTATGGAAGCACCTCCAAATACAGAGTAAAATGTAAATTGCTCCATTAAATTGTGATGACCTTGGCTCCTTAGATAACCATTTGTGAAAACGGAACCCACACAAATTATAAAACCTAGCCATTCAATAATTTTTAACATTGAATTCCCCTCCTCTATAACTATATACAATTATCAAAACATATTGGATATTAGTAAATTCAAAAACATAATCAGTTTTGAGTATATAACAAATTAGCTTTAAATGGCTAATTTACTTTAAATAGGAAACTAAAGGGTGCTATAATTAATATGAGAAGTAAATTTTCTTTGAAAATCTATTATAAAGAAAAATATTTAGGAGAATTAAAATGTCTGGTACGCGGTTTAATGTAGGAGATATAATTGCAACTTCGATTACTTTAGGATTAGTAGTTGTTCTTATTGTATTAATTATTAAAATTTATAGTTATTTCAAACTAACTAAACAAAATAACGTAGAAAGATTGCAACTAGAAAAAGAAAGAACACAAATTTTGCAAAATGGAATGGACGAGATGAAAGAACGTTTAGAAACTATTGAAAGAAAATTAAATAATAAATCATAAAAAAGCTTCAAAGTCTATTTTCAACTGACTTTGAAGCTTTTCACAATGTTATCCTCGCTTTATTTTCACTAATACTTTAGCCTTCTCAGTATTGGCAAAGTGCCATTTTGAAATTGAACGTAAATATTCTTCTCCTCGTTCAATCCAAATACGGGCTGCCATTTCATCGACTTTTCCACTAGCACCCTTTTGAAGGGGATACCCGATTTCTTTGCTTAAACGATCCATTTCCTTTAAAAATGCATATCGGGCTAAAATCGAGGCTGCGGCAACAGAGACATGCAGCTGTTCGGCTTTAGTTGAGAACAATACCTTTTCACGAACAATGGTTTTTGTATTTTGCAAATATTTATAATAAGTATTCCGCTCTGCAAATTGATCAATGAGAATAAAGTCAGGATTTTCAGGTGCGATTTTATCTAAAACATGTTTTAATGCTTGGTTGTGTAGCATCGCTTTAATCTTCCCTTGAGAATAGCCGGAACCTTGAATCTCATTATATTTTTCATTGCGTAAAGTTAAAATACTATGAATACAAGAATTCATTATATCTGGTGCGATCTCCATCATTTTCGCATCCGTTAACATTTTTGAATCTTTTGCACCTAGTTCATTGATTAAATCAATTTTATCCTTCGGAACATAAACTGCTGCAACTGTAACAGGTCCGAAATAATCTCCTGTGCCTGTTTCATCTGAACCGATAACCGACATTTGCTGAAAGTTATCTGGAAGTTTATCTCCCTTTGTTTTGATTGAAGTAGCTCCATTTTGATTTGTGGACGATTTATCGACAACTGTACCGAACCGGCTCGCTTCACGGCTTGCACCATCCCCTTGAAACATAACCTTTCCCGATGAATAAACTGTAATTGCAGCATCTGGAAGCTTTGCTGCAAAGACAACGCCGGGCGCTTTTCTTTCAACTTTATTGGAAGCATAATGAGACTTTACTTTATTTTGGTCTTCAGCAGAAAGCTTTAACACGATATTATTCGACATAGCTCTATTTCCTTTCATGAAAGACATACCTTTCAAACAATGCGATCAATCTATTTTATCTTATTGTAATCAACAACCCTTCGTTATGGAAGAAAAGTGTGCAGTGGGCTCATTCTTCATATGTATTACAATATTAATAGTAGAATCCATGACAGCCTACTAGTATTGTTGCTATTATTAGCTATAAAGAATAGCGAAGTTGCTAGCTACCTATTGGAAATGTTATGATATGTATTATAAATTTTTCTAATAATTTTACTAGAAAAAGATTCATGTTAAGCTTTGTGATAATTAGTTTATGCTTAACGGTACGCAATGTATCTCAAATTCATCATGGATAGCTTTATTTCTTTATAAATACTGTAGTTGCTTACGCTTTGTGGGAGGTATCTCTTTTGGCTGAACAGGAAAAAAATCGAATATCGGTGGAAATATATGGTCATACTTATAAAATGGTAGGAACTGAGTCTACTGGGCATATGCGATTAGTAGCGTCAATAGTAGATGATAAAATGCGAGAAATTAGTGTTCTTAATCCAACGCTTGACAGTGGCAAGCTTGCGGTACTAACAGCAGTAAACACTGTTAATGAAATGCTTAAGCTAAGAGAAGAAGTTGAGAGGTTAGAAAACGAATTAAGAAAACTAAAGGATTGAATGGTATGCTAGATTTAATTTTAATAATTATATTTATTGCTAGTTTAATGGTTGGAATAAGACGAGGATTTGTCGTTGAAGCAATTCATCTTGCAAGCTTTTTTATTGCACTTTTAGTAGCTTATATTTTTTATAAACCGCTTGCAGATAACTTTGTTTTTTGGATTCCGTATCCAGGAATAAGTGCTGATAGTTCCACAACCCTAATGCTAGATATGATCGATGTTGATCAAACCTTCTATCGAATTGTTGCATTTGCGGTAATTTTCTTTGCTACAAAGATACTTTTACAAATTGTTGCAACTATATTTGACTTTTTAACATATCTACCTATTTTAAAATCGGTTAACCGACTTTTAGGTGCAGCGCTATGTTTTGTTGAATTTTATCTTGTGACGTTTATTGTGCTGTATGTATTAGCATTGTTACCAATTGATACGATTCAAAATCTTTTAGGTGGATCGTTTATTTCTGGATTAATGCTAGAACATACGCCGATTGTAACAAGCATATTCCAAAACTGGTGGTATATTTACACAAACTAATCATGAAATAATTACTTCTCTCACCATTGGGAGAAGTTTTTTCAATGAAGACGGCTAATTACTATAATCCATTCAAGTGGAGGTTTATTATGAATAAAAAAATTATTATTAAAACGTTAGAAAAAATAGCATTATACCTAGAACTTCAAGGGGAGAATCCTTTTAAAGTTTCAGCATTTCGAAAGGCGGCTGCAGCATTAGAGGGAGATCAAAGAAGTCTAAATGAAATGGAAGATATTACGCAAATTAAAGGGATTGGTAAAGGAACAGCAGCTGTTATAAACGAGCTTATAGAAACAGGTGAATCGACTCAATTAAAAGAGTTGGAAGAAAAGACACCAAAAGGACTAGTGCCGCTTATGAAACTACCTGGACTAGGCGGAAAAAAACTTGCAAAACTTTATCAAGAACTAGGGATTGATAGCGTTGAAAGCTTGCGTGCCGCATGTTTAGCGAAAGAGGTCCAAAAATTAGCTGGCTTTGGTGCAAAAACAGAAGAAAAGATTTTAAAAGAGCTTGAGCACTTAGGTGAACGTAGTGAAAGACATCCAATCTGGCAACTTGAGATGATAGTAATTGAAATCAATGAACTACTAAGTAATATAAAAGAAGTGCAAAAATACTCTGTTGCAGGTAGCTTCCGTCGAGTAAATGAGACAAGCAAGGATTTAGATTTCATCGTAGCGACAGATTTAAGGGAAAAAGTAAAAGAACGATTATTAACAGACCTAGCTATTCAGGAAGTTGTTGCTGATGGAGATACAAAGGTTTCTATCGTTCTTGATATAGACGATCCAGTTAACGTAGATTTTCGACTTGTTACCCTTGATGAATATGCAACATGTTTACACCATTTTACAGGGTCCAAAGATCATAACGTAAAAATGAGACAGCTAGCAAAACAACAAGGTAAAAAAATTAGTGAGTATGGTGTGGAGCAGCCAGATGGTACTGTGCAAACATTTAAATCTGAAGAAGAGTTTTTTGCCCATTTCGACTTACCATTTATTCCACCGACCATTCGGGAAAATGGTCAAGAGCTAGAACGACTTGATGAAATATCACAATTAGTTACTTTAGATGATATTGTGACAGACCTCCATATGCATACGACTTGGTCTGACGGTGCACACTCAATTCAAGAGATGGGAAAAGCTCTCATTGAACGTGGATATACTCATGGCGTCATTACGGATCATTCGCAATTTTTAAAGGTGGCAAATGGTTTAACACCAGAGCGACTTTTAAGACAACGACAAGAGATTTATGCATTCAATGATGATCATCCACAATTTAGATTATATGCAGGAACTGAAATGGACATATTGCCAAATGGATCATTAGATTTTGATAATGATGTTTTAAAATCGCTTGATTTCGTCATTGCATCCATCCATTCAAGCTTTACACAATCACAAGACAAAATTATGGAACGATTATGGACAGCGATTCAAAATCCATACGTTCATATGATTGCCCATCCTACAGGAAGAGTGATTGGGGAACGTGATGGGTATAATCCAGATATCCCTCAATTAATTAAATGGGCATCGGAATATGGTAAAATTTTAGAATTGAATGCTAATCCATATCGCCTTGACCTATGTGTTGAACATTTAAAGCTGGCGATGGAATACAATGTTCCTATTGCGATTAATACAGATGCCCATGCAATTGATCAATTACGTTTTATGGATGTAGGCACAAAATATGCCCAAAAAGCTTGGGTGAAAAAGGAATTAGTTGTTAATACATGGTCAACAGAAAAATTTGAAACCTTTATCCGCAAAAACAAGTAGATGAAATTGTGGAATTTGAAACTAGACAGGAGAGTGTTTGCTAGTGATCGCACAACGAGCATTGAAAACACTAGAATATGATAAAATTAGGGAACAAGTTGCTAATTTCTGTACTTCTTCTATTGGGAAGACACAAATTGAGCAACTCATTCCGGAAACTGATTATGAAAAGGTAGTAGAACTACTAGAAGAAATGGATGAAGGCCTATCAATCCTCCGTGTTAAAGGGAATGTTCCGATGGGCGGAATATTTGATATTCGCGCTTCTGCCAAAAGATCGCAAATTGGTGGAATGCTAAGTAGTAGCGAATTAATGGAAATTGCTAGCACAATACGAGCAAGTCGGATTCTTCGAAATTTTATTGAATCAATTGAAGAAGAAGAGGATATTAAAATTCCACATTTCATTGAAAGAAAAGAGCAAATGCCTATCCTAACGGCATTGCAACATGAAATCAATGATTGTATTGATGACAATGGAGCCGTATTAGATTCGGCTAGTGTTACATTACGCTCGATTCGTCAATCTCTTCGTTCAGAGGAAGCAAAGGTTCGTTCTAAGCTAGAAAGCCTTATACGAGGATCAAATGCATCGAAAATGCTATCAGATGCAATCATCACAATTCGTAACGAACGATTCGTAATACCAGTTAAACAAGAATACCGTGCTCATTATGGTGGAATTGTTCATGATCAGTCATCATCAGGTCAAACATTATTTATTGAACCTGAGTCAATTGTTCAATTAAATAATGAAATTGGCCGTTTGAAAGTGAAGGAACAGGTTGAAATCGAACGTATTTTATTAGAGCTATCTTCAAAAGTCCAAGAAGTAAGCCATGAATTATTCATCCTAATTCATATATTAGGGGACATTGATGTCATATTAGCAAAAGCAAAATATGGTCAAGCAAATAAATGTACAAAGCCAAAAATGAACGATGAAGGTTATATTCGACTAGTCCGAGCGAGACATCCATTAATTTCAATCGATGAAGCAGTACCAAATACGATTGAATTTGGTCATGATATTACGGCAATTGTTATTACTGGACCGAATACAGGTGGTAAAACGGTTACTTTAAAAACGGTCGGACTATGTACATTAATGGCACAGGCAGGAATTCCTGTACCAGCATTAGATGGTTCAGAGCTTGCTGTTTTTGACCAGTTGTTTGCAGATATTGGTGATGAACAATCGATCGAGCAATCATTATCAACCTTTTCGTCCCACATGGTGAATATTGTTGATATTCTAAGTAAAGTTGATGAACATTCCCTTGTGTTATTTGATGAATTAGGTGCAGGAACCGATCCACAGGAAGGAGCGGCTCTTGCCATTTCAATACTGGATGAAGTCATCGATTGTGGTGCGCGTGTTATGGCTACAACCCATTACCCAGAATTAAAAGCATATGGCTATAATCGCCCTAGTGTTGTAAATGCAAGTGTAGAGTTTGATGTGGAGACACTTAGTCCTACATACCGATTACTAATCGGAGTACCGGGTCGTTCTAACGCGTTTGAAATATCAAAACGCCTTGGCTTAAAAGAATCCATTATCAATAAGGCTCGAGGTTATACGGGAACTGACCGTCATGAAGTAGAGTCAATGATTGCTTCCTTAGAAGAATCAAGACTACGCTCTGAGAGAGAAGCTGATGAAGCCCATACGTTATTAGAAGAAGCCAATCATCTTCATAAAGAGCTAGAAGAAAAGCTCAAAACTTATGACGAGAAAAAAGAAAATCTAGAGAAAAAGGCAAAAGAAAAAGCAAGGAAAATTGTAGATGAAGCAAAAGCAGAAGCAGAAAAAATCATTGCTGAACTTCGTAAAATGAGAGAGGATGCTAGTCATGCGGTGAAAGAGCATGAATTAATTGAGGCGAGAAAACGTCTGGATGAAGTAGCTCCAATTGAAAATAAAGTGTTGAAAAAACAAGCTCAAATTAGAGAAAGAGCTCAAAATTTAAAAGTCGGCGATGAAGTAAAAGTACTTAGCTATGGTCAGAAAGGTACGCTTATTGAAAAAGCTGGAGACCATGAATGGGTCGTTCAAATTGGTATTTTAAAAATGAAGCTTGACGAGTCTGACTTACAATATGTTAAACCAGATAAGCAGCAACAAACCGTAACAATGACAAACGTGAAAAATCGAAATTCTCAAGTTAAGCTTGAATTAGATTTACGCGGAGAACGCTATGAAGATGCGATCCTTAAGACAGAGAAATATATCGATGATGCACTTTTAGCAAATTATCATCGTGTATCCATTATTCACGGAAAAGGTACAGGTGCTCTTCGTCAGGGAATACAAAACTATTTGAAGGGTCATAAAAGAGTTAAAACCTTCCGATATGGTGAAGCGGGCGAAGGTGGATTTGGTGTAACGGTTGTGGAGTTAAAATAATACGCATAAAAATGCCAATTTGAAGGGGGATGTTAATGTGCAAAGTTCGGGATTTTGGCATCATCCTGTTGTCGAGACTGCGGGATATTTCAGTGTTGTCGTGTTATGTTTAATCGTTTCAATGATATTATTTGAAATGGTCACAAAATATAAAAATTGGGAAGAAATCAAAAAGGGGAATGTAGCAGTTGCACTCGCAACAGGTGGTAAAATATTAGGTGTTTGCAATATTTTCAGATATTCAATTGAACGGCACTCATCATTGATTGAGATGCTTGGTTGGGGATTGTTTGGCTTTATCTTATTAATATTTGCATACTTATTATTTGAATTTTTAACACCACGCATCCCTGTAGATGAAGAAATAGCAAAAGATAATCGATCTGTTGGTTTTATATCCTTTACCATTTCAGTGGGTTTATCTTTTGTCATCGGTGCAAGTATTATTTAGGGGCGATAATATGGAAAAATTAGCAAAAGTACTTTTAGTAGTCTGTATCCTTTTTATCCTTGTAGGAGTTTATTATCTTGTAACTGCATAATATTCATTGTTAAATAAATTTATAATTATTTAAAAGCTAGTATGTGGAGAAATCTACCATTACTAGCTTTTTTATTTTGGGATAATGTTATTAAAAATTATATTTAAAAAACAAAAATCAATAAATTATTAAAAGATAAGTATTTTAACTGTAAATTAAAAAAGTGTTTAAAAATAGAAAAAACAAACGTTTTCTAGCGAAAAAATGAAAGATTGATAAATTTTGGTTGATATACAAATCTTTTTTAATTATAATAAAAGTAAGAAAATTCGAATTTTCTGAACAAAGGGGAGATGTTCATGACGGAGAAAGTTTGGCTTTCGCAGTATCCGGAAGAAATTCCAACCACTGTTACGTATGATGACATGCCTGTTCAAAACTTATTAACGAATGCATACGAGAAAAGCCCAGGCAAAGTAGCAGTTCATTTTATGGGTAGAAATCTTACTTATAAGGAACTTTATGAATCGTCGCTTAAATTTGCAAATTACTTGCAATATCTAGGGGTAGAAAAAGGGGATCGTGTGGCAATTATGCTACCGAATTGTCCTCAGGCGGTAATTGCTTATTTTGGAACGTTGTATGCGGGAGGAATTGTTGTTCAAACAAATCCGCTTTATACTGAAAGGGAATTACAGTATCAAATGGCGGATTCGGGGGCTAAGGTTATTTTAGCAATGGATATTTTATATCCTAGGGTTACAAAAGTGCTCAAAGATACGAAAATTGAAAACGTTATCATTACAGCAATTAAAGATTACCTACCATTTCCGAAAAATTTAATCTATCCATTTATTCAAAAGAAGCAATACGGATTTAGTGTCAAGGTCGAGCATAAGGGGATGACTCATCTATTTACTGAAATCATGCGTGTTGCCGAAACAAAGCCAATTAATCTATCAATAGATATTGAAGAGGATTTGGCATTAATCCAATACACTGGAGGTACGACAGGTTTTCCAAAAGGGGTTATGCTCACACATAAAAACTTAATTTCTAACACGAGTATGTGTGATGTGTGGATGTACAAATGTGTTGAAGGTGAAGAAGTAATTCTTGGAATGTTACCATTCTTTCATGTCTATGGAATGACAACAGTATTGTTATTAACCGTTATGAAAGCAAGTAAAATGGTGCTCATTCCAAAATTCGATGTTGAAGCAGCATTAAAAACAATTGATAAACAAAAACCAACGCTGTTCCCTGGAGCACCAACTATGTACATTGGGTTATTAAATCATCCAGACATCGGGAAATATGATTTATCTTCTATTAAAGCATGTATCAGCGGCTCAGCTCCTTTACCAGTGGAAGTGCAAGAGAAATTTGAGGAGATTACAGGTGGTAAGCTTGTAGAAGGATATGGCTTAACGGAAACGTCACCTGTCACTCATGCAAACTTTATCTGGGGCAAACGAGTAAGAGGGTCGATTGGGGTTCCATGGCCAGATACAGAGGCGACAATTATTCAATCCTCGGACGGAACAATATTGCCACCGAGGGAAATCGGTGAAATCGCGGTTAAAGGGCCACAAGTAATGAAAGGTTATTGGAATCGACCTGAAGAGACGGCAATGGCATTTGTTGATGGCTGGTTTTTAACTGGTGACTTAGGCTATATGGATGAAGAAGGATATTTCTACGTTGTAGATCGCAAAAAAGATATGATCATTGCAGGTGGTTTCAACATCTATCCACGTGAAGTTGAGGAAGTGCTTTATGAGCATGAAGCGATTCAAGAATGTGTGGTTGCAGGTATCCCAGATCCATATCGTGGTGAAACAGTTAAAGCTTACATCGTTTTGCGAGAAGGAAAAACGGTAACCGAGGAAGAATTAAATAAATATTGCCGTCAAAATTTAGCTGCCTACAAGGTGCCAAGATTCTATGAGTTTAGAAAAGAGTTGCCGAAAACAGCGGTAGGAAAAATTTTACGCAGGCAGCTTGTAGATGAGGAAAAGGCGAAGGTGGAAGAATTACAGGCACAATAGATATATTAATTGTTGACAGAAAATTTAATAAATTATAATATGAAAACATGAATGAACAGTCATTCATTTTATGTTTTCATATTTTTTTGTATAAAAATGATATTCAAATTACATCAATAAGTTAACAAGCCTATCCTCAAAATTTGCTTGGCGATAGGAAAGGTTTTGGATGGTGGTGAGTTAAATGAAACGAAATAAGCCTAAGTATAAACAAATTATCGATGCCGCTGTCATTGCTATCGCAGAAAATGGTTATCATCAAGCCCAGGTTTCTAAAATCGCTAAACAAGCTGGAGTTGCTGATGGAACTATCTATCTATACTTTAAAAATAAAGAAGATATTTTTATTTCCGTGTTCCAAGAAAAGATGGCAGTTTTCGTTGAAAATTTAAAAGAGATTATCCAACAAGGAAAATCATCAACGGAAAAGCTATCACAAATGATTGACAATCATTTTCAAGTATTAGCAAATGATCACCATCTTGCTACAGTGACTCAGCTAGAGTTAAGACAATCAAATAAAGAATTAAGAGTAAAAATAAATACGATATTAAAAGAGTATTTAAAATTACTAGATGAAATATTAATAGAAGGCATGACAAATGGTGAATTTGATCCAACGATGGATGTGCGAGTTGCACGTCAAATGGTGTTTGGAACCATCGATGAAAACATAACTACATGGGTTATGAATGAATTTCGCTATGATTTAGTCGAAATTGCGCCAAAAGTTAGAAAATTGTTGCTAAAAGGTTTAAAAGGGTAGATGATAAAAAGGGGGATGTGTGATGGAATACTTAAGTTGGAAGGTTGAAGATGGGGTTGCGGTTGTCACAATTCAACGACCGCCTGCAAATGCTTTGTCGCGACAACTAATAGTTGAAGTAGATGAAATGTTGGACGCAATGGAGTTAGATCAAACAATTCGAGTAATCGTTCTACATGGTGAAGGTCGATTTTTCTCAGCAGGGGCTGATATAAAAGAATTCACAGAAGTAGCATCTGGTGACGAATTTTCAAAATTAGCAGCAAGTGGACAACAAGTATTTGAAAAATTAGAATCCTTTCCTAAACCAATAATTGCTGCAATTCATGGTGCTGCTCTTGGAGGGGGACTAGAATTAGCGATGAGCTGCCATATCCGATATGTAGCAGAAGATGCAAAACTTGGACTTCCAGAGCTTAGTCTTGGTTTAATTCCAGGCTTTGCAGGAACACAACGTCTACCAAAATATGTTGGTACTGCAAAAGCTGCAGAAATGCTCTTTACAAGTGAACCGATTTCAGGGGCAGAGGCAGTTCAATGGGGATTAGCGAATAAAGCGTTCCCGGCTGATCAACTGCTTGCAAATACACTGGAACTTGCGAAAAAAATTGCAGAAAAGAGTCCTGTGGCATTAAAGGCGGCAATATCGATGCTGCAATATAGCAAGGATGCGTCTTACTACAATGGAGTAGAGGCTGAGGCAGACAGTTTTGGTACTGTGTTCGAATCGAAAGATGCTAAAGAAGGTATACAAGCATTTATCGAAAAAAGAAAGCCTAAATTTACAGGGAAATAAATAATTTGAGATTAGGAGGTAGTAGTATGAACATTTACGTTTTAGTAAAAAGAACATTCGACACTGAAGAAAAAATTGTTATTTCAAATGGCAAAATCCAGGAGGATGGTGCTGAATTTATTATTAATCCATATGATGAATATGCCATCGAGGAAGCGATTCAAGTTCGCGATGCAGAAGGTGGGAAAGTAATAGTTGTAACAATCGGCGGAGAAGATGCTGAAAAACAACTGCGAACTGCACTTGCAATGGGAGCAGATGAAGCGGTACTTATCAATACAGAGGACGACTTAGATGAATTAGATCAAGCGTCTACAGCTTATATTCTAGCAGAGTATTTAAAAGATAAAGAGGTTGACTTAATTTTAGCTGGTAATGTGGCAATTGACGGTGGAACAGGGCAAGTTGGTCCGCGCGTTGCTGATTTACTAGGTATCAACTATGTAACGACAATTACAGATTTAGAAATTGACGGTTCAGCAGTGAAAATCGTTCGTGATATCGAAGGAGACTCAGAGGTAATTGAGACTACTTTACCTTTACTAGTCACTGCTCAACAAGGTTTAAATGAGCCACGTTATCCTTCTTTACCAGGTATTATGAAGGCAAAGAAAAAACCACTTGAAGAACTTGAATTAGACGATTTAGATATTGATGAAGATGATGTGGAATTAAAAATAGAAACGGTTGAAGTATTTTTACCATCACAAAAATCAGCTGGGCGTATTCTAGAAGGTGAAATCTCACAACAAGTTAAAGAATTAGTCAACTTACTTCATTCGGAAGCGAAAGTTATTTAATCGTAAAGACTGGGAAATGGAGGGATACAAATGTCAAAAAAAGTATTAGTTCTTGGAGAAATTCGTGAAGGTGTTATTCGTAACGTGTCATACGAAGCCATTGCAGCTGCAAAGCAAATTGCTGACGGTGGGGAAATCGTAGGCGTATTGTTAGGGGATTCTGTAGAAAGCTTAGCTCCAAACTTAATTGCATATGGAGCAGACCGTGTAGTAACTGTGGAACATCCACATTTAAAATCATATACATCTGATGGTTATAGCCAAGCAATTTTAGCTATTTATGAACAAGAAAAACCTGAAGCGATTGTTTTTGGACATACATCATTAGGGAAAGATTTATCCCCAAAAGTATCTTCACGTATACAGTCTGGATTAATTTCAGATGTAACGGAAATTGAAGGTTCGGGTGATGATGTATTATTCATTCGTCCGATTTACTCTGGTAAAGCCTTCGAAAAAGTAAAAATTAAAGAAGGTATCGTTTTTGTAACAGTACGTCCTAACAACATCCCTGCATTAGAAAAGGATGAAAGTCGTTCAGGTTCAGTATCATCATTAACTGTAGATATTCAAAACTTACGTACAATTATTAAAGAAGTTGTTCGTAAAACATCTGAGGGTGTTGATTTATCCGAAGCGAAAGTTGTTGTAGCAGGGGGTCGTGGTGTTAAATCAGAAGAAGGCTTCGAGCCATTAACAGAATTAGCAAATTTACTAGGTGGTGCTGTTGGTGCATCTCGTGGAGCTTGTGATGCTGGGTACTGCGACTATTCTTTACAAATCGGTCAAACAGGAAAAGTAGTAACACCGGATTTGTATATTGCAGCAGGTATCTCTGGAGCAATTCAGCATTTAGCAGGTATGTCCAATTCAAAAGTCATCGTAGCTATTAATAAAGATCCAGAAGCGAATATCTTTAAAGTTGCGGACTATGGAATCGTAGGAGATTTATTTGAAGTCATTCCATTAATGATAGAAGAAATCAAGGCTTTAAAAGTAGGTTCATAATCGAATACTGATCAAGCATCTCTCCATAAAAATGGTGAGATGTTTTTTTGAATGGATATGTTATGCTTTTCATTTTGTTAATAAAATGTAAATATTTATCGTTTATTTAGTTCACTTTGCTACACCTTCATTTTTTATCGTGCTATACTACAAAAGATGTTAGATTTAAGGAGGCAATGTAAATGGCAATTGTACATGTAACAGACCAAAACTTTTCAGAAGAAATCGCTTCTGGCGTTGTACTAGTAGACTTTTGGGCTACTTGGTGTGGACCTTGTAAAATGATCGCACCAGTGTTAGAAGAAATCGACAGCGAAATGGGCGACCAAGTAAAAATCGCAAAATTAGACGTTGATAATAACCAAGTTACTGCTGCTGAATACCAAGTAATGTCTATCCCGACACTACTATTATTCAAAGATGGTGAACTAGTAGCGAAAACTGTTGGTTTCCAACCAAAAGAAGCTCTAGTAGAGTTCATTAACAACAATAAATAATTATGAGATGTTATTACCGTGTACTTAATTTGAGTGCGCGGTTTTTTTGTCCATTAAAGACAAAGGGACAGTGTCTTTGAATTCTGTTCCCATCAAGACAAAAACCCTCTCCGAAACATCTCCGTAATCGCGTGAACTCGATTCGTAGCATTTAGTTTTTTTACCGCTAATTTCACATATTGCTTGACGGTTAGTTCGCTAATTCCAAGAGTATCTGCGATTTCTTTTGTTGTATTTCCTTCAGCAATTCGAGACATTACTTCAAGTTCTCTTTTACTTAATATGTTGGAATCACCTTCAGAATGGAGAGATGAATGGATCATCTTTCCGACTCTATTTCCAAATCCCGTTAGATCAGCTAATAGATTTTGACCCATCTTCGCTGATTCTTTTAATCGTAAACTGTAAATATATCCATATACCATAGAACCTTTAAATAATGGTGTAATAAGAAAACAGGAAACATCACGGTCAATCACATAATGACTACTTGTTTTTTCGAATAATTCTAGTCCTTCATAATACATCGCCTTTCGCTTTTGAATTGGATCTAGAATCGTAGAAAGAGTTCGAACATCGTAACGATCATCATGTATGTATTGAATTTTGCCATCTACAAGTGAAATGACACCTTCAGCAAGAAAACCAATTGATGAATATCGAAAAAGATAGGCATCCTTTACAGGAAAACATTCCATATATAGCTCCATCATTTTCACAATCTGTCTTTCTTGGGAAGGACAGGTCTCCAACTCTTGTAATCGATGTAAAATGGTAGTTGAATAGTTCATCATTTCTACTCCTTTCGAAGGATGGGACTCATGCAAAAATGGTAATATACATAATATTAAGAATATTATACCATCAAACTATGAAAGCGCTAACTTTATAACTATAAAAATCTACGTTTTCATCTAATTATTCATGAAGGAGAGGGGAAATAAATGAAAGCACTTGTTATTGAAGATGTTAAAAAAGCAGTGGTTAAAGATGTGCCAGTACCTGAAATTGAGAAAGATGGTATCCTTATAAAAACAATGGCAAATGGCGTTTGTCGAAGTGATTGGCATGTGTGGGTTGGCGATCACGGAATTGTACAGCCTGTTATTGGACATGAATTTTGTGGAATTGTTGAAGAAGTTGGCCCAGATGTAAAGAATTTTAAACGTGGAGATAGAGTGATTGTTCCTTTCTCTGGTAGTGATGGGACTTGTCCTCATTGTATAGCTGGAAATACTCACCTTTGTGATTCATTTATCGTCCCTGGAACTGCATATCAAGGTGGCTATGGTGAATATGTTGCTGTGCCTAAAGGTGATCGCAATGTAATGCATTTACCTGAAGGACTAAGCTTCAAAGATGCAGCTGCATTAGGTTGCCGTTTTATGACTGCTTATCATGGGGTAGTGGATCGTGTACATGTCTTACCAGGTGAAAAAGTAGTTGTTTATGGTTGTGGTGGTATTGGATTATCCGCAATTCATATCGCATCTTCTATGGGAGCAACGGTTATTGGAGTAGATATAAACGATAATAATCTGGAACTAGCTAAGAAATTGGGAGCAGATTATGTGATTAATAGTCGCAATACAAACGCTGTTGAAGCGGTAAAAGAGATAACTCTAGGTGGTGCAGATGTATCAGTAGATGCACTTGGTATTACTGAAACTTGTTTAAATGGTATCAACAGCTTAAAGAAAGGTGGACGCCATTTACAAGTAGGTGTTACAACGAAAAAAGAAGGCGGCTTTATCTCAATTCCGGTAGATGATATGGTCCTTTCGGAAAAATCATTTATTACAACACTTGGAATTCCAGCTTTCCGCTTTAACACATTACTAGATCAAGTAGCGAAAGGAAAACTTCAACCAGGAAAAATGGTAACAGCCGAAATTAAACTCTCAGAGGTAGAGGGAATCTTTGAAGACATGAGTAACTTTGCAACAACAGGTACATTTGTAGTAACGGATTATTCTTAAACTCATATTGATTTTAAAAATGTTCATAGCCTTACTTAAGAAAAGACTATGAAAATAAGCTCATACCTTAGTTGGTATGGGCTTATTTATAGTATGAACAAAACTTAGTAAAAGAAAACGAACTAATTCGTTAACGATAAGCACTATCCCTTTTTGACTTTGTTTAAATTTTAATTAAGTTTGGTGGAGTATTTCCTTGCAGCCCAGCGACTAAATTAGTTGCGCCTAGCATTGCCATCTTCATTCGAGTTTCGTACGTAGCTGAGCCGATATGTGGCAGTGTCACTACATTTTTCATTGATAGTAGTGGATGATTTGGTTGTACTGGCTCTTCAACAAAAACATCGAGTCCTGCAGCTAAAATTTCACCTGTTTTCAAGGCATCAATTAACGCTTCTTCATCAACAGTTTTCCCTCTTGAACCATTTATGAAAATGGCTGTTTTTTTCATTAACTCAAACTCTCTTTTACCAATCATTTTCTCAGTAGCAGGTGTTAATGGGGTCATTAAGCATACGTAATCCGATTGTTGTAGTAATTCATCGAGTGAGCAGTATGTTGCACCGAATTTGTTCTCCGCTTCTTCATTTCTCGAACGATTATGATATAAAATTTGCATGTCAAATCCTAAATGAGCTCTTTTTGCAATAGCAGTTCCAACTCCGCCCATACCAATAATACCTAATACTTTATGATGGACATCTACTCCAAATAGATCCTCGCCAATCATGGACTCCCACTGGCCATTTTTCACAAATTGATCTAATTCAGGTATCCTTCTCGCAGTGGCTAATAGTAACCCAAAAATAGTATCAGCCACAGTATCATTTAAAACCCCGGGCGTATTAGTAGCCATAATTCCGCGTGCTGATAGTTCTGCCATATCAAAATTGTCGTAGCCAACAGAAGTATTACACACGATTTTTAAATTTGGCGCGTGGTCTAATAATTCCTTATCTACTTTTAAGACGGAGCCTAGTAATCCTTCGGCAGTCTTTAGCTCCTGAAGAAATTGTGGGAAGTTATTTGAATCTAGCTGATCGAAGCTAACAACATCGCATGTCGTCTGAATAAAATCTAATACCTGTTTATCTACTTTTTTATAGACAATTACTTTAGGTTTCATTTTTAAACTCCTCTCTTTAAGGGAAATTCAGTCAGTTTTCGGTTGACTTCAGAAGATTCTATTTTGTCTGACATCGTCATTAATAGTTTACCATTCTTTATATAAGGGACAAGCGGATTGATTTTATTTTTTTAGAAAATGAAGGGATTCTCCTAGTCTGTCTATTAAAAGAGTCGAGTCGTCTATTAACCGACATGAATTGTCTATAAAAAGGCTACAGTTGTCTATTAAATATGGCGTTGTCTATTAAATGCCACGAGTTGTCTATTATCCCCCAAGATTTGTCTATTAAACAATGGAATTTGTCTATTAAAATCTCGCAGTAAGCGAATTGCCCTATTAAAAACCGTCACTTGTTTATTATTCATCCCGCCTACTTAAACACATTACCCATCAATCCTTCACAAAAACAATACTTTTCCTCGCATTCATTACATAAAACCCCGTATAATATTAAAAAACCAACTATAGGTGATATGTATGAATGAAAACATTCAAAATAAATTGGCGATTCTGCCGGATGAACCAGGCTGTTATTTAATGAAAGATCGACAAGGCACTATTATTTATGTAGGGAAGGCAAAAATTTTAAAGAATCGTGTCCGGTCTTATTTCACTGGAAGTCATGACGGAAAAACACAGCGATTGGTCAGTGAAATTGAAGATTTTGAATATATCGTCACATCAAGCGATTTAGAAGCTTTAATATTAGAGCTAAATTTAATTAAGAAACACGACCCGAAATATAACATTATGTTAACGGACGATAAAACGTACCCTTACATAAAAATTACAAATGAGAAGTACCCGCGTATACTCACAACAAGAAAAGTAAAGAAAGATAAAGCAAAATATTTTGGCCCTTACCCGAATGCAGGCGCAGCAAGTGAAACAAGAAGGCTGCTTAACCGAATTTACCCTTATCGTAAATGTAATCGATTACCTGATAGGGTTTGTTTGTACTACCACCTAGGACAATGTTTAGCGCCATGTGTTAAGGAAATCGATCCGAAGGTTTTTGATGAAATGACTGAGGAGATTTCAAAATTCCTGCAAGGTGGTTATGAGGAAGTAAAGGAAAATATCGAAAAGAAAATGTTAGAGGCTGCTGAAAAGCTGGAATTTGAACGGGCAAAGGAATTCAGAGATCAAATTCAACATATTGAAACAGTGATGCAAAAGCAAAAAATGGTTTCTGGAGATATGTCGGATCGTGATGTATTTGGTTATGCTGTGGAAAAAGGCTGGATGTGTGTGCAAGTATTTTTCGTGCGCCAAGGAAAATTAATTGAACGCGATGTATCCATATTTCCGATTTACCGAGATCCTGAAGAAGAGTTTCTTACATTCATCGGACGTTTCTATGATATTCCAGAACATATAAAGCCTAGGGAAATCTTTATACCAAATAACATA
This sequence comes from Ureibacillus massiliensis 4400831 = CIP 108448 = CCUG 49529, assembly GCF_000772965.1. Classification (GTDB taxonomy): domain Bacteria; phylum Bacillota; class Bacilli; order Bacillales_A; family Planococcaceae; genus Ureibacillus; species Ureibacillus massiliensis. Next base: position 36,386 of record NZ_JPVQ01000007.1, on the reverse strand, counting down.
GAGAAATCACTACTTGAAAAGCTACTAGAAGTGAAAGTGATCATCCCTAAACGCGGATCGAAAAAAGAGTTAGTGGATTTAGCTATGAAAAATGCCAAAATCGGTATTCGAGAAAAATTCCAGCTTATGGAACGTCAAGAGGAAAGAACAGTTGGTGCATGCGAAGAGTTAGGGGATGCGATGAATATTGAGCCCCCATTAAGAATCGAAGCCTTTGATAATAGTCATATGCATGGAGCGGATGCTGTTTCAGCGATGGTTGTATTTATTGATGGTAAACCAGCAAAAAAAGAATATCGAAAATATAAATTAAGAGAAGCCGCTGCCCACGATGATTACGGTGCAATGCAGGAAGTCATTCGAAGAAGATATACTCGTGTTTTAAAAGAAAATCTACCGTTACCTGATTTAATTATTATTGATGGTGGGAAGGGGCAAATGGAGGTCGCTCGTGAAGTAATAGAGGATGAGCTCGGATTATATATTCCAATAGCAGGACTTGCGAAGGATGAAAAGCATAATACATCTCAATTATTGTACGGTGAACCACCCGTTCCTGTTGAAATGAAACGGACAAGTGACGGTTTCTATTTGCTTCAGCGTATTCAAGATGAAGTACACCGATTTGCTATTACATTTTTACGCCAACAGCACGGAAGCCATTCGATCCAATCCGTATTAGATGAAATAGAAGGAATAGGACCGAAAAGAAAGCAACAGTTATTGAAACATTTTGGTTCGGTTAAGAAAATTCGTGAAGCAACGATAGAACAATTAATAGAAGCTAAAATTCCAAGCAAGTTAGCTGAAACGATTCATGATTATTTCCGGAAAGATACATTGCCAATAGAATAATTGTATGATAATGTAAAACAAAATATGGATATTGTGTTTAGATAGAGGTGCAAGATTCAAAAGTAGCTAGCAGGAGGAGAACAATTCCTAAGAATGCAGGTGAAAGGGAAGCCTTGCCGAAGCAGTAAATTGATTGTTCCAATTTATATGCTGGTGTTGCATTTAATAGATGTAACATTGTCAGAGTCAATTTTAGATTCTGGAGAGCTATCTCATAAAAAATATGACCTTTTTAGGTATATTCATTGAGGCAGCCTTTCACGAATTTCGTCGAAATGCTGCTTTTTTTCGGAAATTTTGCCTTACGCATGATTAGATAAAGGGGGAACACCAATGGCCAATATTGTCATAAAGTTAGACGAGCAAACACTTACTTCACCAGACAAAATTGAAAACGTTGCGAAGAAAATTATCGAAGAGAAAAAACGAGGATTAAATGTTGTTGTCGTCGTCCCATCCATGCAATTAATCGATGAACAGTTAAATCAATATGCCTATTCACTTTCTAACAATCCTTCAAACCGTGAAATGGACGTTATACACTCAACAAACACACAAGTTGCTAGTGCTTTACTTTCGATTGCAATCAATCAACAAGGATTTAAAGCGATTTCTTTAACAGGCTGGCAAGCAGGTATTGAAACGGTTGCATCTAAACGAGCTGTTTTGATTGATTTCATACAATCGGAATATATAACCGAACATTTAAAAAAGGATAAAATTACAATTATCGCTGGTGGGCAAGGGAAAAGTGAGGATAACAACATCACGCTTTTAGGAGACGGAGGTCCAGAAACGAGTGCTGTTGCCATTGCCATAGCGATTGATGCTGAACGTGTTGATATTTATACAAATTCAATAGGCTTATTCACTGCAGACCCTACTGTTGTAAAAAAGGCAAGAAAATTGAAGCAAATTACTTATGATGAAATGCTAGAGCTTTCACATCTAGGGTCAAAAGTAGTTCACCCACGAGCAGTGGAATTAGCAAAGAAATATAATTTGCCATTAAACGTTTGTTCAAGTACTGAGAATGTGCCGGGTACATTGATAAAAGGGGAGATTGAAATGGAAAGAAATTTAATTGTTCGTGGAGTTGCATATGAAACAGATATCATACGATTAACAGTAGGATATGAATCTTATGAGCAAGCTTCATTAGCTAATTTATTTACAACATTAGCTGAACATCGAATCAATGTCGATATCATTGTACAAGCCGTTATTGATGGTGTGAAACCAACAGTATCGTTCTCAATTGAAAAGGAAGTGTTTGCAGAAGCCATTAAAGTATTGGAAACGAATAAATCCTCTTTAGGCTTTGCTTTTGCAGATTTTGAAGTAGGGTTATCAAAGGTTTCTATCGTTGGTTCGGGTATGGTTTCAAATCCTGGAGTAGCAGCTCGAATGTTTGATCGATTAAGAAAAGAAAACATTGAAGTGAAAATGGTTAGTACCTCGGAAATAAAAGTGTCAGTAGTTGTACCACAGGACGATATGGTGCGCGCAGCGAACGCATTGCATGATGAATTTAATTTAGTTGAAGAATTAGCATAATTAAAAGGAGCAACTAAAGCCGAATTGTTAGTTGCTCCTTTATGTTTACTTTTCAATTTTTTCCTTCAAATCTGTTTTGACAGTGAAAAGGACTGTGTTTTGCTTTTCTTTTTTCTCATCGTAGCATTCTGTTAAAAATCCTTTAAAGGATTGAATCTGTTCTGCAATAAAACCCGCTTCTAATCGAAAAGTCCGATTTTTAATATTTAATACTTCAGGATCGTTTGTTAAATGAAGAATATATCCATCCTTGGATTCCTTTTCAAGGGTTAGTAAGCCCCATCCCGCATCTTGAAAAAATGCAGTAATCAATTGAATGTCCCCGCAAGGAAATTTACGGGCCAAATCTTTTCCTGCCCAGTAAAGCACATCTTCTTCGTGTTTTCCTAAAATGGATGAAAGTATATGATCTCTTAAAATTTCATATCCAAACGCAGGAATCATTTTGTTTTGAGAAGTCATTTTCGCTCCCTCTTTCTATTAAAAATAAAAATTAATTTAAAAGCACTTATTAATCGTTTTTACTATAGGAAAATATTTTTTAAAGTATGTATAAAAAATTGGAAGTCAGCTTGACGCTCCTTCTCGATGAGAGTACAATGGACATGTCATAATATTGTACCATGATGAAATATGCAGTCAATGTTTGAACGTTTACAATATCGTGAAGATATTGAGTGCATAATTTAATGTACTTTTTAAGGGGGGTAATAATCTTGTCGAAGAATCATGAGTTTTATTGGCGCCGCTTACATTCTCTATTAGGGATTATTCCAGTAGGTTTGTTTTTACTGGTGCACTTTACCATCAACTTTACTGCAACACAAGGAGCAGAAGCTTATAATGCCGCTGCAGGAATGATGGAGTATGTTCCTTTCCTGATTATTGTTGAGTGGGTAGTTATTTACATACCACTATTATTCCACGGTTTATACGGTGTGTATATCGCCTTTACAGCAACAAATAATGTAAAACGCTTTGGTACATTCCGCAACTGGATGTTTGTATTACAACGTTTTACAGGGATTTTCCTTGTTGTATTTATTGCATGGCATATTTTCCAAACTCGTATTCAAAAAGCGCTTGGTGCTGAAGTTAACTACGATATGATGTCTGATATCGTTGCAAACCCTTGGATGTTAGCGTTTTATATTGTTGGTATCCTTGCTGCAACATTCCACTTATCTAATGGTATCTGGTCATTCCTAGTTAGCTGGGGTATTACACAATCACCTAAATCACAAAAAGTTGCTTCTTATATCACAATGGCATTCTTTGTAGTATTCAGCATCGGTTTCGTGGCTGCAATTCTTGCATTCGTGTAAGTAGTTTGGTAGTAGTACATCCAATAGTTAAATTATGAGGAGTGAGGAATAATCATGGCGAAAAGTAAAGTAATCGTCGTAGGTGGCGGTTTAGCCGGCTTAATGGCTACTGTAAAGGCTGCCGAAGAAGGTACTGAAGTAGAATTATTCTCATTAGTTCCCGTTAAACGTTCACACTCTGTTTGTGCTCAAGGCGGAATTAATGGAGCAGTTAATACAAAAGGTGAAGGGGATTCTCCTTGGATCCACTTTGATGATACAGTTTACGGTGGGGACTTCTTAGCAAACCAACCACCAGTTAAAGCGATGTGTGATGCTGCACCTGGTATCATTCACTTATTCGACCGTATGGGTGTTATGTTTAACCGTACACCAGAAGGTCTACTTGACTTCCGTCGTTTCGGTGGTACACTTCACCACCGTACAGCATTCTCTGGTGCGACTACAGGTCAACAGTTACTTTATGCTTTAGATGAACAAGTTCGTCGTCATGAAGTAGCTGGATTAGTAACGAAATATGAGCACTGGGAATTCCTTGGTGTTGTTCTTGATGATGAAGGAACATGCCGTGGTATCGTAGCTCAAGATATGCGTTCTGAAGAAATCCGTTCATTCCGTTCAGATGCTGTAATTATGGCAACTGGTGGTCCTGGTATTATCTTCGGTAAAACAACTAACTCAGTAATTAACACTGGTTCTGCTGCATCAATTGTTTACCAACAAGGTGCTTCTTATGCGAACGGTGAATTCATCCAAATTCACCCAACAGCGATTCCTGGTGATGACAAAAACCGTTTAATGTCTGAATCAGCTCGTGGTGAAGGTGGTCGTATTTGGACATATAAAGATGGTAAGCCTTGGTACTTCTTAGAAGAAAAATATCCAGCTTACGGTAACTTAGTACCTCGTGATATCGCGACTCGCGAAATCTTCGATGTATGTGTTAACCAAAAATTAGGTGTTAACGGCGAAAACGTTGTATTCCTAGACCTTTCTCATAAAGATCCACACGAATTAGACGTTAAGCTTGGTGGTATTATCGAAATTTACGAAAAATTCGTAGGTGATGATCCACGTAAATTACCAATGAAAATCTTCCCTGCAGTTCACTATTCAATGGGTGGTCTATGGGTTGACTATGATCAAATGACAGAAATTCCTGGTCTATTTGCAGCTGGTGAATGTGATTACTCTCAACACGGTGCTAACCGTCTTGGTGCAAACTCATTATTATCTGCTATCTTCGGTGGATCTGTAGCTGGACCAAATGCTGTTAAATATATTAAAGGCTTGAAAAAGCATGCGGAAGACCTTCCACAATCACTATATGATGCTCGTGTTCAAGAAGAACAAGAGAAATGGGAAGCTATTCTTAAAATGGATGGCAATGAAAACGCATACTTACTTCATAAAGAACTTGGCGAATTAATGACTGACAACATGACTGTTGTTCGTTATAACGATCGTCTTGAAAAAACATATGATAAACTAACTGAACTTCAACAACGTTGGGAAAACATTAACATTAACGATACGCAAAAATGGAGTAACCAAGGTGCCCACTTTACGCGTCAGTTAAAGAACATGTTATACCTAGCTAAAGTTATGACAAAAGGTGCACTTTTACGAAACGAATCTCGTGGTGCTCATTACAAACCAGATTTCCCAGAACGTGATGATGAAAACTTCTTAAAAACAACAATGGCGAAGTTTGATCCTAAAACTGGTGAACCTGAAATTAGCTACCAAGAAGTAGACGTTTCATTAATTCCGCCACGTAAACGTGACTATTCTTCATAATAAAAAAGGAGGTCATTAAAGATGACTACTCAACAGGTTAATGCTGTTAAAACGGTTAAACTTGAAATCCTTCGTCAAGATACAGAAAACGGCCCTACTCGTTGGGAGAAATTTGAAGTTCCTTATCGTCCAGGTATGAACGTTATTACGGCATTAATGTTCATTCAACAAAACCCTGTGACAACTGATGGACAAAAAACATCTCCTGTAACATGGGAAATGAACTGTCTTGAAGAAGTATGTGGCGCTTGTTCTATGGTGATTAATGGTCGTCCACGTCAATCATGTTCTACACTGATTGACCAATTAGATCAACCTATTCGTTTAGAACCAATGAAAACTTTCCCAGTTATTCGTGACTTACAAGTAGACCGTAGTCGTATGTTTAACGCTCTTAAAAAAGTTAAAGCTTGGGTTCCAATCGATGGTACTTATGATTTAGGTGAAGGACCTCGTATGCCAGAACGCAAACGTCAATGGGCTTACGAATTATCAAAATGTATGACTTGTGGTGTATGTATGGAAGCATGTCCAAACGTGTCTGAAAGCTCTTCATTCATCGGACCAGCTCCACTTTCACAAGTACGTTTATTCAATACACACCCAACTGGAGCAATGATTAAAGATGAACGTTTAAATGCGATCATGGGTGATGGTGGCCTTGCAAACTGTGGTAACTCTCAAAACTGTGTTGCTGCATGTCCAAAAGGTATTCCATTAACAACTTCAATTGCTTCATTAAACCGTGCTACTACTGTTCAAATGTTCCGTAACTTCTTCGGATCTGACCATATGGTAGACTAATTTAATACAATTTTGTACTTCTGTACAAAAAGTTAAGGACATCCACCGTCAAATTTTTGATATCGGATGTCCTTTTTTTATGTCTTGCATACTATAAAAATAGTACTCTTATGAAGTTGGAAATATCTATTTACATTCGATATAATTTTGGAAGACATTCAAATTACAAAGGGGAATGTACTCTAAAATAAAGGGGATATGATAAGAATGAAAGCAAATTACATTGATGATTTAGTAAAATGGGAAGAAGATTTTACATTTTACGAAGAGGTAAGAGTACGATTTTCAGAGACGGATATGTACGGACATTTGAATAACACTGTACCATTCGTTTATTTTGAACAAGCGCGTATTGAATTTTTTAAACACATTGGCTACTTCGATTGGACATCACCAGAAAGTGATAAATTTATAGTAGTAGCAGATCTTCAATGCGACTTTATAAAACAAGTTTATTTCGATGAAATCCTCAAAGTCTATGTAAAGGCTGCTCGTGTTGGGACATCTTCAGTAGATATTCATTATTTAACTAAGAATACGGATAATGAAATTGTATTCACAGGTAGAAGTTCGATTGTACAAATAAACAGAGCAACTGGAAAGGGAACTCCTTGGACAGAAAAAGAAAAATTAATATTGATTGGGAAATAGTGAAAATGCCCTCACGCACCTATCACTCTCAACATACTTTACATAGAAGAGGAGATAGGAGGGTGTTGCCTTATGAATAGCCCGCAGCATCGTTCGCTTTTGACGAAAAGAGAACGTGAAATTTTCCAATTATTAATTTTAGATTATTCAACGAAGGAAATTTCGCAAAAGCTGAATATTAGCGAAAAAACGGTGCGTAATCATATTTCAAACACGATTCAAAAACTAGGTGTATCAAGCAGATCACAGGCATTGATTGAATTGCTGAGGCTAGACGAATTATCATTACACTGATAGATGCTTGCTATTTCAGGTGAAACGCTTCAAAATAGATTTGGCTTCGTTTCTATATGAAAAGACATTTATGGTATTACCAATGGCAGTCCCTAATTAAATGGGATTAAAATATAGATGAAGTAATGGAGCTCTTGTATCCTCAATTTGATGGAAATGGGAACTGTTCCTATGAACAAAAAATAGTAGATGGATATTGAGGCAAGTACTTAATGAAGCGTGAACTTGTAGCAAGTTGAATAAATAGTTAATTCTAATAGCTAACTTAAAAGTGAAACTTCGCTACTTATCATTAAACAAATCTATATTTCACTTAATAGTCGTACTAACTCTGTAACAAGTCCTCAGTAATACAGTCACATTTATTGGTTACATGAATCGGGCGATATGACTATCGGGAAGTTTACAAATGCAAATGCTTTTGAATGTAAGCTAATCGACATTAAGTCGGAAAATTAAAAATTTGAGTAGTGCATATTCGTTTAAGTACCGCCAAGAGTTTCATTCGTGTTAAAGTAGATAAGTAAAAATGATTTAAATAAACATAATTCAGATTTGATCAAGGTCGAATCTGATTGTTTCATGTAAAAGGATAGAGGCGGTTTTATGAATGCACCAATAGGCGTAATTGATTCTGGTGTTGGTGGTTTAACAGTTGCTAAGGAAATTATGAAGGTTTTACCACAAGAAACAATATATTATATCGGCGATACTGCAAGGTGCCCTTATGGACCTAGAGAAAAGCAGGAAGTACGATTATTTACTTGGCAAATGGCAAAAGCATTACTAAAAATGAATGTTAAAATGTTAGTCATTGCTTGCAATACAGCAACTGCGGTAACATTAGAGAGTTTACAAAAAAACTTACCAATTCCAGTTATTGGCGTCATTAACCCAGGTGCAAGAGCTGCTGAGAAAAAAACAAAGAAAAATGAAATTGTTGTCTTAGCTACTGAAGGAACGATTAAAAGTGGAGCTTACGAAGATGCACTGCTTTCTTTAAGTTCGAAGGCGAAAATAATTCCTCTTGCTTGCCCAACATTCGTCCCCCTTGTTGAAAGTGGTGAATACGAAGGGCAATTTGCATTCGACTTAGTAGCAAATGGATTAAAACCACTGCATGATAAAAGATTTGATACAGTTATACTAGGATGTACACATTACCCTATTATTCAAGAACACATTGAAAAAGTAGTAGGACCAAATGTATTTGTTCTTTCTTCAGCAGAAGAAACTGCAAAGGAAGTAAAAGAACGATTAGAATATGATCATTTACTTTGTATGAATAACGAACAATCACAGCATACATTTTTTACAACTGGATCTGTGCCTATTTTTAAAATGATTGCTGAGAAATGGTTACAACAAGAAGACTTAAACATTCGTCGTATTAAACTATAAATTACGGTATTCAGGTACAATGAAAATTAGTACATGGAAAATGTTTTAAGTCTAAAATTAAATGTAAAAAGTGCCCAGCATTATACTGTGCTAGGTGTTGTAATAAAAGTGCCTGGCATGTTTATGCTGGGCATGATTTTATGAGGAGGACAACCTATGTCAAGACACGATGGAAGAAATTTTAACGAACTGAGAGAAGTAAAAATCGAGCCAAATTATCTAATGCATCCTGAAGGATCGGTATTAATTCAAGTTGGAAATACAAAAGTGATTTGTACTGCAACGATAGAAGATAAAGTGCCTGGGTTTTTACGTGGACAAGGAAAGGGTTGGATAACAGCTGAATATTCAATGCTTCCTAGAGCAACAGCCGAAAGAACTCAACGTGATGCTTCTCGCGGGAAAATAAATGGCCGCACAATGGAGATTCAACGTCTTATTGGACGAGCATTGCGTTCCATCGTCGACTTAGAAGCAATTGGAGAAAAAACAGTATGGATTGACTGTGACGTTATTCAAGCTGATGGAGGTACACGTACGGCATCGATAACGGGTGCTTTCGTAGCTTTGACGCAAGCAATTTCCAAAATTCATGCAGAAAAGCCTTATAACAAGTTTCCGATTATCGATTATTTAGCTGCTACAAGTGTAGGCTTTATTGATGTAGTTGGAGCTGTCTTAGATCTAGATTATATCGAAGATTCAAAAGCGAATGTAGATATGAACTTAGTAATGACTGGTAGTGGTCGATTTGTTGAAATTCAAGGTACAGGTGAAGAAGCAACATTTTCTCGAAATGATTTAAATGAATTATTGGATCTTGGAGAAAAAGGGATTTCAGAATTAATCGAGCTCCAAAAAGAAGTTTTAGGTGATGTAGCGAATTTAGTAGCTATGTTAAGCAAATGACAAACAGATAGGCTTACATTTGCTGTTGGAGCCATTGAAGGTATGTAGAGGGAGGAAACAATAATGAAACAAGTAGTCATTGCAACAAAAAATAAAGGAAAAGCAAAGGATTTCGAAGCGTTATTTAATCCACTAGGATATGAAGTTGTAACAATGTTCGATGTTGCACCAAATATGGAAATAGAAGAAACGGGAACAACCTTCGAAGAAAATGCAGTATTAAAGGCAGAAACATTAGCTAATAAGCTCGGTAAAATCGTAATTGCAGATGATAGCGGATTAGCAATTGATGAACTAAACGGAGAGCCTGGTGTGTATTCTGCTCGCTATGCAGGGGATCATGATGATGAAGCCAACATCGTGAAAGTGTTAGAAAAATTACAGGGTGTCCCTGAGGAAAAACGTACTGCAAGATTCTGTTGTGCATTAGCCATTGCAGGTCCAAACTTAAAAACTTTTACAGTGTTCGGGACGTGTGAAGGAGTAATTCTTAATGAGAAACGTGGAACAAATGGCTTCGGATACGATCCTATTTTTTATGTACCAGCGTTGAATCGTTCAATGGCAGAGTTAACGCCCGAAGAAAAAGGTGCAATTTCTCACCGTGGAAATGCTATCCGCAAATTGGCATTGGAGTTACCGAATTTGTTAAAATAGGGTAGTACGAGACTTTGTTCATAAATAGATTTCGTAGTCTATTAGAAGCTGAGGATTTTCTATTTAAAGATGAATCGTATCTAATAAAATGTAACGAACGTCGATAAAATCGTGGAGCCGTCTAGGATTATTAAATATTAATTTCGAACTTTCGTTATTGAAGATAATTTAATATGATGACTATAGGAGGTGCTTCTTTGCGTTTATTAGTAATGAGTGATACACACGGTGATACAGAAGTTATCAAAACAGTTCGAGAGCGTCATATGGATGTAGATGCAGTAATTCATTGTGGAGATAGTGAGTTACCATTTGATCATGAATATCTTGAGGGCGCAAAAAGGGTGCGCGGCAATTGCGATGGAGATGCGCGTTTTCCCGATGAAGAGATCTTTGCAGTGTCTGATAAAAAGATATTTGTAACACATGGTCATTTATTTAACGTAAAATCTACGACAATGAACTTATTTTACCGTGCCAAAGAAGTTGAAGCGGATGTAGTATTTTTTGGCCATTCTCATGTATTAGGCTGCGAGCTTTTGGAAAATATATTATTCGTTAATCCGGGAAGCCTTCTAAAGCCACGTGGAATTGATGATAAAAGCTATGCGATAGTAGAATTTAGTGAAAGTACTTGGACTGTTTTCGGATATAATGATGTAGGCAAAGAAATTTTCTCGAAAATATTACATGTTAAGTGAAAAAATCTCAATAACGAAAAAATTTTCATAAAATCCAAATTATTTTTCAAAATCCGTTGACTTTCTCTTATATACTATATATAATAAATCTTGTCTCTCATGGAATATATCCATGAAGGTCATGTCTCAGTAGCTCAGCTGGATAGAGCATACGCCTTCTAAGCGTACGGTCGGGGGTTCGAATCCCTCCTGGGACGTAAATAAAACGTTGATGAACCCTTGCTAGATAAGGGGTTGTGAGAAATTAGGGATTCGGTCGGGGCTTCGGTCATCGATGCAGAATCCCTTTTTTATTACCCTAAAAATTATGTTTATATAGTACCGAAATTATCTTCCAATTCAATTGAAATGGAGGATTTTTTTTATGACTAAAAAGACAGGTTTGTTTGATGTAGATTTCACTTTGGGAACCAAAGAACTTAATTCTACTATTAAAGGTGAAAAACCAATTGCCGTTCGTTACAAATCCTTTTCAGAAGCGTTAGGAACTGTTATTAACCAAATGCAAGTGAGCGGCTATCGACCACGTACAATCAAGGATTACAAAACAATCATGATGAACTTTCAGAAGGCTACTGCTATAACCTATTTAGAAGAAATTACAGTAGATACAATATACTCATGGCTTGATTCCATGCGAGTAGTAAACCAAACGAAATTAACACGCTTAAAGGTTGTTAAATCGTTCTTAGGTAAGTGCTTTGACAATGGATGGTTAAGTATGAACTTTTGGAAATCCATCAATGTGAAGGTAGATAAAAAGGTTAAAAAGGGAGCAAAGCCAAATGACATCGCAATCTTAGTGTCGTTAATTGATAAAAGTACATTTATTGGTTTGAGGGATGTAACTGCAATTCTGACGATGTATAAGACAGGCGTTCGCATTAACACATTGGGGCAGCTAGAAGAAAACCATATTGATTTTGATAATAGGGTACTTGCCTTAAATGGAGCAATATTAAAAAATCATCAGTTGTTGAAATTACCGATCGATGACCAATTAATACAGCTTTTTCAAGTTCTAATTAAGCAGAATAGAAAAATAAGGGAGTATTACGGAGAAAGTAATACGAATATATTCGTTTCAATTAAAGGTACAGCATTAAATACTAAATCAACGAATAATGCAATTTCAAAGCAACTTACTAAGTACAGCAAAAAGTTTGGCTTAGAGAATATTAATGCTCATGCCATTAGAAGAGCGTATGCCAAGAATTTACTCGACAAGGGAGCAAGCATTGCTTTAATTAGTAAAGCATTAGGTCATGCAAATCTAGAAGTTACTACTCAATATCTTGATTTAGATGTTGAGGAAGTAGCAAAGGATTTGAGAGAGTATTTGTAAGATAAGGATTCGAGATAAGATTGAATAAATGTATAGTACTTATTAAATTTAAAGAGAACAGTCAATGGCTGTTCTTTTGGCTTTTATAAAGTTTACAATATTTATCTGCATAGCGATTTAGTGCACATTCTAAAGTATTGCGTTTGTAAAAACTATTAAAAGCAATTATAATTGCAATACTTTTGTTTAGTCAGAATATTCTGTTTACTTTTAATTCAGTATAGCTTATACTGTTTTTCGGAGGTGAAGGAGCTATGAAAGAATGGGATGGAATAGAACGAATGGGATATAAAATTCCAGAAGATGATGGAGTAGTAATGATTAGTGACTATAAGCAAAACGTTAAAGAGAAAGCAGGTGTTTATCGTATTTATAACGAGCAAGATAGAATCATGTATGTCGGGCAATCTCATAATTTAAAAAGACGAATCGGAGAGCATTTTAGGGGGAAGAGAAAAGGTTACTACATCTACAGGGTCAGGTATTTTTATGTTGAACACGAGAACAATTTTATATTAAATTCGTTTTTAGATTTATACGAAACCTTGTTAATTAGAAAATTAAATCCAAGATATAATAAACAAAAATCTTCACCAATGAGATATATTTAATCGAATGGAGTAAGTGTATCTTTTATCTTCATACATATGAGTGTAATTCTTGTGCAAGATATTATTATACCCCATAGCAAGTTGTATCATTTACATTAATAGATCTCTAACTCAGTAGCTAAAATGGAGAAAGTGGCTCTAGAGGCATCCATAGTGAGCAAATAGAATGAGAGAAGTCATTGAAGTCATTGAAGTCATTGAAGTCATTGAATAATTTAGTAGTACTTTTTTATAATTGGCTTTATTGTTTCTGCTCCTAATAGGGAATATGATTCCAGCTCATTCCACACAACACGGTGTAAAAAAAAACGACACGATAAGGATATTGAAATTGAAGATGATAATCCTTGATTAGGGAGGCAAGGTTTTTCAAAGTAAATCTGCTGCATGATGATAAATATAAATGCATAAATATGTTTAAATAAGGATAGTCAAAGAAAATACTAGCATTTTTTCGATAGCAATAAAAAGTATATTGCCAATAATTACATCTTGTTAATTAGTTGAAATTATAATATGATTTTGTTATCAACTTAAAAATAATATAAAATTTAACTATGCTAGGAGTGAACTACATGCAACCGCCTCATATAGAGGCACACTAATACTGTTTTAATACCTATGATTGATAATCAATAGGTTTAGGCTTTTTTAAGCCTATTTTTGACAGGGTTAAGTGTGTTTTCTATTGGAGGAGTGGTTGTGTGTAGATTCGCTCCTTTTTTGTGCTTTTTAGGGAAAGGTTGGATTCAATAATATTAAATATCTAAAGCGGTATTTTAATTCAAATAGGAGGGATTTAACATGCCAACAAATTTAAAAAGTAAAGTCTCATAGGCATGAATGAGTAGAAGGAGAAAACAATGAAAGAATTTGAACAACTTACTAATAATTATGAAATGGTACAGGCATTAAAAGAGAAGAGTATCCATTATAACTGTATTATCACAGGCTTTGAAGTTCATAAGGATAGCCACCTTAATATTACAGGGAATGATGTATGGGTATCGTGGTGGGACTACAGAGGTCGTCAAAAGCGAGTAGATATAATATTAAGTTGTTCCAATGAAAGAGAACAGGAGAGAGTTTATATTCGATGGTGGCAATCAATTGAAATTGTAGGTGGCAAAAGTAGAAAGGATCGTGAGGAAGAACAAGAGGAAATAGATAAACGTAATCGTGAATTTGAAGAGAAGAATGAGAACGTTGAAATTGAAAAATGGATGAAAGCCTTAGGATTTTAATAATAAAAAGATTCTAAGATAATATCTAAAACAATGGGGAAAAAATAGAGAGTGTAACCCGAATCTAAATGATGCTAAGGAGGCTATCAATTTAGAAGGGAAGCATAATTGTGTTACAGCATGAAAAAACAAAGACATGTAGCAAATGCAAGGCTACAAAGAGTATAGAAGAATTTAGTAAAGACAAGAGCAAAAAAGATGGACTAACAAGTGCATGTAGAGAATGTAATATTAAGCGAGAAAAAAAACGAAGGGAAAATGGCGGGGATTTCACCAAGGAGCAAAAACAAGCAACCTTCGAAAAGTATGGTTCATTCTGCCAAATTTGCAATAGCATAAGTAACTTACAAGTAGACCATAGACTACCACAAAATGTCTGTAATCCTAATACAGCTAGTATAGAGGATAATGCTTGGATATTATGTAAAGGTTGCAATATTGCTAAAGGAACAAAAATCCTAATAGAAGTTATTGAAATCATACCAAGGAAGATTTTAGGACCAATGCTATTACAAGAATATGCTAAACCAATTACACAGGGGAGCTTTGACAAAGTAACAGTAGAGATTGGTAGAGAAAATTATACGGAAGTAAAACTCAAGTAAATTACTGTTTAAATCAAGTAAGAAATTTTAGGGAACGGAATCTGGGTATGGTTTTTTGAAAATGCGTAAAAATATACCTGAAATTGGGGTTGAGTAGAAAAAAATAATACCTAAAAAACAGGTATCCCCCTAACTTTAAAAGCACTAGTCTTAGACTGTCTGTTCACGAGATCTCAGAGGGGGAATAGATAGAAGAATACTAGATAGAAGAAAATATAATAGATACAAATGAGGGCGGAAAGTCGGCAATGCCTCCTTTTCTCCCCTCAAAAAGCACCTATTAAATCTTTCTATATATGTGGAAATATTACAGGAAGGAGAATGAAAAGTGAATACAGAAACAAAATCAACTATAAAGCAAGAAAGGGAAGAATCGTTTATTAAAATATCTAAATCACTAATGGAAACTAAAAAATTGGGCAAAAGTGGTGAATTAGATATTTACCATTTAGTAATAATAAAATCTTTAGCAAACAACTTTCTAGGAGTCGCTTTTACTGGTGTTACTCATTTGATGAAATTCATTGGTATGAATACGGAACAAAGTAAAACAAAGGCAAGAACTAAAGAATCCTTACTTAGATTGCAAGAGATGGGACACATTGAAATTTACGAAGATTCAATAATGGACAATTTAGTTGACGATTTAAAGCCCTCTAACAACTACTTTATCAAACCAACTGGAAAGGACGAACAATGGGGTTTTGCTAAAGTGTTTTACAAAGATATTCAAAAGATAGTTTCGATGCAAAGCGATTATAAGCCAAAGATTTTTGCATGCTACCTCAATATGGTTGGTAATATGTTTTATGATAGTTCGGATTCAAATAAGAATGTTCCACTATCATATATTGGCATCGATAAGATTGTAAAAAATACAAAAATAAACAGAAAAACGGTAGTCGAATACCTCAAAGCTTTGTATGAAAAAGAATTCTATACTTTGTTCATTTTCATATTAACAATACAACAACAAAGAATTTCTGTACAAGATGGATTCATAAGGAACATACTGCTGAATGGGCGGTTTCGCAGGCAGAGTACATTTATAGAACTGATAGAGAGAAATTTAAAGGTGCAGATATCGGTGTATCAGACGAATAAGAGAAACTGAATAAAAAGATGGAGTGATTTAATTTGAAGAATAAAGAAAACGCAAGATTTATAAGAAGAGAAAATATAGAGGTAAGTAAGTCACTAACTATTAGTATGGTTAAGACTAAGCTATATTGTATGTATGATCTTATGATTATTCCCGGTCCTTATAATCGATCATTAGATGTGGAGATTTTGAGAGATTTATTAAACGGTAAATTAGATGAAATTATTAGTAAGGAAATATCTGATAAAAAATTATCGCTAAATTCGTATGAATATGTATTTCAACAACTATCAAAGAGGTTAAATAAACAATTTAATATATTTATGAAAAATGATAAGGATTTTAAGTACGAAATGAAAATGTTTTTACCGGTACTCAAACTAAGATTGTTGGAACAGTTTGATACAAAATTATTATATGGAGCATTTACCGAAGAAACTGTCTTAGTTATGGAAAGAATAGCAAAAGGAGATTTTGATGAACTTTTCCTAGATTTTTTAAAAGAAGAAAAAAATAATCTTACTATAGATAATTGCATACTGAGTATAAATTCATTTATCAGTTTAATAAATGAGGATATAAAAAATGCTATGTAAAGAAAGGAAATTCAATAATTTAAAGATTTACCGGAGTATTTAGGGCGGAGGAGAGTCTCTGATTTGATGATCTTCTTCTTTTTAAAAATATATTAACATTACATAACTAATAAAACTGTGATTTTAATAAGTATAAAGAATCAAAAAATCCATGAGATATGTTTTCTCATGGATTTTTAATTAACTATTATTTAGCATCAGTAGTTTCTACTGTAGCTGTATCATTTGTTGTTGTAGGTTCTTCTACAGTTGGTTCTTCTTCAATCTTTTCAGCAGTGAAACCCCAACCATTTTTAGAATCATTAGTAACTACAAGTTTAACATCAATATCGTCAAATGTAATTTCGCCTTCATTTTTGAACTCGAATACATGTTTGTATGATAATAGAACATCATAATCGCCTTGAAGCATATCAGTTGAAGAGTATAAATAACTCATAGTGTTATTATCTTTAAGTGACTTCACTTTTTCATATGCAACTTTTTCTGATACACCTAAGTCTTTAAATAGTTTAACAATATAATCATGGTCAAAAGCATTGATACTGATATTTTCCATTTTAACTAGCATATTAGCAAACTGTGAACGCTTGATAGGTGCGTTAGGCTTGAAGCTACCATCACCGAAACCACTCATGATTCCAATAGTTTCAAGTGTAGCAAGTTCATCTCCCCACTGACCTTTAAAATATGTGCCACTATAAATGTCAGAAGCTTTCCCTTCATAATCTGTAGTATCGATTTCCTTGATATCATAAGCTTTAGCTAAAATTCCTGCCATCTGACCACGAGTTAAAGGTTCATTGATGCCAAAAGTACCATCAGCCTTACCTCCGATGATGCCCTCATTCGCAAGTGCTGAAACATATTTATAGAATTGGTGTGTAGTAGGAACATCCTTAAAGTTTGGGTTTTCAACGTCAGTAACATCTAAACCTAAAACCTTTGCAAAGATACTAGCAAACTGTCCACGAGTGATATTTTCGTATGGTCTGAAATTAGGTATTGTGCTACTGATTGCATTCTTTTCTAGTAAATAGTCAACTGAATTATAGAAGTTATCAGATTTGTTCACATCTTTGTAGTGTACTTCTGATGCTGATGCTCCACCCATTGAAGAGAATAATACTGCACTTGCTAATCCTACTGTTGATAATGTTTTAGTTAATTTGTTCATGTCTTTCCTTCACCTCAATTAATAATGATAGTATAAAACTGTTGTATTAGACAGTTCCAAAATGTGGCAAATGTAGAGTGGTAGTAAGAGACTGTTGAACTTAAGTAGTGTCTAAAAAGAGATGTCAAAATTACAGAGATCTCAGTTATTTGAAGATGTTATTAACTATAAGTTTGTAAATCTAGAGCGTGCTTTAAGTTTACAACTTGTATATATTGAAATTTTGTAAATTTAAAGTAATAAAAATAATATATTTTACAAAATGTAAATGGTATTATGGATTCTAAATTTGCAATATGTTATCTTTAATTCATCAGATTAGTAAAGAGGGAAAGATGAAATGAATATGGCATACATAAGAGTATCAACTATAGAACAAAATGAAGCAAGACAAGTAGAAGCTATGAAACAGTATCAAATAGATAAGGTATACCAAGAGAAGGTTTCGGCAAAAAATACGGACAGACCAAAGCTTCAAGAAATGTTAGAGTTTGCTAGAGAAGGTGATACGATTTATGTGGCAGACTTCTCAAGACTAGCACGTTCCACAAAAGACCTGTTAGAATTAGTTGAACTTTTAGAATCAAAAGGTGTGCAACTAGTATCGATTAAAGAACAGATCGATACCTCAACAGCAACAGGCAGACTAATGCTAAAGATGATTAGTGCTATTAATGACTTTGAACGTGAAAATATGCTTGAAAGACAACGTGAAGGCATTGCAATTGCTAAAGCAGAAGGGAAATATAAAGGTCGAAAAGAAGTGTCAATCCCAGACTTTTCAAAACATTATCACAGATATATGAATCGTGAAGTATCAAAGTCACAACTTGCAAAAGAACTAGGAATATCAAGACCAACCCTTGATAAATTAATTAAAGAACACCAACAAGTAAGTTAGTTAGGGACCCCAAAAGGGTCTCTTTCTTTATGTTTAGGTACGGGGTATATTTCCACATTTTTCTGGACCATTGATTGAGGGTAAACCCATAGTCGGTTAACTCACACACCATGAAATAGTAATAATATTGGTGAATATTATCTTTCGATATTAAATATTGGTAGAAAAGATACAGTGCATAATTCTTATAACTAATGCAGTAAAAAATATAGACTTTATTAAGCCATTCTTTGGTTAAAATTGAATGTTGGTTTTAATAAATTGTTAATCTTTGGTATAATTCAAGGTGAAGTGTAGGTTGATTGTAACGGATAAATGATTATAAGTTATAATTTCGAAATTTTTACACAAAAATTTTATAGGGAGGAAGTACAATGGGATTACCCCGGACTTTTGTTGGATTTAGTAGTACTGATATTACACAATATAGATTAATGTTAGCTTGGAAAAATAATACGAATATTGATTTTAACTTTACTAATTGTCAGCTTCATACAGAGATTCATTCTGATAATGAGTCTTATATTAAGAGGAAATGCAGGGAAAGAATCAATCTTGCTGGTAAATATATATTATTAATTGGAAAGGATACGAGATATAAGTACAAATACGTAAAATGGGAAGCTGAAGTTGCAATTGAGAAGGGGTGCACAATTATTGGGGTTAATTTAGATGGGTCACGTGAAATGGTAAGAGAAACTTGTCCACCGGTAATTCGTGATATAGGTGCTATTTTCGTACCATTTTCACCTAAAATAATAAAATATGCTTTAGAAAATTACCAGATGAATAAAACTGGTAACTATTCCTATAAAAATAGTGTCTATACTAAACTAGGTTATTAATATTGAGGTGGAGAAATGATGAAGGAGAAAACTTGCTTTGTAATCATGGGTTACGGTATTAGAACCGATTTTAGTAGTGGAAGAGTTCTAGATTTGGATAAAACTTACGAAAATATTATTAAACCCGCAGTTACAGAGATGGGTATTATTTGTAAAAGAGCAGATGAAATAAGGCATTCTGGAAATATAGATATTCCCATGTACAAATATATATTGACAAGTGATATTGTTATAGCAGATCTTTCAACTTACAATCCTAATGCGTTCTATGAGTTGGGGGTAAGACATGCTCTTAGACCGTATACTACAATTGCCATTTCAGAGAAAGAATTAATCCCACCTTTTGATGTTAGTCATACTCTTATATATCAATATGAACATCTTGGTAAAGATATCGGATATAGTGAAGTAATTCGTTTTAAGAAAGAGTTACAGAAAACAATTAATAAGATACTTGAGAATCCACAAGTAGATAGTCCTGTTTATACTTTCCTTAAGGATTTGAAATTTCCAGAATTGAAATTCTTGGATCAACAAAATGTTAATGATGAAGGCATCCAACATACTTTAAGCAAAATAATAGAGAATGCCAATCATGCTATGAATCAAAGTAATTTCATTGAAGCGAAGGCACTATTTAGATCTGCATTAACTATTGATAATAAAAATAGTTACCTTAGACAAAGACTTGCTTTAACAACTTATAAATCAAAATACCCGGATCATAAAAGTGCATTATTAGAAGCGTTAGAGACATTAAGACCGTTAAACATTGAGGAAACACATGACGTTGAAACATTAGGATTGGCAGGAGCAATTTATAAAAGGTTATGGGAAGAAACGAAGGAATCTATTTACTTGGATAAATCGATTATGTTTTACCAAAAGGGTTTTGTTATTCAAAATGACTACTATAATGGGATAAATCTATCTTATATGTTAAATGAAAGAGGATATCAATCTTCTGGAAATGATGCTATAGCAGATTTTGTTTTAGCTAAAAGAGTTCGTATGCAAGTAATAAAAATATGTCAAAAGTTATTGGACAGTGACTTGGAAAATCGAAACGATAAGTATTGGATACTAGCTACTTTGGAAGAAGCTTTTTTTGGTTTAGGAGAATTAGAGAAATACAAAACAATTAAGAAACGAGCAGAAGAAGTCGCTAATGGAAACTGGCAAAAAGAAACGACAGAAAATCAAATAAAGAGATTGGAAATGCTTCTATCTAAATCGCCATTAATATCTGATTAACGAGATTATAAAAAATTTATAGATATATAGTATAGGTAAACTATTTAGATGGCAGAAGTTAATAAGATATAGACCATTAAAACCAAAAAGGTATTATTTATTATAATTGGATTTCAAATTTGTTGTAAATAAATAAGAAAATTGTTTATATTGGAAACCCAATAGGGATTGAGCTTGATTACATGTTTTATAAGTTTGTGATAACTTCTTTGGGAGTAAATGGAATGTATATGACTTATAAAACTTTTCAAGAAATAACTTATCGGGTGAATGAAGGGGAAGTTTAAGAAATCTTCCCTATTCATTTCAAAATAATAGATATCTATTTACAGCTAGATAAACAATATTTTTTTATTCTATTTTTCCGCATTTTGGATATTATTTAAACTAGCCCAATTTACGTTTTCTTTGGATATGATACTCTCTACTCGCTCAACAAGTACCTTAAATGGGTTTTCATTATCATACACGCCTGTTCTAGTTAAATACATGTACTTCTCATGTTTTAATGTTTCACAAATACTTCTATACTCAATCCAATGTTCGTGGTATTTAGTTATACCTAACCAAGCTTCAATTACAGCAATACTTACCCCAATAGCACTGACGACAATTTCCCAAAACTC
Organism: Ureibacillus massiliensis 4400831 = CIP 108448 = CCUG 49529; assembly: GCF_000772965.1. Taxonomy (GTDB): domain Bacteria; phylum Bacillota; class Bacilli; order Bacillales_A; family Planococcaceae; genus Ureibacillus; species Ureibacillus massiliensis. Next base: position 15,126 of record NZ_JPVQ01000007.1, on the reverse strand, counting down.
AAAATCTGAGATAAAACCTACAAAAAATGGAATAGAAGCTGAAAGGAATATTACTATACCTTTAAGACTCTTATATAATTTTTGGGATCGAGCACTCTTTTTGTCGTACCAGTTGATTTGGTCGTCTAATCTTTCTTGAAAATATTCCTCCTCACTAATGTTCAATTGAAGATCACCTCACTTCTCCAATAGGAGTCCTTATAAACATTCCAATATTCCATTAACTCAATTATCTTACAAAATTAGTTGAAGGGCAAAGTGTTTTTCACGAATGTAATTAATCAATAGATACAATGAATGTATTTAAAGGTTGTGGGAACTTTGCGTAGCGTATCTGGTTCTCTTTTAAGAGAAAAGTTATATCGTGAAATGAAAATAAATAATAAATTAGTATCTACTATAATAAGGGCTTTTGAAATTCTTACGTGAGAAGAAATAATAATATTGCAATATTAAATAAGTGATTAAACCTTTTTATGTACACTAATTATTTTAAAAGGTATAATTTTGTTAATATTTGTTTAATAAGGAAGAGATGATAGAAATGACTTTAATTTTTATAAGCCATTCCTCTAAAGATGGAGATTTGGCAATTGCATTAATGGATTTACTTCAGAATCAATTTAATTTACATAGAGAGAATTTCTTTCTTACTTCTGATGAAGAGCTTAAAGTGGGCGAAGATTGGATTGAGAGTATCAGAAAAGGAATGGAACAAGCTAATATAGTCTTACCATTAATAACACCTAATTTTTTGGAAAGTCAATTTTGTTTATGTGAATTAGGAGCTACATGGATAAATCAAAAAGCTTTAGTACCTGTAATAATTCCTCCCCTTAAACACAATGCATTACAAAATACTCCTTTTAGTTCTTGGTTGCAAAATTTAATTTTAAATTCTGAAGAGGATATTGTTAGATTAGCTCAAGCAATGATTGATAGAGGAGTAGGTACTGTAAATATTCCAAGGTTTACCAAAAGGGCTAATACATTTTATAAAAGTTACTTAGAACCATTTAAAGTTGCTATGCAAAATAGAGTAGTCATATCTGCAACGACAGTTGAAAAACTACAAAAAGATATAGAACAATATAAAGAAGCATATGAACTTGCTGAAGAAGAGTTAGATAGATTGAAAGAAGAAAATGAAGCATTAAGACAAATGAAAAACAAGAAAGAAATCAAAGAGTACGATTACTCTAAAATGGATGAATGGGATAGATTCGAAGAGAAGTCAAATAAAGTAGCAGCGATTATTAGTAAATTACCTCATGTGCTTCCAAGTGTACTTTTTCATGCATATAGATATGATGCAAGAAAAAGTGATGAAAGAGGGTTATATTCTCCGAGTGCAAATGATGAACTAAAAAAACTTGAAAATAGGGGGTTTGTGAAGTTCGAAGACGGTTGGGAACCCAATGAAGAACATCCACAAATTCGGAAAATAAATGAAGAAATATGGGAATTTAAAAAATTCTTAGATGAGAATATTACTGAAAAGTTGGAAGGACGCTTCTATGAAGAGTATGAGGGGATTATATTTGATTTAGCTTACTCAGATTTTTGGGAAGAAATATTTGGAGTGACTATTTATCACTCAGGGGAATAATTTAAATCAGACTATTATGAATCGCATATACAGGATAAGAATCAATATGCAATTAAGAGCTACACTTATTGTTTCCGATATTAGGTGAGGTATCTTATATAGATATTTTATTAACCTAATGCACTCTCAGGGAATGAAGGAATCATGATTTACTTTAAACTTCAATAATGTTACCATTGATTCCAAGATACTTTCGGTCTAAGAACGTAATTTGACCGAATCCCTAAATTCAAAGAAACGTAGTTGTCTCAGTAGCTCAGCCGGATAGAGCATACGCCTTCTAAGCGTACGGTCGGGGGTTCGAATCCCTCCTGGGACGTACAGTTTTATAACGTTATACTTAGAGAAATAAGCACTTTCGCTTATGATTCAATTTTACAGGGCTCGGTCAGTCGAGTTTCTGTACTAATGAGTTGTATGTGGAGGTGCTTTTTTCTTTTGTCTAAAAAGAAGGGGATTTTTGACGCTCAAATTGAACAGCCGTTAATTCAAATGAAAAAGCAGCAAGAAAAGCGAAATAATTTAAATTGAACAAGCATTTTCAGTTATTCTGAAACAGCTTTGGATTCACGAATAAAAATATTTTGTTGATCCAACTATATTGGGCAAGCTAAATCTAAAAAGGTTTATTGATTTAAAGATAAAAAAATCCACGAGAAATTATACTCTCATGGATTACATTTAACATATTATTTTGTTTCCGTAACAATAGTCACGGTATCATTAGTTGTTGTATTCTGTACTTCACTTTCGATCTTTTCAACAGTATATTCCCATCTACCGATAAGTTGTGGAATAATTTTATTCTCAACAAATTCAACTGTAATTTTGAGATTATCAACGGTAAATGTACCTTCTTTTAGGTTAAAGATATATACGGGTAAATTTCTTCCTAAAGGATAACTATTATATATTTCATAATCATCAATGAATGTTATTACATCATTATCAAATGATTTTATCAACTTTATAGCTTCTTCTTCAGTTAAGCCTACTTCTTCAAACTTCCAATTAATACTACTGTGACCAACAAAAACTATATCTGATTCCTTAAATTTTTCAATATTATGCATTATGTTAGCAAATTGCGAGCGCTTAATAGGTTCATTAGGTTTAAAACTACCATCGCTATAACCACTCATAATCCCTAAATAATCAAGGGTTGCTAAAGCTTCTCCCCATTGACCTTTAAAGTCTTTACCATCAAAAATATCAGATACTTCACCGCCACGTTCTCCATATAATTCATTAGAAATAGCTGGAAGGTGGTAGTTTACTATAATACCAGCTAATTGACCACGAGTTAAAGAATCATTCACCCCAAATGTATCTGCCCAATAACCATAACCACTCATAATTCCATTTCTAACTAGCATATCAATAAACTCATAATATTGGTTAGTTTTTGGAACATCATTAAATTTAGTATTACCTAAACCTTTTAATTGGAAGGTATGATGATATAGTTTTGAGTAAATACTAGCAAATTGACCACGAGTAATATTTTCATATGGTCTGAAATTAGGTAATGTTTTACTAATTGCATTTTCTTCTAATAGATATTCTACTGAATCGTAGAAGTTATCAGTTAATTTTACATCTTTATAATGGACTTCTGATGCAGATGCGGTGTTATCCCCCAGTGAAGAAACTAGTATTCCACCGACTAGTCCTAATGTTACAACTGTTTTAGAAACGTTTTTGATTTTCCTCATTTTTTCACCTCTAACCATAATTGTAATATATTAGAGGTTTATTGTGTGTTGGTAATTAAAGGGGATTTATTTATATACAAACGGGGTATATTAAGAAGTTTTATTATTTAAATAAATAAACTCCTACCTTCATTTAAAAAATATCCATTTTCATGAAGAAATTCAAGCGAAAATGAATCTAATCACCTCCATATCCTTATTTAAACCAGGGGGGATAATATGAAATATTTATTGATTGGATGTTTATTCACTTTGTTAGGTGTGACAATGGCAATATTAATATGGGGTGTTGAAATGGTTCCTACTATTACAGGTGGCATTGGGTGTTTTTTCTTGGGGTAGCTTGTCTCTTATCAGGAGTATTTGTAAGTGGAGATCGTTTGAGAGCAAATCTTTCTACCGAATCAGATGAAGATAGAGTGCAAAGAACTAATAGGAGCCTGCAATCCGTTTTAATCGGACTCCCAAGCATTGTAGTCGCATTATTTTTTTATCTTAATTGAACCAAATTAATTGAAAATAGTTGTGTTCCATGAATAAGCTAATAATCTATGATTAAATCATTTTATCAACTCTAGTGATATCCTATTAATCAAAGCATCGGTAATGGTGCATACAGATGTGCTCATTAATGACGTAACGTCCCAGGAGGGATTCGAACCTCCAAACCTCCAAACCGTACGCTAAGCAGGGTATGAGCTGTAAAGAATAGAAAACACTATAGCCCTGTCTTCATCTCTTTTATTTCTTTTTCCAATGCTACAATCCGTTTTTGCATCTTATATAATTCAGTGGATTACGTAATTAAAATAATATTTCCCCAAATCGAAAAGATATTGATTTAAAGAATAAACAATTAGAAAATGAGCCTTTTCTACTTAACTTTCCACATTAACCTTCCACATGAGGAAGGTTTTTATTTTACATTTATGTTACAAAATCGTAGAATCCCTACTTTATAGGCCTGACGAAATAGGGTAGTAGTGGCAGTAATCAAGCATTGGCATATGATAAACCAAAAGGTGATGAATGATGGTTAAAATTGGATATGATGCAGGCCATGGAATAAATACCCCTGGAAAACGGACTCCAGATGATGAACGTGAATGGACTTTTAATGATCAAGTTGCTCGGGCATTTGCAAAAGAATTAGAATTATATGATGATGTAACACTCAAACGATTTGATGATCCAACAGGAGAAGAAGACGTACCGTTAGATGCAAGGACGGATGGTGCAAATTCTTGGGGTGCAGATTACTATATCTCTTTCCATCATAACGCTCTTTCAGGTAATGGGTGGGGTACACATACTGGTGTAGAAACTTATGTATATACAGATCCTGGTTCTGAAAGTTTAAAATTAGCAGAAGCAATTCATCCTGCTGTTGTGAAAGCATATGGGTTAAGTGACAGAGGGATTAAACGTGCAAACTTACACATTGTGCGAGAAACGTTAATGCCGGCAATATTAATTGAAGGTGGTTTCATGGATTCTAGTATTGATATAAAAAAACTGCGAGATCGGAATGTGTTAGAAAATGCAGGTAAATTGATTGCTCAGGCACTTGGAAAGTTTCTTAGACTAAGTCGAAACGGAGTTGTTGATGATTTGGATTTTTACTCACCAACGATGAGATATAAATATTTAATGCGCGTAATTTCACCAGCTACTAAACAATTATTAGTAGAAAAAGCAGTTGAGGAATTAAGATATCAGCCACAATGGATTGAAAACCATAACAAAGGTATCTTGAAGCCTGGTGATTATACTGCCATTGCCTATGAACTTGCTGTACATTATGCGAAGCTTGATCGATAATTTAGTAACAAACTACACAAGGCAGTAATAATTGAGTTTAGTATCTAAAGAGTTACGCACCTTTAACTAAAAAATAGTTAGAAAGCTTCTTAAATCTTTTCTTTCAAAGCTTTAAGAAGCTTATTCTATTTTTTTAGAAAACTAGGAAAATTATATGTTTCTTATATAATTTTCGTTTTTAAGTATTTCCTTTGAAACACCTTCACAAAAAATGGAATTTCAAAAATAAAAAACATGTCAGAAAAGCTTACAAGGAAATGGCGCTATTTATTAACTATTGCTACTATTATTGTATTAGCTTTTCAAGGAGCTGGTAATAATGATAATCCAAATTTCTAATAAAGATGTCGCACGTCTAAACATAAAAGTATATCAAGAAATTTTTGGTGTTGGAGTACATGATCAGAAAATTGATATATCTGATAATAAAATCATTATTCTAGCAGGAACAAAGCGAATTGTCGCTTTAGATTCGTTAAGTGAAGAGTACGGTGAATTAGTATCGGCTTTAGATGCTGCATTATCAACAAAGTACAAAAATAGAATCAAAGAAGAATTAGAAGCACTCTACAATATTAAAGTAATAGGATTATTCGGAGACTATGATCCAAAGGCAGTGATGTCTTGTATTGTAGTTTGCTTTGAAATAAAATAGGAAAACATTAATTGTAGAAAAAGCGTTATAATCGTTTTTTCTATAATAGATGATTATTCGGAAGCTTACCCTCTGTTTACGGAAGGAAAGAGCCGTGAAGGTAGAAAGATTTTTCTGCCTTTACGGCTCTTTTTTTATATATATAAATCTTAAAAATGAGGTGATACAAAATTTAAAAACTTTAGCTATTTAATATAAATACAAACTAAAAATAGGGAGGACGTTAGTATGAAAAAGTTTTTATTCATAATTTCCGTTTTACTATTAATAATCCTTACAGCATGCTCAAATAGTGAATCTAATCTAACGAGTGAGAATACGACAAAAGAAAGCACACAAGTGGAAAATGAAGAGCTGGCAAAGGTATCACAGGTTACGAACTGGTTTGCAGAAGCAGAACATGGTGGATTATATGCTGCTATGAACCAAGGTTATTATGAGGATGAAGGTCTTGAAATGACAATTGAATCAGGTGGACCACAAGTTTCAGCAATTCAGCTTGTTGCAACTGGTCAGCATCAGTTTGGAATGGCAGATGCAGATCAAATTTTAATTGCTAGATCAGAAGGAATCCCTTTAGTAGCCATTGCAACGATTTTTCAGAAGAATCCGCTAGCTTTATTTACACATGAAGGCGATGTATTAAATACACCTACAGATTTATCAAATAAAACATTATATAAAATTCCTGGCCTCCCATATTGGGAATTTATTAAAACAAAATTTAATCCAGAGAATGTAAACGAAATGACTTACACGGGTTCCTTATCTCCATTCATGACAGAAAAAGGATCTGCTAATCAAGGCTATATAACAAGTGAATCCTTCTCTCTTGAAGCAGAGAATTTTGGATATGAAAGCAATCTAATTGCAGACTTTGCAGGTTATAACCCATATGTAATGACCTTGTTTACAACAGAAGATTATATGAATAAACATCCAGACATTGTAGCGGCTTATGTAAAGGCGTCTGTGGATGGTTACAACTATTACAAAGATCACTCAGAAGAAATAAATCCTTATATTCAAGAGTTTAATCCTGATTATTCTTTAGAAATGTTCAATTATAGTGCAGATCAATCTAGGGAATTTATTTTTGGGGGGGATGCAGAAACCAATGGTATGGGCTATATGTCTGGAGAACGATGGAAGATATTAAAAGAACAATTGGTAGAAGCGGGTTTACTTGAAGATTCATTTGATGAAACACAAGCATTTACTACAGAATTTTTACCAAAATAATAGACTTTGAAAGGAGAAAAGAAGAATGAGTGAACGAAATTTAGTAGCTGAGGGAAAACAATATCACATTGCTTGTGGGAAGGGCGATGTTGGACGTTATGTATTTTTACCAGGGGATCCAGGCAGAGTTCCAAAGATTGCAAAATACTTTGATCATGCAGAAAAAGTTGCTGAAAATAGAGAGTATGTTGTCTACACAGGTTATCTTGATGGCGTGAAGGTATCTGCGTGTTCTACTGGTATTGGAGCCCCATCCGCTGCGATTGCTATGGAAGAATTAATAGAAATCGGAGCAGATACCTTTATACGAGTTGGAAAGTCTGGTGCACTTCAAAAGGAACTTATACCAGGTTCGCTTGTTATTAGTACAGGGGCAGTTCGTGATGATGGTACATCACCTTATTATTTACCAGTTGAGTACCCAGCTGTAGCTCATTTAGATGTGGTGAATGCTTTGATTCACGCATCCAAACGATTAAATATGCCTCATACTTTTGGGATTATTCAGTCAAAAAGTGCTTTTTATACTGAGATTAGACCGGAAACATTTCCGATGGTCGATGAGATTGTTGCACGTTGGAATGCTTATCAAAAGGCAGGAGTTCTCGTATCTGAAATGGAAGCAGCAGTGCTGTTTACAATTGCTGATATTAAAAAAGTTCGGGCAGGTTGCTTAGTGCAAGTTAGTGATAATCAATTTGCAGGTGAACATCTAGGAAAAGAGATATCAATGGACGATGCTATTAAAACAGGTATAGAAGCGGTAAAAATCATGATTCAACAGGATATAGCCAATAAATAATAATAAGGGGAATAATCAATGCGAAATATAACAGAAATGAAAGAGGAATTACTTGCTGTAAAAGGGCTTGAGTTTGCAGATTTGGTATTGCTTAATGCCAAAGTTGTATTTATCCATACAGAAGAAGTGCTTAATAGTGGTTGTGTATATATAAAAAATGGAAGAGTTATCGCAATTCATCATGAACATAAACTTAAAGCAAAGGAGGAGTTTGATTGCAAAGGAAAATATTTAATCCCGGGGCTAATAGATGGACATATTCATATTGAGCCAACTCTTTTAACACCAGAAGCGTTGGGTGATGTTATTGTACCACACGGAACAACTACCTTGCTTACGGATGCAATGGAAATTGGTAATGTGGCGGGTCTTGAAGGTGTAAGAGATTTAATGAAGGCTTCAGAAGGACAAATAAAATATAATATGTTTTTAGAAGTTCCATCCCGTGTCCCGACTGCACCAGGCTTAGAGACTACTGGTGGTGTCATGGGACTGGAGGAAGTTACGGAATTATTAGGAGAAAGCTATTCTGTTAGCATGGGTGAGCTTGATCCTTCAAAGGTCTTAGGAATGAAGGAGGAATATTTAGAGAAAATAAACGCAGCTCACAGATTAGGCAAAATTGCAAATGGTCATGCAGCTGGACTTCAGTGGGATGACCTTAACATATATGCATTAGCGGGTCTTACCGATGATCACGAATGTGTTTATTACGAGGAGCTTTTAGAACGTATTCGTCTAGGAATGACGGTTATGATTCGAGAAGGAAGCACAGAAAGAAATATAGAAACTTTGATAACTGGAGTGTTAGAACATAAATTACCAACAGAATACATTCTTTTTTGTACAGATGATAAACATGCACATGAAATCAAACATGAGGGCCATATCAATTACATGGTAAACAAAGCAATTGAGCTTGGATTGGATCCATTAAAAGCTTTAAAAATAGCTACTATTAATACGGCTAAGCATTTTAGAATTGATCACATACTAGGGTCAATTACGCCTGGGAAGTGGGCAGATATTTTATTGGTTGAGGATTTAAAGAATATAAGCCCTACACATGTATTTTTCCATGGAGAACTAGTCGCTGAGAATGGAAAGATTCTTGAAAATTCAAAGCAAGGAATATATCCGGAGTATTTACTTAAAACAGTAAAATTAAGTGATGACTTTGGAACAAATAAATTCGAGGTCCTAGCAATAGGAGATAGCATTGAAGTAAAAACAATAAATATTTATCCTGATCAAATTATTAATTTTAAAAGTATAGAAAATCTACCTATTAAAGATGGAAAAGTGTGTACTGATTTAGAAAAAGATATTCTTAAACTAGCTGTTGTTGAAAGATATGGTGTAAACGGTGATGTTGGAGTCGGCTTCGTCCGTGGATTTGGATTTTCAAATGGTGCCTTAGCCTGCAGTGTTGCTCATGACCATCATAATATTGTTGTTGTCGGTTCAAATGATGACGACATGGCATTAGCAGTTAAAACGGTTGAAAAGTATCAAGGGGGACTCGTTGCTGTAAGTGATGGGGAAATAAAAGGTGTACTTCCACTACCAATCGCTGGTTTGATGAGTGATTTAGATGCTCCAGAAGTAATTGAAAGAATTGAAGCACTTAATGAAATTACCTATGAAATGGGTTGTAAAATTCCTTCGCCATTCATGAGCCTATCTTTTATTTCTCTTCCAACAGTACCAGAGCTGGGCTTAACAGATAAAGGATTAGTAGAAGTAAAGTCTCACAGCATCATTTCACTTTTTGAAGAAAATAAGATTATGAATTAGAAATAACATGAGTGCCAAATTCAAAAGAAGAGATCCTCGTTCTTTGGTTAATACTTCTGTCATATAGATTTTCGATGACTTTTTATAATTTAAGATTCCTTGTTACTTCAACTTTTGAATTATTTCGATATTTTATATTCCTCCTTCACCCAATTCCCAATACATAAAACCAAAAAGTAAAGGCAAAATAATTGGGAAGTGATAAGTAAAGGAAGGGAATAGATGGTTAGTTTAAAAAAATTTTTAGTCTTAGGAATAACTGTCATACTACTAGTGTCCTTAGCAATGCCAGAAATTCAGGCGAATGGGCAAAAGATTAAACAGCCTGAGCTAGGATTTAAAATAAAAAAGACGTTGTCAATTGATGGACTAACATTCAAAGATTTGAATGGAAATAAAACACTCGATCCATATGAGGATTGGCGTCTTTCAGCTTCTGAGCGTGCAAAAGATCTAGTATCAAAAATGACGCTAGATGAAAAAGCTGGTTTATTATTAATTCCTGAGTTTCCAAAATTCGAAAACGGGCTACTAGCACAACCAAACGAACAGTTAGACCAAGGAACACGTTATTTTATTATTCGTGATTCAGTAAGAGCAGATGTAATAGCCAACTATCATAATCAGTTACAAGAGGCAGTTGAATGGTCTAGGTTAGGAATACCCGTTGTAATGATTTCCTATCCTCGAAATCATATTTCAAGTTTCAATCAGACAGTCTCACCACTACAAGGAAATAGTGGACAATTTTCATTTTGGCCGAATCCTCTAGGTTTAGCTGCAACACGAGACCTAAAATTAATAGAGGATTTTGCACGTATTACAAGCCGAGAATTTCGTGCAACGGGTATTCGTAAGCTTTTTGGTTATTCTGCAAATGTTGCAACGGATCCACTGTGGTTTAACGTTGAGGAAACCTTTGGGGAGCATCCCGCTTTAACATCCGATATTATTTCTAGAATCGTAAAAGGGTATCAAGGAAATAGAGTATCAACAACGATAAGTCATTTTCCTGGCGGTGGTGTCCGTGATTTTGGAAAGACACCGCAACTTGAGGAAGAGTTATACAATCGTTACACAACTGAAGGTAGTCTATTAAGGTACCATATAGTTCCGTTTAAAGCCGCGATTCAGGCAAATGCTGCATCAATCATGCCTTACATCGCGTATCCAAGCAATGAAAGTGTTCATCAAAATTTAACCCCAACAAATGCAAAAGAACAATTTGAAGAAGTTAGTTTTGCTTTGAATAAATTCTTTATCAATGATTACTTAAGAGGGGAATTAGGCTTTTCAGGCTATGTCAATTCAGATTTAGGGACGGTACAAGAAAAGGCATGGGGGGCAATGGATTTAACCCCAGAAGAGAAATATGCAAAAGCATTAATAGCAGGTACGAACTTATTTTCAGGTGCTACAGATCCTATGCCAATCATTCAGGCTGTTAATCAAGGACTCGTCAGTGAAGAGTTAGTCGACCAATCTGCGCAATACTTGATTACGGAAATGATGGAACTAGGCTTATTTGAAAATCCATATGTTGATCCTGAGAAAGCTCTTGAAATTGTAAATGATTCAAAATCGCAAGAAAAGGCAGACGAAGCTCATCGCAAATCAATTGTTTTGCTAAAAAATAACGACAATGTACTACCACTTACAGATGATAAACTTCAACATATAAAACTTTATGTTGAAATGTTTCCAGCAGGAGAAAATGGTCAAGCAACATTTGATTTAAAAACAATCTTCCAAAACTATGCACCGAACATTTCCTTAACAGATAATATTGATGAGGCGACTCATGCGTTTATTTTGGTAATGCCAAAAATCGATCCACTTAGTCAAAATGAAAGTACTTTAACGATTGGGCCAGATACTGGTATTGAAAATGTCTATCGAATAAATGAAATTCAAAAGAAAATACCGACGATTTTAGCGATTGATTTTAAAAATCCATGGTTGATTAATGAATTCGAACCGAATGCTGCAAGTATTGTAGCAACTTTTGGTGTAAAAATAGAAAGTTTAATTGATGTTTTAAGGGGGAAATTCAATCCAGCTGGAAAATTACCATTTACTATACCAGCCGATTCTAAAGCTGTAAAAAGAGATTTAGGTGACGTACCAGGATTTAGAGAGGACCCTTCCTATATTTATCGTGATACGAATGGAAATGAATATAAATTTAACTATGGTTTGTCCTATTAAAACACAAAAAGCTCAGGCGTCCCTGAGCTTTTTTCGTGTACAATGCTAAAAGAACTTTTTTTGCTTATTAAAATAAACCGTAATATCTCCCTTTATCATTTTCTTAAGAAAGACTCCATTTTCCTTTTTTAGTTCATCATTTAATTGATCTAATAAAATCTTAAATGAGGGCTGTTTTTCATCATTTTGTACAAACTCGATTCCATAAACAAATAAGTCCTCTTTCATTTCTTCTTTCCAAATAACTTTCCCAATTAAGCGAATTGCTTGATCTAAAATTTCAGTATCAAATTGCAGGTGGATATCCCCACGTACAGGTAAATTAAGATTTGTTATACAACGTAACCCACCAATACTCACGTTTTGTATTAATGCATGCGATTTTCCTAATTGTAATGATTGGCCAGCGAAGGAAACAAGTCGCATTTCTGCTTCAAGTGGATATGGTAATTCAATACGATTATATTTTCTTTTATTCTCAGCACCTTTTACACTTGGATCAAGTGGTTTTAAAGATTTTTTCTTTAATAAAGAAATAAACTCTTCAATCGGCACAGGTTTACTAAATAAGTACCCTTGAATTTCATCACATTGTTCTTCCTTGAGAAGCTTTAATTGTTCAAGCGTTTCAACACCTTCTGCTACTACCTTAATATTTAATCCCTTTGCCATGAAAATAATTGATTTTACTATAAATAAATCCTTTTCATTAATCACCATGTTTTGGGTAAAGGATTTATCAATTTTTATAATATCGAAAGGGAAATGTGTTAAATAGGAAAGTGATGAGTAGCCTGTTCCAAAATCATCTAGCACGATTTTAATCCCTAAGCTTTTAAGAGCATTCAGCGTGTGTTGAACAGAATCGTCATTATTTAATAGCAGGCTTTCTGTTATTTCAAACTCTAAATCCTTTGAATCAATTCCGTAGTCTTCAATAATGGAAGCAACTTTTTCTTGCCAATTATAAACGGAAAAGTGAACAGCAGAAATATTTATTGAGATTGGGACTGTTAATATTTGACGTTCTTTTAATAACTTCATTTGATGGCAAACTTCATTTAGCACCCAATTGTCAACATCTTCAATAAATCCGTTTTCCTCAGCAATTGTTAAAAATTCAATGGGAGAAATGATTCCCCATTCAGGATGGTTCCAACGAATTAATGCCTCTGCACTAATGATTTCATTTGTAAAAGCATCCACTCTTGGTTGAAAGTGAAGGACCATTTCATTATTTTCTAAAGCTTTTTTCAAGTCTCGTCCAAGGCTGAAGGATTTAAAAGATTGGATACTACTTAAATGGGATATGATATGATATTTGTTTTTGCCTGCTTTTTGTGATTTATATAAAGCAAGATTTGCATTTCTTATTAATTCAATGCTATTATTCCCATTTTCAGGAAAAGTGCTGACGCCGATGTTTGCTGTTGCATATAGCTGATAGTTCTCGATGTAAAAAGGTTCTTTAAAAGCATTGATCATTCGTTCTGCAATTGTTGTAATAGACTCGATAGATTCGATTGTGTCAATTAATATTGCAAACTCATCCTCACCGTATCGAGCCAATAAGTCATATGGTGATAATAAATTATTAAGTCTAGAAGCTACTTCTTTAAATAATTCATCAGCAATTTCATGTCCAAGAGTATCGTTAATGAATTTAAATCTATCCATATCAATAGTCATGACAGCGAATTTACGATTTTTATCCTCGTATTTATGAAAACGAGTCTCAAGGGCATTAAAAAATTTTCTACGATTAGGTAATTTCGTATAAGGATCATATTCTGATAAAAATTTCAGCTTCTCTTCCATTAATTTCTGCTCGGTAATATCTGAAGTGATACCATCAATTTTAATAAGCCTACCATTAGTATCAATTGTTGGAATTGTAAAATCTTGCAGCCATTTAACACGACCGTGTTTATCAATAATTCGGTATTGTTGTCGTGAAATTTTTCCACTTTCTAAATACTTGTTATTTTCAAGGAATTTAGGTAAATCTTCTGGATGTACAAGAGAGGTCCATTCTATTTCATTTTCTAATGCTTCTTTAGGATATCCTGAGATATATTCGATACCTCTAGACATGACTGAATAGTTCTCTGTGTCAATCTCAAAACACCATATACCAATGTCCGTATTTTCGTAATGAGGAAGTAAGCTGTTTATTAAATTTTGATCATTTATATGAAGAGATGGTTCATTGTTGTAGTGTTCTAAGTTTTCATTTAAATTGTCATTCATGAAAATCCACCATTCAATTCTGAATTCTTTCACATAGATGTTTAAACCTATTCCATTATTAGCTTTCCCCAAAAGAACACAAAATTTTCTATATCTCCTATCGAAAAGAAATTGTTTTTATCAATAAATAGAAGAAAATACCTATTGATGTAATAATAGTAGGTCTAATTAACTGACGATATGACACCGACATATAGTGTTTCGGTAATATGCCCTTGAAATATCGGTATTACCCTGTCGTAAAATAATAATTATTCGTGTTAAATTTATTATGAAGAGTTTTAGCCTCAGGAGGGGATTTTTAATGATCGTCATAAATACGTATATTGAAGACGTACAAGGTGTATCTTTTCCTAATTATGTTCCAAAACAAGAAGAGTTAATTAGAGTAGATAATACTTTAAAAATGAAGCAAATTTCATCTAAAATATCGAGCATTTATAACCGATACTGTATAGAAATTATTCAAGATGGGAAAATTCTAAGTCCAGTGAAAATTTTAACAACTGAACCATGGGTATCCTATTTATGGCTTATGAAAAATTATTTACATGCAGGATATTCAGAGATTCTCGATTTAACACAACCAATAGTCTACTATCTTGTTAAAGAAAGAGAAGGGAATCTTACATTTAAAATACAAAACCAACTAAATCAAACTCAAGTATTTAAGTCTCGTTTTACGGAAGAAGAGTTTTTAAGTGCTTTATTTCAAAACTTAGTTTTTTATCTTCAATATATGCGCGCTTACAATACAAATTATGTGAATTACTGGATGAAAAGGTACGGAAAAGAACTTTACGAAGTTGCAATTGAGCTTGAGTCACGATACTTAGTTACTAACTACAACGATGATTTCATTCCCCTTAATATATAAAAAACAGTCTCAAAATCATATTTGAGACTGTTTTTTTTATATCAAATTTTTTTCTTTTGCAGCTAATACGGCTTCTGTTCTTGATGCAACATTTAATAAATTGTAAGCGTCAAATAACCCACACCTTCTAACATCTCCGATGTTTTGTGA